>NZ_JBVJCE010000016.1:143784-170109 GCF_055588925.1 Amycolatopsis sp. NPDC041971 | reverse complement strand
CATGAAGGGCTCCACCTACACCAAGGTAAACATGGTTTCGCCCAGAAATCGCACTTTTTGCCCCCACACGCTTCGCCGGTGCCGGACGCGGATCCGCCACCGCCGAGCCGTCCCGTCACGGCACGAACACCGGCTGGTCCAGCGCCCAGAGCCAGGATCCGTCCGGCTGACGGCGGGCGACCTCGATGGTCGTCTCACCGGTGGTCAGCGTGGACGCGGTGAGCGCCAGGTCGCCGCCCACCAGTGCCGGATGCTGCCTGCCCGGCAGGAGTTCCGGCGCGGCCGCGACGAACTCCTCGTACACCTTGCGGATCTCCGCGTGCCCGGTCGCGATGTTGCCCGGCGGGAACGCCAGCACGGCGTCCGGTTCGTACAACGCCACCAGTCCGTCGACATCGCCCGCGTTGCCTCGCTCGATGAAGAATTTGCCCAGTTCGTTCGGCTCGGTGGCCACAGTCCTGCTTGTCATGCGGATGAGCCTCGCAGTGAATCACGACATCCTGTGTCGTGTATTCCGCTAGAGTTTTCCCATGCGCGCCGACCGGCTGGTCTCGCTGGTGTTGCTGCTGCGACACCGCGGCCGGCTGTCCGCGACCACGCTCGCCCGCGAACTGGAGGTCTCCACGCGCACCGTGCTGCGCGACATCGAGGCGCTGTCCGCGGCGGGTGTCCCGGTCTACGCCGAACGCGGCAGGCACGGCGGTTTCGCGTTGCTTCCCGGTTTCCAGACCGAACTCACCGGGCTGAACCACGACGAGGCGCTCGCGCTGCTGATCGCCGGCTCACGACGCGGCGCGCAGGCGTTCGGTCTCGGCTCGGCGCTCGCCTCGGCCATGCTCAAGGTGATCGACGCGCTGCCGGAAAGCCAGCGGGACACCGCGGCGGGCGCGGCCCGGCGCCTGCTCGTCGACCCGGAGATCGACCTCCTCTCCCGCCGGGTGGCCGCCGAGGAGGTGTCCGACGCGATCGTGACCGAGGTCCGGCGCGCGGTGTTCGCCGGCCACAAGCTGCGCATCCACTACGCGGCGACGGGGCGGGCGGCCCAGTGGCGCACGGTGGACCCGATCGGGCTGGTCACCGTCCGGGATCAGGGGTACCTGCTGGCCACGAGATCCGGTGAGGACCGCACCTACCGGCTGTCCAGGCTGCGGGCCGCCGAGGAACTTCCCGAACCGGCGCAACGACCGGACCGGGTCGATCTGGACCGGGCCTGGCACGAACGCAGTACACGGTTCCGGACCGGCGGGGACCAGGTCACCGTGCTGGTGCGGATGGCGTCGGGGCGGCGGGAAGAGCTGGTGGGCACCGCGCTGGCCGTCCTCGCGGAGGAGACCGACGAGGACGGCGGACTGCGGCTGGAGGTGACCTTCCAGGACGCGCGCCACGCCGAATGGGCGCTGTGGCAGCTCTCCACGGACGCGGAAGCCCTGGCCCCGCCGTGGTTGCGCGCCTCCCTGCGCGACCGCGCCGCCGCGATCACCAGCCGCTACGAAGAGCCGGCCTCGTGAGCGGTGCCAGTCCGATGTCCCCAACCGCATTGGGGATACTGAGCGTCTCCAATGCGACATCCGGGACCGGGCCTGCCCCAGGATCGGTGGGCGGCAGGCCGCGGGTGAAGCGCGGCAGATGATCCCGGTGCTCGGCGTGCAACGCCGCCACGAAAGCGTTTCCCTCGGCAGACGGCGCCCTGTCCGCCAGCGAAGTCACCTGGGTATCGCGGTGACCTGCCACGCCGACCTCCCTGACCAGTTGGCGTTCTTGACCCCGATTCCACCGGCCGGAGCAGCCCGCGACCATGAGGAAGGACCGGCAGAACTCGGTGACGGCGGGTTCTTCCGGTTCGTCTGCCGCCGCGGCCGGCGGAGGTCCCGCATTCAGTCCTCTCGATGCGGACTGTGTGGATTTCGGTGCGTTGGATGACCCGAAATTCACACGGTCGCGCGTGACCGGTCCGGTCACGCAGGGCCGAGAACGTTCTGCCGGTGACGTCCGGATCGCCGTTCCGTGAAGGCCCCCTTCATGTACCTAGGCGCAAGCGAGGGGGCCTTCATGTGCTTACGTGCCAGTACCGCATGAGACGCTCACATCTCCAGCGCGGCACTCGCAAGCTCAAACTTGCAATCGAACACACGTTCGCGATTTAAACAATAATGAAAGCGAACGAACAACACCGAAAATAACTCACCCAGGTGCGGCGCTACCGCGGTACTCGTTGAGGTCTGTTACCGACGCGGCGACGTCCGGCACGTTCTCGAACCGGCACCGGTGAACCTCGGCGATCTTCGCGCCGATCTCCGGATCCGGGTCGTCGGTGACGTCGTACGACACGAATTTGTCGACTTCGAGCACCGTGACAGCGCCATATTCGAATTCCCCGCCGAAGTCGGGACCTACGACGCGTGCTTTGATGGCGGGAATGGCGTTGCTGTGCTCACCCAGCCGCGCGAGTCCCGCCGCCTCGTCTTCCTCGGTGACACCGGGTTTGAGAGTGAGCCGAATGCAGTGGTAAATCATCGGCTTCCTTTCACGCAGAAGCGAAGGCGGTGGCGTGATCGTGGGCGAAGTCGACGATGTCCCGCGCGGGTTTGCCGGTGAGGTCGGCGACGGACGTGTGCACTTCGGCGGCTTCGCCTCTGGCGTAGTGGGCGTAGTCCTCGATGAGGCCCTCGATCTGCCAGGGCGGGAGCAGGCCGGTCAACGCGGCGGCGAACTGATCGGCGGTCGCGTCGTGGAAGGTGACGCTGCGCCCGGTGGCGGCGGAGAGCGCGTCGGCGATCTGGCGGTGGGTCACGGCGCGGGGTCCGGTCAGCGTGTAGGTGCGGTCGGAGTGTCCCGGACCGGTCAGCACGGCCGCGGCGGCGTCCGCGATGTCCCTGGTGTCGATGGCGCTGACGGCGGCGTCGCCGATAGGCGCCGCGAAGAAGCCCTGCGAAATGGTGCCGGCGAAGGCGAGCAGCGCCTGCAGGTAGAGGTTGGGGCGCAGCACGGTGTGGTCCAGCCCGAGGTTCTTCAGATGTGCTTCGACTTCCGCGTGCCAGCGCAGGAACCGCACCGGCGAGCCGGCCTGTGCCGCGTACTGCGAGAGCAGCACGAGCCGGTTCACGCCGGCGTCTCGGGCGAGGTCGGCGAACCTCATCTGGAGCGAGGCGGCATCGGGTGCGGAGGGGCTGTTGAGGAAGGCAGCGTCGACGCCTCGCAGTGCCGCGGTGACCGATCCGGGATCACGCAGGTCGGCGACCACGGTTTCGGCGCCGGGAACGAGACGACCGGGGTCGCGGGTCATGGCGCGGACGGTGACTCCGCGGGCCCGCAGGGCGGGGATCAGGGCGGATCCGACGGTTCCGGTCGCGCCGGTCACCAGCACGGTGTCCATTGTGGAAGGTCCTTTCGTGGAGGAGGTCAGTGTCGTGTCCTGGCCGCGGAGACGAGCGATACCGCGAGGGCGATCACGACGAGCGCGGCCTCGCCGAGGAAAGCGGTCGTGAACGAGATGTCCCCGTGTGTTCCCGCGGCGCCGATGGCGATCCCGGCGAGCGCGGCGAGCCCGACCGCGCCGCCCAGTTGCTGCGCGGCGTTGACCAGCCCGCTGAGCAGACCCGCTTCGCCGTCCGCGCTGTCGCGGACCGCCATCGCGGTGGCGTTGACGGCGGCCAGCCCGAGTCCGGCGCCGATCAGCAGGAACGCGCCCAACAGGCCGGCCGAGAAGCCACTGCTCGTCGGATCCAGCGCCAGCCAAAGAAAACCGGCGAGCAGGACGACGAGGGCGAGTGACAGCGCGCGGCCCGGCCCGGCGCGTTTCGCGAGCATCGGCGCGAGGACGCTGCCCACGATGATCATGACGGCGAGCGGGAGCTGGGTCATACCGGTCGCCAGCGGGCTCATCCCGAGGATGTCCTGCTGGTACTGCGGAAGGAAGAAGAACAGGCTCGTCAGGGTGCCGCCGATCAGCACCATCACCAGATTCGCCGTGACCACCGGTTTCCGGCGGAACACGCCAAGCGGGACCAGCGGACGCGCGGAGCGCCGCTCGACGAACACGAACGCCACCAGGGAAACGAGTCCGGCGACGAGGCCGACGACGGTGCCGGGCGCGGTCCATCCCGCGTCGGAGGCCGAGACCATACCCAGCGCGAGCCCGGAGATCCCGACGGTGATCGTGACGGCGCCCAGCGCGTCGAACCGGCCCGGCCTGCCGGGGACCGACGGCACCGCGCGCCACACGACGATCGCCCCGATGACGCCGAACGGCACCGGAGTCACGAACACCGCCTGCCAGCCGAGCAGCTCGGTCAGCGTTCCGCCGAGGAAGACGCCGACGAGACTGCCCATTCCCGCGACCGCGCCCCAGCTCCCCATCGCGCGGGTGCGTTCCGCGGGCGACGAGTAGATGCCGAGCACCAGCGAGAGCGCGGCCGGCATCAGGACCGCCGCCCCGATCCCCTGCCCGATCCGCCCGGCGATCAGCATCCCGCCACTGGTGGCCAGCGCGCAGAAAGCCGAGGCCGCGAGATAGCCCGCCATCCCGGTCAGGAACACCTTCCTGGCCCCGAGCACGTCGGCGAGCCTGCCGCCGAGCAGCAGCAGACCGGCGAACGTCACCAGATAGCTGTCCACGACCACCGTCAGTTCGGCGGCGGTGAGCGCCAGGCCCTGACGGATCGTGGACCCGGCGAGGTTCACCATCGCGGCGTCGAGAATGACCAGGAACATGGCGGTCGCCGGGCCGATCATCGCGACTCCGCGCGATGTCCGTGTCGTCGCTCGTACTGTCATGCCGAAACGATCGCGCGGGCACCCCTCCGCTCGCGTCGGTGACAATCACCTACTTCGCCTCGCTAGGGTTCGGACCATGCCCCCGACGTCCTCCCGCTCGCTCGTCGGCAGGCGAGACGAGATCGCTCGCCTCCTCGCCCTGGTCCACGCGGCGGGCAGAGGCGAGGGCGGGGTGCTGGTCCTCCGTGGTGACCCCGGCATCGGCAAGAGCGCGTTGCTGGACCACATCGCCCACGCGACCGCGGAGAAGTTCCAGCTCATCCGCGCGTCCGGTTCGGAGTTCGAGGGTGAACTGCCCTTCGCCGCACTGCATCAGCTGTGCGTCCCGGCGCTGGCGCATCTCGACGCGCTGTCTGCTCCCTACCGTGACTCCCTCCTCGTCGCTTTCGGGCTGGCCGACGGCGCGCCGGACCCGTTCCGGGTTGGTCTCGCCGCGCTCGAACTGCTGGCCACCGCCGCGGGAACGCGTCCGATGTTGTGCGTTCTCGACGACGCGCATTGGCTGGACACCGCCTCGGCGAGGGCGTTGACGTTCCTGGCGAGGCGTATCGCGGCCGAGCCGATCGCGATGGTGTTCGCCGCCCGCGGCCAGGACCCGGTCCGCGGCCTCGACGAGCTGCCCGGGTTGACGGTCGGTGGTCTGAGCGACGCGGACGCGCGTGCCCTGCTGGCCGAGGAGAAGACCGTGACGCTCGACGAGCGGGTGCGTGATCGCCTGCTCGCCGAGGCACGCGGCAATCCGCTGGCGCTGATCGAGCTGCCGAAAGCGGGTGGCTTCGCGCTGCCGGCGCCGTCACCGCTCGCGAGCCGGATCGAGCGGAGTTTCCGGGCCAGGATCGCGGAACTGCCCGTGGACGCGCGGCAACTGCTGATCCTCGCGAGCGCCGACCCCACCGGCGACCCCGCTCTGCTGTGGGCGGCCGCGAGACGGTGGGAGCTCGACGTGCCCGCCGCGAGCGCCGCAGCCGAAGCGTCCGGGCTGATCGTGTTCGACACACGGGCGCGGTTCTGCCATCCGCTGGCACGCTCGGCCGCGTACCGCGCGGCCGAACCGGAGCGGCGCCACGCGGCCCATCGGGCGCTGGCCGAGGTCACCGATCCGGCAGCCGCGGGAGACCGCCGGGCCTGGCACCGTGCTCAGGCCACCACCGGGCCGGACGAGCAGGTCGCGGCGGAGCTGGAGTTGTCGGCGTCGCGTGCGCAGGCACGCGGGGGCGTGGCGGCCGCCGCCGCTTTCCTCGAACGCGCGGCGGCGCTGTCACTCGACCCCGCCAAGCAGACCGAACGCACGCTCGCGGCCGCGCGAACGACGCTCGAGGCGGGCGGGACGGACGCGGCGGCGGATCTGCTGGCCAGCGTCGACACCGAGACCTTGGACGTCCCCCAGCACGCCTCGGTGGACTTGCTGCGCGGGCGGATCGCCTTCGTGCAAGGCGCGGAGCGAGCCGTCCGCGGGCCGGAACTCATTCTGCGGGCCGCGCAACGGCTCGCCGCCGTCGATCCGGAGCGGTCGCGGGAGTGTTTCGTCGCGGCGCTGGAGATGGGGCTCGTCGTCGGAAGGGCCGCGGGCGTCCTGGACCGGGTCCTCGACGCGGCCCGCTCGGCGCCGCCGGTATCAGGGCCGCCGGACCTTCTCGACGCGCTGGTGCGGTTGACCACCGAAGGCCACCACGCCGGTGTGCCGTCGCTTCGCCGGGTCCTCACCGGCGACGACGCCGGGTGGACGAGGACACCGGCCTTGGCCACCGTGCTCGCGGGTGAACTGTGGGACATCGAGCTGCACGCGACGATCGTCGACTGGCTGGTGCGGACCGGGCGGGACTCGGGAGCGCCGATGACCATCCGGCTCGGCCTGTCGCAGGTGGCGCTGCACGCGGTGCTCACCGGGAATTTCGGGCGGGCGATGGCCGCGATCGCCGAGGAGGAAGCGATCGCGGACGCCGTCGGCGATCCGCCGCAGTTCTACCCGAGAGTGCATCTGGCGGCGATGCGGGGCCGCCGTCAAGAGGTGCTCGACCTGTTCGCCGAAGCGACGAACCGGGGCAACGGCCAGCTGACCGCGAACGCCCACTGGGCCATGGCCGTGCTGTACAACGGACTCGCCGAGTACCCGGCCGCGCTGGACGCGGCGAAGCGGGCCGTGGCGAGCGGTGACCTTTTCCTCACCGGTATCGCGCTGCCCGAACTGGTGGAAGCCGCGGTCCGGTGCGGGGATGCCGACGCCGCCCGGTCGGCGCTGGAATCGCTGGCCGAACGCACGGAACCGGCGGGAACCACCTTCGCCCTCGGAGTCGTGGCGGGTGCGCGGGCGCTGGTCAGCGACTCCGAGGACGACCACAAGCAAGCCCTCGGACACCTGGCGAGCGGCCCGCTCGCGGTGCATCTCGCGCGGGCGCATCTGCGGTACGGCGAGTGGTTACGCCGCGCGGGCCGTCGTCGCGACGCACGCGAACAGCTGCGCACCGCGCACGAACAGCTGTCGGAGATCGGGCTGGAGGCGTTCACCCGGCGGTCCGCCGACGAGCTGCGCGCGACCGGGGAGGTGGCCCGCGGCCGCTCCGAACACTCCTACGACCACCTGACCATGCAGGAGACGCACATCGCCCGCCAGGTCGCGGCGGGCGCGACTTCGAAAGAGGTGGCCACGCGCCTGTTCCTCAGCCCCCGCACGGTGGACGCCCATCTCCGCAACATCTTCCGCAAGCTCGGGATCACCTCGCGCAGACAGCTGAGGGACATGCCCGACCTCCGCGACGCGGAGCAGTGAAGAGCACGGCGATCATGGTGTGCCGGTCCCTGCTCGCCGGATGGCGGGATTCGCGTGTCCAGGCCCGGCACACACGTGCTTGGAAGCGGAACACGGGAGGCTCGACGAGTTGCCGGACGCCACCCGGCGATTCAGCCAGCCGAGAACCGCGCTGGTGTTCCCGTCGCCGGCGTGGGCGTGACTGGGCGAACGCAACGCGTCCCGGGCATGGCCGCGTAACCGGATCGCCTGGCAGGTAGGGACAATGCCGTGCCGCTGTCGATACCAGCGGCACGGCATTCCCGAGCTACGGCGTTCTTACGTCACCAGAGCCGAAGCCGCCGTTCCTTCACCCGGTCGGCGGCAGGAAGGCGGCTCACACCGGGACGTCGCCGGGTGTCCCCCACTGGGTGGTGAACAGGCCGAGACCGTACCAAGTCCCGTTCGAGGGACGCCACACCACGAAATCGGCACGCGGGTCGCCACCGAAATTGCCTGCCAGCGGAACATCACCTGCGACGCCCCATTGCTGCGTCGCGATACCGAGCACGTACCAAACACCGTTGCTCGGCCGCCACACGGCGAAATCGGCACGTCCGTCGGCGTTGAAATCACCGGCCACCGGAATGTCACCCGCGGTGCCCCATTGCTGCGTCGCGATTCCACGCGCGTACCAGACACCGTTACTGGGGCGCCAGACGGTGAAGTCGGCTCGCCCGTCCGCGTTGAAATCACCGGACACCGGGACGTCACCGGCCACACCCCATTGCACCGTGGCGATGTTCAGCACGTACCAGACACCGTTGCTCGGCCGCCACACGGTGAAATCGGAACGCCCGTCACCATTGAAATCGCCGGTCAGCGGAACGTCACCGGCCACTCCCCACTGCTGGGTCACCACCGCGCCGGTGCTGCTCTGGATGATGTACCAAGTACCATTGCTCGGCCGCCATACGGCGAAGTCGGCCCGACGGTCTCCGTCGTAGTCCGCGGCGACCGGTACGTCACCCGAGACGCCCCACTGTTGTGTCACCACACTTCCGTTGCTGCTGCGGATCACGTACCAGATACCGTTGCCCGGACGCCACACCGCCTTGTCGGCGAACCCGTCCCCGTCGAAATCCGCCGCGGGTTTCTGAGACGAAGACGAGGCGGTGATACCGACGCCTGCCTCCTCCGCACCCGCGGCCGGCGGTGTCGCGATCAGCCCCGCGAGCAGACCAGCCAACACCGTTCCCAGCCGAATGGATCTTCGCATTTTCCGGAACCCCTTTTCCGTTCGATGGACGCACTCTTCCCAGTTCGTGGTTTTTGACCGAAGATACGCACCGGGACAGTTTCACCCTGACACCGACGGCACGTCCTTGTCAGCAAGGATTCCGTCCAGTGGACCGCGCGAGGGGAATTCAATGGAGACCAAGAGAAGACCCAGAAGCGTTCTCGAAGGCGCTTTCACCCTATTGGACGCCTTGGTACGACATCAAGGTGAAGCAGGTTTGACTCAGCTGGCGAATTCCTGCTCGATACCGAAAGCGACCGCACACCGATTACTCGAGCAATTGACCGAGCTGGAGGTTGTCCAGCGCAGTGAAAACCGCTATCGCGTCGGCGCGCAGGCATTCCGGCTCGGTCAATCGTGGCAGCCCTATCCGCGACTGCTGGAACTCGCCCGCGGCGAACTCCGCAGACTGGCCGCGGCCACCCGGGCGAGTTCGGTACTCGCCGTACCCTGTGACGGCCATATCCTCATCGCCGCCGCCAGCCTCACCCGGCCGGAAGACAGCCTCCTGCTCCGACCGGGTTCGACGGTGCCGCGACGCACCGGCCGCTTCTGCCCCGTCTGGCAGGCCGAACACGACCGCGTCGCCGTCGAAGCACCAGTCCTGTTGCCGACCGGCGAAGCGGTCGGTTCGGTCGCGGCCGTGATCGCGCCGCCACAGTCACCCGGCGCGGTGTCCGACACCGTCTCCCGCGCCGCCCGCACCATCGGCGCGGCACTGGTGAACTGAGCCACGGGAACCTCCGGCCGAGCCGCGCGCGTAGTTTCTCCTTGTGGGATCAGGAAGGAAACCAGCGCGCCGGGTGGTGATCGTCGCGTTCGACGACGCACAGATCCTCGATGTGGCCTGTCCCAGCGGGGCACTGGAGATCGCGAGCTCACACGGAGCCGAACCGCCCTATGTCGTCGAGCTGGCCACGGTCGACGGGCGGACGACACGGAGTTCGTCGGGGATCATGCTCGCCGGTGCCCGGCGACTGGCCGAGGTGTCCGGGCGGATCGACACGATGCTCGTGGTCGGCGGCGCGGGAACGGGGACCGCCGCGGCGGACGAGCGCCTGCTGACACAGGTACGGCGGCTGGCCGAACGAAGCAGACGCGTCGCCTCGGTGTGTACGGGCACGTTCGTGCTGGCGGCCGCCGGATTGCTCGACGACCGGCGGGTCACCACGCATTGGGGATACGGCGAGTTGCTCGCCGCGACTTTTCCCGCGGTGACAGTGGATCCCGCCCCGCTCTACATCCGTGACGGCAACGTCTTCACCTCGGCCGGGGTGATCAGCGCGCTGGATCTCACGCTCGCGCTGATCGAGGACGACCACGGTCCGACACTGGCCCGCGAGGTCGCCCGTGAGCTGGTGACGTATCTGCACCGCCCGGCGGATCAGGCCCAGATCAGCACGTTCCTGGCCGCCCCGCCGCCCGGAAACCGGGTGGTGCGGGATCTGCTGGGGTACATCTCCGCGCATCTCGCCGAAGACCTCAGCCCGTCCGCGTTGGCCGCGCGAGCGGGCGTCACCACCCGGCACCTCAACCGGTTGTTCGGCAAGCATCTGGGCAGGACCCCGGCCCGCACGGTGCGAACGGCCCGGACCGAAGCCGCCGCCCATTTGGTGCGGTCCACCGCGTTGCCGATGTCCGCGGTCGCGCGGCGTTGCGGGTTCGCCTCGGCGGAAACCCTGCGAACGGCGTTCCGCCGGCACTACGGGCTCACCGGGGACACACTTCGCAGGATGACGGACATGCCGCGCCCGATCGGGACCTGACCGCCCCAGAATTCGCGACATGAACAACGCGGGAACAACACGCAGAACAGTACTGACCGGCGTCGCGGCCGCCGCGGCGCTCGGCTTCGCCACCGGCACGGCTCAAGCGGAAACCAAGGGTTTGAGGATCGGCATCCTGCTCTACGACGGCTTCAGCCTGCTGGATCCGACCGGCCCGGCCGAGGTGCTGTCCCGGCTTCCCGGCGCGACGGTGACGATGATCGCCGAGCATCGCGGTCCGGTGCGCACGGACACCCGGAATGTCGCGGTGCTGGCGGAACGTTCGGTGGCCGAGGTGAACCGGCTGGACGTGCTGCTGGTTCCGGGCGCCGGCAACCGCGGCACGATCGCCGCGATGGAGAACCACGTGCTGCTCGACTGGATCCGCCGGGTCCACCGGCACACGACCTGGACCACGTCGGTGTGCACCGGATCACTGATCCTCGGCGCGGCCGGGTTGCTCCGCGACCGGGCCACCACATACTGGGCCTCGGCGGACTATCTGGAAAAGACCTTCGGCGTCCGCTACGTGCCCGAACGGTACGTTCGGGTCGGCAAGATCGTCACCGCCGCGGGCGTTTCCGCCGGCATCGACCTCGCGCTCCACCTCGCGTCCCTGCTGGCAGACGAGGAGACCGCCCGCGGTATCCAGCTCGCCGTCGAATACGACCCGCGACCGCCTTTCGACTCCGGCAACGCCGCGACGGCGAGTCCGGAACTCAAAGCGCTCGCGCTCAAGCTGCTCGCCGATTCGCAGGGATAGCACGAGAGGGCGCCGTCACCGCCTAGGATCGCCATGGCGTAGACCGGGCGTCTCGATCCCCGGCGGAGAGCGGTGGAAGGCAAGGCATGTCAGACCTCATGTTCACGATCATCGAGGCCATTCCACGGGTATTGCTGCTCGTGGTGGGGGTCCTCGGCCTGGTCTTCTCGATCAAAGGACGCTCCAAGGGAGTCCCCGGCCTGATGGTGGGCGCTTTCGTCGTCATGCTCGTCACCACGCTGGCCGGCATCATCTGGCAGTTCGTGGCGTTGAACGTGGCGTCCTGGGTCGCGTCCGAGCAGCTCACCGGCGACGAAATCCGCTTGGTCTTCATGGGCGTCGGCGTCCCACTCGACGTCGCCGCGCTGCTTTCCTGGCTCCTGGTCGCGATCGCGGTCCTCAAAAGTGGCCGTGCGCCTCGGCAACCCGGCGTCGCGCCGTACCCGGGGCCGGTCAACTACCCGATGGCCGCACAACCGGTTTTCCCCGACAACGCCCAGCCTGCTCACCCGCAGCCCAGCCCGCCGACTCAGCAGCCACCGAACTAGAGCGAACGACGGCGTTCTGTCCCGTCCTCCGGATGGTGACGCTCGCAGTCCGGCTCAGGACATTCAACGGCGTGCCGCGAGTTCCATGCCGCGACCATCGCGTCACGGCGCCGAGTGCGCCGCTCGTCTCGCCGCGCGCGCCACACCGACGGGACGATCCTGCGGGTGACCAGGAGTTCATGAGGCGCGTAGTCGTTGTCGGTGCCCGACACCTCCATCCCGGTGGTGGTCAGGATGGCCCGCGTCGCCACAGACATCGCCTCGCCGATCGTGGAGAGCAACCGTTGGAAGGCGGCGCATTCCGTGCCTTCCCGATGCGGGTCCTCGGACCAGGCTTCCTGCGCCGCGTCGACAAGGACGGCGTGTTCTACGCACTTCAGATCGTCACGACCGTGGTCGCCGGCGGGACGGTCGGAGTGGAGTTCTCCGTCGCGTTCGTCATCAACCCGATCCTCGACGCCCTTCCCGAGGACAGCATGATGCGCGGCCGTGCCCACGGGGCCGGATGCTCGGCGCCGTCATGCCGGTCTGGTACATCGGTTCGCTCGTCCTCGCCGCGGTTTGGTTCATCGCCGGATGGCGGCAGCCCGGCGCCGGACTCGTCGTCACCGCCGGCGCGCTGCTGATCGTCAGCGTGGTCATGTCGATTCTGCTGCTCGTCCCGATCAACAACCGGGACAAGACGTGGACCGCCGAGGCGGAGGACACGGCACGTCCCGCGGGGACTCCGCCCGAGTCGTCTCTGTCGTATCTCCCCGTCAGTCTCGGCATACTGGCCTTCATCGTGGTGAGTGTCTTCGGCTTCGTGGGTACTTTCTTCTACGACGGCGTTCGCCTGCCCTGGGGCAGCGGGCGGTGGTCACGCGCTACGTCGAGCGCGAAGACGCTGACCGCCGTCAGAAGAACGAGGACAGGAGCTCGTTGTCTCCCAAGGGTTCGAGGCACGCACCGCGGGAGCTCACCGCGACCGATGAAAGGACAGCCCCATGAAGGTCCTGGTAGTAGGCGGAACCGGCTTCATCGGACATCACATCGTGTGTGAACTATCGGCACGCGGGCACGACGTCACAGTGCTGGTCCGCACGCCACCTTCGCACCTCCCCGCCGCGGTGACGGTCCAGCTCGGCGACCTCACCGACCTGTCCGAGGAGCGGCTCGACACCATCGTTGCCGGCCACAGGGGGATCGTCGTCGCATCGGCCGCCGCCGTCGCCGCACCGCGCAGCGCCGACATCGCCGCGTTCTTCCATGACACCAACGTCGCCCCCGTCGCCAGGTTGCTCACCGCCGGATGCCGGGCGCAGTGCGACCGCGCTGTCATCCTCGGCAGTTTCTACGCCACCCTGCAGCGCGAACAGCCGACACTCCGGCTGGCCGAACTCAGCCCGTACATCGCCAGCAGAATCGAACAAGCCGAGCGCGCACGCGCCGCGGTCGACGCGGAAACCTCCGTGGCCGTTCTCGAACTCCCTTACGTCGCAGGCACGACCCCAGGTCGGCAATCACCGCTCGAGCCCATGCTGCACAGCATGTCCGTCGGTAACGCGGACGTGCTCGCCTACCCGGGCACCACCGCCGTCGTCACCGTCACCCAGGTCGCGCAAGCCGCCGTCGCAGCACTGGATCGTCGCGCCGACGGCGACTACCCGATCGTCACCGCGAACCTTCGTTGGGCCGATCTCTTCACCCGTCTCGCGACCGCGACCGGCCGCCCTCCGAAACGCATCTGGAAGCTCCACCCCGGCGTCATCGAACTCCTGTTCCGCAGGGAAGGCATCCGGCAACGCCGCCAAGGATTCACCATCGGTTTCGACCCGGCACAATGGAGCAATCTGCACGCCACCGCCATGATCCTCGACCCGGACATCGCCCGCACCGAACTCGGCGTCGAGCCCGACGACCTCAATGCGGCCCTTCGAGACGCCACCCCGACATCACCAGCCGCCACAGAGCCGTCCTGACGACCACCTGACCCGGGCTCGCCCCAGGTGGCACTTGACCAGCGAGTGGCCGACGATCCGATGGGCTGCCGGTTCTGTCCGACGCCGCCTTCCCTTGATGCACGCGTCGGCGAGGGGGAGAAGCGTTCGTGAGAGTTGCCAGGTCGGCATGACTCGCACCAGGGCATGAATCCCCCAGGCACCTACGACAGCGGGCCGCAGCCGACCCGCGGTGCCGTCCGCACTCCGTGACTCAGTCGCCGCGCGGCGGGAACAGGACCCTGGCGTTGACCGCGGCACGCAGTCGCGCGCGCCACGGCCGCCGCTTGAGTCCTTTTCGGACGACCAGGACCGAGGTCCATGCCTCGTCGGCGACGTCCGGCGCCGCCCCGGACCACAATGCGGCGTCCACCGATCGCGCCAGCGCGCCCAGACCGTCCACTGTAGACTGCTGGCCGAAGACGGTGGCGGACGCGGCCAGATCGCGCACCGTCATTCCGGTGGTCACCGGGACCCCGTGTGCCCGTAACCGGTCCCTCGCTTCCGCCCAGGCGGCGATCACCCCGGCCCGTCCGTCCCGATGCCGCCGTCGCCAAGCGCGGACGCCGGTCACGGCGGGCACGCCCGCACTCCAGAGCACCAGGAAAGCGCCGAGCCCGATCCCGCTCACGATGGCGATCCCCGCCCAATCGGTCCCGCTCGCCGGTTCGTCCTCTTCGGACTCACTCGGCGGAAGCCGGGGGTTCTGCATTTTCCGCTCCGGTGGAAGCTGCGTCCGGACCTCCGCCACGGCGGCGGCGATCCCGGTCGCGGAGCCTGCCCCGCGCTGTTTCGCGGCACCGGCCGGGTCCAGCGGTATCCAGCCGACCTTGTCCACCGCGACCTCCGGCCACGCGAGGATGTCGGCGTTGCGGACCACGCGCACGCCCTGCGCCTCGACGCGTTCCGGTGCGCGGTAGCCGACGGCGAGCCTGGCCGGGATTCCCTTGAGCCGCGCGAGAACCACGTAAGCGGCGGCGAACTGCTCGCTCGTGCCTCGTTTGTCGTCGAGCAGGAAACGGCTCAGTTGCGGCCAGCCGTGCCCGGTCGGCAAGTCGTCGCCGGTGGCCAACCGGTGATTTTCGGCGAGGTGGCGTTCGAGCGCGACGGCGGTCTGGAACGACGGCCGCAACTCCGGCAGGATCCGTTCGGCGAGTTCGTCGATGGCCGGGGGCACGGTCGCGAGACCGCCCAGCCCACCCTGAAGTCCAGGAGCCAGCCCCGCGCCCATCAACGCGTCCGCACCGACTTCGGGCTCCCACCAGGCAAGGGTGTAACGGACCGACGGCACGGGCCGGTCGGCGACCAGGGTCCCCCGCACCTCGTCCACGAGCGCGTCGATCCCGGTGACGGACGCGGGTGACGCCTGGCCGGGGAGCCACGGACCGGGCGAACCGGTCACCTCGATGGCCGCCTGACGCCGGGTCACCGGGACTTCGATACCCGAACCCGGCGCGATCTCCGCCCCCATGCGCCGGAAACCACCGCCGGGGAACCAGTTCGAGCCGTCGAAGCCGTCCAGCACGGCCAGCGGCCAGCGGCGTGACGCCGGAGTGTCCCCGGTGTAGCGGAAGACCTGCGGCACCGGGTTCTTGCTCCGGTACGCGACTTCGGAGAGCGGGCTCACGACCGCGTCCTCCGTGAGCGGCACGGATTCCTTGTCCTTCAACGAGTACGCGGGTTTCGCCAGTGGATCGGCGACGGTGAGCGCGAGTGCGCCGACGATGCCGAGCACGACGGCGGGCACGATCAGCTTGAGCAGCCGCGGCCACCCGGTGCTCCCGCCGCCCACCAGCGCCAGACCGGCGATCGCCGCGTACCCGAGCCCGGTGGCGACCGCGGCGACGCCGGTCACCGCGACATAAGCCTGGCTCAGCACCAGCACGAGCAGCCCCGGAGCCAATGCGAGCAGTGGACGCCGAAGCCGGTGCAGCACCTCGATTCCGAGCACGGCGGCGACCAGGACGGCCAACGGCACGAACGCGAGCAGCCGCGGTTCCGGCCGGGCGGGCCAGGTCGACTGCAGTGTCAGCTGCCAGCCGTGGACCGCCCCTTCGGCGAGCACCGCCACCGACTCCCCCGTCGGGATGCCGGCGACCGTGGTCCCGGGCAGCACCGTTTCGACGACCGCGAGCAGGCCCGCCACCACGGCGAACACCGGCCGCCACGGGATCAGGCCCGGTATCCGCCTGCCGAGCTCGGTGACCCCGTAGGTCACCAGGACCACGGTCCCGATCGCCGGCAGCAGCGGGGAAAGACCGAAGACGGGCGCGAACAGCAGCCCGCCGAGCGCCGCCGCGGCGAGCACGGCGACGTCGCCGCTCCGCGCGGTCACGACACCAGGTCGTTCCACCGGCTCACCGCCTCGGCGCGTCCGCCGCACTGTTCTCCCAGCTGATCTGCTGATAGAGAGCAAACCGGGTAGCAAGAGGTCACCGACTCATGACCTCGAAGAAGTCGTCGTGATCACGATGGGTCACGCGAGCGGCGGCCGAACACGAGCCGGGCGCCAAATCGCCCCTGGTACCCCAGACACGAAGAAACCCAGGCCACGTGGCCTGGGCTTGTGCTCCCCCGCTTGGACTCGAACCAAGAACCCTCCGGTTAACAGCCGAATGCTCTGCCAGTTGAGCTACAGGGGATTGTGCTTCGCACCGGCCGGATCGCTCTGACCGATGAGAGAACTTTAGCCCATGCCCTCGGGCGGCCGTTCACCCACCCCCACTTTTCCCGGTCACCTCGTCAAGCTCGCGTTTTGAGGGACAATGACAGCCGGAGCAAGATCGAACGGAGGCGTGGACTCGGATGAAGATGTTCCTGCTGGGTGCGGCTGCGGGCTACATATTGGGCGCGAAGGCCGGCCGGGGAAGGTACGAGCAGATCGTGCGGACCTACCGCAAGATCGCTGACCACCCCATGGTGCAGGGCGCCGCCGGGGTCGCTCGCGCCAAGGTAGGTGAGCGGTTCGGGCGGCCTCAGCGCTGACCGCGCCCGAGACGAGCCGAAAGGGCCCTTGACCGCGCGTGACGCGGCCAAGGGCCCTTTCGCCTACAGGAAAGTCAGCCCACCGTGGCGACCACGAAGACGCGCCGGAACTCGAACCAGGTGGTCCCGTCGGGGCGTGGCGGGTAGGCCTCGTCCAGTTCGCGGGCGATCTGCGCTCGGAAGTGGTCCCAGTCGGTCCCGGTGAGGGCCTCCTTGACCGGTCGCAGCGAGGTGCCGGTGATCCATTCGAGTACGGCATCCTCCCCGGCCAGCCGCTGCAGGTACGTCGTCTCCCAGGCGTCGACGGCGCAGCCCGCGTCGGCGAGCAGGTTCCCGTAGCCGAGCGGGCTGTCGACGGCCTCGTTCTCCCGCAGGACGACGTCGGCGAGGCGCGGAGCCCACTCCTCGGTGCGCGCGAGGGCGCGGACCAGGGCGTGCGACGGGGCGTCGAAGTTGCCGGGGACCTGGAAAGCGAGCGTCGCCCCGGCCGGCAGGAGGTCCACCCAGCGGCGGAGCAGGTCACGGTGCTCCGGGACCCACTGGAGCACGGCGTTCGAGATGACCACGTCGGTGTCCGGTTCGGGCACCCAGTCGTGGACGTCGAGCACTCGCGCGTCGACGCCGCGTGAGCGTGCGGCTTCGACCATTTCGGGCGAGCTGTCGCCGGCCTCGATGATCGCGTCCGGCCAGCGGCGTGCGAGGCCGGCGGTCAAGTTGCCGGGTCCGCAGCCGAGGTCGGCGACCCGGCGGGGTTTCTCGACCGCGATCCGCCCGACGAGGTCGTGGAACGGCCGGGCCCGGAGGTCGGCGTAGTCGAGGTACTTGACCGGATCCCACATGGCGCCTCCCAGCGATACAGTACGAGCGTACTGCTAGCCGTGGGGCTTCGCCAGCTTCTCGGCCGCTTCCTCGGCGATCGCCTTGACCACGTCGGCGTCGGTGCCCGGATCGGGCCGCACCTGCAGCACCGAGCCGTCCTGTCCGGGGACCTTGCGCTCGACGAACCACGCGCCGCCGGTCCCGAAGTCCTTGCGGTGCCGCCCGCGGACCGAGCCGTCGACCCGCCGCCGCACCAGGATCGGGACCTTGCCCGGCCGGCCGAGCCTGAACCGGACCGGGGTCTTGTCGGCCAGCAGCACGGCCTTCCCCGCGGTCCCGGTCTCCTCGGACTCGGTCAGGGTCAGCACCCCGTCGGACCACGCGGCCTTGCCGACCAGATGCCAGCCGACCCGGCGCGGGCCCGGGATCCACAGCCCCAGCGGCGTCACCAGCAGGTACCCGCCGCCCTCGACGGCCGCGCTGCCGACGACGTGCTCACCGTCGTCCAGCGAGCCGTCGAAATCCGCCGGGACACGGTCGCCCAGCAGGTGACGCAGCCAGCCCATGCTCAGTCCAATCCGCCGATGGCCTGTTCCTTCAGCGCCTTCCGGTACTGCTCGAGCGCGACGAGGTCGCCGAACAGCGCGCGGTAGTCGTCCGGCGCCTCCACCGGTGAAAGCCGCTGGAGCTTCGACTTGATCTCGTTGATCTGGCGGGCGACCAGGCTTTCCTGCACCGCCGCGAGCTGCGCGGAGATGTAGCGCGAGTCGATCTCACCCTTGGCGCGCAACGGTTCCACCGAAAGTTCGCTGAGCACTCGCCGCACCGTCCCTTGCGGACAGTGCGGGACGGCGGCGTCGAGCAGGGTGGGCCCGGTCAACCCGGAACCCGCTCCCCCGGCGGACAGCAACGCCTTGTGGATGGCGACGTAAACGGGATGGGTGAACGCGTCCTCGGGGAGCGCGTCGTACTCGGCCCCGGCGAGCATCGGCTGCTGCAGTGCCGCCTTGAGTGCCTCACGCTGCGCGATGAACCGTGGATCGCCGGGCGCGGGCCTCGGCAGGTCCTCCTCCACGGTGGCGGTGGCCGCGCCGGCGGGCCGCCGGACCTCGATCGTCGTGGAGCGTTTCGCCATGGCACCCGCGCTGCCGCGGACCCGGTTCACCACCTGCGCAGCGTCCTGCCAGCCGACCCACCAGGCGAGTTTCGACGCGTAGCCGTCGCGGCTGGCGCGGTCCTTGATGCCCGCGACCATCGGGACGGTCTTCTGCAGCGCCGCGACCTGACCGTCGACGGAATCGAGGTCGAAGCCCTTGAGCATGCTCTTGATCGCGAACTCGAACAGCGGGATCCGCCGCGCGACCAGGTCGCGCACGGCGGTGTCGCCCTTGGCGAGCCGCAGTTCGCAGGGGTCCATGCCGTCGGGGGCGACCGCGATGTAGGTCTGCCCGGCGAAGGTCTGGTCGCCCTCGAAGGCCTTCAACGCCGCCTTCTGGCCGGCTTCGTCACCGTCGAAGGTGAAGATCACTTCGCCGCGGAAGGCGTCGTCGTCCATCATCAGCCGCCGGAGGACCTTCATGTGGTCCTCGCCGAACGCCGTGCCCGACGACGCCACGGCCGTCGGCACTCCGGCGGCGTGCATCGCCATCACGTCGGTGTAGCCCTCGACGACGACGACCTGGTGCCGCTTCGCGATCTCGCGTTTGGCCAGATCGAGGCCGAACATGACCTGCGATTTCTTGTAGATCGGCGATTCCGCGGTGTTCAGGTACTTCGCGGAGACACGGTCGTCGTCGTACAGGCGCCGCGCGCCGAACCCGACCACCTCGTTGCCGACGTCGCGGATGGGCCAGAGCAGCCGCCGGTTGAACCGGTCCATCGGCCCGCGCTGGCCCTCCTTGGCCAGCCCGGCGGTGAGCAGTTCCTTGACCTCGAACCCGCGGTTGAGCAGATGTTTGGTGAGTTTGTCCCAGCCGGCGGGCGCGTACCCGCAGCCGAATGTCTGCGCGGCGGCGGCGTCGAAACCCCGTTCCGACAGGAAGTCCCTGGCCGCGCGCGCGTCCGGGGTGAGCAGCTGCTCGGCGTAGAACTCCTGGGCCGCGCGGTGCGCTTCGATCAGCCGGGCGCGGGTGCCGCGATCCCGCTGGACGCTTCCGCCGCCGCCTTCGTAGGTCAGCCGGAACCCCGCGCGATCCGCGAGCCGCTCGACGGCTTCGACGAACGAGATCAGATCCATCTTCTGGATGAACTTGATCACGTCACCGCCTTCGCCACAGCCGAAGCAGTGGAAGGTCCCGTGAGTGGGGCGCACGTTGAACGACGGGGTCTTCTCGTTGTGGAACGGGCAAAGCCCTTTCAGGCTGCCGCCGCCGGCGCTGCGGAGGGCAACGTAATCCCCGATGACCTCGTCGATCCGGTTGCGCTCGCGCACCTCCGCGATGTCGCTGTCCCGAATCCGTCCTGCCACGCTCACCACTCTAGGCCGTGTCCGGTGAGCCGGTTCGATGGGCTTCGTGATCCAAGTGGTTCCTGACGGTGCGGGCGGATCGCCCTCGTACCGGGTCGTACTCGGGCGCATCCGCCCGTGCCGTTCAGGGACCACCTGGGCGCGAAGACCGCGAACCGACTTACCGGACACGGCCAAGTTCCCGCTCGCGGACCACCGTGCGGCACACTCGGGGAATGAGCACCGCCCTGGACGAACTCGCCGGGAACTTCGCCACGTTGCGCCCCCATCTGGTGTCGGTCGCCTACCGGCTCACCGGCACGCTGTCCGATGCCGAGGACGCGGTTCAAGAGTCCTGGCTGCGCCTGAGCGGCCTGGACGAACGCCGCCGTTCGGCCATCGAAGACCACAAGGGCTGGCTGACCACCGTCGTCAGCCGGATCTGCCTCGACCGGCTGCGGTCCGCGGTGGTGCGCCGCGAGCGGTACGTCGGCGAATGGCTGCCCGAACCGGTCCTCGGTCCGCTGGGCACGCCGTCGTCGGAGGATCCGCTCACCGTCGCGGTCCGCGACGACGGGATGCGGATGGCCGCGATGGTGGTCCTCGACCGGCTCACCCCGGAGCAGCGCGTCGCGTTCGTCCTGCACGACGCGTTTTCGGTGCCGTTCGGCGAGATCGCCGGGATCCTGGGCTGTACACCGGAGGCCGCTCGCCAGCACGGTTCCCGCGGTCGCCGCGCGGTCGCCGACGCCGATCCGCCGCCCCGGACGGCGCTCGCCGAACAGCAGCAGATCATCGAGAAGTTCATGACCGCGATGCTCACCGGCGACATCCAGGCGGTGGCGCAGGTCCTGCACCCCGACGTGGTCCTCGTCGGCGACGGCGGCGGCAAGGCGCGCACGGCGGTGCGCACGGTCGCCGGATTCGACAAGGTCACCCGGCTGTTCCAGGGGCTCATGCGGATGTACGACCCGGCCGGGATCGAGAAGGCCAGGCTCGCGCTCGTCAACGGCGACCTCGGGGTCTACATCCCGCCGCAGGCGGCCTCCGGCGAGTACCGGGCGCTCGACGAGCACGTCGACGCGTTCGTCATCCGCGACGGGAAGATCGTGGCGATCTACGACGTGGCGAACCCGGACAAGCTCACCACCGCGCGGACCCGCGTCGACGCCTGATCGCGTTTAGTCCTCTGGATGCGCCCTGGGCGCATCCAGAGGACTAAACGCGGGGGTTTCAGGGAAGCGGGATCTTGCAGGCGTCGCCCGAGGTGAAGCCCTGCGCGGTGATGTCGAGCGCGCTGTTCATCCGGGCACGCATGTTCTCGAGCCCGATCTGGTAGGTCAGTTCGATGACACCCTTGCGGCCGAACTCGCGTTCCAGTTCGGCGACCTGCTCGTCGGTGACGGTCACCGGGCTCGCGGTCATCGCGTCGGCGTAGGCGAGCGCGAGCCGTTCCTGGTCGGTGAAGGCCGGCGACTTCGCGTAGTCGTCGATGTTCTTCAGCCGTTCGATGTCGAGCCCCTCGTGCAGTTGCAGCATGGTCCCGAAGTCGATGCACCACGTGCAGCCGAGCTGGGTCGCGACGCGGTACACGGCCAGCTCGCGCACGTTGGCCGGCAGCGTCTTGCTGGCCTTCTCCGCCAGCAGTTCGTGCATGCCGTTGGCCCGGAGCAGTGCCGGGTGGTGCGCGTAGACGGCCACCGGCTCGGGGACGGCACCGAAACGCTTGCCGGCGAACTTGTAGATCAGCTTCAGCAGGAAGCCGGCTTCGGCGGTCTTGACGGCGGGAATGCGCGGCATGGTGTCCTCCTCGTGCGGTTGCGATCACCCTCTGGACGAGGCCGACGGCCCGGACGTGACAAGCGCGCGCCGGTGACGTGGCCCACCGGAGGATTTAGCCTTTTCGCCGGAACCCTCTTTCGATCAGCGAAGGTACGCTTACGCTCAGCGATTCCTTCGATACAACCGATGCCGTCACATCGGTCTCTTCGGCGATCCCTCCGCACTCTCCCCCGGAGGAAACACATGGACCATCCGAGGCTCGCCGTCGAGAATCCCGCGACCGGGCAGCCGATCACGACCGTTCCGGACGCCGGCCCGGCCGATGTCGACAAAGCGGTACGCGCCGCCGTCGAGGCCTGGCCCGCCTGGCGTGTCTCGGATCGGCACGCGGCGCTGATGTCGTGCGCGGTCGTCGTCGAGGAGGCCGCGCCGGTGCTGGCCCCCGTGCTGACCGAGGAGCAGGGAAAACCCCTGAGGGAGGCCAAAGACGAGTTCGCCGAGGCCGCCGCGCGGTTCCGGTACTTCGCCGGTGCGCGGGCCGAACCGCGGCTCGCCGGCCACGGCCCGGTCGCCGCGATCACGCCGTGGAGCTTCCCCGTGCGACTGGCCGCCGCGGAACTCGCGCCCTCGTTCGCCGCGGGCGACACGGTGGTGCTCAAACCGTCGCCGCACACCCCGCTCACCACCCTGCACCTGGGCCGGATGCTGGCGGAGGTGTTGCCGCCCGGAGTGCTGACGGTGCTCACCGGACGGGATCCGCTCGGCGAGCGGCTGGCCGCCGCGCCCGGGGTGACACGGCGGACGCCGGAACCGGGCGGCAACGATCCCGCGATCGTGCTCCCCGCCACCGATCCGGTCGTCATCGCGGAAAACCTGTTCTGGAGCGCGTTCACCAATTGCGGGCAGCTTCGCACGGCGGTCAAACGGGTCTACGCCGTCGGGTCCGCGTACGACGGCGTGGTCGAGGCGCTCGCGGCCTTGGCGGGGAAGGTCGTGGTGGGCGACGGGCGGACTCCCGGGACGCAGATCGGGCCGGTGAACAACCGCTCGCGGTACGACCGCGTCACCGGCCTCACCGAGCAGGCCCGGTCGGACGGCGCGCGGATCGTCACCGGCGGACCGCTCGACGGACCCGGCTACTTCTTCGCCCCGGCGATCGTCGCCGAGGCGCACGACGGGATGCGCGTGGTGGCCGGGCAACAGTTCGGCCCGGTGCTGCCGGTCGTCCGATGCTCCACAGTGGACGAAGCGCTCGGGCTCGCGAACACCACGACACCCGGCTCGCGCGCATCGGTGTGGGGAACGGACGAGGAGCACGCCGTCGAAGTCGCGACGAGGCTCGAATGCGGGACGGTCTGGGTCAACGAGCACAAGGCCTCGTGAATCCCACGATCAGGGAGTGATCGTCCGTACGTCCCACACCCAGACGCCGTCGACGAACTCGGCGGGTTTCCGCAGCAGCAGGTCGACGGTGGTCCGGAAGGCGTCCTGGTGTTCGCGCGGGATCAGCACGAGGACGTCGGCGTTCCAGTACCGCAGGTCCTCCAGCGCCTGCACCCGCTGTGACTCGGTGATCGCAGCCGGGACGCCGGTCTGCTTGATCTGGTCGAAGATGATCGACGTCGGCCGCTGGATGGCGCCGTAACGGCCGCGTTTGTCGTCCGGGCCGCTCGGCCCGACGAAGTAGCCTTCCGGCATCGCGTAGCCGAGGCCCGCGTCGATCTGCCAGTGCAGTGGTTCGGATTCGCCGGAACTCGGCAGCGGCACGGGCACCACGGTCCCGCCGGGCGCGACGTAGCTCCGCCAGGTCCCGTCGGCGAGGAACCGCGGCGTCGGCGGCCGCTCCTTCACGATCAGTTGCGTCGGCGCGATCGGCAGCAGGACCGCGACGACGACGCCGATCCACACCAGCCGCAACGGGAATCGCCGCTCCCCCGGCACTTCGGGCAGTTTCGACGCGACCGTGTAGACACGCTCGGTCGCCAGCGCCAGCAGGGCGCCGATGAGCGGGATGCAGCCCATCGCGAGCCGCGACTCCAGCAGCGATTCGAACAGGGGCAGTTCCGAGAAGAGTTTCCACGGCCCCGGGATCCCGGTTTCCTCGTGCACCACGATCAGTTGCACACCAAGGGAAAGCCAGGCCATCACGAACATCGAGATCGCCAGCGCCCGCGCGAACACCTCACGCCACAGCCAGGCGGTGATCACCACCATCAGCACGATCAAGGGCCAGCCGAAGAAGGCGTTCTCCTCGGTGCGGTTCATCGACACGTCCGCGGCGGCCTGCGGCTGCCCGGCGACCGACTGGGTCGCGAACCGGGTGAACGCGGCCGTGTCGTTCCCGACGGGGCCGTGCTCGATCGCCTGATAACTCTGCGGGCCGAAGAACTGCCACCACAGCGGGAAAGCGCACAGCACGAGCGCCACGAGGACACCGAGGCCGACGCCGATCCCCAGCGGTTTCGCCATCGGCGGGAACTCGCGGTGGTTCGTGGCGAAGTAGGCGATGGCGAAGAACGCGAACGCCATCGCGAAGATCAGCAACGGTTCTTCACCGAGGAAGATCTGGTACGCCGCCAGCAGGCCGAGGAAGATCCCGTTGCGCACCGGGCGCTCGCCGCGCGCGATCTTGAAGACCAGCAACGCGATGAACGGCAGGACGAACCACGCGACGAAGTTCGGATGCGCGTTGCCGTGCGAGATCATCGGCGGGGCGAAGCCGACGAACGCGCCACCGATGGCCGCGCCGACCCGGTGGGTGACCAGATGCCGCGAGAAGACCCAGTACCAGGCCGCCGCCGTGCCGGCGAGACCGCCGGTGAGCGCGATGGCCCAGGTGACCGTCGGACCGAGGGTGAGCGTGACCGGTGCCAGCGGGATGCCGATGCCGAGCATCGCCGTGTTGGCCATCAGGTTCACGCCGAGCGGATGGTTCTGGAAGTGCGAGCTGAGCGGATTCCTCAGGTGCAGCACGTTGTCCGCGGTGACGGAGAAGAACCACTCCCACAGGTTCTGGTCCGACGCGCTGTTCCAGAGATAGCCCTGCTTGAGGTCGAGCCAGAGCCCGTTGTAGAGCAGGAAGGCGAACAGCAGGAAGCCGCCCATGATGGCGGCGTCGGCGGCGGCGAACCGGCGAGGTCTCGTGGGAGTCTTCTCGGCCACCACGTCCGCCGCCTCAGCCTGGAAAAGACTCACTGACCATCCTCACGGCTCGACAACGCGGGCGAGAAAGTAGATCACACCCGTCGAGGCGTGCCTGACGAGCAGAAGGAAGGGGCGATCGACGGCGACTTCCAGGGGCTCGTCGACGATGAGCGACGTCAGCCGCATCAGCACGGCCGTCGCGGCGGCGCCTTCGAGGCCTTGTTCGTCGATGCGGAGCACGGACTGGTGGAGGACCTCGGACACTTCGAGCCGGTCGTCGTCGGCGAGTCCGGTGAGGTCGGCGTCGGCGGTGAACATCGTCCGCACACCGAGATCCTGGAGTTTCGCCGTCAGCGGGCTGTCGACGTCGAGGTCGAGTTTCGGCAGCGACAGGGCGATCGTCTTGGAGCGTGTGTTCTCCAGCAGGACCGCCAGCTTGCCCGCGTCGAGTTCGGCGTCGTCGAGATCGCCGTCCGGCAGCAGGATGACCGCCTCCACCCCGCCCTCGGCGCCGAGGCGGACGACCTGCCAGCCGTCCTCGTGGGTGTGGTCGAGCTGTTTTTCGAGCCACATCGTCGGCACCGTACGGGTTCCGGACGGCGCGTGGAAGTCCGCGGGCGCGGTGTTGTCATTGGAGAACGGATTGGTCCACGCCGTTTTGAGATACAGGGCATTGACGATCGCGGCGACCGTGTCCGGTGCGACCGTCCCCGGCTTCAGCAGCTCGGGGATCAGCTCGCGGGTGGCCTCGGCGACATCGGCGTTGATCAACCGCCGCGCGGCCTCCGGATCGTCGCCGAACGGGGCGCTCTCGACCTTTCCGCCCGGCCAGGTGGCGAGTTCCGCGCGGAAGGACTCCTCGAGCGGAAGCCCGTCCCAGGCCCAGAGCGTGTTCGCGACCGCGAGTTCGGGACCGTCGTCGAGCAGCGACGACGCCTTGCCCAGCAGGTCGGCGAGCTCGTCCGGGTCGCCGAGCAGCGCGATCAGCTCTTCTCTGGTCTTCCCCTTGGCGGCCTGCGTCACCAGGCCGAGCGCGCTCGCGATCGAGTACGGCGAGAAACACGCGTTCTCCGTGCGGCTCGCCAGCACCCGATAGAGGTCCAGACCAAACCGGAGGTGGCTTTCGACAGCGCCCATGCCGCAGACCGTACCGTGCACGGGCCCGTCCGTCTCCTGTCCGAAAGTTCCCTTTGCGCGTCCCGGGGGGGGGGGGGGGGGGGGGGGGGGGGGGGGGGGGGGGGGGAGGGGAGGGGAGAAAACTAGTCCGGTTTCCGGTGTGGGGGTAAAGGAAAGGA
>NZ_JBVJCE010000016.1:137915-143774 GCF_055588925.1 Amycolatopsis sp. NPDC041971 | reverse complement strand
CGCCCCTTCTTCCCCCCTCCCTCCCTCCTCCCCCCCTCCCTTCTTCCCTCTTCTTTCCCTCTCCCCCCCCCCCCCCCCCCCCCCCCCCCCCCCCCCCCCCCCCCCCCCCGGGACCCAAGACTCAGCCGTGGCGGCCCAGGTGCCAGGCGTGCCACGCGTAGGCCTGAGCGTCCGTGAGCGACGCCACCTGGTCGACGACCACGCGCAACCGCGCCGCGTCGTCCGGGGCGGCCTCCCACGCGGGCAGGAACAGCCCGTCCAGCGCGTCGGGCGCGCGGCGGCACAGCGCCCCGACCAGTTCGGCGAGCGTCTGGCGCTGGCCGTCCTGCATCGCGAGGCGCCGCCTGTCGCTCATCACGTACCGCAGCGCGAGCGCCTTGAACAGCGCGACCTCGGCCGCGACCTGCTCCGGGATGACCAGCCGCGCGGCGTAGCGGCTCAGCGGGCCCGCACCGTACACCTCCCGCGTCGCGACGACCACCGCCGTCGCGAACCTGCCGACCAGCTCACTCGTCAGCCGCTTCAGCGCGACCTGCGCCTTGAGCGATCCGTCGAGCCCCGGTTCGATGAGTTCGGCGACCACCGGGAGGTCGAGCAGTTCCTTCGCCGCACCCTCCAAAGTGGACTGAGACTGAGTCGAAAACCGGCGCGCCGCCTCGGCCACCGCCGCGCGTTCCTCCGCGTCGGCCAGTACCCGCAACGAGATCCGGCCTGCCAGCACCCCGTCCTCGACATCGTGCACCGAGTACGCGACGTCGTCGGACCAGTCCATGATCTGCGCTTCGAGACAAGTGCGGCGGTCCGATGACGCCGAGACGCCTTCCCGGACCCACGCGAACACCTCGGCGTCGTCGGCGTAGACGCCGTACTTCGGATTGCCCTCTTCACGCTGCCACGGGTACTTCGTCGAGGCGTCGAGACAGGCGCGAGTGAGATTCAGCCCGCCGACGGCCCCGCCTTCGAGCAGGACCTTCGGCTCCAGCCTGGTCAGGATCCGCAACGTCTGCGCGTTGCCCTCGAAACCACCGCACGGCTGCGCGACCTCGTTCAGCGCGCGCTCGCCGTTGTGCCCGAACGGCGGGTGCCCGATGTCGTGCGCGAGACCCGCGGTGTCCACCAGATCCGGGTCCGCGCCCAGTTCGTCCGCGATCCCCCTGCCGATCTGCGCGACCTCCAGCGAATGCGTCAGCCGGGTACGCGGCACACCGCTGACCTCGGCGCCTTCACCGGGGCCGACCACCTGGGTCTTGCCCGCAAGCCGCCGAAGGGCCGCCGAGTGCAGAACCCGCGCGCGATCACGGGCGAAGGCGCTTCGCCCGTCACCGGCGCCTTCCAACGCCGCGCCCTTGGGCCGCTCGGGCAGCAGTCGCGCCCTGTCGGCCTGGGTGTAGGTGTCACTCACCCGACCAGCTTAAGCGTGGTCACCGACACTCCGCGGGTCTCAGACGACCGCGGGGGATTTCGTGAGCCGGTAATACAGCAGCGCGCCGGTCTCGCGGACGATGTAGCGCGCCTGCGTCTCGCGGGCCTGCACGACAGGACCGCGGTGGGTCGGCGACGTCCAGGTCTCCAATCCGAGATCGTCGGCCATCACCCGCGCACGGAACGAATGCCATGGGTCGCTGACCAGCACCGCGGTCTTCCAGCCCCGCTTCTGCACCTGCTCGGCGACCGCGCGCAGGCTGCGCAGGGTGTCGCTGCCCTCGCCGACCGGCAGCGTCGCCGACTGGGGCACGCCGCGTTTGCGCAGCCACTGCACGCCCGCCTGTGCCTCGGTGTAGTTGTCGTCGGCCTTCTTGCCGCCCGCGGTGACGATCACCTTCGCGACGCCCTGGTCGTACAGCGTCTTCGCCTTCGCCAGCCGGGCTTGGAAGATCTCCGACGGCCTGCCGTTGTACTGGGCGGCGCCGAGCACCACGATGACGTCGGCCTGGTCGCGCACGTCCTCCCGCGCGACCTGCCAGACCCGGAACGCCGTTCCGCCGATCACCGCGACGACGACCAGCAGGAAACCCGCCAGGATCCGGCGCACCCAGTTCGCACGGGTGGGTTTCGTCCGTTCGGCGGTACTCACGAAGGTGATTCTCGCAGAGCCGCGAGACAGGCTCAGAGCCAGCCGCGCTCTTCCGCGAGCCGCACCGCCTCGGCCCGCGTCCTCGCCCCGGTCTTGCCCATCGCGGCCGAGAGATGGTTGCGCACGGTGCCTTCGGAAAGGTGCAGCGCACCGGCGATGTCGGCCACCGTGCTGCCGTCCTTGGCGGCCCGCAGGACGTCGTGTTCACGGCCGGTGAGCGGGCTCGCGCCGGTGGCGAGGGATTCGGCGGCGAGCGCGGGATCGACCACCCGGAGCCCGCCGTGGACCCGGCGGACGGCGTCGACGAGCTGCTCCGGCGGCGCGTCCTTGACCACGAATCCAGCGGCGCCCGCCGCCATCGCCCGCGAGAGATAGCCGGGCCTGCCGAAGGTGGTGCAGATGATGATCCGGCACAACGGGAGCGCGCCGTGCAGTTCGGCGGCGGCTTCGAGACCGTCCTTGCCCGGCATCTGGACGTCGAGCAGCGCGACGTCCGGGGCGGTCTCCTTCGCCCGTTGGAGCACTTCGTCGCCCGAGCCGACCTGGGCGACCACCTCGATGTCGGTTTCGAGGCCGAGCACGGTGGCCAACGCCCCGCGCACCATCGCCTGGTCGTCGGCGAGCAGGACCCGGATCACGCGCAACCTCCAGCGGGTTCGGAGAGCGGCGCGGGCGCGACGCTCCGGAGGGCGGACTCGGGTACCTCCGCCCGGACGAGCCATCCTCCCGCAGATGGCGTGGCGGCGGTCAAGGTCCCGCCGACCGCGGCCAAGCGTTCGGTGAGCCCGCGCAGGCCGTTGCCCGGCTTCTCCTCGCTGCCCTCGCCGTCGTCCTCGACCTCCAGCCACGTCCTGCCGAAGCGGACTTTGACCCGCTTCGCCCCGGAATGCCGGAGCACGTTGGTGACCGCCTCGCGCAGCACGTAGCCGAAGGTCCGTTGCAGGGCGGGGTCGACGTTGTCGACCGCGTGCGGCAGATCCGCGTCGATTTCCGCCGCCCGCAGCGCCGCCCTCGCCCCGGCGACCTCCACCGACAGCGACACCTCGCGGTACTCGGAGACCGTGGCGCGGATGTCCGTGAGCGCGCTGCGGGCCAGGCTCTCGACCTCGCTGATCTCCTGCAACGCACGGCTGTCGTCCTTGCCGCTCTCCAGGATCCGGCGCGCGAGCCCGGCCTTGACCGTGATGGTGGTGAGACTGTGGCCGAGGATGTCGTGCAGATCCCGCGCCAGGCGCTCGCGTTCGCCCGCCACCGCGAGCGTCGCGATCTCCTGGTTCGCCGCTTCCAGTTTCCGCACCGCGCGGACCAGGTTCGCCATGAAGAACATCGCCGCCGTGATCGAAGCGACCGCCACGAGGTCACCGAAATCGTCCTTCCCGACGACCAGGTGGACGGCCAGCACCAGCAGCAGGGCGCCACCGTCGAGGATCACCGCCCACGCCGGCGGCAGTGTGAAGGCCAGCACCGCCGTCGCGTAGATCAGGATGTACGGGTTGTTGTCGTGCAGGAAGACCAGGACGAGGCCGAGGAGCAGCATCACCCCCGAGAAGAGGTAGGTCGTCTTCCGCCGGGAAGCACGCAGAACGAGCGGGAACAGCAGATAGCAAGCCCCATAGGCGATCAGGAAACCGGCGATCACCAGCTCTTCCGCGGTGATCCCGCCGGTGGTCAGCTCGATCGCCGTGGGAATGAAACTCGGCAGGACGAAGGCGGTGCCGAGCACGGCCCACTTCGCCGGCCTGGGCCCGGCGCCGGTTCGCGGCGGCATGTCCGACCACCAGTTTCCCCGGTTGTCCAAACCCGTCCTGACCCTGCCCGGGTAGTCGTTCACCGGTTCACCCTCTTCTCAGACCCGCGCACTGTCCTTACGGTAACGCCTGATCACCAGCGTCCCGAGGACCGCGGTCCACGCCGCCAGCACGCCGAGCGCGGCCGTGAGGCTCACCGTGAGGTGATCGGTGACGACGGGGCGGACCAGCTGGGTCAGCCAGTACGTCGGCGTCACCTTGGCGAGGTCGGCCATCCACGACGGCATCCCGTCGATGGGGATCCACAGGCCGCCGAGGAAACCCATGCCCATCATGACGATCATGTTCACCGGCTGCATCGACTCCGGCGTGCCGAACTGGCCCAGCAGCAGACCGAGCAGCACCAGCGGGATCGCGCCGAGCCAGATGCCGAACACGAGCCGCAGCCAACCGGCGGCGTCGAGGTGGACGTCTTGGAAGAGGACGCCGACCAGCGGGACGACGAGCAGCGCGGGGAGGGCGACGAGCATCGACGAGAGTGCCTTGCCGCCGAGGTAGCCCGCGCCGGTCAGCGGGGTCAGCCGCAGCTGGCGCTGCCACCCGGTGGACCGCTCGATGGCCAGTTTCGCGCCGCTCGTCATCGCGGCGGAGAAGGTGCCGAAGGCCATCATGTTGACCATGATCACCCCGGTGATGTTCACGCCGGGGCCGCCGAAAACGTTGGCCTGCAACAGGAACATCAGCACCGGGAAGGCGACGGCGAAGAGCACGAACCGTGTCGAACGGAAAGTGCGGACGATCTCGGTCTTGAGATAGGTCGGGTTCATCGAACGGCTTCCTCGGTGTCTTCGGTGGTCAGTGAAAGGAACGCGCCTTCGAGCCCGACGGCGCTGATCTCGATGTCGCGCGCTTCGGGCACGTGGGTCAGCAGCGCCCGCAGCGTGACGTCGGAGTCGGAACTGGAGATCGCGGCACGGCCGCCGCGCAGTTCGGAACCGGTGACCGCGGGCAGCCCCGCGATCACCGGTTCCGCCGCCGCGGGCACCACGGCGCGGATCGTGCGTCCCCCTGCCAGCGCACGAACCTGCGCGACCGAACCGTCCGCGACGATCCGCCCCGACCGCATCAGCACGACACGATCGGCGAACTCCTCGGCCTCTTCGAGATAGTGAGTGGCGAACAGGACCGTGCGACCCGAGTTCGTGTACTCGTACATGGACTTCCAGAACTCGCGGCGCGTCCCGACGTCCATCGCGGCGGTCGGCTCGTCGAGGATCAGCAGATCGGGGTCGCTCACCAGCGCGACGGCGAACCGCACACGCTGCTTCTGCCCACCGGAAAGCTTGGTGGAGCGCCGGTTCGCGAGGTCTTCGATCCCGGCGCGGCGCAACGCCTCACGTACGGGCATCGGCTTGCGATGCAGCGCGGCGACCATGCCGACGGTCTCCCCGACCGTGAGATCCTCGACGAGCGCGCCGCCCTGCAACATCGCGCCGATCATCCCGTCGCCGACCGCGTCGCCCGGCTCCCGCCCGAAGACGGTCACGGTGCCGCTGTCGGGTGCCGTGAGGCCTAGGATCATGTCGACCGTGGTGGATTTGCCCGCGCCGTTGGGGCCGAGGAGGGCGACCACCTCACCCGGCGCGATCGTCAGTTCCACGCCGTCGACGGCGTGGACGTCGCCATAGTGCTTACGCAGACCGGAAAGCCGTACCGCCGCCCCCGCGGTGATGTCTTGTTCTCGCATGCCTTGAGCATGTCGCGGCGGGGCGTCCTGCGCGTGGGCCGCGCGTCACGACCTGAGGGTGACAGTTGTCAGGGGTGGGCTTTCCCCGACGCTAGGAAGGTCCTTCCTAGCGGATTTCGCGAGGAAGGGACCTTTCCCGGCGTTGCCGGGGCGGAGCAGGGGCCATTGGTCATGAAGCCGACCTCGTGTTCGCGACATGATCGCCGGTCCGTGAAGGCCTCCTTGAGGGACCCTGGGTCCCTCAAGGAGGCCTTCACGGAACTTCCCGGTCAGGGGTTTGGTAAAAGGGG
>NZ_JBVJCE010000016.1:0-137905 GCF_055588925.1 Amycolatopsis sp. NPDC041971 | reverse complement strand
GCCTACTTGTGAGGGTAGGGGAGGGGGCTTTTACTGGGGTGCGGTTATAGTGTGTCGGAGGGATCGCTACCGCCGGCGCACCCGTCGGTCCGTGAAGGCCTCCTTGAGGGACCCTGGGTCCCTCAAGGAGGCCTTCACGGACCACGGGACCCGACACGGCTCCCGCACCGCTCTCACGACCCGTGGCCACTACCTCCGCCAACCGAAGGAAAGGCCCCCTTTCCTCGGCTGAGCCGGGGAAAGGGGGCCTTCACATGCGTCAACCGGGCGTCAGGCGCCGATCAGGCGACCCGCCAGGTACGACTCCAGCTTGTCGATCGCGACCCGCTCCTGCGCCATGGTGTCGCGCTCCCGCACCGTCACCGCGTGGTCGTTGAGCGAGTCGAAGTCGACGGTGACGCAGTACGGCGTCCCGATCTCGTCCTGGCGCCGGTAGCGGCGGCCGATCGCGCCGGCGTCGTCGAAGTCGGCGTTCCAGTGCTTGCGCAGCGCCGCCGCGACGTCCCGCGCTTTCGGCGTGAGATCGGCGTTGCGGGACAACGGGAGCACGGCGACCTTGAACGGCGCGAGCCGGTAGTCCAGCTTGAGTACCGCGCGGGTGTCGGTGCTGCCCTTGGCGTTCGGCACCTCTTCCTCGTGGTAGGCGTCGACGAGGAACGCCATCATCGACCGGCCGACACCGGCCGCGGGCTCGATGACGAACGGGCGGAACCGCTGCTTCGTGGCCTGGTCGAAGAACGACAGGTCCACGCCGGAGTGGTTCGAGTGCGTCGTGAGGTCGAAGTCGGTGCGGTTCGCGATGCCCTCGAGCTCGCCCCACTCCTGGCCCGCGTTGAACGCGAAGCGGTACTCGATGTCGACGGTGCGCTTCGAGTAGTGGGAGAGCTTTTCCTTCGGGTGCTCGTAAAGGCGGAGGTTGTCCGCCTTGATGCCGAGGTCCTTGTACCACTCGGTGCGCGCGTCGATCCAGTACTGGTGCCAGGTCTCGTCCTCGCCCGGCTCGACGAAGAACTCCATCTCCATCTGCTCGAACTCACGCGTGCGGAAGATGAAGTTGCCCGGCGTGATCTCGTTCCGGAACGACTTGCCGATCTGGCCGATGCCGAACGGCGGCTTCTTGCGCGCCGCGGTCTGCACGTTGAGGAAGTTGATGAAGATGCCCTGCGCGGTCTCCGGGCGGAGGTAGTGCACGCCTTCCTCGGACTCGACCGGACCGAGGTAGGTCTTGAGCATCATGTTGAAGTCACGCGGAGCGGTGTACTGCCCGCGGGTGCCGCAGTTCGGGCACGGAACCTCGGACAGGTCGTCCTCGGACACCTCCTTGCCCGACCGGGCGGAGAAGTCCTCGGCCAGCTGGTCGGCGCGGAACCGCTTGTGGCAGGAGAGACATTCGATCAGCGGGTCGGTGAAGACGTCGAGGTGACCCGACGCGACCCACACCTGGCGCGGCAGGATCACCGAGGAGTCGAGGCCGACGACGTCGTCCCGGCTCTGCACGACGGTCTTCCACCACTGGCGCTTGATGTTGTCCTTGAGTTCGACACCGAGGGGCCCGTAGTCCCACGCCGACTTGGTACCGCCGTAGATCTCTCCACACGGGAAAACGAAGCCTCGACGCTTGCACAGGCTGACGACGGTCTCAATGGTGTTGGCGGGCACTCCACGCTCCGAAGCATGCGGGGACGGTTATCGGACTAGAACGACAAGACTAACCGGGAGGTCCCGCGTGACTTCCGGCGAGGTTGGAACGGGTCAGGGACGGCTCACCAACGAGGCGGTGACGATGCGGTTGTCCTCGTAACCGTCGGTCCCGCCGACGTACTCGCCGCCGCAGGTGACCAGCACCAGCCGATGCGGACCGTCCGGCCCGAACAGCTTCTCCGCCTGCTCGGCCAGCTTCGTCTTGTGCACGGTGACGACCTCGTCGATCTTGTAGGCCCACTTGCCACCGTCGGTGTCGACGACATCCACCTGCTGACCGGCCTTGAGCCGCCACAACTCGTCGAAGGGGCCCTTCTTCCCCTTCCAGTTCACATGCCCGGAAAGGAGGGACGCGCCCTGGTCGGCGCCCAGTTTCGCGCCCCACCAGGTGGCTTCGTCGAGACCCTCGGGGATGGGGAGGGTCCCGTCGGCGGTCAGTTCCTTGCGGATCAGTTTCGCCGTGCCACCAGCGGGAAGTTTGACCGTGCCGGGTGCCTGTCCGGCGACGGCTTCGGGCGGCTGGACGGCCGACGTGTTCGCCTGATCTTGGGTGGCCGCGCCGACCGAGTCGCTCTTGTCAGTGAACACAAGCCCGGTGAACACGAACACCGCGACCACGGCCGCCACCACGAAGATCGCGGCGCAGGCGAGGATCCAGCCCAGGCCGGAGCGCTTCTTCGGCTGCTCCTCGCTCGCCGCGGCAGTGTCATCCACGTCAAACTTTCCCACCATCGGGTACTACTCCTTGATCGCGTCAAGCCGCCGAAGCGGCCGGTGTCGCTAGACACGCGATGCGAGCCGAGAGAGGTTGCACCGACTTCCCGCATTTCGTCCTCTGAATGCGGTCCTTGCGTGTGCAACTACCGCATTCAGAGGACGAAATGCGGGAAGTCAGGCGGGAGTCGCGACGACGACCCGGTTGTCCTGGTAGCCGTCCGTCCCGCCGAGGTAGTCGCCGCCGCAGGTCACCAGGACCAGCCGGTGTGGCCCGCTCTGCGCGAACAGCTTCGCCGCCCGCGCGGGCAGGTCGTTCTTGTGCACCGTGACGACCTCGCGCACGCGATAGACCCAGATGCCGCCCGCGGCGTCGCTGACGGCCACTTCCTGGCCTTCCCGCATCCGCCACAGCTCGTCGAACGGCCCTTTGACACCGCCCCAGTTGACGTGCCCGGAGATCAGCGACGTACCCGTTTCGGCGCCGAGCCGCGCACCCCACCAGGCAGCGTCGCCGAGCCCTCGCGGGATCGGGAGGACACCGTCGGAGTTGACCTCGGAGCGGACGAGCTTCGCCGTTCCGCCTTCGGGCAGCCGGATGGTGCCGGGCCGCTGCCCGCGTGTCGAACTGTCGGCGGGCAGTGCCAAGGGAGCGCCGTCTTCGCCCGGCATGACCGCGGGTTCCGCGGACGAGACCGCCTGTTCCGGCGGGATCCAGGTCAGCACGATCACGCCCGCGGAGATGGCGAGCGCGGAGACGACGGCGGAGAGTCCCGCCAGCCAGTGCCGCACGGGACCGCTACTTCTCCCGCACCGGAACGGGCTCGCGACGGCGGAGGGACAGCATGGCCGCGGCGCCGATCACGATGCCACCGCCCAGCAGTCCCAGCCCGACCACGGTCCGCGTCGAGTCGGCGGTCCGCGGCGGGATACCGCCCGCGGGGACCGTCCCCGGTACCGTGGGCTGCTCGGGCGCGGCGCCCGCTCCAGTGCCGCCGGCGGGCTTCGCCACGAAGTTCCTCGGGATCGCGCAGCTCACGCCGCCGAGCACGATCGTCGTACGGGCCTCACGCAGGTCCTTGCCCGCGTCGTCACGCACGTGCGTGACGACGTCCAGCTTCCAGCCCGCGGCCTTGGTCACGTCACCGCCGCGCCAGCCGTCCTGCCGGATGAGCTGATCGAAATCGGTCACCCGCGACACGGTCAGGTCGGAGGTGGTCTTGTCCTTGCCGATGCTCTCGTTCTTGACGAGCGAAGGCGGGCCGAGCTTGAGTCCCTTGATGTCGACGCCCGAAGCGCCGGACGGCTTCAGCTTGCCGGTTTCGTCACGCACCCAGATCTTGCTCACGCTCGTCGACGACGTCGCCTTCCCCGGCGATGAGCAATCGACGGCGCTCTTCGCGCCTTCGAGCACCAGCACGGTGTTTTCGGCGGGCGTGGCGCCGCCGCGGCCGTTGTCGATCAGGGCGTAATTGCTCTCCGCGACCGCTGTCGGGACCGTGGTCTGCTGCAACGCGGCGATCACGTTGTGGTCGCGGCTGGCGATCCCGGCCGGGTACGGGCTCTGCGCCCCGTAGCGGCCCAGGTTGATGTCCCATTTCTTGCCGAAGGTCTCCCGCTCGCCCTCATCACGGGGGACGACGGTGCGATCCGGGGAGAGTTTCGACTGGCCGGGCGTCAGCGGCGAACGCTGGGTTTCGGTGATCAGCGATCCCGGGTTCCCGATGCGCACGGAGGCCACGTTCGCGAACGACACGGGGCCGGTCTTCTCGTCGACGGCCTGCGTCGTCTGCGCCGCGGCGAATCCCGGAGCCGACGCCAGCACGAAGGCCGCCGTCGCGGCGGCCAGCTTCGTCACGAAACGAGTCATGTCTCCCCACTGCCTCTCCGGGCCCTCAGAGCGCGGTCGTCAGCGTACGAGAAGCGACGAAACGCTCCGCGACAACCTTGCACCGTTGGCGACCACATGCGAAGCGGAATGGTCATTTCTTTGCGAAGTCACCCGAACGGAGCAGTAACGACACGGCCAACTGGTCCCCCGCTCGGCGAACAGACCGCCGGGGTCGGGGAACACTAAGATGGTCTGAACTGTTACTGGCAATGACTTCGGAAATCATGATGGACGTGGAGGCGGCGATGGCTACGGTGACCCCGGACTCGGCCGCCCCGGGCTTCACGGAAGACCCCGGACCGCATTCGTCGGCCCGTCCTCCCGCCGAACCCGCCACCTCGGCCTCACCCGCCATCCTCGCGGACGCCGGCGACCTGCTCAGAGCACTCGCCGCGCCCGTGCGCATCGCCATCGTCCTGCAACTGCGTGACGCGGACAAGTGCGTACACGAACTGGTGGACACGCTCGACGTCGCGCAGCCGCTGATCAGCCAGCACCTGCGGGTGCTGAAGACCGCGGGTGTCGTACAGGGTGAGCGACGCGGCCGTGAGGTGGTGTACCGGCTGGTCGACGATCACCTTGCGCATATCGTGGTGGACGCCGTAGCCCACGTTCAGGAGGGGAAGTGAGCATGAGTCCGACGACGGCCAACAGTTCCGCGCCGGTGCCGGGACGCCGGTCGACGAAACAGCGGGCCGCCGTGGTCGAGCTGCTCAAGGAGATCGACGACTTCCGTTCCGCCCAGGAACTGCACGACGAGCTGCGCAAACGCGGCGACGGCATCGGGCTCACGACGGTGTACCGGACACTGCAGTCGCTCTCGGAGGCGGGCGAGATCGACGTCCTGCGCACCGACACCGGCGAGGCCATCTACCGGCGCTGCTCGTCGCACCATCACCATCACCTGGTGTGCCGGGTCTGCGGCAGCACCGTCGAGGTCGAGGGCCCGGCCGTGGAGCGGTGGGCCGAGAAGATCGCCTCGGAGCACGGCTTCTCCGACATCAGCCATACCGTGGAGATCGTCGGGACCTGCTCGAACCACTGACGCGCGTGCTATGAACGGTCCGTTACTTGCAAATTTTGCAAGTAACGGACCGTTCATAGCATCCGGTCAGTACTCGTAGGGGTCCTTCGGCGCCGGCACCTGCCGCACCGAAGTGAGCGTCAAGTCCGGCATGTAGCTGTTCTCCCGCACCGCGGTGCCCGGCACCACCGTCCCGGTCACCTCCAGCCAGGTGTCGTCGCGGAAGCCCGACACGTCCTCGCCCACCAGCCGCACGGTGATCGGGAAGGCGTCGGCGGCGCAGCAGCCGATCACCATCCTGGCCAGCATCGTGTTGCCCTCGTTGTGCACGACGAACCCGGACAGCCGCACCGTCCGCCCGTTCAGGCTCCCGCTCTTGTCCCACCCCGCGCGGCTGACGAACTCGTTGACCTCCAACGGAACCACGTCACCGGCGGGCAGGGGCGGGAAGGCGGCGGCGTTGCTCGCCGAAGCGCTTTGTGGCGCTCTGGCTTCGGTGCGGGTCACCGAGTCGGCGCCCAGCGCGGGCGGCGCGACCAGGAAGACGGCCAGCACCGGCACCATCAGCAGCCAGGCCGAACGGGTGTTGTGGTCGTGGGCGTGGACATCACCGGACACGACGGCGGCGGCCCGCGCGGCCAGCAGGTCGCGGACGATCGCGATCGCGCCCAGCGCGACCATCACCGCGCCGCCCGCGATGATCCACGGCTGCTGCGCGGGTTTGACGTAACGCAGGTAGTCGCCGTTGATCGTGATCTTGAGCAGGGCCCCGCCGAGCAGGATCAGCAGGATGTTCTGGGTCTCGCGTTTCACACGCCACCTCCGAGGATCAGCGTGCCCGAGACGACCGCGCAGCTGAGCGCGACGACGAACGTCACCGGCGCGAACCGCAGCGCGAAGGATTTGCCGAAGGTGCCGGTCTGCAAGGCGAACAGTTTCACGTCGATCGCGGGCCCGACCACCAGGAACACCAGTTTCGGCAGCAGCGGCATCGCGGTCAGCGACGCGGCGACGAAGGCGTCGGCCTCACTGCACAGGGCCAGCACGACGGCGAGCACCGCCATCACGAGCACCCCGAGCACGATCTGCTCACCGAGCACGCCGAACCATTCGGCGGGCACCAGCACGTTCATCGCGGCGGCGATCATCGCGCCGAGTACGAGGAACCCGCCCGCCTCGACGAGATCCGCCCGCGCGGTCTCGGCGAAGGTCTTCCAGCGCGAGCCGTGCTGGACGTCCGGCAAGCGCCGCAACGCGCGCTCCGCGATCCAGTCGAGCTTGCCCCATTTGGCCCACAGCCAGCCCATCACCATCGCCGTGGCGAGTGAACCGGCGAACCGGGCGAACACCATCTCCGGATTTCCGGGGAACGCCACCGCCGTGGCGACCAGTACCACCGGGTTCACCGCGGGCGCGGCCAGCAGGAACGTCAGCGCGGCCGCGGGCGCGACACCCTGGCCGATCAGCCGCCGCGCGACGGGCACCGACGCGCATTCGCAACCCGGCAGGGCGACCCCGGCCAGCCCCGCGACACCGACCGCGGCACCGGCTCGGCGGGGAAGCACCTTCTCCAGTACCCGGGCGGGCACGAACGCCGCGATCGCACCGCTGATCAGCACCCCGAGCACCAGAAACGGCAGTGCCTGCACGCAGACGGCGACGAACACCGTCGAGCCGGTCCGCAGCGCCGGCACGTCGAACACCTGCTGGAGCCAGCTCTGCCCGAGGATCGCGATCAGCAGAACCGCGCAGAGCACCTCGATCGAGGTGATCTTGAACCGCCGGGCCGGCTTCTCCGGGGCGCTTCTGGAAATGGTTTCCATGCGCGAGATGATGCCAGGTGACCCTGTGTGGAGACGGTCAGTCCCCGGAGGACGTGCCCAACAGGTCGGAGCGCAGCTGCGACGCGGTCGAGACGACCAGCATGAGCAGCGTCCCGAGCGGTGACGCGTCCATGCCCTCGGCCGGGAACGCGTACCTCAGCGTGATGTCGATGCCCTTCTCCGACCGCACCACGCCGAGCGTGCCGAACAGGCCCTGTCCGGCGCGTTCCGCCGCCGAGGCCGCGATCGCCGGGTCGTCCGGAAGGTCCCAGGCGACGACGCAGGTCAGGCTCAGCACGGTCAGCCCTTCGGCCAGCCGGGTCGCCTGGATGACACACGGGACGTCCGCGTGCGAGAAGGTCAGCGCGCCGTCGTCGTCGACGTGGACTTCGAGATAACGCTCGAGGGCTTCCCGTGCCGACGTCAGCAACGCCGCCGTGTCCGCCGCTTCGGTGGTCATGAGGTTCCTTCCGAAGCGTTATCGGCCTTGTCGATCGCCCCGCCGAAGCGGCGGTCCCGTTTCGCGAACTCGAGGCACGCCCGCCACAGGTGGGTGCGGTCGAAGTCCGGGAAGAGCGTGTCCTGGTAGACCATCTCGGCGTAGGCCGACTGCCAGAGCAAGAAGTTCGATGTCCGTTGCTCCCCCGACGGCCGCAGGAACAGGTCCACGTCCGGCATGTCGGGCTGGTACAGGTACTTGCCGATGGTCTTCTCGGTGACCTTGTCCGGGTTCAGCTTCCCGTCGGCGACGTCGTGGGCGATCCGCCGCATGGCGTCGCCGAGTTCGGCACGGCCGCCGTAGTTGACGCACATGGTCATGTTCAGCGCCGTGTTGTTCTTGGTCTTCTCCTCGGCGACCTGCAGTTCCTTGATCACGCTCGCCCACAGCTTGGGACGGCGGCCCGCCCAGCGGATGCGGACGCCGATCGAGCCGAGGTAGTCGACCTGACGACGGATGGTGTCGCGGTTGAAGCCCATCAGGAAACGGACCTCTTCCGGGCTCCGCTTCCAGTTCTCGGTGGAGAAGGCGTACACCGACAACCATTTGACGCCCAGCTCCACGGCACCGCTGGCGACGTCGATCATCACCGCTTCGCCGCGTTTGTGGCCTTCGATACGCGGCAGTCCCCGCTGGTTGGCCCAGCGGCCGTTGCCGTCCATCACCAGCGCGACATGCTTCGGGAGGAGTTCCTTCGGGATCTCCGGCGGGCGGGCACCGGACGGATGCGGCTCCGGCGCGCGAAGTTCGAATTGTGACGCCTTGTTCTCGCGTCCCCTGCGCAGCACCTTCGAGCCTCCTGATCGAGTGAACCTGTGCCTGCGACCCTACTGCGCTCCCGTGATGCTCTCCCGCGCACGCCTCTCCACCAGCGGCAGCGAGCGCAACTGACGCTCCAGATGCCACTGCAGATGCGCCGCGACCAGGCCGGACGCGTCCCGCCGCGGCACCGGCTGCGACGCTTCGGCCACCGGCCATTCGCCGTGCAGGAGGGCCGCGAGCAGGGTCAGCACCTCGTGGGAAGGGTGCACACAGCCGGGCACCCGGCAATCCGGGCACATCGAGCCGCCCGCCGACACACTGAACGCCTTGTGCGGACCCGGCAGGCCGCATCGGGCGCATTCGGTGATCGCGGGCGCCCAGCCGGCGTAGGCCATGGCCCGCAGGAAGAAGGCGTCGAGCACGAGGGAACTGTCGCGTTCGCCGCCCGCGAGAGCGCGAAGGGCGCCGACGACGAGCATGTAGAGCTTGAGCACCGGTTCGCCTTCTTCGGCGGACAGCCGGTCCGCAGTTTCGGCGATGGCGCTCGCCGCGGTGTAGCGCTGGTAATCGGCCACCAGCGGCAGCGCGAAGGCGTCGACCGTCTCGACCTGGGTGATCACGTCGAGGGAGCGGCCGGTGTAGAACTGGACGTCGACGTGACCGAACGGCTCCAGCCGCGCCCCGAAGCGCGATGACGTCCGACGCACGCCTTTCGCGACCGCACGGACCTTGCCGTGCCGTCGCGTGAGCAGGGTGATGATCCGGTCGGCCTCACCCAGCTTGTGCGTCCGCAACACCACCCCGGTGTCGCGATAGAGGTTCACCACCCCGACATCGTCCCACCCGGGACCGACATCGGGGCGGTGCGCCCCGGAATCAGCAGTAGCGCCCGTAACAGCTGGGCACGGACGAGGCCGCGACGATCGAAATGATGATCATCACGATGGCGAAGACGCAGCCGAGGCCACCGATGATCGACGCGATCATGCACATGGTCCTCGTGGACCGCGACGCGTCCGCGGCGGCGGCGTAGTTGCCCTGCATCTTGTAGGTGTTGACCTCGTTGGACTTCATGATCGCGAAGATCGCGATGATCCAGCAAAGGAAGATGCAGCCGATCGCCCAGCCCTTGTAGTCCTTGATGGCGTTGATGTCGCCACCGCCGCCGGGCATGCCGCCCGGGGCACCGTAGGGAGAAGGCTGGCCGTACGGAGCCGGCTGACCGTAGGGGGCGGGCATGCCGCCGGACGGCGGCCCGTAGCCAGGCTGCTGTTGTCCGTAGGGCTGCTGCTGGCCGTAGGGCTGCTGCTGGCCGTAAGGGTTGGTCATGAAAGTGGTCCTCGTTGTTCTTTCGTTCTACGGTCGGGCTAGATGTTCGCGGCGACCAGGATGATCCAGAGAAGGGAGAACAGGCAGCCGACACCGCCGATGATCGAGGCGATCATGCACATGGTCTTCGTCGACTTCGACGCGTCCATGGCGGCGGCGTAGTTGCCCTGCATCTTGTAGGTGTTGACCTCGTTGGACTTCATGATCGCGAAGATCGCGATGATCCAGCAAAGGAAGATGCACCCGATCGCCCAGCCTTTGTAATCCGGGATCGAGTTGATGTCGCCACCGCCCCCGGGCATGCCACCCGGAGCGCCATACGGCCCGGGCTGACCGTACGGCGCGGGCTGGCCATAGGGCGCCGGCTGGCCGTACGGCATCGGGTTCGCACCGGACGGCTGGCCGTACGGCGCGGGCGTGGCGCCGGACGGGGGTCCGTATCCGGGCTGAGGCTGCTGGCCATAGGGCTGCTGCTGGCCGTAGCCGGGCTGCTGGCCGTACGGGTTCGTCATCGGGTTCCCCACTTGTGTCGTGCTTCCCGGCGGGTGGATCCCGCCGGTCGTTCCTTACGGCTGCGGCGTGCCGGGTCCGTTCGACCCGTCCGCTCCTGGCAACTGCTGCCTCAGCTGCTCCGGCGTGATCTTCTGCGTCGGCTCGGCTTCGTCGAACCCGGACTGCGCCTGCCGAGGCGGCCGGCCGGGGCGAAGGACCTCAGTCGGCTCGGCCTCGCCCAAGGCCGGTCCCGGCTGGGACTCCGGGGACGGCGCCGCGGTTCCCTGCGGCTGCTGACCGAACGGCTGGGACGGCTGGGTTTGCTGGGCCTGCTGGCCGAACGGAGAAGGCTGCTGCTGCGCGCCGAACGGCTGCTGCGGCTGCTGACCGAACGGCGACGGTTGCGCGGGGAACGACGGCGAAGAAGGCGGTGGCGCGGGGAATCCCCGATTCTGGCCGAACGGTGCCGCCGCGGGCGCGGCGGCGTCGCCCGGGACGACGACGGTGCTGAGGATCTTGTCGGCGAACGTCTGCTTCTTCTCGTCCCACAGCGGCCAGAGGTAACCGAGGCCGCAGATCCAGCCGTCGAGGTTGTGGCACAGGTCCCGGACGAAGGCCATCAGCGGTCCGATCGGCTGCCCGTCGCTCTCGCGGACGAGTTTGATCTTCAAGATCTTCTTGCCGAGCGACTGGCCGGTGGTCCCCATCCGGATCCACCGGTTGTAGACGGTCCAGCCGAATCCCGCGAGATAACCGAGGCCGGCGATGAACAGGCCGAGCGTGTCCGGCCCCACCGCCGAAATGATCCCGCCGATGACCGGGAGCACGACGATCGGACCGAAGTCGATGAGGGTCGCGCCCGCGCGCAGGCCCCAGTGGGCGTAGTCGGTCCGCGGGCCGAACTGGGCGGCCTGGTCGAACGGAGACTGGGGCTGCTGGCCGAACGGCGAAGACTGCGGGGGTTGCTGCCCGAACGGCTGCTGCTGCGCGCCGAACGGCTGCCCCGGTTGCTGCGGCTGCTGCCCGAAAGGCGAAGACTGGTCACCCTGGGGAGCCTGTTGACCGAACGGCGAAAGCTGTTCACCCTGTGAAATCTGCTGAGGCTGCTGCCCGAACGGCGAGGGCTGTTCTCCCGACGGCGACTGTCCGAACGGCTGCTGCGACTGCGATGACTGCTGCCCCTGCCCCGGCGGGGGCCCGGACCCGGGCGGCGGCTGCTGTCCCGGCGGCTGCTGGCCGTAGGGAGTGGTCATCGAAATCCCCTCGCTGGTTCCTCGCCCCTGGCGCACGGGACCTCGTGCGCGACCCGGGCTGAATGTACGGCATGGGTACACGCCGAACAGACCGGTGCGCGGGAGCGTACTCGGTACCACCGACGATCCGGGCCTCGGCCCGGCACTCAGACGTAGAGCGAGGTGAACGGGGCGAAGGGCAGGTTACGGATGATGAACCAGACGACGAACACGACGCCGAACGCGAGCGGTGTCCAGCGCCAGTGCAGCCAGCTGTTCACGGCCCGGCCGCGAAGTCTGCCCACCGCCCAGGCGACGGTGCTCCAGACGAGCAGCAGAACGACCACAAAGGACACGGCGTTGTAGTGCAGCGCGGCGGGGATGTCCCCGTGCAGCGCGCTGTAGACCATGCGCATGCCACCGCAGCCGGGGCAGGCGATGCCCAGCAGTGACTTGGTGGGGCAGACCGGAAGCGGTCCGCCGGGAGTGGTGGGATCGCCCAGCCAGAGGACGACGCAGCCGAGCCCGGCGCCGGCAGCGATGGCCAGGGGTGGCCCCAGCGCGCGGGCCCGTGCTGTGAACCCGCGCGCCGGGAATCCCGTGTAGACGGACGTCGTCACGGCGTGAAGCTTCCCGCCGACGCGCCGATGATGACCATCACCACGATGAAGATGATGTACAGCAGGAAAAGACCGCCGGTGGCGATCGCTCCCCACATTGACCACTTCTTCGCGTCGTCGGCGGCCTTCTGGGCTTCGGCCTGGAAACCCTGTGACCACAACGTCTGCACCTGGCTCGACTTCACGATCGCCACGATACCCAGCGGCAAGCAGCACAACACCGTGCAGAGAATGGCCCACACCAGGTTGTTGTCCGGCGGCGGGCCGTAGTTCGGTATGCCGCCGTAATACGGCTGCTGCGGCGGAGGCCCGCCCGGGGGCGGGTAGTTCGGGTACTGGTCGGTCATGAGGTCTCCCCCTCGATCGCCTCGATCAGCGGTAGTTGTTCATGTCGGCCGAGAAGACACCCAGCGCGACGACGAGAACAACGTAGAGGATGGCGATCACGACACCGACGATGGCGGCGATGATCGACCACTTCTTGGCGGCGTCGGCCGCTTCCTGCGCCGCGGCGGGCTGGCCCTGCGCCCAGAGGGTGTTCACCTGGTTCGCCTTGACGATGGCGACGATGCCGAAGGGCAGGCAGCACAGGATCGTGGTGAGGATGGCCCACACGAGGTTGTTGTTGGGCGGCGGGCCGGGGTTGTTGAAGCCTCCACCGCCCTGAGGGTCGCCGGAGTAGTTGGGCAGGCCCTGGTTGTCGGTCATTTACCGCTTTCCCTTCACGAAATGAGATGTAGAACTACGACCCGGGCGCGCCGCCCGATCAGCGATCACCGGAGTCAAGGGTTGAGACTCTAAGGTCACCCATCCGGTTCCACATCATCAACCGGTCTCCGCGACCGAATCGAGACCTTCCGTTCAGTCAGAAGCCCAGCCGGCGCAACTGACGGGGGTCGCGCTGCCACTCTTTGGCGACCTTGATGTGCAGGTCGAGGTAGACCTTCGTGCCGAGGAGCCCCTCGATCTGCTGCCGCGCGCGGGCGCCGACGTCCTTGAGCCGCTCACCCTTGTGCCCGAGGATGATGCCCTTCTGGCTCGGTCGTTCCACATAGAGGAACGCGTGCACGTCGATCATGTCGTCCCTGCCCTCGTGCGGCAGCATTTCCTCGACGGTGACGGCGATCGAATGCGGAAGCTCGTCCCGGACACCCTCCAGGGCGGCCTCGCGGATCAGCTCGGCGACCAGGGTCTGCTCGGGTTCGTCGGTGAGTTCGCCGCCCGGATACAGCTGCGGGCCTTCGGGAAGGTGCCGCACCAGCAGATCCGCGAGCGCGCCGACCTGGAAACCGTCCACAGCGGACACCGGGATGAGTTCGGCGAACTCCATGACCTCCTGCAGGGCGAGCAACTGCTCGGCGACCTGTTCGGGTTTCACGAGATCCGTCTTGGTGACGATGCCGACGACCGGCGTGCGCTTGGCGATCTTCTTCAGTTCCGCGGCGATGTACCGGTCACCGGGACCGACTTTCTCGTTGGCGGGCACGCAAAGCCCGACAACGTCCACTTCGGACCAGGTCGAGTGGACGATGTCGTTGAGCCGCTCGCCGAGCAGTGTCCTCGGCCGGTGCAGCCCCGGCGTGTCGATGATCACCAGCTGGGCGTCGTCGCGGTGGACGATGCCGCGGATGGCGTGCCTGGTGGTCTGCGGTTTGCTGGAGGTGATCGCCACCTTGCTGCCGACGAGCGCGTTGGTCAGCGTGGATTTGCCCGCGTTGGGCCGCCCGACGAAGCAGGCGAAACCGGAACGGTGCGGCTCGGCCATCAGTTCAGCACCTTGCCACTGGGATCCGCGAGATAGACCGGGGCCTTCTCGGCGAGGTCGCGCACCGCCTGCACGGACGCCTCCTTGAGCAGTCCTTCGGCGGTGACCACGACGGCGGCCTCGATTCCTTCGGCTCCGCTCGAAACGGCGGCGGCGACGGCGGCCTGCAGCGCGGTGAGTTTGAACGACGGCTGGTCGACCGTGCTCGCCGCGTAGGTGCGGCCGTCGGTGTCGCGGAGCGCGGCGCCCTCGGCGGCCTGGGTGCGGGCTCGCGCGGACCTGGCCAGGGTCACCAGCTTCTGATCCTCGGCGTCCAGCTCAGGCATGTTCGACACTCCTGTCACTTTCATCGGGCTGCGGGACCCGGGTGCGGCGCCTGCCCTGGGCTGCGTCGGTGACCGCGTCCGCGTCGGCGGGGTGGACGACCACCGTGGTGATCCGCATCCGCCCGCGCCGGTCCTTACCACCTTCGGCGAACAGCCGAAGTCCGGCGACCTCGGCTTCGGCCCCCGGCAGCGGGACCCTACCCAGTCGCTCGGCGAGCAGTCCGCCCACGGTCTCCACGTCGTGGTCTTCGAGATCGATCCCGAACAGTTCGCCCAGGTCGTCGATCGAGAGCCGGGACGAGACGCGGACCGCGCCGTTTTCGAGTTCTTCGACCTCGGGGCGCTCGTCGGTGTCGGATTCGTCGGTGATCTCGCCGACGATCTCCTCGAGGACGTCCTCGATGGTGAGCAGGCCGGCGGTGCCGCCGTACTCGTCGACCGCGATCGCCATGTGGTTGTGCGAGACCTGCATCTCCTTGAGCAGATCGTCGAGCCGCTTCGAGTCCGGCACGAAGCTCGCCGGGTTCATCAGCTCTTCGACCCGGCGCTGCGAACCGCCCTCGGCCATGTACGCGGGCATGAGGTCCTTGATGTTGACCACGCCCACGACGTCGTCGACGGAGTCGCCGATCACCGGCAGCCTGGTGAATCCGGTGCGCAGGGCCAGCGCGAGCGCCTGGCGCACGGTCTTGTCGTGCTCGATCCAGACGATCTCCGTCCGCGGCACCATGACCTCGCGCGCGACGGTGTCGCCGAGTTCGAACACCGAGTGGATCATCTCGCGTTCGGATTCCTCGACGACGCCGCGTTCCTGAGCGAGGTCGACCAGCTCACGCAGCTCGACTTCGGAGGTGAACGGGCCTTCGCGGAAGCCGCGGCCTGGGGTGATGGCGTTACCGAGGACGATCAACAGCCTGCTGAGCGGGCCGAGGATCGAGCCGAGGACGCGGACGGGGCCCGCGACGACGAGACCGATCCGGTACGGGTGCTGGCGCCCGAGGGTGCGCGGGCCGACCCCGATGAGCACGTAACTCACCACGACCATCACGCCGGCGGCCACGACGATGGCGAGCCACAGCGGCCGGATCCAGCGGAGGACGTCGACGGTGACCAGCACCGTGGCGGTCAGTTCGCAGGTCATCCGCAGCAGCAGGATCAGGTTGATGTGACGGCGGCGTTCGGCGATGACCAGCGAGAGCTGACGCGCGCCGGGGCGGCCAAGCCGGACGAGACCGTCGGCGCGGGCCTTGGAGACCGTGCTGACCGCCGCGTCGGCGGCCGCGAACACCCCGGCGAGCAGGATCAGCGCGACGGCGATGACCAGCAGGGCCGTGGGACTAGCCATTTCGGCGCCGCCTAGGCCGGGGGTTCGTCGGCGGGCACCGTGTCGAGACCGGCGGTGCCGAGGAGCCTGTCGTCCGCGGAACGCTGCGCGTCGCGCCTGTTCACCGCGGCCACGGCGGCCTGGAACTCGCCGAGGATCCGCTTCTGCAGACCGAACATCTCGCGTTCCTCGGCGGGTTCGGCGTGGTCGTAGCCGAGCAGGTGCAGCACGCCGTGCGTGGTGAGCAGGTGCAGCTCGTCCACCAGCGAATGGCCTGCCGTCTTGGCCTGGTCCTTCGCGAACGCCGGGCACAGCACGATGTCACCGAGCAGCGCGGGTGAGGCGTCGGGCGCGTCGGGACGGCGCGACGAGTCGAGCTCGTCCATCGGGAAGGCCATCACGTCGGTGGGACCGGGCAGGTCCATCCACCGCTCGTGCAGGTCTTCCATCACCTCGAGGGTGACGAGCAGGATGGACAGCTCGGCGAGCGGGCTGACCTCCATCTTGTCGAGCGCGAAGCGGGCGGCCGACACGATGGAGGTCTCGTCGACGTTCACGCCCGATTCGTTGGCGATCTCGATGCTCATTCTTCATCCTCGATGCTGCGCGCGACCGCTGATCCGTGGACAGACCTCCGGCCTGCCTCCGCATTGGCGGGGCCTTCGGCCGAAAACGCGCGCGTTTTGGTCAATTCGGGCGACGGGTCCTCGGTCCTCAACGCCGCTGACCTTTCCAGCCGTTGCCCTTGTCCTGGCTCTCCTGCAGGGCTTGCCACTTCTCGTACGCGTCGACGATGTCGCCGACGAGCTTGTGCCGCACCACGTCCTGACTGGTGAGCTGGGCGAAGTGGAGGTCCTCCACACCGTCGAGGATGTCCTTGACCACCCGCAGGCCGCTCTTCTGGCCGTTGGGGAGGTCGACCTGGGTGACGTCACCGGTGACGACGATCTTGGCGCCGAACCCGAGCCGGGTGAGGAACATCTTCATCTGTTCCGGCGTGGTGTTCTGCGCTTCGTCGAGGATGATGAAGGCGTCGTTGAGGGTGCGGCCGCGCATGTACGCGAGCGGCGCGATCTCGATGGTGCCCGCCTGCATCAGCCGCGGGATCGACTCGGGCTCGACCATGTCGTGCAGCGCGTCGTAGAGCGGGCGCAGGTACGGGTCGATCTTCTCGTTGAGCGTGCCCGGCAGGTAGCCGAGGCGCTCGCCCGCTTCGACCGCCGGACGGGTCAGCACGATGCGGGTGACCTGCTTGGCCTGGAGCGCCTGGACGGCCTTCGCCATGGCGAGGTACGTCTTGCCGGTACCCGCCGGGCCGATGCCGAACACGATGGTGTGCTTGTCGATGGCGTCGACGTAGCGCTTCTGGTTGAGCGTCTTGGGCCGGATCGTCTTGCCGCGCCGGGAGATGATGTTCATGCTCAGCACTTCGGCCGGTGACTCGTGGTCACCGGTGGAGAGCATGCCGACGGTGCGGCGGACGGTGGCGGGGTCGACCTGCTGGCCGCGACCGGCGAGCGTCACGAGTTCGGCGAAGACACGTTCGGCGAAGGCGACGTCGGCGGGGGCGCCGGTCAGGGTGACCTCGTTGCCCCGGACGTGGACGTCGGCGGCGAGGAGTTCTTCGGCGACGCGGAGGTTTTCGTCCCTCGAGCCGAGCAGGCTGAGCGCGGCGGCGTCGGGGATGGGGAATCGGGACTGAGCCGCTTCGATGACAGCGGCCTCGTCGGCCTTCGTCGGGGTGACGTCCACGGGAACGTCGGGTCGGGCGGCTTCACCCGGTACGGTTCCGGCCACGTGGCCTCGGGCCTACTTCCTGCGCTTACGCTGCGATTTTCAACGACAGTGACAAGGTCGATGTTACTGGTTGCGGGTGGCGGCACGCAGTCCGGTTTCCGCAGGCCGCGCGCTTCAGCGTCCGAAATGCCCCAGCTGCTCGCCGCCGAGCACGTGCGCGTGCACGTGGAAGACGGTCTGCCCGGCGTCACCGTCGGTGTTGAACACCACCCGGTACCCGGATTTGGCGATCCCCTCGAGCTCCGCGACCTTCTTGGCGGTGGCGGTCACGTCGGCGAGGAGCCGCGGGTCCGCGGCGGCCAGTTCGGCGATGTTCCGGTACCGCTTCTTCGGCACCACGAGCACGTGGACCCGCGCCTGTGGCGCTATGTCCCGGAACGCATAGGTCGTCTCGTCCTCGTACACCTTGTCGGACGGGATCTCGCCCGCGATGATCCGCTCGAACAACGTCTCCGCGTCACTCATTCCCCCACCCTAACGTCGCGGTCGGTCTCGCTGGTGATGTGCTCGAACACACCGGCGCGGACGCGGGTACGCACTCCCTCGGCCCACGGTTCGTCGAGCTCGGCGACAAGCATCTACCCGCACGAGGTGCTTCCCTCCCCACCAGGCAAGGACCGCCAGGCCCAACACCGACCCCGCCTCCCTCACCAGGCAAGGACCGCCAGGCCCAACGCCGACCCAGCCTCCCTCCCCACCAGGCAAGGGCCGCCAGGCCCAACGCCAACCCCACTCCCCTCCCCACCAGGCAAGGGCCGCCAGGCCCAACGCCAACCCACCCGCCAACCGCCGCCGGACGCACCGTGGGGGGTCCGGGGGGCTCGGCCCCCCGGGCAGACACGCGGAACCGCGCCGCGGCGCGAAATTTGGGACGCAGCAAGGAGCGAAGCGAACTTGCGAAGCCCCCAAATGAAGACGCCGCGGCGCGGTGGAGCCTGGGGGTCGCTCCACCGCCGCCGCGGCTCCGCCGGACCGAGGGGGGAGGTGCCCGGCGGGGATTCACGCGCGCGACTGGGCTTCATCCCCAGTGGCGCGCCGAAACCGTGTGTTGCGCGTCAGTTAACGAGAGTAACGGCTGTTTGCGTGATCGCGCCATAACTCGCCGCAAAATAGTGGGGTGTTTTTTCACTTCCAGCGGTCGGTGAGAACTCCTAGCGCGCCGAGGGCGACGGCGGCGGCGGTGGAGGTGCGCAAAACGGTGGGGCCCAACCGGATGGCGGTGGCGCCGGCGTCGGTGAGGGTGGTGAGTTCTTCGTCGGTGATGCCGCCTTCGGGGCCGACGATGAGGAGGATGTCACCCTGTGGCGGGAGTTCGATCTCGGTCAGCCGGGTGGTGATGCCGGATTCGAGGACGAGTGCGCGGGAAACGGTCTGGGTGAGTTCGGCGAGTTCTCGGGTGGTGGCGGGTTCGGCGACTTCGGGGACGTGGGCGCGGCGGGCTTGTTTGGCGGCGGCGCGGGCGGTGGTGCGCCAGCGGGTGAGGGCTTTGCCGCCGCGGGTTCCTTCTTCCCAGCGGGCGACGCTGCGGGCGGCGCGCCAGGGGACGATGGCGTCGGCGCCGGCTTCGGTGGCGAGTTCGACGGCGAGTTCGCCGCGGTCTCCTTTGGCGAGTGCTTGGGCGACGATGACGCGCAGTGCGGGTGGTTCCTCGGTCCAGTGTTCTTCGATGGCGAGGGTGAGTGCCGCGTCTCTGCCCGCTTGGACGGCTTCGACGACACAGCGCGCCATGCCGCCTTCGCCGTCGGAAAGCACGAGATGTTCGCCGACGCGCAGTCGCCGGACGGTGGCGGCGTGCCGGGCTTCCTCGCCGTCGAGTGTGGTGCGCCCGGAGCCGGGCAGCGCGGCGGTGAGGAAGACCGGCAGTGTCGTCTCGGGCACGGGTTACCGGTGGTTCTTGGTGCGCAGCTTGGAGAACAGCCCGCCGGGCTTGGAGCCGTTCGAGGAGAGCGAAGGTACGTCTTCGCCGCGCTGCTGGGCGAGTTCGACGAGGAGTTCGCGCTGGGCGTCGTCGAGTTTGGTCGGCACGACGACGTCGATGTGGACGTGCAGGTCCCCGCGGCCGTCGACGCGGCCGGAGGACCGCAGCCGCGGCATGCCCTTGCCGGTGAGCACGAGTTCGGTGGCGGGCTGGGTGCCCGGCTCGATGTCGAGTTCGTAGTCGCCGTCGACGAGGGTCTCGATGGGCACCGTGGCGCCGAGGGCGGCGGTGGTCATCGGGATGCGGAAGTTGCAGTGCAGGTCGTTGCCCTGCCGGACGAAGACCTCGTGCGGTGCTTCGTCGATCTCGACGTACAGGTCGCCGGCCGGGCCGCCGCCGGGGCCGACCTCACCCTGGCCGGAGAGCCGGATGCGCATGCCGTCGCCGACGCCCGGCGGGATTTTCGCGGTGACGTTGCGGCGCGAGCGGACACGGCCGTCGCCGCCGCATTGGCGGCAGGGGTCGGGGATGACCTCGCCGAAGCCGCGGCAGACCGGGCAGGGGCGGGCGGTGACGACCTGGCCGAGGAACGACCGCTGCACGGACTGGACCTCGCCGGCGCCGCCACAGGTGTCGCAGGTCTTGGTGCCGGTGCCGTCGGCCGCGCCGGCGCCGCGGCACAGGTCGCAGAGGATGGCGGTGTCGACGGCGATCTCGCGGTCGACACCGGTGGCGCAGTCCTCGAGGGTCAGGCCGAGGCGGATGAGCGCGTCGGAACCGGGCTGCACGCGGCTGCGCGGGCCACGTCCGCGGCCGCCGCCACCTCCGGCGGCGCCGAAGAAGGCGTCCATGATGTCGCCGAGGCCGCCGAAGCCGGAGAACGGGTCTCCTCCGCCACCGCGCGCCCCGCCGTCCATCGGGTCGCCACCGAGGTCGACGATCTTGCGCTTCTGCGGATCCGACAGCACCTCGTACGCGGTGGTCACCTCGCCGAAGCGGTGCTGGGCGTCCTCCGACGGGTTGACGTCGGGGTGCAGTTCACGGGCCAGTTTGCGGTACGCGCGCTTGATGTCCTGATCCGTCGCGTTCTTCGCAACCCCGAGAATGCCGTAATAGTCCCTCGCCACCGTCTCCGCCTTCTCCTTCTGCTTTGACCTCACCGCCGCGTTCAGCGGCCGGCGAGGATCTGCCCCACGTAGTTCGCCACCGCGTGCACCGCGGCGATGGTGTTCGGGTAGTCCATTCTGGTGGGCCCGACGACGCCCATCCCGCCGAGCAGCAGGTCGTCCATGCCGTAGCCGATCGACACCACCGAGGTGCTGCGCATCTGCTCGTCCTCATTTTCCTCACCGATGCGCACGCTGATCGCACCGGGGTTGCGGGCGGCCGCGAGCAGCTTGAGCACGATGACCTGCTCCTCGAGCGCCTCCAGCACCTGCCGCAGCGATCCGGGGAAATCCGAGACGTTGCGGGTGAGGTTCGCCGTGCCGCCGAGCACGAGCCGCTCTTCGGGGTGCTCGACCAGCGATTCCACCAGCACGGTGCAGACGCGGGTGAGGTTGTCGCGCAGTTCGCCCGGCGACTTCTCGGGCAGTTCGGCGACCGCCGCCGCGGCCTCGGAGAGACGGCGGCCCGCCAGCGCGCCGTTGAGCACCGTGCGCAGCCTGCCGACGTTCTCCTCGGTGATGACGTCGCCGAGGTCGACGGTGCGCTGGTCGACGCGGCCGGAATCGGTGATCAGCACGAGCATCAGCCGGGCCGGGGTGAGCGGCACCACTTCGAGGTGCCGGACGGCGGAGTTGGTCATCATCGGGTACTGGATGACCGCGACCTGCCTGGTCAGCTGCGCGAGCAGCCGGACGGAGCGGCGCAGGACGTCGTCGACGTCGGTGCCGCTGTCGAGGAAGGCCGTGATGGCCCGGCGTTCGGCCGCGCTGAGGGGTTTGACCTCGGCGATCCGGTCGACGAAAAGCCGGTATCCCTTGTCGGTGGGGATGCGGCCCGCGCTGGTGTGGGGCTGTGTGATGTAGCCCTCTTCTTCCAGCGCCGCCATGTCGTTGCGCACGGTGGCGCTGGACACACCGAGATTGTGCCTGTCGACGATCGCCTTGGATCCGACGGGCTCCTGGTTGGACACGTAATCGGCGACGATCGCGCGCAGCACCTCGAAACGTCGCTCTTCCGCGTTGGCCACCTGCACCTCCCTCGGCTCGTCCTCACAACGAGTTTACGGAAGGCATAGTGCCCGAGGGGCCGAAGGACGCCTTCACCACCTTCGCCCGTGCTAGGAACGGTCCGTTCCTAGCGAATTTCGCAAGGAACGGACCGTTCATGGCACCGGCGGCGAGGCCACGAGCTCAGCTGTTGCGCGGGAACCCGAGGTTCACCCCACCCTGCGAAGGATCGGGCCAGCGCGAGGTGACGACCTTCGTCCGCGTGAAGAAGTGGAACCCTTCCGGCCCGTACGCGTGGCTGTCGCCGAACAGCGAGTCCTTCCAACCGCCGAACGAGTAGTAGCCGACCGGCACCGGGATGGGCACGTTCACGCCGACCATCCCGACCTCGACCTCGTTCTGGAACCGCCGCGCGGCCCGCCCGTCGTTGGTGAAGATCGCGGTGCCGTTGCCGTAGGCGTTGGCGTTGACCAGCTCCAGCGCCGCGTCGTAGCCCTCTGCCCGCGCGACCGCCAGCACCGGCCCGAAGATCTCGTCGGTGTAGATCGACATGTCCGGGGTGACCTGGTCGAACAGCGTCGGGCCGAGCCAGAAGCCGCCGTCCTCGCCGTCGACCTCGACGCCGCGGCCGTCGACGACGAGCCGAGCACCCGCTGCCACGCCCGCCTCTACATAGGATTCGACGCGTTCGTGGTGGGCGGCGGTGACGAGCGGCCCCATCTCCGAGGTGGGCCGCATGCCGTCGCCGACGCGGAGCCGCTCGATCCGCTCGGCGATCTTGACCACCAGTTCGTCGCCGACCGGGTCGACCGCGACCACGACCGACACCGCCATGCACCGCTCCCCCGCCGAACCGAAGCCCGCCGAGACGGCCGCGTCGGCGGCGAGGTCGAGGTCGGCGTCCGGAAGGACGATCATGTGATTCTTCGCACCGCCGAGCGCCTGAACGCGTTTTCCGTGCCTGGTCCCGGTTTCGTAGACGTACTTCGCGATCGGCGTGGACCCGACGAACGAGATCGCCTTGACGTCGCGGTGTTCCAGCAGCCCGTCGACGGCCACCTTGTCGCCGTGCAGGACGTTGAGGACGCCGTCGGGCAGGCCGGCCTCGGCGAACAGTTCCGCGATGAACACGGCCGCGGACGGGTCCTTCTCGCTCGGCTTGAGCACGACGGTGTTGCCGCAGGCGAGCGCGTTCGGCACGAACCACAGCGGGACCATCGCCGGAAAGTTGAACGGCGAGATCACGCCGACCACGCCCAGCGGCTGCGAGATCGAGTAGACGTCGACGCCGGTGGAGGCGTTCTCGCTGAATCCGCCCTTGAGCAGCTGCGCGGCACCGCAGGCGTACTCGACGTTCTCGATGGCGCGCGCGATCTCGCCCGCCGCGTCGGATTCGACCTTGCCGTGCTCGCCGGTGACGATCTTCGCCAGCTCGTGACGCCGCGCCGAAAGCAGCTCACGGAAGGCGAACAGCACCCGCGTCCGCCCGGCCAGCGACGTCCCGCGCCAGCCCGGCAGCGCCCGGGAGGCGGCCGCGACGGCGGCGTCGACGTCCTCCTGTGCGGCGAAGGCCACCTTCGCGCGCACCTGGCCGGTGGCCGGATCGAATACGTCACCGGATCGGTCGCTCACGCCTTCGCACGGTTTGCCGTCTATCCAATGGGTGATGCGGTCGGTCACGAGGTCCGCCTTCCTGGTCCGGATGCCTGCTCCCGGTCGAGTCTGGGTGCGCGCGCCACACCGACGCCATCGGCAACGTGTACGGACTCCCGGTCCCGGCCGTACAGTCTGTCTCTGCGTTCCGACCAGGTGGGAGGCCGATGTACCCGACCGTCGCCGAGGTGCTCGCGCTGCCGGTGCTGCGCCAGGGCAGGCCCCATGTGGTGGCGGGGGCGGCGGGGCTGGACGCGCCGGTCCGCTGGGCGCACGTCGCCGAGGTCGCGGACATCGCCCCGCTGCTGCGCGGCGGGGAACTCGTGCTCACCACCGGGGTCGCGCTGCCCGACGACGGCGGCGCGCTCGCCCGGTACGTCGCCGATCTGGCCGGTGTCGGAGTGGCCGGGATCGTGGTCGAACTGGTCCGGCATTGGAGCGACAAGCTGCCGTCCGCGCTGGTCGACGCCGCGGATCGCCACGGTGTCCCGCTGATCACCCTTTCGCGCGAGACCCGCTTCGTGTCGGTCACCGAGGCGGTGAACGGGCTGATCGTCGACGCCCAGGTCGACGAACTCCGCGCGGCGGAGCGCGTCCACGAGACCTTCACCGCGTTGACGGTCGCCGGCGCCGAACCCGGCGACATCCTGCGCGAGGTCGCGAGGCTCACCGAACACCCCGTCGTACTGGAGACGCTCGCGCACGAAGTCCTCGCCTACGACACCGCCGGGACCGACCCCGGTGAACTGCTGCCCGGCTGGCCGTCCCGGTCCCGGCCGGTGCAGGTCGGCGAGCGGACCGGCTACCACCCGGGCGCGGGCTGGCTGATCACCGTGGTCGGCGCGCGCGGGCACGACTGGGGACGGCTGGTCGTCGTCTGCGGGGATCCGCCGCCGCACCGGCACGTCGTGGTCGCCGAACGCGCCGCGTCCGCGCTCGCGGTCCACCGGCTGGTCGCCAAGGACACCGACAGCCTCGAACGCCAGGCGCACCGCGCGGTCCTGACCGAACTGCTGGCGAACCCGGTGCCGCCCGCCGAGCTGACCGCGCGGGCGTCCGCGCTGGGTGTCCCGCTGACCGGACGGCTGCTGGTCGGGGTCGCCGTGCGGCCCCGGATCACCGCGACCGCCAGGACCACGCAGTCGACACCGGTGCTGCTGCGGGAACTCGCCGAGGCGACCGCGCTCGCCGCCCGGCGCGCCAAGGTGTCCGCGCTGGTGGCCACCGACGACACGCTGGTGCGCGCGCTGATCGCGCTCTCGCCGGAGGCGGGGGTGGACGCGGTCCTGCGGCGGCTGGCCACCGACGTCCACGAGGCCCGCGCCGGCGCGCCCGCCGTGGTCGCGGTCGGCACCACGGGCAGCGGGCCCGCCGAAGCACGCCGGACGCTCGTCGAGGCCGCGCAGGTCGCCGCCGCGGCGCTCACCGAGAACGTCGAACGGCTGGTCCACCGGCTCGACGACGTCCGGTTGCGCGGACTGCTGCATCTGCTGGCCGGCGACGAACGGATCACCGCGTTCGCCGCGCGGGAACTCGGCCCGCTGCTGAACCGGGACGCCGCACAGGGCAGCAGACTCGTTCAGGCGTTGAGACATTACTGCGAGCACGGCGGCAACAAATCGGCCGCCGCGGCGGCCGCGCACACCTCCCGCACCGCTTACTACCAGCAGCTGGCCAGGATCGAGCAGGTACTCGGGGTGCGGCTCGAGGAACCGGAGTCGATGCTCTCCCTTTATGTCGCTTTACTCGCCCACGACAGCCGAGAAGCGGACGACCACACGTCCGAGTGAGCGAATCTCACCCAAGCGTGGAGCACAGTGACCGGGTCACGTCAGCCGATAGAGTAGATATGGCTTTCTTCGAACCGATCGGCGCGTGCGTACTCGCGTTGGCCTGTCTGGCCCCGGCGCAACCCGCCGAATCCATGTTCCAGCTGACCAGCCACGACACCAGGGGCCGGGTCGGCATGGTCTCGCTCACCTGCGAACCCACCGGGGGGTCACACCCGGGACGCGGCCGCGCCTGCGCCGAACTGTCCGAAGTGGACGGAGACTTCGACAGGCTGCGCCCGGAACCGCGGGCCTGCACGTTGGAATACGCGCCGGTGGACGTCTCCGCCGTCGGCAAGTGGCGCGGCAAACCGGTCACCTACCGCACCTCGTACGCCAACCGCTGTGTCGCCGACGCCGAATCGGCGGGCGTCTTCACCTTCTGACCCGTGACCCCAGGTAGGTCGACTCTGCCGTATCCCTGGGGCTGACCTTGTGTCGCGAAAGCCTCTTTGGGGACATCTGGTGTCTCGAAAGGGGCTTTCGCGACATGGCCCAGGTGGACTCGGCACCCGGCCTCCTCAGCCGACGGGCCGGTATTCGACCTCGAGGTGCGGCTCCGCGTCGTTGTTGTGGCGTGTCACCACGAACAGGTGGTCCTGGTCGGCCGACCAGGACAAGCCGCGAGGCTGGACGGTCTCACCGCTGTCGAGTGAGACGGTGTTGACCGGGGTCACGCCACCCACTTCGTATACCAGCACGTCATTGCCGTCCGTGGTCAGCGCACCCGCGGCCAGGTGCAGGTCGTCGGGCGACAGTGACACGGCGACCGGACGTGGCCGGGCGGCGTACGCGCCCCGCCGGGCCAGATCCGCGGAAGCGAACGCCTCCACCCGGTCGCGTCCGCCCGCCGCGCTGTAGAGCGTGGCCCCGTCCGCGGTGATGTCGGTGTCATACAGTCCGGCGCCGACGACGTCACCCGTGGCACCGGTGCCGAGTTCCCCGCCGGACACGGTGTACACCTGCACCATGGACTGGCTCAGCGACAACTGTCCGGCGAGCAGCGGGCCATTCGCCACTCCCGAGGAGGTCAGCAACGGCGCGCGCTGATAGCGGACGTCTTTCTGGTGATCGCGGGAAACCGGCGTCGCCGCGGCCGGGTCCAGCTTGCCGATCTTGCCCGAGAAAGTGCCGTCGACGCAGCCGTAGCCGAACCAGATCAGGTCACCGGTCCTGGCCAGATGCGTCGGGCAGGTGCCCGCGCCGGTCGGATACCGGGCCGTCTCGGTCAGCGTCGCGGTGTCGATCACCGAGATCGCGTCCCCAGCGGACAGTGCGGCGTAGAGCTTGGTGCCGTCGGCGCTCAGCACGAGCCCGTCCGCCCCCAGCTGATTCGGAATCGTCCGGCGAACCCTGGCGGAGAAGTCCGCCACGACGATGCCATTGCCGGAGCCGCCGCCGGAAACGAACACCCGCTCGTGCGCGTCGTCCACGACGACGTCGCCGAACCCCGGCAACGGCAACTCCTGTCCCGCCGACGCCACCGGCGCCGCGACGGCGGAAACCGTCATCGCGACCACCGCACCCAACCCCGCCAACACACTTCGTCTCATCGCCCCTACCTTCCTCATCTGCCCTCGACGTACCCAGGCCCCGTCGAAAATGGTCTTTTCCCTGCGTCCTGTGAAGTCCATGAGCGTGCGCCACGATTCCCGGAGAAATCGCGCCGCTTACCGATTTCCAGCTATAGGCGTTCGAAACAATCGGAATCAACAGGGTCGGCCAAGGAGTGAACTCCCCGCCGCTTTCAGATCTTGCGATCCACCGGACGGAATTTCGTCGCCAGGCGTTCGCCGTAGGTCCCTTCCTCGGAATCCCACACCGCGTTGAATCGCAGCGCCGAGAGACCGGTACCGGCGACCTCGTCGACCAACGCATCGGTGAAGAGCAGTGACCCTCCAGGCTGTTGCGACACCTTGAAGACCCCGAGGCCCTCGACCACGTCCGACCGGAACACGTACGAGCGGATCTTGTGCAGTCTCCCGCTACTACGGAGATAGTTGAGTTCCGACTTGTCCTCGTCCAGCGCGTCCACGACGGTCAAGCAGTTGAAGACCGCCACCCGCATACCCTCACACTCCAGGGCCAGCAGCTCCCCATACGGCTCCAGTAACGGACCCACCTTGTCGATGGCCTCATCCCGCAGGGCCAGCTGATCCTGCCCACGCCAGGGAAAAGAGGTGTACTCGTCGGTGGGCTCCCCACCCCGCTCTCCGTCATTCGTGATCAGTTCCATCTTCACCGGCACCCAGGAAGACCCCCGTGACGTCCCGTCGAACCGCAAGCGCTCGAAATCATCGGAATCAGCCGGGTTGATCCAATGAAACCCACCAGGAGAATCTATCTGGTACACCCGCACGGTCATTCACCCTTCTTCGGGAAGTAACGGCCGGAATTCAGCGCGTCCTTGATACCCGACAGGATATCGAACACGTCTTCTTTGCGTGCGCCAGCGAGCTCGTCGGTGATGTAGCGATAGTAGCTCTCCCGGAACGTCTGGTTGTGTGGTGTCCGTGACGAACCCAAGGCTGTCGCCGCCTTCGCGTTGTGCGGCAGGTTGATCCCGTTCGCGGCATCGTTGATACCGATGCCGGCGTCGTCGAGTGCCTTACGAGCCGACGCGGCCTTCGGTGAACCGTGCGGGACGATGTGGTGCGATTGCTCGCCGGTCCGGCGGGCGGGTTCGCCGGCGTTCTGCATCGCCCGGTTGAGCTTGCAGCTCTCGCCCGCGTTGTGGACCAGCAGTTCCTCGCCGCCGGCCGTGACGTAGTAGGTGTGCACATCCTCGACAGTGAGGTTGTGGACCTTCTGCGCCTGCGTCCACGCCCGAGTCGCGATGACGCTGAGTCGCGTCCCGTCGTCGGTGCGCACCTGGTCACCGGGGCGCAGATCCTTGGCGTTGACCCAACGGCCCTGCTGGTCGGCCCAGAACGGGTGTTCGCCCGTGGCGACCACGACGCCGGTCGGACCGGCGCGGTCTCCGCCATCGGTGTCGACGGTGACCTCGACAAGGTTCTTGCTGCCCTCGCCGACGATGACCGCGGTGACCGGCCGGGCGACGGTGTCACCGGTTTCCGGATCCGTGGCCAGCACCGGTTCGCCTTCACGGACGTCCTCGATGGGCTTGTGGCTGCCGTCGGCCATCACCACCGTGGTGCCCGGCACGAAGCTGTTGCAGCCCGCGCCCTTCGACGCTCCGCCGCCGGTCCCCTTCGAGGCGCTGGTGCCGCCCGCGTTGGCGGCTTGGCCGCCGCCCGAGCCGCTGCCCGAGGGCTTCTTGCCGCTGGACGCGGTGCCGCCCGCCTTCCCACCGCCGCCGCCGGAGCTTCCGGCCTTGGGGGCAGGTTTGGGGGCAGGTGCGGTCTTGGCGCCGTTGGCACCGGCGTCGGCGGACTTGCTCGCGGTCTTGGCGGCGGTTTGCCCTGCGTCGGCGGCCTTGGCCCCGCCTTGCGCGGCTTCGGCTCCCTTGACCGCGTATTTGCCCGCCTTGACCGCGGTGGCGCCCCAGCCGGCGAACGGGATCGCCGCGGCCGCGGACAGCGCCGCGTTGGCCCAGTCGCCCTCGGCCGCGTACCAGGCCGCGTTGGCCAGATCCGCCGCCTCGCCGACCACGGGGATCACCCCGGCGACGTCGAGCGCGGCGTGCCCGATCTCCTTGGCGTTGTCACCCACCCAGTCCACCGCGTCGTCGAACCAGCCGTGCCCGTCGATCTCCACCTGCGACAGGGGGTTCCCCGCGCCGAAGGTGTAGCGGTTGTTCGTCCACGGATCGGTGGTCATGCCGAGATCCGCGAGCGCCCCGTTGTACAGATCCAGGGTCAGGAACCGGTTCAGGCCAGGGGAATAGTCCCGGAAACCCATGTCGTAGGTCCCGGTGGACTTGTCGTGCCGGGCGGTGTTGAACCGGTAGGAGTTCTCTTCGGCCTTGTCCGGGTTCGCCGGGTCGGGCTTGTCCTCACCGGTGAACTGTTTCTCGTCGTCCTTGCCGTAGGCGGTGTAGCCGTAGGTGGACTTGGTGTTGCCTTCCGCGTCGGTGACCTGCTCGACGTCGGAGTGCGGGTTGAACCCGTAGACCGCGTCCTCTTCGGTCCCGTCGTCCTTGAACTTGATCTGCGCCAGCAACTCGCCGTCGGCACCGTACTGGTACGCCTTGCGGAGCTTGCCGTTCTCGTCCTCGGTCAGCACCTGGTCGGACAGGCCGAGATGGTGGTAGGCGGTGGTCTTGTCATCCACCTTCTTCGTCTGCTGCCGGTCGAGCGGGTCGTAGGTGTAGGTGGTGGTCTTCGGGCCGCGGCCGTCGTCCTTGACGTGTTCGATCTTGCGGTCGAAGCCGTCGTAGGTGTACTTCTCCAGTTCCTTGCCCGACTGGGTGACCCGGTTCAGCTTGCCGAAGGCGTCATAGTCGTAAACCGCCTTCTGCCCGTCCGTGGTCGTCGACAGCAGCCTGTTCCGGTCGTAATCGAACGACGTCTTCTTGCCCGAGATCTCCTGCTCCCAGACATTGCCGTTGTCGTCGTGTTTGTAGCTTTCCTTGCGTTCCCCGTCGGTGCCCTTCTTCGTGACCTCACGCACCCGGTCCCGCGGGTCGTACACATAGGACGCGTCGGTGTCGATCGTCGCGCCGTGATCATCGGCGTTCTGGTTGCGGCCGTTGTCCTTGATCCGGTTGGAATTGGAGTCGTACTCCAGGTTGTGCTCGGTGACCACCGGACCGTTGTTCTTCTTGCGCTCGACCTGAGACCGCAGCAGGCCGTCGAGGTAGTAGCCGTACTTGACGACGTTGCCGTTGCTCTTCACCTGCTGGTCGACGTGACCGCGTTTGGTGTAGCCGAACGTGTTGACCTTGCCGGCGTCGCCGTCGTTCCGCTTGTTCGTGATCTTTTCGACCTGGTCGAGCGGGTTGTAGTCGTACAGCGAGGTCCGGCTGTCGAACTTCGCCGACTTGAGGTTGTCGTTCTCGTCGTAGGTGTAGGCGGTGCTGTGCTCGACCTTGCCGTCGTTCAGTTCTTCGACGAGGTCGGCCAGGTTCATCTCGTCGTACCGGACGCGGTAGGTGTCGACCGGGGTCTCCGCCGAGGAGTCGGTCAGCTCGATCAGGTTGTCGTTGACGTCGTAGCGGTGACCGAAGGTCTTCTTCTCCGCGTCGACGTCGGCGCTGTTGTCCCGCACCAGCTGGACGGCGTCGGCGGCGACCGAGCCACTCGCCTTGCCGGACAGCGTCACGTTACGCATCTGTCCCGCCGACATCGGGTATTTGCCGAGTCTGACCCACTCACCGGCCCTGGTGGTCTGATCCACTTTGCTGGCGGTCGCGCCCTTGTCGTGCTCGACGGTGTACGTGGCGTCGGTGGCGGTGGCTCGCGGATACCGCACCAGGACCTCATAGGTGCCGTCGGCGGGCACCGAGGCCTTCCAAGTGAACGCCGAATCGGCGTCGCGGCCGTCGACGGCACGGTACTGGGCGCCTTGGAAACCCTTGTCCGATTCGGCCGTCGCCCAGTTACCGGTGATCTGGGTGCGGTCGGGATTGGCGTTGTCGACCACGACCACGGCGCGGCCGACCGGGACACCTTCGTCGGAACGGGTCTTCAGCTTGCCGTCCGGAAAGTAGTCCCAGGTCTGCACCCGGTTCGCGCCGCCACCGGCACTGGTCAGGGTCCGGTTGGACTGCTGGCCCGTCGGCGTGTAGTCGTAGGTGGTCTTGATGTCCCATTGGTCGGCCGATTCACGCAGCCAGCCGTTGTCGTAGTAGCTCAGCTTGGTGACGTTGCGGACCTGCTCGCCGTGCGATGGCGGCGCGGAGGTCTCCTTGACCTTGCCGACCTCGTCGTAGGTGGTGATCGTGCTGACCGGCTTGGCGTGTTCGGCGTCACCGGCCGCGTACGGCAGGATCTCCTCACGGGCCCGGTTCAACTCGTCGTAGACGGTCTCGGTGACGAAGTCGTTGGCCTCGCCGGGGGTGTCCACCCCACGTGGGTTGATCGTCCTGGTCAGGTTCCCGACCTGGTCGTACTCGTACCGGGTGGTGAAGTACCGCAGGCCGTTGTCGTTGCTGTGCGGGGACCGCACCTCGGTCTGCATGGCCCGTTCGTCGAGGGTGATGAGGGTCTTGTTGCCCTCTTCGTCGATGCTGGCCACGACGTTGCCGTCCCGGTCGTGCTCGGTCGTCACCGAGTTCCCGTTCGCGTCGAACGTCGCCTGCACCTGGTGGTTGAGATCGAACCGGTATTTCGTGGTGTAGTCGTTCGGATCGGGAGTCTTGTTCTTGCGGGCGTCGGTGTGGGTCACGAGGTTGCCCACGTCGTCGTAGGCCGCCGTGATCTGATTGCCCCGCACGTCAGTGGCCCGCACGATCTGATTCACCTCGTCGTAGACGAAGGTGTAGCTGAAGTCGCGCGGGTCGTTCGGCGTGAGCACACCCTTGGGCTCGGTCTGCTTGATCAGGTTCCCGGCGGCGTCGTAGCCGAAGGTGGTGATCTTCTCCGGCCCGTCAGGGGTGTCCTTCGGTGCGTGGACCGCGACCCGCCGGTCCATTTCGTCATAGGTGGTGCGGCTGACCGCGCCGTTGGCCGCCGTGCTGGTCACCACGTTGTCGTTGCGGTCGTAACGCGGGCCGGGGGTGATGATGTAGGAACCCGCCGCCTGGTCCTTCGGTTCCTTGGTGTCGAGCGGGCGTTTGAAGACGTCGTAGGTGTAGGTGCTGGTCTTGCCGCGCGCGTCGGTGATCGAGCCGACGTTGCCGATCTGGTCGTAGCGGTACAGGGTCGCGCAGCCCAGCGGGTCGGTGATGACCCGCGGATACCCGTTGGGGTCGTAGTCGCCGTAGACGGTCGTGTGACCGTTGGCGTCGGTCTGGTTGATCAGGTGACCGAAGCCGTCGTAGGAGTAGCGCGAGGTGTAGTCGCTCTCTTGCGGCGTGGCGTTGCCCTTCGGGTCGGTGACCGCGACCAGGTTGGCCTTGTCGTCGTAGACGAAGGTCCACTTGCGACCCTCGGGGGTGGTCTTGTCCGTCAGGTCGGCGACGTGACCGTCCAGGTCGGTGCGATAGCCGAGCCGGGTCGCCGGCCCGCCAGCCCGGTTGGCCTCGGCGTCCTTGATCTCCAGCGGATACCCGGTCTTCTGGTCATAGACCCAGCTCTGGGTGGCGCCGTTGTTCTCCACCAGCTTGATGACGTTGTTGTCCTCGTCCCAGTGCAGGTGGGTCGTCTCGTTCTTGGCGTTGGCGACCCGCTCTGGACGGCCGTAGCCGTCGAGCAGTGTCTTGCTGGTGTGCCCGTTGCCATCGACGAGCGAGGATTCGATCTTCGACCCCGCGCCGCCGTCGGGATCGGTGTAGTCGAACGCCATCGCGGCGGAGCGCCGGTCGGTGACCGTACGTACATTCCACCGGCGTTGCGTGTCGCCGGCTTCGGTGAAGTAGCCGATGCGGGTGCTGTGCCCGTTCGGATCCACGACGGAGGTCAGTTTGACGTTGTTTTCGTCGTAGAAGAAAGTGAACGGCTTCGCGTCGGGGGTTCCCGCGCCGTCGATGACCTCACCGAGGGCGCCGCGGTCGGTGTAGGTGAACGTCACGACCCGTCCGGAGACGTCGGTGACCGACTTGAGCTTGTCGATGATGAACAGGTTGTCCAGAGCGGTGCCGGTCAGCTTCTTGCCGCCGAGAATGTAGGAGAACGCGTCACCACGCTGGTAATAGTCCAGAGTGAGGGTACGGCGACCGGTGGCGTCGGTGACGTGTTTGAGCACCCCGGTGTTGCGGTTGCCCAGCAGCGCACGCTCGTAGGTGAACGACATCGTGTTGCCGTTCTTGTCCACAGTGGACGTATGATAGCCCTGGGAATCGAAGAAGAACCTGGTGCGCTCGGGCGTGGTGAACACCCAGCGGCGCTCGTCGGCGCCCCCGGGAAGGTACTGCAGATACAGATGCACACCCGCCGGGCTGTCGTAGGTCCATTTCGCCGAGTCCGAGGAATTGTTCTTGTTCAGCTCGAAGACGTGGCTGGTGCCGTCGCCGTCCACCAGGGTCACCGTGGTCGGCCAGCCGAGCAGACCGGGCAGCAGACCGCCGAATTCCAGCGGGGTGCCGAGCCGGTTCAACGTCGAGGAGGTGACCGACCAGCCACTGCCCGCATAGGAATCCGAGGTGTCTGCGCTGTTGCTGCTCAACCGTAGAAAACTGGCCAAACCACGACTGGGATTGGTCAGCACGTCGTAATTCCACACCGCGTTGCCCGAGAACTGGTTCACCGATACGGCGCCGCCCGCCCCGGTGGGCGCTCCGACGTAGGAATAGAACTGCTCCAGCCCGAGCTGGTCCGACGTCGGGCGCTCGACGCGGACCGGCTGGTTGAGAGTCGCCACCCCGGCCGTCTCGGAAAGCCACTTGCGCGTCGAGTTGTCGTAGACGTCCCAGCGCAGCACGAACTGCTCACGCTCGTTGCCGGTGTCGGCCAGTGTCGGCGCCTTGACCTTGGCGTCCAGCGCCACGGCGGCGCCGGGGGCGAGATCGGCGGGCAACGGGGTGTCGAGGCGATTGCCCGCGGTGGCGTCCTGGCCATTCGGCAGCTCCCACCGGTACGACAGCACATGTTTGCCTGCCACCAAAGGGAACTTGACCGTATTGGTCACGGTGACCCGCACCTGATATTCCTCACCGGGGATCATCCGCCGTGCCGTGTCCGGCGCCGAGTACGCCCCCGACGCGGCCTGCCCGGCCACCGGCCTGGTCAGTGGTGCCTGCGCCGAGGCGGTCTTCGTCTCCGGCGGAGCGGCTGTCTGCGGGCATCGCGGTGACGGAGGCGCGGCGATCCGCGCTGCCTGGCCGGGCGCCGCCGCGACGGCGGGCGCGGGCACCAAGGCCACTCCCGCGAACGCGATCGCCGCCACGGACAGCATCGAACCGAAACGGACTGGTCTCCCCATGATTCCCAGTTCCTTCCACCTTCGGAATTCGCGCGCGTTGAGCTACCACTCGTTAGCCGACGCGAAAACGGCGACGCGAATTAATGAAGTGTTTCCCCAGTTGGCGTTCCGCCGCGTCTTGACGAGCGCCCCCAGCCCCGGCGTGCTCACCGAGAGCACGCCGACAGTCAAGCACTAAGAGACGGAAGCCGGAATAGGCCAAACAGGTGTGAAGGAGAGCCGGTTAAGCCTGAAAACCGGCGGTATAAGATACCCGAGTACTAGACGGCGAATTGTTATCGAACCAACGAACTGGCGCGATAATCGTCGATTTCCGGTAGAATGATTGCGATTTTGATGGCCATCGAGCACGATTCCGCGGAAAGCGTCTCAGGGGTGACGACCGCCGGGCCTCCCCCTCGAAGACCCGGCGGTTACCGCGACCTTGTTCGCCCTCACCCCCACGAGGGCGAACAAGGCCGTGGTGTCACGGCTCAAGGACTGGTCAGGTACCGGCAGCCGACCCCGCCCTCCGCGGCGACAGGGGTATGACGCGCGAGGGACCGGCTCAGGTTCCATTCGCGCCAATCATCGTCCGGGATTCCGGTCACGACCGGCCTGAGCACGCAGGAGCGCAGCGGCTCCGAAAGCCGGTCCACCGACGGCACCACATCGGCGGAAAACCGGGAAAGGTAGGCGGTGTCGAGTATCTTGCCGTGCGCGATCCGGTCGATGTTGCGGTCGGCGATGAACCGTTCCGGATCGAGGACGGCCAGTCCCAGCAGTGCCGCGACGGCGGCTCCGATGGCCGCGCGCGGCAGCCAGGCCGACCGCAGCGGGATCAGGGAGATGAGTACCAGCAGGAAGATCAGGCCGATCCAGAGTTCGCAGACCTCGACCAGCAGCCGCAGCACGGTGAACCCGTACGCCTGCTGGTATGTCCACATGCGACTCAACGCCGACGTGACCAGCACCAGGCTGAGCACGCTCAGCGCTCCGAGCAGCCCGCGCTGCCAGGCGCGATCGGCCGCCGAGGACTTCGGTGCCCAGCGCAGCGCGGCGGCGACCAGCAGCAGCGTCAGCACGGTGATGGCGGACAGCTGCCAGAACCCGCTCCTGGCGTATTCGGCCGCCGTCAGGCCGCTCGTGGCCAGGAGGTATTCGGTGCCGCCGAACAACATGACCAGGCGGACCACGACGAAGCTCGTGAACAGCAGCGTCAGCACACCCAGCGGTAACGTCCATTCGAGCCGGTGCGTCAGCCGTTTGCGGGGCGTTTCGGCGGAGGCACTGTCGGCGGGCAGCGGTGGCGCCGCCAGCAGGTAGCACGCCCCGGTGACGGCGAACGCGGCCACGACGAAGAGGAAACCCCAGCGCACGAAGGTTCCCGGGTTCAGTTCGGGGATCACCGCGTCGACGACGCTCGCGAACGCGGCGTCCGCGCCGCGCAACAGCGGGACGAACACCAGCAGCAGTCCGGCGCTCGCCAGTACCGGCAGCAGGAACCTCGGCCGCGCGCGGCCTTCCTGTTTCGTGCCGAGCTTCGCGAGTCCGCGCCCGATCCACGGGATCGAAAGCAGCGCCTCGATCGGGACCGCGAAGACGTCGTAGACGATCGTGTTCACCGTGCGTTTCCCGACCACCGCGAGGGATCCGGCCACGAACGCGGCGAGTACGCAGAGCACGTTCAGCCAGACCGACGCGCGGAACATGCCGACGGCGAGCAGTCCCAGCGCGGCCGCCGCCCACACCGCGTTGACCGGGCGGAAGTGCGGTTCGGCGTCGCCGCGGGCGCGTTTGTCGGCGAAGTAGACAGCCATCGCGAAGGCGAGCCCGGCGACGAACCAGCCGGCTCCAGGGTCGTCCGGCATGGCGATGGCGGTGACCAGTCCGGCCGCGACCGCCGCGGGCAGGACCGAACCGGGCAGCGGGACGATCGCCGATTTGGGCGGTACGCGGGGCCGCATCAGCACCGGGACCTGCGTGGACGGCAGGGGCTTGGGCGGCAGGGTGGTCGTCGCCGACGGGGGTGACGCGTGCGCCTGCCGGTCTTCGGGTTCTTCGCTCATCCAATCCTCCAGTTTGCGAAAGCACATATCGCAGTGTGCGCGGAGCCGCCGAGAACACGCGGCAGGGAACTAGGGAACGGGGATCACGACGCGGATGACACAGCCCGGCCGCTGCTCGGGGGTGACGACGGCGATGCTGCCGTCGTGGAGATCGACCACCCATCGCGCGATGGCGAGGCCGAGGCCGGTGCCCCCGCCGCCGGCCCGCTCGCCGCGGGTGAACCGCTCGAACACGCTGTCCCGCTCCCCCGGCGGGATCCCGGGGCCTTCGTCTTCGACCTCGATGACGACGTCGGCCTCACGGACCTCCGCCCGCACCCGGACCTCGCCCCCGGCCGGTCCGTGCCGGACGGCGTTGTCGAGCAGGTTGACCACCACCTGGTAGAGCCGGCCGCGGTCGGCGACGGCCGTCGCGCCGGGTGGCCGGACGTCGACGGCGAACCGCACGCCTCGGCCGGTCGCGGCGGCGGTGATCCCCGCTTCGGCGGCGACCTCCTCCAGCAGCAGTTCGAGGTCGAACTCCTCCAGCTGCAACGGGAAAGCACCCGCGTCGATCCGCGAGAGGTCGAGCAGTTCCGAGACCAGCCTGCCGAGCCGTTCGGTCTGCTGCAGCGCCGTCTTCAACGTCGCCGGATCGGGTTCGGCGACGCCGTCGACCAGGTTCTCCAGCACCCCGTTCAGCGCGGTGATCGGCGTGCGGAGTTCGTGGGAGACGTTCGCGATCAGCTCGCGACGGCGCTGATCCGAGGCGTCGAGGTCGGCGGCCATCTGGTTGAAGGCGTGCGACAGCTCCCCGACCTCGTCACGGGCGGTGGCGCGGACCCGCCGGGTGTAGTCGCCCTTGGCCATCGCGCGGGCGGCGGCGGTCATCTCGCGCAGCGGCCTGGTCATCCCGTGCGCCAGGATCTGCGAGGTGACCACGGCGAGCACCATCGCGGCGATCGTGGTCCGCGGCGGCAGCCAGCCGATCTGCCAGTTGAAGAAGGCGAACGCGATACCGCCCGAGGACACCAGCAGGATCGCGAGTTTGAGTTTGATCGAGCGGACCGGGTCGAGCGGTCTCGGGAGCGCGTCGACGATCCGGCCGAACAGCGGGCGAAGTTTCACGATCCCACCTCCAGGGCGTAACCGACGCCGTGCACGGTGCGGATGAGGTCCGCGCCCAGTTTGCGGCGCAGCGCCTTGATGTGACTGTCGACCGCGCGGGTGCCCGAACCCGTACCCGCGACGTCCCAGTCCCAGACCTCGCTCAGCAGGCGTTCCCTCGGCTGCACCGCTCTCGGGCGCTTCGCGAAATGGACGAGGAGGTCGAACTCGATCGGCGTCAGCTGGGCCGGAGTACCCGCCCGCGTGACCCGCCGCTGCTCGACGTCGATTTCGAGGTCGCCGAGCACGATCTTCGTACCCGCTTCGCTCACGTCGGTCCGGGCCGACCGTTCGACACGGCGCAGCAGCGCGTGCACCCTCGCCGAGAGCACCCGCATGGAGAACGGCTTGGTGAGGTAGTCGTCGGCGCCGACGCCGAGACCGATCAGCATGTCCGTCTCGTCCGAACGGGCGGTCAGCATCAGCACCGGGACCGGGCGGCGGGCCTGGATCCGGCGGCAGACCTCGAGCCCGTCGAATCCCGGCAGCATCACGTCGAGCACCACCAGATCCGGTTCCCGGTCGGCGTCGGTCTCGACGCCGGAAGGGCCGTCGTGCGCCAGATCCACGGTGAATCCCTCGGCCCGCAGCCGCGCGGCGATGCTTTCGGCGATCGTCACGTCGTCCTCGACGACCAGCACCCGGCGTCCTCCCAGTTCCATGGGGATGACTGTAAGCACCGGCCGTGGAGACCATCCGGGTGAGCTGTGGAGATCCTGTGGAGATGTTTCAGCCCGTTTGCCGGATTGCTACGCCCATGTGTGTGACGCAGGTCATGCACCAGGAGCCTTTGAACGCAATCGACAGTCTGCGCTTCGACGCCCTCAACAGTGAACAGTCTGCCAGTCCCACCCGCGCGGCGCGGGCGAGCACGATTCCGCAATGGAGCCGACGGCACGCGGTACGCAGTACGTGCACCCTGATGGCCGGGTGGAACTCGGCGAGGTCGAGTCCTTGAAGGACAGCCGCTTCTACAACGAAGAACTCGCCCCGGTCCCGGTCGAAAAGCGGACCTGGACCACCTACACCTATTTCGCGCTGTGGATGGGCATGGCGCACAACATCCCGTCCTACGCGCTCGCCGCGTCACTGATCGCGCTCGGGATGAACTGGGTGCAGGCGCTGCTCACGATCACCATCGGCAACCTGATCGTGCTGATCCCGATGCTGCTCAACAGCCACGCCGGGACGAAGTACGGCATCCCGTTCCCGGTGTTCGCCCGCGCCTTCTTCGGCATGCGCGGCGCGAACCTGGCGGCATTGCTGCGGGCGTTCATCGCGTGCGGCTGGTTCGGCATCCAGACCTGGGTCGGCGGCGAGGCGATCTACATCATCGTCGGGCGGCTCGCGGGCTCCGGCTGGAAGGACTCCACCGTCGTCCTCGGCCAGCACTGGACACTGTGGCTTTCGTTCGGGGTGTTCTGGCTGGTCCAGATGCTCATCATCTGGCGCGGCATGGAGGCGGTCCGCAAATTCGAGAACTGGACGGCGCCGCTGGTGTCGGTCGGCTTCCTGATCCTGCTGGGTTACGTGCTGGTCAAGGCGGGCGGCTTCGGCCCGATCCTGGCCGAGCCCGGCAGACTCGGCTGGGGGCCGGACTTCTGGAAGGTGTTCGCCCCGGCGCTGATGGCGATGATCGCGTTCTGGTCGACGCTTTCGCTGAACATGCCGGACTTCACCCGGTTCGGCGGCAGCCAGGGCAAACAGGTCCGCGGTCAGCTCCTCGGCCTGCCGACCACGATGACGTTCATCGCGATCGTGGCCATCCTGACCACCTCGGGCGGCAGCGTCCTCTACGGCGAGCAGATCTGGGACCCGGCGAAACTGGCCGACCGGTTCGACTCGCCGGTCGTCGTGGTCGTCGCGCTGATCGCGCTGGTGCTGGCGACCGTGTCGGCGAACCTCGCGGCCAACGTGGTCAGCCCGTCCTACGACTTCTCCAACGCGTTCCCGAAGAAGATCACCTTCGCCGTCGGCGGACTGATCACCGGGATCATCGGCATCCTCATCCAGCCGTGGCGGCTCTACTCCGATCCGAACATCTACATCTTCGCGTGGCTCGGTTTCTACGGCGGCCTGCTCGGCGCGGTCGCCGGGGTGCTCGTCGCCGGCTACTGGGTGGTCAACCGCACCAAGCTGCACCTGCGGGAGCTCTACACCGAACGCGGCGTCTACTGGTTTAACGGCGGCTGGAACTGGCGTGCGCTCGTCGCGACGCTCGTCGGCGCCGTGCTCGCGGTCGGCGGCGCGTACGGCGGGCCGTTCCCCGCGGACGGGCTGATCCCGCTCCTGAAACCGCTCTACGACTACAACTGGGTCGTCGGCCTGGCGAGCGCTTTCGTCGTCTACCTGCTGTTGGCCCTGCCCGAGCGCAAGCGCACCGCCTATCCGAAGGAGGAAGCAAGTGAGCGACCTGGTCCGAGCCGGATTGATCCAGCAGCGGTGGACGGGTGACAAGGAGTCGATGACGGCGAACGCCGTCGAAGCGATCGGCAAGGCCGCTTCGCAGGGCGCGCAGGTCGTCTGCCTGCAGGAGTTGTTCTACGGCCCGTACTTCTGCCAGGTACAGGACACCGACTACTACTCCTACACCGAAGGCATCCCCGACGGGCCGACGACGAAGCTCATGCAGGAGGTCGCCGAACGCCACGGCGTCGTGCTGGTCGTCCCGATGTACGAGGTCGAGCAGCCCGGCGTCTACTACAACACCGCCGCGGTGATCGACGCCGACGGCACGTACCTCGGCAAGCATCGCAAGAACCACATTCCGCAGGTGAAGGGGTTCTGGGAGAAGTTCTACTTCCGGCCCGGGAACCTGGGCTACCCGGTGTTCGACACCGCCGTCGGCCGCATCGGCGTCTACATCTGTTACGAGCGGCACTTCCCGGAGGGCTGGCGCGCGCTGGGCCTGGGGGGCGCGAAGATCGTGTTCAACCCGTCGGCGACCAGCCGTGGTCTTTCGGAGTACCTGTGGCGGCTGGAGCAGCCCGCGGCCGCCGTCGCGAACGAGTACTACGTCGGCACGATCAACCGCGTCGGAGTGGAACCCTTGGGCGACAACGATTTCTACGGCCAGACGTATTTCGCCGACCCGCGCGGCCAGCTGGTCGGCGAAGCCGCGTCCGACACCGAGGAGGAGATCGTCGTCCGCGACCTCGACATGGGTCTGCTCGCCGAAATCCGGGATCTCTGGGCCTTCTACCGAGACCGCCGTCCCGACAGCTACGGACCCCTCGCGGAGGCGTGATGACCACCCTCGTCAGCGGCGGCCAGGTGCTGTCCACGGCGGGCGCTTCGGCGGCGGACGTCCTCGTCGACGGCGAGACGATCTCGGCCGTCTGCGCACCGGGAGCTTTGGGCCCAGCCGACCACGTTATCGACGCCACCGGGAAGTACGTGCTGCCCGGCGGGATCGACGCGCACACCCATCTGGAGATGCCGTTCGGCGGGACGCGTTCCGCCGACACCTTCGGCACCGGGACGACGGCGGCGGCGTGGGGCGGGACGACCACGATCATCGACTTCGCCGTCCAGGCCAAGGGCACCTCACTGCTGTCCACTATGGACAAGTGGCACGAGAAGGCCGACGGCAACTGCGCCATCGACTACGGCTTCCACATGATCGTCTCCGACGTGAACGATTCGTCGTTGAAGGAGATGCGGGCCTGTGTCGACGGCGGGGTCGGCAGCTTCAAGATGTTCATGGCGTATCCCGGGGTCTTCTATTCCACGGACGGCGAGATCCTGCTGGCCATGCAGAAGGCACGCGAGATCGGCGCGACGATCATGATGCACGCGGAGAACGGCATCGCGATCGACCAGCTGGCCGCGCAGGCGTTCGCCGCCGGGAAGATCGACCCGGTGCAGCACGGGCTCACCCGGCCACCGGAGCTGGAAGGCGAGGCGACCTCGCGCGCGATCCAGCTGGCCAAGGTCACCGGAGCGCCGCTGTACATCGTGCACCTCTCGGCGTCCCAGGCGCTGGCCGCGGTCGCGGAAGCGCGCGACAACGGGCAGAACGTCTTCGCGGAGACGTGTCCGCAGTACCTCTATCTGTCCATTGAGGACTTGGCGAAGCCGGATTTCGAGGGTTCGAAGTACGTCGCCTCTCCCCCGTTGCGGGAGAAGTCGCATCAGGCGGATCTGTGGCGAGGGCTGCGCACCAACGACCTTTCGGTGGTGTCCACGGATCACTGTCCCTTCTGTTTCAAGGACCAGAAGGAACTCGGCCGCGGCGACTTCCGCGCGATCCCCAACGGGATCCCCGGCGTCGAACACCGGATGGACCTGCTGCACCAGGGTGTCGTGGCGGGCGAGCTCACCCTCGGCCGCTGGGTCGAAACCTGCTCGACCACCCCGGCGCGGATGTTCGGGCTGTACCCGCGCAAGGGTGTCATCGCGGCGGGTTCGGACGCGGACATCGTCGTCTACGACCCGGCGGCGAAGCAGACCCTGTCGGTCGAGACGCACCACATGAACGTGGACTACTCGGCCTACGAAGGAATGGAGATCACCGGCAAGGTCGAGACGGTGCTGTCCCGCGGCCGTGTGGTCGTGTCGCCGTCCGGCTTCTCGGGCAGTACGACGCACGGGAAATTCCTCTCGCGCGACCTGAACCAGTACCTGAACTGAGGCGGTGGCCGGATGGACTTCGGGATCGTTCTCCAGACCGACCCACCCGCACGCGACCTCGTGCGGCTGATGAAGGCCGCCGAGGATCAGGGTTTCCGCTACGGCTGGACGTTCGACTCGTGCGTGCTGTGGCAGGAACCGTTCGTCATCTACTCGCAGATCCTGGCCGCGACGTCTTCGATGATCGTGGGCCCGATGGTGACCAGCCCGGCCACCCGGGACTGGTCGGTGATGGCGTCGACCTTCGCCACGCTCAACGACATGTACGGCAACCGGACCGTCTGCGGGATCGGCCGCGGCGACTCGGCGCACCGGGTGGTCGGCATGCCACCGTCCACTTTGGCCACCGTGCGCGACTGCATGCACGTGGTCAAGGAACTGGCCGAAGGGCGTGAAGTCCTGTTGCGGGACAAGCCGGTCCAGATCCCCTGGATCCGCAACGGCAGACTCGAGATGTGGATGGCGGGATACGGGCCGAAGGCGTTGAAGACGGTCGGCGAACACGCCGACGGCTTCATCCTCCAGTGCGCCGATCCCGCGATCGCCCGGTGGACCATCGGTTCGGTCCGTGAGGCCGCCCGCGCGGCGGGGCGGGATCCGGCCGGGATCACGATCTGCCTCGCGGCCCCGGCGTACGTCGGCGACGATCTGGCGCATCAGCGGGAACAGTTGCGCTGGTTCGGCGGGATGGTCGGCAACCACGTCGCGGATCTCGTGGCGCGGTACGGCGATTCCGGGCCGGTGCCGCACGAGCTGACCGACTACATCCGCGAGCGGCAGGGTTATGACTACTCGCACCATGGGCGGGCGGGTAATCCGTCGACCGACTTCGTCCCGGACGAGATCGTGGACCGGTTCTGCCTGCTCGGGCCGTCTTCGGCGCACGGGGAACGGCTGGAGGAGCTGGCTTCGCTCGGCGTCGACCAGTTCTCGCTGTATCTGATGCACGATCAACGGGAAGAAACCCTGAAGCGGTACGGCTCCGAGGTCATCAACCACTGACGACCCGCATTTCGTCCTCTGAATGCGTTTCTCCCGCATTCAGAGGACGAAATGCGTGGGGTCAGGCGCCGAACCAGGCGGCGAGGGCCTCGCGCAGGCCTTCGGCGTCGGTGTCGCCCGCCCAGGCGACGTAGCCGTCCGGGCGGATCAGGAGGACGTCGGCGGGCCGGTCCTCGGCCTTCGCGGTGTGGACGTCGACGCTCGCCGCCTCAGCGAGTTCGCGGAGTTCGGGCCGGTCCGCGAGGTCGAGCAGGACCGGCCGCGCCGGACGCAGCAGTTCGGCGACGCTGGTCGCGCCCCGGTCGGTCTCCAGCGCGAGATCCGGGGCGAACGTACCGGCGAGCGCGTGCCCGGAACCCGGCATCGGGTAACGCGTGTCGGTCCCGGCGACGTGGGAGGCCAGCCGTCGCGCGGCCTGCTCGTCGTCCAGGAGTTCCTGGAAGACCGCGCGGAGCGCTTCGGCCGCGGCGTCGTGCCCGCGCCGCAACGCGACCTGCGCCTGTGACTGCACCAACGCGCGCGCACCGGCGGCGTGCCGTTCCGCGTGATAGGTGTCCAGCAGTCCTTCCGGCGCCCGGCCCTGGATATCCGCGGCCAGCTTCCACGCGAGGTTGACCGAGTCGGACATGCCGACGTTGATCGCCGTGCCGGTGGACGGCAGCAGGTGGGCCGCGTCGCCCGCCAGCAGGATCCGCCCTTCGCGGTAGCGCTCCGCCTGGCGGGCGGAGAACTGGTAGCGCGAGAGCCGGACCGGATCGCCCAGCGGGACGTCGCCGCCGAGCACCCGGCGGATGCTGTCCCCGAGTTCGGCCATGGTCATCGGCACGTCGTCGTCGACCTCGCCGGGATCGTCCTCCGTGGTCTGGATGAACAGGACCCCCGGCGTCAGCGAACCGAGCGCGAACACGCCGGCGTCGGTGCGGGTGAAGCCCGCCTTGATCCGGCCCAGTTCCGGCGTCTCGATGTCGCCGTTGTCGTGGACGGTCAGCCCGTCGGGGATCTCGACCTGCCCGATCCGGTTGACCTCGGGATAGGTGGTACCGGGGAATCCGATCCCCGCCATCGCGCGGACGGGACTGCGCCCGCCGTCGCAGCCCACCAGGTACGGGGCGGTGACTTCGTACGATCCGTCCGGGCCGCGCACCTCGGCGGTCACCGACTCGTCGTCCTGGCGCAACCCGACGACCTCGTGGCCGCGACGCACTTCCGTGCCGAGCTCGGCGGCGTACTCCTCCAGCAGCCGTTCCAGCGACTGCTGTCGTACCGAAAGCGCCTTCAGCGGCGGCTCCTCGAACCGGGTGAGATCGACGTGCACCCCACCGAACGGGAACCGATGCGGCGGAACGGGGTCGGTGACGAGCCCCCGCACCCGCTCCAGCAGGCCGCGATAGTGCAGCAGGTCCAGGATCTGCCCGCTGAGGCCGTGGGCCTTCGGAGTCTTCCCCTGTTCCGGCCGCCGTTCCAGGACCAGCGGGCGCGCACCGGCCAGCCGCAGTTCGGCGGCCAGCATCAGACCGGTCGGGCCGGCACCCACGATGATCACGTCGACGTCCGTCAAATCTTCACTCCTGTTCGGCCTGTTCTCGCTACGGCCGAGGATTCTGCGGCATCACCGGGGTCTTGCCGCAAGCCCCCCGGTGCGCTATACGTTGAACATGGAGGGGCGTGCCCCACCATTTTTCCGGGTACCCGCACCAGGGATCGCGCGCCCGCGAGACGAGACGCTGGCCGGGTGACCAGAATCCGCACCGCCACTGTGCTCACCGCCACTGTGCTCACCCTCACCGCACTCGCCGCCGTCACGATCACGCCCGCGGTTTCGGCCGCGCCGCGAGGTCTCGCCTGGGGTCCCTGTCCGTCCGGCTCGCCACCGGGCTACGACTGCGCCGAGATCGAGGTCCCGTTGTCCTATCAGGACCCGGGCGGTCCCCGGATCACCCTCGCGCTCGGCCGTCTCCCGGCGACGGACCAGAGGCACAAACGCGGCACCCTCTTCACCAACCCCGGCGGCCCCGGGAACCCCGGCCGCTTCAGCAAGTTCCAGACCCCGTCCCTGCACCGGCAGTTCGACATCGTCGGCTTCGACCCGCGCGGCGTCGGCGCCAGCACGCCGGTCCGATGCTTCACCAGTGACGCGGAAACCGAACCGCTCAAACGGGTTCTGGGGAACTTCCCGATCACCGGCGAACAGGAGATCCGGCAGTTCGCCGACGTCCGGGAGGTCGCCGCCTCGTGCGGCCGCAACGCCGGGCCGTTACTGGGGCACCTGTCCACCACGAACGTCGCCAGGGACCTCGACAGACTGCGCGAAACCGTCGGCGAGCCACGCCTGCGCTACTACGGGCTCTCCTACGGCACGTACCTCGGCGAGGTGTACGCCAATCTGTTCCCGCATCGCGTCGGCGCCTTGGCGCTGGACGCCGTCAACGATCCGATCGCCTGGTCCACCGGACACCGTCCGGAGGACGCGAACGTCCCGTTCAGCGCCAGGCTCGGCGGCTTCCGGGACGCGGACCGCGCGCTGCAGGCGTTCCTCGACGCGTGCGCGGCCGACACCCGGTGCGCCTTCCGCGAGCCGGGGACGGACTTGCGGGCCAAGTACGACGCGCTCCTCGACCGGCTCGAAGCCACGCCGGGCGCCATCACCTACCAGGAGGTCATCCGGCGTACCCACAACGCGCTGACCGACGAGGCCCGCTCCCCCGCGCTGGCGGAATTCCTTCAGTCCGCGACGAAACCCGTCGCGGCGAAGGCCATCGCGACACCCTTCGATTCCGCGTTGGGTGGCGGCGGGACGATCTGCGCGGACACGACGAACCCGCGTGACCCGGCCGCCTGGCCTCGCGCGGCCCGCGCGGCAGACCGGGAAAGCCGCGGTTTCGGTTCCTACGACACGTATCTCTCCCTGCCCTGCGCCTTCTGGCCCGTCTCCGATCCGGCGCGGTACACGGGACCGTGGAACCGGCCGACCGCGCCGATCCTGCTGCTGGCCAACGGCAAGGGCGACCCGGAAACGCCGTACGCCGGGGCGAAACGGACCGAACGCATCCTCGGCAACGCCCGGCTCTTGACGCTGGACGCCTGGGGGCACGGCGCCGCGAACCGCAGCGCCTGTGTCGACGCGGCACTCGACGCCTACCTGGCCTACGGACGCCTTCCGGCCCGCGGCACCGTCTGCGCCCCGGATCACGCGCCGTTCGACGCCAGGTAAGCGCGGGCGGCGCCCTCGTCGGTGAGCCAACCGGCGTAGTCGGAGAAGATGTTCGCGGACCGGCGCGCCACCTCGGGCGCCATCCGCGCGGCTTCCAGAGTGGCAGCACGTGATCCGGCGGCGGAGCGAGCAGATCGTTGCTCAGCCGGGTCGCGTGCTGCGCATGGCTTCCCCTCAGTCCACTAAGGCTTGGTACACCAGGTTCCTCAATTCGACGCGGATCGGATAGGTCGACGACGGCAGCAACTGGGTGAAGAACAGAACCGTGATGTCCTCGTCCGGATCGACCCAGAACGCGGTGCTCGCCGCGCCACCCCAGGCGAATTCCCCGGCGCTGGCCAGGGTCTTGGCCTTCGCCGGGTCGTCGAGCACGGAAAAGCCCAGCCCGAAGCCGAAACCGTCGTACGGCGCCTCGGAGAACCCGGTCCGTCCGCAGGTCTCCAGGTCCCCGCCGCCGGGCAGGTGGTTGGTCGCCATGAGCCGCACCGTGCGCGGGCCGAGCAGCCGGACGCCGTCGAGTTCGCCGCCGCGCAGCAGCATCTGGGCGAAACGGTGGTAGTCACCCGCCGTGGAGACCAGCCCGCTGCCACCCGAGAAGCACGAGGGCGCGACGCGGCCGACGTTGCCCAGCTCGTCGTGACGGAACGGCTCCTTGGTGCCCGGATGCGGCACGTAGAGCGCGGCCAGCCGGTCGAGATCACCGGAGGCGGCCTGGAAACCTGTCTCGTGCATGCCGAGCGGAGTGAAGATCCGCTCGGCGAAGAAAGTGTCGAGTGACTGACCGGAAACGACCTCGATGAGCCTGCCGAGGATGTCCGTCGCGACCGAATAGTTCCATTCCGAACCCGGCTGGAACAGCAACGGCAGCCGCGCGATCGCTTCGGAAACGCCCGCCAGATCGAGTCCCGGCGCGGTGCCGAAGTCGAACCCCGCCTCGCGGTAGAGCATGTCGACCGGATGCGTGCGGTGGAAACCGTAGGTCAGCCCCGCGGTGTGGGTGAGCAGATGCCAGAGGCGGATCGGTTCGGCCGCGGGCACGGTCGCCTGCTTCACCGACGAGCCCCCGACGAAGACCCGCGGTTCCGAGAACTCCGGAAGCCAGCGGGAGATCGGGTCCTTGAGGTCGATGAGCCCCGCTTCGACGAGCATCATCGCGGCGACGGAGGTGACCGGCTTCGTCATCGAGTAGACGCGCCAGATCGTGTCGGTCTCGACCGGCAGCCCGGCCTCGATGTCACGCTGCCCGTTCGACGCGAGATGCGCGACCTTCCCGTTCCTGGTCACCACGGCCAGGTACCCGGGAAGCCGGTTGCGCTCCAGATACCCGTCGAAGTGCTTGTCGATCCGGCGCAACCGCTCCGCGTCGAAACCCACCTCGGCCGGGTCGACGTCCACCTTCAGCTCGATCATGCGACCGAGGCTACGCGTTCCGCTCGGCCTGTTTCTCCAGTCGCCACGCCTCGTCGGTCTTCCCGATCCGCCAGTATCCGGAGATGGACAGCAGATCGCGGCGGATGCCCCGGTCTTCCAGCAGATGACGCCGCAGGTCCCGGACGAACCCGGCCTCGCCGTGGACGAACGCCTGCACGACACCTTCACGCCGGTCGAGCGCGCGGACTGCGGCCGCGAGATCGTCACCCCGGCTCCGGTGCAGCCAGGTGATCCGCGCGTCGCCCTTGGTGGTCAGCGACTGCTCTTCGGCGGCGTCCTCCACGAGGATGAACGCGTGCACGGGGACACCCGCCGGCATCGCCTCGAGCGAAGCGGCGATCGCCGGCAGGGCGCTCTCGTCCCCGGCGAGCAGATGCCAGTCGGCCTCCTCGCCCGGCGCGTACGCCCCACCGGGTCCGGAAATGAGCAGTTCGTCGCCCGGTTTCGCGGCGGCGGCCCACGGCCCGGCGACGCCCTCGTCACCGTGGTGGACGAAGTCGAGCACCAGTTCGCCGAGGTTCGGGTCGAAGGCCCGGACGGTGTAGGAGCGCATCCGCGGCCACTGCTCACGCGGCAGTTCCTCGCGGACACGCGCCAGGTCGAACGGCTCGGGATAAGTGACACCGGGCACCCGGAAGTGCACCTTGACGTAGGCGTCGGTGAATTCGTTGGGCTGGAACGAGGCGATCTCTTCGCCCCCAGCGACGATCCGGACCATATGCGGGGTGATCCGCTCGGTGCGCAGCACCCGCAACCGGGTCGCCGATACCGCTCTCCGCGCCTCGGCCATCCACGATTCCTTTCTTGGGTTAGGTGAACCTAACCGAGCGTACGCTTTTCGCCGCCGGGCCGGGCCAGGTTTCCCAGCATCCGATCGAAGCCCTCTCCGACGATGTACTCACCGCGATACCACCAGCCACCCCGCTGCGCGAGGAAACGACGCTCCGCGTCCATCTCGAAGCCGGAGTTGTATGGCTGGGCCCGCAGAGCCTCCGCCATTCCGGTGAAGACCTCGGCGACCGACGCGGGGACCACCCGGACACTTCGACCAGGAGCTTCACGAAGCCCGCGCGGTCGGATCGCTCACCCGGGTGTTCTGGAACGACGCGACGCGCCAGCCGCCGGATTCCTCCACGAGCACGTACGTCAGCGTCGATTCCCGGCCCGGCTCCGGTTTGCCCCCCGACAGCGACGACCCGCCGCCGGACACGACGATCGCGACGTCCGGCCGGATGAACCGCACCTTCGGCTCGCCACCGCCGGCCATCAGTTTCGACCCCGAGAGCGGACCCTCGAACAGGGAGCGGTGCGCGCTTTCGATCATCGCCTTGCCCGGCAGGTTCATCCCGAAAAAGGTCACGTAGTCGGCGTCTTCGGTGAAGAACGACGCGTACGCGACCGCATCGCCTTCGTTCCACGCGTCGGCGAGCCGGCTCAACACGGCCAGGACTTCGGTCTGTCGTTCGGTCATGGTGCCCTCCAGTGTGACGAACAGTGTTCGTTTGACGAACACCGTTCTACAGGCGAACGATGTTCGCGTCAAGTAGAGTTCCCCGGCATCCCCGGACCAGGAGGCGAACGAAGTGAGCAGGCCCCGGCGTCGCGCCGAAAAACCCGTGCTGTCCCAGGAGCTCGTGGTGAAGACGGCACTGGACCTCCTCGCCGCCGAGGGGCTGGAGGCGGTGAGCATGCGACGCGTGGCCCAGGCGCTGGAGACCGGCCCGGCGTCGCTCTACGCCCATGTCGCGAACAAGGAAGAGCTCCACGAGCTGATGGTCGACCACGTGCTCGCCTTCGGCCCGTTCCCCGAACCCGACCCGAACCGGTGGGTCGAGCAGGCGAAAGAGCTGCTGCGCGAGAACGTGCGCGCGCTGACGTCGTTCCCCGGGATCGCCAAGATCGCGTGGGCCATCCCCGTACCGGTCGGCGCGAACGCCTTGCAGCAGGCCGAAGCCATGCTCGCGGTGCTGCGCGCGGGCGGCCTCGACCTCAAGCGGGCACTGTTCGCCGCGGACGCGTTATGGCTCTACGCCAAGGCTTTCGCCTACGAAGGCGCCGGCTGGCAGCACGGCGACATCGACCTGGCCGAGCAGGAGGAACGCGGCAAGCGGATGGTCGAGTACATGACGTCGTTCCCACCCGGCGCCTTCCCGAACCTGCTGGCTTCGGGCGAGTACTTCACCGCGGAGACCGCGCAGGAACGGTTCGAGTTCGCCATCGACCAGTTCCTCCGCGGTCTGGCCTCCAGCACCTCGTAAGTGGGGACATCGAGCGTCTCCAATGCCCCATTGGGAACACTGACCAGAAGCCCGGGCAGTCGGCTGGGTCAGAGCAGCGCGACCGCGGCCGCGTACAGCGGCACCAGACGCACCCCAAGGACGCCTTCAACTCCGACATCTTCTTGCCGGACACCACCTGCGGCCGCCCGGCTTCCACCGCCCAGCGCAGCAACAAGCCTGCCCGCCGGACCCACCACTCACGTGAGCCGGCGCACCAGACCGTCCGCCAGCAACCTGCCGCGGTCGGTCAGCACAGCACGCTCCTGACCGTCCAAAGCGGACTGATCGAGCAGCCCTTCGGCGGCGGCGGCACGGGCTTCGGCCCGGCCGTCGTCGTCGAGCGCGTCGAGCAGAAGTCCTTCGGACAGCCGGAGTTCCAGCATCACACGTTCCAGATGCCGGTCTTCGTCGGTCAGCAGTTCGCGGCCCGCGGCCGGTGAGTCCCCGGCGGCGAGGGACGCGGCGTAGCGAGCCGGGTGCTTGACGTTCCACCAGCGGACGCCGCCGACGTGACTGTGCGCGCCGGGTCCGGCGCCCCACCAGTCGCCGCCGCGCCAGTAACCGATGTTGTGGCGGCAGCGGGCTTCTTCCGAGGTCGCCCAGTTGGACACCTCGTACCAGCGCAATCCCGCCGAAGCGAGGACGCGGTCGATCATCTCGTAGTCGGTGGCGAGCACGTCGTCGTCCGGCGCGGGCAGTTCACCGCGGCGGACGCGGCGGGCGAGCGCGGTGCCCTCTTCGACGATCAGCGCGTACGCCGAGACGTGGTCGACGCCGGCCGCCAGCACCGCGTCCAGCGAAGCCTGGAGATCTTCGACGCGCTCCCCCGGCGTTCCGTAGATGACGTCGAGGTTGACGTGCTCGAACCCGGCGGCACGCGCCTCTTCGGCGGCCGCGACCGGACGGCCCGGGGTGTGCACGCGATCGAGGATCTTCAGGACGTGCTGAGCGGCCGACTGCATCCCGAGTGAGATCCGGTTGTACCCGGCGTCGCGGATGCCCGCGAAGAACTCGGGCGAGGTGGACTCCGGATTGGACTCCGTCGTGACCTCTGCGTCCGGTGCGAGCCCGAAGGTGTCACGAACGGCGTCGAGAACGCTTCGGAGTCCGGCGGCGCCGAGCAGGGACGGGGTTCCGCCTCCGACGAAGACGGTGTCGACAGCGGGCGGCTTCCCCAGCACGCGCGCGGCCAGGTCGAACTCGCGGTTGAGGCCTTCCAGCCAGGACTGCGGCGATGAACCGCTGTCCAGCTCTCCGGCGGTGTAGGTGTTGAAGTCGCAGTAGCCGCAGCGGGTCGCGCAGAAAGGGACGTGCACGTAGACGCCGAACGGCCGGGTGCCGAGCCCTTCCAGCGCGCTCTCGGGGAGCGCGGACTCGACGGGTGTGGTGGTTTCGGGCAGCAACGCGGGCACACCCCAGTGTCCCCCACGCCGTGAAGGCCTCCTTCCCCGGGGAAAGAGGCCTTCACGGACGAGCTACGCCGGCGGCGACCCGGCGCGGCCCTCACTCACCCGAAGCGGTACTAGGCCAAGCCGTTGGCGGCCAACCACTCCGGCGACGGCGGGATCACCTCGATGATGTCGATCAGGAAGCCGTTCAGGTCCTCGATGTAAAAGTGCCGCTGGCCGAATTCCTCGTCCACGAGTTCGGTGACGATCTTGACCCCCTCCTCGCGCAACCGCTCGTACTCGGCCGCCGCGTCGGCGACCATGAAGCCGACCATGGACCCGGCCGCCTCCTGCGCCCGCCAGGGCTCCGGAGTGGCCTTGTGACCACGCTTCGCGAAGCTCATCTCGTAGCCCGGGACCCCGACGTTGAGGCTGGAGAACCAGTCCAGCTCGATCGTCACCGTCAACTGCATGTGCCGCTTCCACCAGGCGGTGGTCTCGGCGATGTCGTCGACGAGCACACAAGCACCGAAACCGCTGAGTTGCATCTGGTGTTTCCTCCCGATTGTGAACCACTTGATGCGTAGTACTATAGACATAGTGGTTTGACCGAGGCAAGGAGAATGTTCCGATGCGACAGAATCCGGAGCGCCGGACCGCGCTCACCGACGCCGCGATCACCGTTCTCGCCCGCGAAGGCGCACGCGGTCTCACCTACCGCGCCGTGGACGTCGAAGCGGATGTCCCGCCGGGAACGACATCCAACTACTTCCGCAACCGGGACCAGCTACTGGGCGAGGTCGGCGTCCGCGTGCACGAACGGTTGTCGGCACCGGCCGACGTGATGGCGAACCCGCAGGCCGAGACGCCGTCCCACGACCGGGTCGGCGTCCTGCTCGGCGAACTCATGGGGCGGCTGACCGCTCACCGCGAGCCTTATCTCGCCCTGCTCGAACTCCGGCTCGAAGCCACCCGGCGCCCGGATCTTTCGGCCGAACTGACCAAGACCATCCGCGAGGGCATCGACATGAGCGTCGACTGGCACGTCGCGGCGGGGATGCCGGGCGGGCGCGCCGAGGTCCTGCTGATGTACCTCGCGCTGACCGGGCTCACCGTTGAACGGCTAACCCTGCCGGAGGTGCTCGCGGACGTCACCGACGAGGACGTCATCCGGGTCATCGTGGACCGCGTCCTCCCTTCTTGAACCGTGCGCGTTCTGCGTCACAATGCCCGCCGCGAACCCGGGCTTGACCTCTGAAACAGCCCCCTGACCAGTGAAAACAGCCGAGCTCGGACGGTGTTCCCAGCATTCGGACCGGCCTGGACCACATAGTGGGCGCGTGGCACGCTGAATCAATGACCCGCGCCGGAATCACCCTCGTGGCACGCCGCCACGTGGATCTCCGTCGCGTGGCGAGCGCGCTCTGTGCGACGAACCGCTGACTCCCCGCCACCACCACGATCTGCCGGAGGACTCCCATGTCGTCGCCCACGCGCGAAAACCCTGCCCGCACGCCCCGGGTCAAACAGAAACGGGGCGAGGGGCAGTGGGCTTTGGGTTACCGCGAGCCGTTGAACCCCAACGAGCGGTCCAAAAAGGACGACAACCCGCTCAACGTCCGGGCCCGGATCGAGAACATCTACGCCCGCGGCGGTTTCGATTCCATCGACCCGGGTGACCTCCGCGGCCGGTTCCGCTGGTTCGGTCTCTACACCCAGCGCAAACCGGGGATCGACGGCGGCCGCACGGCGACGCTGGAGCCCGAAGAGCTCGACGACCGCTACTTCATGCTGCGGGTCCGGCTCGACGGCGGCGCGCTGACCACCGACCAGCTGGCCGTGCTCGCCGAGATCTCGCAGACCCACGCGCGCGACACCGCCGACATCACCGACCGGCAGAACATCCAGTACCACTGGATCCAGATCGAGGACGTCCCGACGATCTGGGCCAAGCTGGAGAAGGCCGGGATGACCACGATGGAGGCCTGCGGCGACAGCCCGCGTGTCATCCTCGGCTCTCCCGTCGCCGGCATCGCCGCCGACGAGATCATCGACGGCACGCCCGCGATCGACGAGATCAAGCGCCGCTACATCGGCGACCCGCGCTACTCGAACCTGCCGCGCAAGTTCAAGACCGCGGTCTCCGGGCAGCAGGACGTCGCACACGAAATCAACGACGTCGCCTTCGTCGGCGTGAACCACCCCGAACACGGCCCCGGCTTCGACGTCTGGGTCGGCGGCGGCCTGTCCACCAATCCGATGATCGGGCAGCGGCTGGGCGCCTGGGTCCCGCTCGACGAGGTCCCCGACGTCTGGGAAGGCGTGATCAGCGTCTTCCGCGACTACGGCTACCGGCGGCTGCGCGCCCGCGCCCGGATCAAGTTCCTGGTGAAGGACTGGGGTGTGGCGAGGTTCCGCCAGGTACTGGAAGACGAGTACCTCAAGCGCAAGCTGACCGACGGCCCGGCACCCGAGTCGCCCGCCACCCAGATCGACCACGTCGGCGTGCACCCGCAGATCGACGGGAAGTTCTACGTCGGCGCCGCGCCGATCGCGGGCCGCGTCTCCGGGGCCACCCTGCTGGCGGTCGCCAAGGCCGCGGAGCGGGCCGGGTCGAATCGCGTCCGCCTGACCCCGCACCAGAAGCTCGTGGTCCTCGACGTCCCCGAGGCCGAGGTGAACGGGCTGAAGACCGAACTGGCCGAGCTCGGGCTTCAGACCGAGCCTTCGCCGTGGCGGCGCGGGATCATGGCCTGCACCGGCCTGGAGTTCTGCAAACTCGCGATCGTCGAGACGAAGGCCCGCGCGATCGACCTGGTCACCGAACTCGAGAAACGCCTCGCCGACATCCAGGCCGAGATCGAGAACCCGGTGACCGTGCATCTCAACGGCTGCCCCAACTCCTGCGCCCGGGTCCAGACCGCCGACATCGGGCTCAAGGGCCAGATCGTCACCGACGAGGACGGCAAGCAGGTCGAAGGCTTCCAGGTGCACCTCGGCGGCGGGCTCGGCCTCGACGCCGGATTCGGCCGGAAACTGCGCGGCCACAAGGTGACCGCGTCGGAGCTGACCGCGTATGTCGAAACGCTCGTGCGGGCCTACCTCGCCGGCCGCGAACCCGGTGAGCGGTTCGCCCAATGGGTCCTGCGGGCCGAAGAAGGCGTTCTGCAGTGACCGAACGAGCGACGCCGTACAACTGCCCTTTCTGTGGCGATGAAGACCTGCGGCCGGAAGAAGGCGGCTCCTGGCTGTGCTCGGCCTGCCGCCGGGTCTTCACCGTGAAGTTCCTCGGACTGTCCTTTCCGGAGGTGTCACCAGGATGACCGCCACTGCCGACTACAAGACGCTCGCCGATCGGGCTTCGCGGGAGCTCGCCGAGGCGACCGCGACCGAGGCCCTGCGCTGGACCGCGGAGACCTTCGGCGACGACTTCATCGTCGCGTCGAACATGCAGGACGCCGTCCTCATCGATCTGGCCACCCAGGTCAAATCCGACGTCGACGTGCTGTTCCTGCAGACCGGCTACCACTTCCCGGAGACCATCGGCACCCGTGACGCGGTGCAGGCGGTGTACCCGGGGGTGCGGATCGTCAACGCCGAGGCCGAGCAGAGCGTCGCCGATCAAGACGCCGAGTACGGCCCGAAGCTGCACGAGCGCGACCCGAACCAGTGCTGCCGGCTCCGCAAGGTCGTGCCGCTGCGGAACACACTCGCGAAGTACTCGGCGTGGGTGACCGGTGTCCGCCGGGTCGACGCGCCGACCCGCGCGGACACCCCGATCGTCACCTGGGACGACCGCAACGGGCTGGTGAAGATCAACCCGATCGCGCCGTGGTCCGACGACGAGTTCAGGGACTACATCGACGAGCACGGGATCCTTGAGAACCCGTTGGTGTCCATCGGTTATCTGTCGATCGGTTGCGCGCCGTGCACCGCGAAGGTCGCTCCGGGTCAGGACCCGCGCAGCGGCCGGTGGGCCGGACAGGGCAAGACCGAGTGCGGCTTGCACGGGTGAGAAGGGACGACATGACCACGCTCGAACCGGCGGCCGCCGCGGCACAGGACAACCTGGCGGCGTTGGAATCCGAGGCCATCCACATCTTCCGCGAGGTGGCGGGTGAGTTCGACCGGCCGGTGATCCTGTTCTCCGGCGGCAAGGACTCGACGCTGCTGCTGCACCTGGCGATCAAGGCGTTTTGGCCCGCGCCGGTGCCGTTCCCGTTGCTGCACGTGGACACCGGGCACAACTTCGACGAGGTCATCGACTTCCGCGACCGGGTCGTCGAGCAGCACGGGCTCCGGCTGGTCGTGGCGAAGGTCCAGGACTGGATCGACGACGGCAGGCTCGAAGAGCGCGCCGACGGCATGCGCAATCCGTTGCAGACCACGCCGCTGCTCGAAACGATCGCCGAGCACAAGTTCGACGCCGTCTTCGGTGGCGGACGCCGCGACGAGGAACGCGCCCGCGCCAAGGAGCGGATCTTCAGTCTCCGCAACTCCTTCGGCCAGTGGGACCCCCGGCGGCAGCGCCCGGAACTGTGGAACCTCTACAACGGGCGGCACCGCCCCGGCGAGCAGGTCCGCGTCTTCCCGCTGTCCAACTGGACCGAGGCGGACGTCTGGAACTACATCGCGCGGGAGAAGGTCGAGCTGCCGTCGATCTACTACGCGCACCGGCGCGAGGTCTACCAGCGCGACAGCATGTGGCTGACCGAGGGCCCGTGGGGCGGCCCGCGGCCGGACGAGGTCGTCAAGGAATTGACGGTGCGCTACCGGACCGTCGGCGACGGTTCGTGCACGGGTGCCATCGAATCGACCGCCGCCACGGTGGACGAGGTCATCGCCGAGGTCTCGGCCTCCCGGCTCACCGAACGCGGCGCCACCCGCGCCGACGACCGGATGTCGGAGGCGGCGATGGAAGACCGAAAGCGGGAAGGGTACTTCTGATGTCCAGCCTCCTCAGGCTCGCGACGGCGGGCAGTGTGGACGACGGGAAGTCGACCCTGGTCGGGCGGCTCCTGTACGACACCAAATCCGTACTCGCCGACCAGCTGGACGCGGTCACCCGCGCCAGTGTCGACAAAGGACTGTCCACTCCGGACCTTTCATTGCTCGTGGACGGCCTTCGCTCGGAACGCGAGCAGGGCATCACGATCGACGTGGCGTACCGGTACTTCGCGACGCCGAGGCGCAGTTTCGTGCTCGCGGACACCCCGGGCCACGTGCAGTACACGCGGAACACGGTGACCGGGGCGTCCACCGCGCAGCTGGCCGTGCTGCTGGTCGACGCGCGCAAGGGCGTCATCGAGCAGACCCGCCGTCACGCCGCGGTGCTCACCCTGCTGGGCGTCCCGAACCTGGTGCTGGCGGTGAACAAGATCGACCTCGTCGGCTACGACGAAGCGACGTTCACCGTGATCGCCGAGGAGTTCGCCGAGCACGCCGCCTCCTTGGGCTACGAACGGGGTTCCGTGCTCGCGGTGCCGGTTTCGGCGCTGGTGGGCGACAACGTGGCGGAGAAGTCGGACAAGACCCCGTGGTACTCCGGCCCGACGCTGCTGGAGCATCTGGAAACCGTGCCGGTGGCGCCGGATCCGCACGATTCGGCGTTCCGCTTCCCGGTGCAGTACGTGATCCGGCCGCGCACGGCCGACCACCCCGACTACCGCGGGTACGCGGGGCAGATCGCGGCGGGCACCGTCCGGCCTGGCGACGAGATCGTCGTGCTGCCGCAAGGCATCCGCAGCCGCGTGGAAGGCATCGACACCGCCGACGGGCCGCTCGCCGAAGCAGGCGCGGGCACCTCGGTGACTCTGCTGCTGGCGGACGATGTCGACATCTCGCGGGGCGACCTGATCTCCGCCGCCGACCGTCAGCCGATGGTGACCGACGAGATCGCCGCGACCCTGTGCTGGCTCTCGGCCAAAGCGCTGAAGCCGGGCGCGCGGGTGCTCGTGAAGCACGGGACGCGGACGGTGCAGGCGCTCGTCGGCGAACTCCACGCCCGCTTCGACGAGCAGACCCTGTCCAGTGTGGACGATCCGGGCACGTTGGAACTCAACGACATCGGCCGGGTCACGTTGCGGCTGGCCGAGGAGATCGGCGTGGACGACTACGGCGTCAGCCCGCGGACGGGCGCTTTCCTGGTGATCGACCCGAAGGACGGCGATACACTGGCGGCCGGACTCGTCGGCGAAAGGTTCGCATGACCCCAAGCCTCACTCCGCCACTGGTCGCCGTCGCCCACGGCAGCCGCGATCCGCGGTCCGCCGCGACCATCCGCGCCCTGCTCGAGCTCTCCCGTGGGCTGGCACCGGATCTCGACATCCGCGAGTCCTTTTTGGATCTCTCGGAGCCGCTGCTCACCGATGCCCTGCGCGGGCTGTACGCCGAGGGACACCGCGAGATCGTCGTGGTGCCCTTGCTGCTCGGCGTCGCGTACCACGCCCGGGTCGATTTGCCCGCGCTCGTCGCCGAGGCGACCGCGGACTGCCCGGGCCTCGACGTGCGGGTCTCCGGGGTGCTGGGCATCGACCCGCTGATCGAGACGGTCGCGCTGGACCGGCTCGCCGAGGCGGGCGCAGATCTGGACGATCCAGGGCTGGGTGTCCTGCTGGCGGGTGTCGGCTCGTCGAACGTCGCGGCGAACGACGCGGTCGCCGGGATCACCACCCGCTGGCACCTGCGCCGCGGGCTGCTCGCGACGCCCGCCTTCGCCGGCGCCGCGCAGCCGGACGTGCCCGCCGCCATCGCGCGACTGCGGCTCAACGGCGCACGGCGGCTCGCGGTCGCGGGCTGGTTCCTCGCACCGGGGCTGCTGCCGGACCGGATCGCGCGACTGGCCCGCGAAGCCGACCCGTCGGTGATCGTCGCCGGACCGCTGGGACCGGATCCGCGGATCGCCGGGCTCGTCCTGGACCGCTACGACGCCGCCGCCGCCCGGCTCGCCGCCTGATTTGTCGGCACAGTAGAGCGGCTTCGTCCCGTTCGGACGCCTGATACCGATCTTCGAGGGTCTCGTTCCATCACGCCTCGCGTAGGGGAACGGAGATTTTTCGACGTGTTCCTCAACGTCGTGCTTCCCGAACCCGAGCCCGACCTTCACGACGACGACGATCGGCGGACCCGTGCCTGCGCCACCGTCCTGGAGATGGTGGCGCAGGCCACTGCCCGGCCCGACTTCGCCCATGCGAAGGTGAGGCATGGCTGACGAACTGGTGCACTACGACGTGGTGGGCGGCACCGCCACGATCACCTTGGACTCCCCGCACAACCGCAACGCGCTCTCCGCCCAGCTGCGGCGTGAACTGAGCGAATCGCTGGACAAGGCACGGGCGGACGACGCCGTGCGGGTCATCGTGCTCACCCACACCGGCCCGGTGTTCTGCGCGGGCATGGATCTCAAGGAGGCCCGCGGCGCCGGCGCGGGCGCCCAGGGCGTCAACGAGTTCCCCAAGATCCTCGAGCAGCTGTGGACCAGCCCGAAACCTGTCGTGGCGAAGTTGGCGGGGCCCGCGCGGGCGGGCGGTATCGGCATGGTGGCCGCGACCGACATCGCCGTCGCCGTCCACGAAGCGACCTTCGCCTTCTCCGAGGTGCGGATCGGCGTGGTGCCCGCCGTCATCTCGCTCACCGTGCTGCCGCGGCTCAACGCCCGCGCCGCCCACGAACTGTTCCTGACCGGTGACACCTTCGACGCGAAGCGCGCCGTCGAGATCGGCCTGCTGAACTCGGCCGTCCCCGCCGACGAACTCGACGGCGAGGCCGCCCGCTACGTCAAGGCGCTCGCCCTCGGCGGGCCGAAGGCGCTCGCGGCGACGAAGGAACTGCTCAGCAAGCCTCGCCCGGCGACACCGAGCGAAGGCTTCGAGGCCATGAACAAGCTCTCCGCGGGCTTCTTCGCGAGCGAAGAGGGCCAGGAAGGCATCACGGCCTTCGCGCAGAAGCGCAAGCCGAACTGGGTTCCCGAAAGCTAGGTTCCGATGTCGCATTGGAGACGCTCAGCGTCCCCGATGCGACATCGGGAACATCGGGCCGCGGCGGCGCCCAAGCCGTTGCCCCTTCAGGTCTCAGTCGGGCAGGACGACGGTGAGGCGCCGGGAGTCCGTCCGCTCACCGGAGGGCCCCAGCGCCCGCTGCGCGTCGGAAAGCACGCTGCGGATGGCCAAGTACGCCTTCGGATCGCGCTCCCGGAGCATCGAGGAACCGGTCCAGATGAGCACGTGCTCACCCGGCGCGAGCCAGGACAGGTCGGTGAGGCAGTCGTAGAGCGCGTCGAGGTTCTTCCCGAAGTGATCGGGGAAGGACAACGCCTCCGCGATCGCGTCGAGTGTCGAAGCCTTGTCGACCGTCTTGCCGCCGTCCATCAGATGCGGACGCGCACCGCGGGCGAACGCCTTGTCCGCCGCTTCCTTCGCCGCGCTCATCGGCTGGTGTCCACTACGACGAAGGAGTTGTAGTGGTCCTCGGTGTAGTACAACTCCTTGCCGGAGCCGGTCACCATCCGCCGCGCCCCGCGATCCGGGCTGCCCGGCGTCTTGACCGTGTACTCCCGGTAGTAGCCGGAAGCCTTGGCAGGCAAGACCTTCTCCCGGTTCTGGAAGGTCACGTCGTCGTTGCGCGGATACGGGTACGGCCCGCCCGCCTGGATGAGCCGCCAGGTGTCGGACGCCTGCGGGGGAAGTCCCGTGAGCGGTTTGACCGGAAGACCGGAGTCCTCGCCCGCGACCATGCCCTTCGCCTGGCTCGTCGCGGCGGCGCCCGACGGCGCGGACGAACTCGCCGGAGCGCTCTTCGTGTCGTCACCGCTGATGCCGTCCTTGACGAACCAGCCTGCGAGCACCAGCACGATCAGGCCGATCAGGGCGGCGGTGATCCGCCTACGGTTGAACATGGTGTGCCAGCTTAGGACGGCCGGTCGGAGTCGTTCGCATCGCGGGCCGTGCCGAAGAGCCGGGCGACCTTGCCGAAGACCGTGTCGAGCACCCAGGCCGCGACCAGGCACAACGGTACGACGACCGCCATGACCAGCACGAACTGCACGGGGAACGGGGCCTGCGCGAGCCACAACTCGACGCCGTCCCACCAGTCAGCAAGCCCGTTGAACACGACTGTGAGCCTACGCTCGTGGGCCAGTGGTCCCGCGGGAAGGGCCGGGGTAGGTTGCTGACATGTTCGCCGTTTACGCTTCCGAACCCAACGCCGAAAAGCCGCTGGACTCGCTCGTGATCGGCGAGCGACCCGAACCCGACGCACCCGAAGGCTGGGTGCGGGTCGACGTCAAGGCCGCCAGCCTCAACATGCACGACCTGTGGACGCTGCGCGGCGTCGGCATCAAACCCGAGCATTTCCCGATGATCCTGGGCTGCGACGGCGCGGGCACCCTCGACGACGGCACCGAGGTCGTCATCCACTCCGTGATCAACGCCCCGGGCTGGCAGGGCGACGACACCCTCGACCCGAAACGCACCCTGCTCACCGAGAAGCACCAGGGCACCTTCGCCGAGCAGGTCGTGGTTCCGGCCCGCAATGTCGTGCCGAAGCCGGCGGGCCTGACCTTCGCGGAAGCCGCGACCATGGGCACGGCGTGGCTGACCGCGTACCGGATGCTGTTCGTGAAGTCCGGGTTGCGGCCGGGTCAGACCATGCTCGTCCAGGGCGCCTCCGGTGGTGTCTCGACCGCTCTCGTGCAACTCGGGTGTGCGGCCGGATTCCGGGTTTGGGTGACCGGGCGTAGCGAAGAGAAGCGTGCGCTGGCCGAGAGCCTGGGCGCACATCAGACCTTTGAGTCCGGCGCGCGGCTGCCGGAGCGGGTCGACGCGGTCTTCGAAACAGTCGGGAAGGCTACCTGGTCCCACTCGGTGAAGTCGCTCAAACCGGGCGGGATCATCGTCGTTTCGGGTTCGACCAGCGGCCCGGACGCTCACGCGGAGTTGCAGCGCGTGTTCTTTCTGCAACTACGTATCGCGGGTTCGACAATGGGGACAAGGGACGAACTGACCGACCTCCTCGGCTACCTGGAGCTCACCGGGGTGCGCCCGCAGATCGGCGCCGAGTTGCCCTTCGCGGAAGCCGAAACCGGGTTTAAGAACATGCTCGATGGGGAAACTTCAGGCAAGGTGGTCTTCACGCATTGATCGGAGGGGTGGGCACTCCCCCTCATCGCGATCAAGCGCGCATACAAGCGCACTTCGACACGTTCCCCGCAGGTCGAACAGGCATTTCGTAGTCTTGTCAAGTGTCAAGAACGTTATGACTCAGGGAGCTTTTCACGACCAAAGTTCGACCAAAATCCGACCTCTCGCCGTTAGCCTGGAAAGATGACCGCATCGCAGCGGCCCGAACCGGCGGACCCCGGGGGCCGGAACACCACCGACACCGACCCGATCCGCGTCTCGTTCCGGCGCTACGCCGGCGTTCGCACCAGAGTGCTCGAAGTCGGGCCACAGCCGATGGAATCGGCCGACCGTCCTCCCCGTCGGGTGCTCGGCAAGCGGGCCGCCGCACGCGCGCACGCCAAGCCGACGACGCCGCGGCTGGTGCTGCTGCACGGTTATTGCGACAGTGCCGACACCTGGCGCCCGGTTCTGGAGCTGCTCGCGGCCGCCGGTGTTCCGGCGGTCGCGGTCGATCTGCCCGGATTCGGTGACGCTCAGCCCCTGCGGCCGGGTTCGTTGCTGCCGCAGCTGGACGCGTTCACCGCGGCCGTGATCAAGGAACAGGCCGTTCTCGGCACGGTGGTGCTCGCCGGCAACTCACTCGGCGGCACCATGGGCCTGCGCGCCGCGGAGAACCATCGGCTGCCGGTCGCGGGCGTGATCTCGATCGCCGCGCCCGGTTTCGTGGACAGCTGGCTCATCCGTACCGTGGCCCGCTACCCGCTGCCGCTGCGGATGTACTCGGCCCTCCCGCTGCCGATCCCCGGCTTCCTCGTACGTGCCGTCGCCGAGCAGGTCGTCCCCCGCTTGTTGTACGCCAACGCGACGGCCGCGGACGCCGAGCAGGTGCGCCGGTTCACGTCACTGTTCCCGGACTACCGTTCCACCACCACCCGGCTGGAACAGGCGCGGCAACTGGTCGAAGAGCTGGCGGACGCGTACCGGCTCGAAGAGATCCGCGTCCCGCTCCTGGTGGTCGTCTGCGGCAGGGACAAGCTGGTCAGCGCCGCCTCCGGACGGCAACTGCACGCGCTGGTCCCGCACAGCAGGCTGATGGTGCGCGAGGACTGGGGCCACTGCCCGCAGCTGGATGACCCCGTCGAGATCTCGGAACTGCTCACCTACTTCTCCGCCGGCGCGTCCAGGCCGTCGAAGATCGCCGCCCGCGTTGCCGCCGAAGTGAGCGAGGACACCGTCGCCGGATAGGTGCGAAGTCCCGACTCCCGCTACCGTGCCTCTCGGACTGTGACCCAGTCCGAAGGGCACAACCTGTTGGGAGACGACGATGTCCGCACCGCGCAGCCTGGGCTCGGGATCCGGGATATTCCGACGCAAACCGATCGAGCAGATCCAAGAACTCAGTGACGGCGGCGGTGGGCTCCAGCGCACGCTGGGCCTGCGCCAGCTGACCGCGATCGGGGTCGGCGGCATCATCGGGGCGGGGATCTTCTCCCTGGCCGGCGCGGTCGCGAATGAGAAGGCCGGCCCTGCCGTGCTCATCTCCTTCCTCATCGCGGGGATCGCCAGCGCGGCCGCCGCGTTCTCCTACGCCGAGTTCGCCGGGCTGATCCCCCGCGCCGGATCGGCCTACACCTACGGCTACACCGTGCTTGGCGAGATCGTCGGCTGGTTCATCGGCTGGGACCTGCTGCTGGAGTACACCGCGATCGTGGCGGTGGTCGCGATCGGCATCTCCGGCTACTTCAACGAGCTGCTGGGCTACCTCGACATCGACCTCCCGGTCTGGATGCTGGGTGCCCCCGGCACCGAAAAGGGCGAGGTCGCGGCAGGCTCCTACAAGATCAACCTGTTCGCCGTCCTCCTGTGCCTGCTGATCGCCTTCATCCTCAACCAAGGCATGAAGAACGCCGCCCGGTTCGAGACGCTGCTGGTCTATCTGAAGGTCGGTCTGGTCCTGCTGGTGATCGTCGTCGGTGTCTTCCACATCAACACCGACAACTACTCGAACTTCTTCCCGTTCGGCCTCAGCGGCGCGTTCGCCGGCGCCGCGACGGTCTTCTTCGCTGTTTTCGGCTACGACGCCATGTCCACCGCGGCCGAGGAATCGACCGACTCCCAGAAGCACATGCCGAAGGCGATCATCTACTCGCTCGCCATCTCGATGGTGCTCTACGTGCTGGCCTGCCTGGTCCTGACCGGGATGGTCAACTACAAGGACATCGACAGCGAAGCGGCCTTCTCCAGCGCTTTCGCCGGTGTAGGGATGAAATGGCTCGGCCTGATCATCGCGGTCGGCGCGATCATCGGTATCACCACCGTGCTGTTCACCTTCCTCATGGGCGCGAGCCGCGTCGGCTACTCGATGAGCCGCGACGGCCTGCTGCCGAAGTGGTTCAGCAAGACCCATCCGGTACGCAAGGTGCCGAGCCGGATGACCTGGGTGCTCGGCATCGCGTCGGCGATCATCGCCGGGCTACTGCCCATCGGTGAGGCCGCGGAACTGACGAACATCGGCATCCTGCTCGCGTTCGTAGTGGTCTGCATCGCGGTGATCGTGCTGCGCTACAAGCAGCCGGACCTGCCGCGGACGTTCAAGACCCCGGGCATGCCGGTCGTGCCGATCATCGGCATCGTCTTCTCGATCTGGCTGATCACGTTCCTGAATTACCACACCTGGCTGCGGTTCGCGGCCTGGTTCGTCCTCGGCCTGATCATCTACTTCGTCTATAGCCGCCGTCACTCCGCGATGAACGCGAACAACGGCGACGCGAAGCAGGTCAGCGGAGACGACTCAAACGTGTAGCGGCTTCGCGGGCTTCGGTCTGGAGGCGTTCGACGATCGACGCCGCCGGGCCGGAGCCCGCGAGTTCGTAGGTCTGTCCCGCGTAGAGGGACATGATTTCGGGGTCTCCCGCCTTGCCCGCCGCCGCGCGGATCGGTTTGGTCAGGTTGTTGACCTGCGGATACGCCGACGGCGCGGTGGCCGAGAAGTCCGTGACCGCGCGATTGACCAGTGACCGGGCGGAACGTCCGCTGAACGCCCTGGTGAACGCCGTCGGCCTGCCTCCCTCCGCGAGCGCCTGCCGGTGCGCGGGCTGTGTCCCGGCCTCGTCCGCCCGCAGGAACGCGGTGCCCAGCTGCGCCGCGACGGCACCCGCCGCCAGCACCGCCGCGATGTCGGCGCCGTGCACGAGCCCGCCGGTCGCGACGAGCGGTAAGTCCGTCCGCGCCGATACCAGGCGGAGCAGGCTGAGTACGCCGTACTGCGCTCCCCCGCCTTCGGCTCCGGGCTCGTCAGCGAAGAGCCCTCGATGCGCTCCGGCTTCGAATCCCTGGACCACGAGCGCGTCCGCGCCGGCCGCCACCGCCTGATCGGCTTCCACTGGGCTGGTGACGGTGACGGCCACCTTGCTCCCATTGGCGTGCAAGTGTTCCACGTCCTCGGGCGAGGGCGTGCCGAAGGTGAAGGAAACAACCGGAACCTTCCGCTCCAGGACGACCTCGAGCTTCGCGCCATAAGCGTCGTCATCCCAGCTCGGCTCGCCCGGCTCGACGCCATGGCGTTCGGCCTCCGCGCGCCAGCGCTCGATGTGGCCGCCGAGAGCCGCCTCGGCCGAGTCGGCCGAGCCACCCGGAACGAAGAGATTCACGCCGAACGCCTCACCGGTGAGTTCGGCCGTCTTCGCGATCCGGTCCGCGAGGACATCGGCGCTCAGATAACCCCCTGCCAGGAAGCCGAATCCTCCCGCCTCGGTCACCGCGGCGACGAGCTCGGGAGTGGTGGGCCCGCCCGCCATCGGGGCCGCGATCACGGGAAAGCGCAGATCTTCGAACACGAATCCGACGATAGTCCCCTCGCGGCGACACGAAATGTGACCTTCGAGTCACTCCAAGGTTTTCCCATGGGTGGTCTAGACCTTTAACGCCGAAAATGCGACGATCTGAACCAGCCGTGACGTAGGTCACGACCCCTGTCCCCTGGAGGCCCCGGTGAAGACCTTGAGAGCGCGACTGAGCCGCGCGGTCGTCGGGGTGGCGCTGCTCGCCGGCGCCACCACCGCAGCCGCCCCCGTCGCCGACGCGGCCACCCCGCCGCTGCAGGCGATCGTTCCGGTCCCGGTCTCGGCCCGAGCGGTCACCGGTTCCGACCACCCCCTGACCGCGAACACCAAGATCTACACCCAGGCCGGCTCGGCACAGGCCAGAGCCGTCGGCGACTACCTCGCCGGGATCTTCCGCACCTCCACCGGTTTCCCGCTGCCCGTCTCCGACGCGCCGTCGGGCACGCCCGCCGACGGCATCTCGCTCCTGCTGTCCGGCGCCGACGCCCGCGTCGGGGACCAGGGTTATCAGCTGAACTCGACGTCCGCTTCGGTCGTCCTCCGCGCGACGACGGCGCAAGGCCTCTTCGGCGGCGTACAGACGCTGCGACAGTTGCTGCCCGGCAGGATCGAAAGCTCCACGGTGCAGCAAGGCCCCTGGACGATCCCGGGCGCCGACATCCTGGACTACCCGCGTTTCGGCTACCGCGGTGCGATGCTCGACGTCGCCCGGCACTTCCACCCGGTCGCCACGGTCAAGCGCTACATCGACCAACTGGCGCAGTACAAGATCAACAACCTGCACCTGCACCTGGCCGACGACCAGGGCTGGCGCATCCAGATCGACAGCTGGCCGCGGCTGGCCACCTACGGCGGCAGCACCGGGGTCGGCGGGGGCGCCGGTGGCTACTACACCAAGGCCCAATACACCGAGATCGTGAACTACGCGGCTTCGCGGTTCATCACGGTCATCCCGGAGATCGACATACCCGGGCACACCAACGCCGCTTTGGCGTCGTACGCCGAACTGAACTGCGACAACACCGCTCCCCCGCTGCGCACCGACACCGCCGTCGGCTACAGCTCGCTCTGCATCTCGAAAGAGATCACCTACACCTTCGTCAACGACGTCATCCGGGAGATCGCGGCACTGACCCCCGGGCCCTACTTCCACCTCGGCGGCGACGAAGCCCAGGCCACCAGCGACGCGGACTACCGCGCGTTCATGAACCGGGTGCTGCCGATGGTGGCCGCCGCGGGTAAACAGGTCGTCGGCTGGCACGAGATCGGCAAGGCCACCCTGCCCGCCACGGCGACCCCGCAGTTCTGGGGCACGACGACCTCCAGCACGGAGGTTGCGAACGCCGTCGCCCGCGGCGGCAAGGTGATCCTGTCGCCGGCGAACAAGGCGTACCTGGACATGAAGTACAACTCCAGCACGCCGATCGGGCTCTCGTGGGCGGGCTACATCGAGGTCCAGGACGCCTACAACTGGAATCCGGGCGCCTACCTCTCCGGGGTGCCCGAATCCGCCGTCCGCGGCGTCGAATCCCCGCTGTGGACCGAAACCGTGGTGACCCCGGCGAACATCGACTACCTGGCCTTCCCTCGGCTCCCGGCGCACGCCGAACTCGGCTGGTCGCCGTGGTCGACCCACGACTGGAACGCCTTCCGGGTACGCCTCGGCGCACAGGCCCCGCGCTGGCAGGCGCAGGGTATCGGCTACTACGCGTCGAGCCAGGTGCCTTGGGAGACGGGATCCGGCAATCCGGGCACCTGTTCGCTCCCGGCGTGGGACCGCGCTTCCGTCTACACCGGCGGGGCCGCCATCTCCCACAACGGGCACAAATGGACGGCGCAATGGTGGACGCAGGGCGAAGAACCCGGCGCAGGCGGCCAATGGGGCGTCTGGCGGGACAACGGAACCTGCTGACCCCCTCCGCTCGCCCGCTCGGCCCCTTGCACCGGCCGGGCGGGCTACGGTGGATCCATGGCCGCCGATCTCGAACTCGTCCGCACTCTTTCCTTGCGCGAAAACGGACTCGCGACCGTCTCGACGGTCCGCGCGGACGGCACCGTGCACTCGTCGGTGGTGAACGCCGGGGTGATCGAAGACCCCGTCACGAAAGCGCCGGGGGTCGGTTTCGTCGCCGTAGGCGGGGCGAAGAAGCTCGCCCTCTTCCGCCGGGCGGGCCACGCCACGATCACCTTCCGCCGCGGCTGGGAATGGGCGGCGGTCCAGGGCACCGTCCACCTCATCGGCCCGGACGACCCGGACCCGGACTTCGACCCGGGCGGACTCCCCCAGCTGCTGCGCGACGTGTTCATCGCTGCCACCGGGACCCACGACGACTGGGACGAGTACGACCGCGTGATGGCCGCCGAACGCCGCGTCGCCGTCTTCGTCACGGCGAACCGCATCAGCGGGAATCGCTGACGCGAAAAGGCCGCCCGGATCGTGATCCGGGCGGCCTTTTCGCGTGCCGTTACTGCTTCTTCTTGCCGGAGTCCTCTGTGGACAGTGCGGCGACGAAGGCCTCCTGCGGGACCTCGACCCGGCCGACGGTCTTCATCCGCTTCTTGCCTTCCTTCTGCTTTTCCAGCAGCTTGCGCTTACGCGAGATGTCACCGCCGTAGCACTTCGCGAGCACGTCCTTGCGGATCGCGCGAATGGTCTCACGGGCGATGATGCGGGCGCCGATCGCGGCCTGGATCGGCACCTCGAAGTTCTGCCGCGGGATCAGCTCGCGGAGCCGGTTCACCATGCGGTTGCCGTAGTTGTAGGCGTCGTCCTTGTGCACGATCGCGGAGAACGCGTCGACGCCCTCGCCTTGAAGCAGGATGTCCACCTTGACCAGGTCCGCCGCCTGCGCGCCGGCCTCCTCGTAGTCCAGCGACGCGTAACCGCGCGTCCGCGACTTCAGCGTGTCGAAGAAGTCGAAGATGATCTCGCCCAGCGGCAGGTTGTACCGCAGTTCGACCCGGTCCTCGGACAGGTAGTCCATGCCGAGCAGCGTGCCGCGCTTGTTCTGGCACAGCTCCATGATCGTGCCGATGAACTCCGACGGCGCCAGGATACTCACCTTGCTGACCGGTTCGAGCACCTTGTCGATCTTGTTCCCGGTCGGCCAGTCCGAAGGATTGGTGACGTGGATCTCCTTGCCGTCGTCCAGCACCACGTCGTAGACCACGTTCGGCGCGGTGGAGATCAGGTCGAGTCCGAACTCCCGCTCCAGCCGGTCTCGGGTGATCTCGAGGTGCAGCAGGCCGAGGAAGCCACAGCGGAACCCGAAGCCGAGCGCCACCGACGTCTCGGGCTCGTAGTCCAGCGCGGCGTCGTTGAGCTGGAGCTTGTCCAAGGCCTCGCGCAGGTCCGGGTAATCCGAACCGTCCACCGGATACAGACCGGAGTAGACCATCGGCTTCGGCTCGCGGTAACCGGCGAGCGGCTCCTTCGCGCCCTGGCGCTCGGAGGTGACGGTGTCACCGACCTTCGACTGCCGGACGTCCTTCACCCCGGTGATGAGGTAACCCACCTCACCGACGCCCAGCCCCTTGCTCACCTTGGGCTCCGGCGAGATGATCCCGACCTCGAGGAGCTCGTGGGTGGCACCGGTGGACATCATCTTGATCCGCTCGCGCGGCGTGATCTTGCCGTCGACGACCCTGATGTAGGTCACGACGCCCCGATAGGTGTCGTACACCGAGTCGAAGATCATCGCCCGTGCCGGGGCGTCGGCGTCACCCTGCGGCGCGGGCACCTGCTTCACCACCGCGTCGAGCAGCTCACCGACACCGACACCGGTTTTGGCGGACACGCGCAGGACGTCCGAGGGCTCGCAGCCGATGATGTGCGCGATCTCGGCGGCGTACTTGTCCGGATCCGCGGACGGCAGGTCGATCTTGTTGAGCACCGGGATGATCTGGAGGTTGTTCTCCAGCGCGAGGTACAGGTTGGCGAGCGTCTGCGCTTCGATCCCCTGCGCGGCGTCGACCAGCAGGACGGCGCCTTCACACGCCTCGAGCGCGCGGGAGACCTCGTAGGTGAAGTCGACGTGGCCCGGGGTGTCGATCATGTGCAGGACGTGGTCCTGCCCGTCGAGCTTCCACGGCAGGCGCACGTTCTGCGCCTTGATGGTGATCCCGCGTTCCCGCTCGATGTCCATTCGGTCGAGGTACTGAGCCCGCATGGCCCGTTCCTCGACCACGCCGGTGAGCTGCAGCATCCGGTCGGCCAGGGTCGACTTGCCATGGTCGATGTGCGCGATGATGCAGAAGTTCCGGATGAGCTCCGGGGGCGTGAAGGTCGTGTCGGCGAACGTCGTCAACGGGTTTCCTCGCGAAGGTCGGGGTGTGCCACCTCTATGGTCCCATGCCGGTCCGGGTGCGAGTGGGGGTCATCCCCGATGCGGCACGTGGTGAGCTGTGGTGCCCTCGAAGTATGAGTACTTCACTGTCCCAAATGCTTGATCGCACGTTCGGCCATCCCAGGGGACTGCTCGGCCGGTTCGGCGGCTTGGCGATGGCGCACGGCAACGCCGCCACCGAACTTCGCGTCGTGGAACTGGCGTCGATCGAGTCCGGCGAAACCGCGCTGGTCGTGGGCCCCGGCCCGGGAGTCGGCCTCCAGGCCGCGGCCGAACGCGCGGGCCGCGCGATCGGCGTCGACCCCTCCCCGGAGATGCTTGCTCGCTCCCGTCGCCGCTGCGGCGACAAGGTGGAGCTACGGCGCGGTGCCGCGGACTCCACCGGTGAGCCCGACGAGAGCGTCGACGTGATCCTGAGCGTCAACAACGTGCAGCTCTGGGAGGACCGGGCGGCCGGTTTCGCCGAACTGTTCCGCGTGCTGCGGCCCGGCGGCAGGCTGCTGCTGTCTTCGCACGAGAAGTGGCTGCCGGTTTCCCGGCACGAGCTGGCCGACGAAGCGGCCACCGCCGGCTTCACCGACCTGCAGACCTGGACCTGGGACCCGCCGGGCTTCGGTGCCTCACTCGCCGCTCAGCTGCGCGCGATCAAGCCGCGGTCCTAACGCGGGTCGGTGCGCAGCGGATGCTCACGCGGCACCTCGACCAGCACGATCCTGGTGCCGTCCGGATCGGCGATCCACGCTTCGTCCAGCCCCCAGGGTTCACGACGCGCCCCGCGGACCGGTTCCAAGCCCTTCGCCGCGAGCTCCTCGATCGCCGCGGGCAGATCCCGGACCTGGAGCCACAAGGCGACGTCAGGGGTCGGTCCGGTCTTCCCGGTACCGACGATCTCGATCGACCCGTTCCCGGCGAAGAACACCGTCCCGCCGGGGAACTCCTTGTCGATCGCCAGGCCCAGGGTGTCCCGATAGAACGCCGTCGACACCTCGAGGTCCTTCGGGTGGATCAGCACCCTGCTGCTCAGCACGTCCATGACCCCATCCCTACCGGATGGGTTCAGGCCATCGCAATCGCGGTGATCCCCGCCAGCACCACCGCGGACCCGGCCAGCCTGCGGACGGCGTTCGCCTCCCCCAGGACCAGCCAGGCGGCGAGGCCGCCCAAGACGATGCTGAGCTCCCGCGCGGGTGCGACGAGGCTCACCGGGGCGATCTGGAGGGCATAGAGGACCAGCAGGTAGGCGACCGGTGACAGCAGGCCGACGATGACGATTTCGCGCCTGTGCTCGCGCCACAGCCAGGCCACCTCCTCGCGGTCCTTGAGCGCGTACGGCGTCATGAGCAGGCTCTGCACGATCGCGCCGGTTCCGAAATAGATGATCGGCGGGACACCGAAGCCGGTGACCGAATGCGCGTCCCACAGGGTGTAGGCGGCGATCGTGCCCCCCGTCAGCAACCCGTAGAGCACACCTTTGCGGCGAGCGAGGCGGGCGTCGGCGTCGGCGTGCGCCGGGGCGCGCCCGGTGCCGATGACCAGCACCCCGGCGATCACGAGGAACGCGCCGATCAGGCCCAGCGCCCCCGGCCGCTCGCCGAGCAGCACGACGGCCGCGAGCACCGAGAGCAGCGGTCCGGTACCGCGCGCGACGGGATAGACGACGGACAGGTCACCGACTGCGTAACCCCGTTGGAGGACGATCCCGTAGGTGACGTGGAACACCGCCGTGACCACGGCGGCGAACAGCCAAGTCCACTGTGGACGTTGCGGCGCCAGTGCCAGCGCGACCGCCATGACGGGCAAGAGAAGAATCGCGGAGAAGCTGTAATAAGCCCACACGAACCGGGCTCCGCCACGGCGGATCCGCTTGGCCGCCAGATTCCAGCCCGCGTGGATGACGGCGGCGATGATGACCAAGGACAGAGCGGTGGCGTTCACGGCGGACCTTTCCCGTTTTCCGCCCAAGCGGAAAACACCGGTCCTCCAGGCTTTTGTCCCGTCAGATGAACGGCGGCGCTTCCGGCTCCGCCGATGGTGCCGCTCGGACCTGTCCCTTCTGCCCTGATTGTGTGTTTCGCGGAACAGGCAGGCGGCGGAACCCTAGGCACTACGATCTTCACGGTACCGGAAGCACCCCTCCCCAGGTGGCCGCGAGCAGCCCCGGGGCGGCTGTTAAGCTTGCCTTTCACCGTCGTGTGGCATTCCGTCATGGAGGAAACCCGCGCCGCTCTCGCGAGCGCGCTGGGCCGGTCACAGCGCGGCGGCGAAACCACCGAGAGATGCAAGAGGAGCGCCCACGTGGCCAACATCAAGTCGCAGATCAAGCGCATCACCACCAACGAGAAGGCGCGTCAGCGCAACCAGGCGATCCGGTCCTCGGTGAAGACCGCGATCCGCAAGTTCCGCGAGGCCGCCGACGCCGGCGACAAGGCCAAGGCCCTGGAGCTGCAGAAGGACGCGGCCAAGAAGCTGGACAAGGCCGTCACCAAGGGCGTTCTCCACGCCAACCAGGCCGCCAACAAGAAGTCCGCGCTCGCGAAGCGCGCGAACTCTCTCTGATCGGCTTTCGAAGGGCCCCGGCGACGCGAGTCGCCGGGGCCCTTCGCCATGTTCAGCGGCTTGTGCCGTGGGCGTCGACGACTTCCAGGACGGCACGCTCCAACGCGTACTCGGGGTTGGCCGCGACCCCCTTGACCTCGGCGTTGAGCCGGGCGACCACCCGCATCGCGGTGGCGAGCCCGTCCTGACCCCAGCCGCGGGCCTGCCCCTGCGCCTTGCGTACCTTCCACGGCGGCATCCCCAGCTCGCCGGCCATCTGGTTCGGATTCCCGCGACCGGCACCCGACACCCGCGCGATCGTCCGGACCGCGTCGGCGAGAGCGTCGGCGACCAGCACGTGCGGCACGCCCAATTGCATCGCCCAGCGTAGCGACTCGAGCGCCGCGGCCTTGTCACCGGCGACGGCCTTCTCGGCGACGGCGAACCCGTTCACGTCCGCGCGGCCCCGGTGGTAGCGGCGGACCGCCTGCTCGTCGACCGTTCCGCCCGCGTCCGCGACGAGCTGGGTCGCGGCCGACGACAACTCCCGCAGATCCGAGCCGACGGCGTCGATCAGCGCGAGCACGGCCGCCCCGTCGATCTTCCCGCCGACCCGGCGGACCTCGTTGCGGACAAAGGATTCCCGCTCAGCGGCCTTGGTCAGTTTCGGGCACTCGACGACCTCCGCCCCAGCCTTCTTCAAGGCGGCGGGAAGTCCCTTCGCGGCTTTGCTCCGGCCGCCTCCGCTGTGCACGACGACGAGCACGATGCCATCGGCGGGCGCTTTGACGTAGGCCATCACCCCGTCGGCGAGCTCCTGCGAAATGTCGTGCGCGGATTCGAGGACGATCACCCTCTCTTCGGCGAACAGCGAAGGGCTCACCATCTCCGCGAGTGCCGGGACTGTGAGGTCCGACACCCGGATCCGGGTGAGATCCGCCGTCGGGTCGGCCGCTTTGGCCGCGTCCGAAGCGCTGCGGACCGCGCGTTCGATCAGCAGCTCTTCCTCACCGAGAACCAGGACCAGCGGCGATGGGGCGGAAGCTTGCGTCGTCACGGTGACGATCCTGCCACTCGTCCTCTCGTGTGCTTTGTCCGGTGATGTGTTCCGGGCACGGTGGCCTCACCTGAGCCTCATGTCGTACGGTGTTGGCGAGGCGACGCGATCACACGCGTGCCGACAATCGAATACCGCTCATCCAGAGGGGCAGAGGGAACGGCCCGACGAAGCCCCGGCAACCGGCGTCAGCCTGTCATTCCGCGATCGCGGGATAGCTGACGAACACGGTGCCAATTCCGGCCCGCCACGGCGGGGCAGATGAGGAAGGAACCTCGCGATGACCGCAACCCTCGGCACGACCTCCACCACCAAGACCCCGGATCTCGGACCGGCCGTCGAACTGGTGTCGAAGGAAGAGGGACACCGGCAGCCGCTCGCCCCCGAATTCGTTTCCGCCGAGGACTTCTCGCCGCTGGAAGTCGCTTACGACTTCGGCCGCGTGCGCCGCGAGGACATCGAAGCCGGACCGAAGAACATCTGGCGCTACAAGAAACTCCTTCCCGTTCCCTCGAACGTCGAAGAAATCCCCAACACCGAACCCGGCGCCACCCGGCTCATCCAGGCCGACAGGCTCGCGAAAGCCTTGGGTGCCAAGAAGGTCTGGGTCAAGGACGACACCGGCAACCCGACGCACTCGTTCAAGGACCGCGTGGTCGCTGTCGCGCTGGCCGCCGCCCGCGAATTCGGCTTCGACGTGCTCGCCTGTCCGTCGACCGGCAACCTGGCCAACGCCGTCGCCGCCGCGGCGGCCCGCGCCGGCTGGCGGTCGGTCGTGCTGATCCCGAAGACCCTCGAGCGCGCGAAGATCCTCACGACCGCCGTGTACGACGGCGACCTGATCGCGGTGGACGGCAACTACGACGACGTGAACCGGCTCGCCACCCAGCTCGCCGCCGAGCAGGAGAGCTGGGCGTTCGTCAACGTGAACGTCCGGCCCTACTACTCCGAAGGCTCCAAAACGCTGGCCTTCGAGGTCGCCGAACAGCTCGGCTGGCGGCTTCCCTCCCAGATCGTGGTGCCGATCGCCTCCGGTTCCCAGCTCACCAAGGTGGACAAGGGTTTCCGCGAGTTCGGGCAGCTCGGTCTCGTCGACGAGACGCCGTACAAGGTGTTCGGCGCGCAGGCCACCGGCTGCTCCCCTGTCTCGGCGGCCTTCCGCGCGGGCCACGACGTCGTCCAGCCGGTCAAGCCGGACACGATCGCCCGGTCGCTCGCGATCGGCAACCCTGCCGACGGCCCCTACGTCCTCGACGTGGTGAACCGCACCGGCGGCGCGATCGAAGACGTCACCGACGAAGAGGTCGTCGAGGGCATCCGGCTGCTCGCCCGCACCGAGGGCGTCTTCACCGAGACCGCCGGTGGTGTCACCGTCGCGACGGCCAAGAAGCTCATCGAGACCGGCAAGCTCAACCCGGACGAGGAGATCGTCCTGCTGATCACCGGCGACGGCCTGAAGACCCTCGACGCCGTCGAGGACAAGATCGGCCCGAAGGCCACCGTCAGCGCCTCGGCCGACGCGGTCCGCGAAGCACTCGGCATCTGAGTCCCCGCCCGGCCCGCCTCAAGAACGAGGCGGGCCGCGAGGCTCACCCCGGCGCAGCAACGCGAGTCCCCGCGCGTCGGCGACGACCGCGGTGTCGCCGTCTGTGTCCGTTCTGGCGATCGACGCACCGACGGCGGCCAGGTTGTCCAAAGTGGACTTGTTCGGATGGCCGTAGGTGTTTCCGGCACCGACACTCACCAACGCCACCCTCGGCGCGACGGCGTTGAGAAAATCCGGTGCCGTGTAACGACTTCCGTGATGCGGGACCTTCAGGATCTCGGCGTGCAGATCGGTACCCTCGGCCATCAGGTCGGTCTGCGCGGCGAGCTCGACGTCGCCCGTCAGCAGCAACCGGCCCGCCGGGGTCCCGGCGCGCAGGACGACCGAACCGTTGTTGATCACCGTGCCGTCCTGTTCGAGGACCGATCGCCGGGTGACATACCGAGGTCCCAGCACGTCCAGCGTCAGCCCCGGCCAGTCCAGCCGTTGCCCGATCCCCAGCTCCAGCAGGGGAATCCCGCGGCGTGCGGTTTCGTCCGCGACCTGCTGCCACGCCCAGGCGGGAGCCCTGCCAGGGCCGACGGCGACCGCACCGACCGACCTGCCCTCGAAGACGGATTCGAGGCCGCCGATGTGGTCGGCGTGCAGATGACTCAGCACGATCAACGGAACGCGATCCACGCCGAGCCTGCTCAGGCATTCGTCGACCGGCCCCGGTTCCGGCCCGGTGTCGACCAGGACCGCCCTGCCCGGCTCGCCGGTGGCGAGGGCTACGGCATCTCCCTGTCCGACGTCGCAGGCGACGGCACTCCACGACGCCGGTGGCCACGCCGGTGCCAGCACCCGCACCGGCACGAAGACGAGCAGTCCGACGGCCAGGACGACCGCCAGCAGGATCCTGGCGTGACGCAGCCGGACGGCGACGAGCAGTACGACGAGTAGTCCGGCCGCCAGAAACCCGCCCCACCAGCCGTCCGGCCAGTCCACGACCGCACCCGGCGCGCGGGCGCCGTGGCGGGCCACGGTGATGAGCCAGCTCGCCTCGGGTTCGGTCAGGCGGACGAGCAGCCTGCCCGCCGACGGCCACCACGGTCCGACGACGGTGGCGAGCACACCGAACACGGTGGCCGGGGCGACCACCGGCGCGGCGAGCACGTTGGTCACCACCGAGACGAGGCTGACCGATCCCGCCATGCCCGCGATGACCGGTGTCGTCACCACGAACGCGGCCAGCGGAATGGTCAGCCCCTCGGCGTAGCCGGCCGGAACTCCGCGTCCGACCAGCCACTCGGCCCACCGCGGTGCCAGCAGGACGAGCCCGGCCGTGGCCAGCACCGAAAGGGCGAACCCGAAGTCCGCGGCCATGGCCGGATCGGCCACGACGAGCCCGGCCACCGCGAACGCCAGCGCGGGAAGCGCCGAACCTCGGCGTCCCAAGGCCAGCGCCAACAGCCCGACCGCCCCCATCACCCCGGCGCGGAGCACGCTGGGCGCGGGCCCGGCGAGGACCACGAACCCGGCGAGCCCCGCGGCGGCCGCGGCGGCGGACGTCCGCGGCCCGACCCGGAGCACCCTCAGCAGGAGAAGGATCGAGCCGCAGACGATCGCCACGTTCCCACCGCTCACGGCCATCAGGTGGGACATGCCGGAGTCCGTGAACTCGCGTTCGACCCGCGGTGAGAGTGTGCTCGTGTCTCCCACGACCAGTCCGGGCACCAGACCGGCCTGCTCCTCCGGGAGGACGGCGCACAGCTCCCGGAGCCCGGTGCGCAGCGATTCCGCGGCTCGCTGCCACCAGGGCGCCGGTCCGAGGGCCGACGGCGGGCCTCGCACCGAGAGGACCGCGACCGTGAGTTCGGCCCCCTTCGCCGGTGCGAGCCGCCCAGAAGCGGTGACTTGCTGCCCGGGCAGCAAGTCCGTCCACCCCTCGGCGGGAGCGAGCAGGAGGATCCGGCCGGCCGAATCCACCACCCGCTCACCCGTCACCACGGTGTCCACCGTCGCGGCGATGACCACCAGGCGGGTGCCTGCCCGGCGATCGGCGTATCCGGCACCGCGGACCGGACGTGGCCGCTCGGTGACCACCACCCTCGTGGTGGCGTCGCTCCCCCGTGCGGCGGCGGCACGGAGGTCATCGTGTTCGGCGGCCCGGATCCGCAGCGCCACCGGACCGGCGGTGAGCACGCCGAGGACCGCGAGCGCGCCGAGGCCCACCACCCACCGGGACGCCGTCCGGCGGGCACGGACACCGGCGGTGATCGCGAGCACCACGGCGGCCGCACCGCAGAGCATCGTGATCCACCAGCCGCCGAGCAGCCCGGAAAGAGTGCCGAGCCAGGCCGTCGCCGCGGCCGGTACCAGCCGCAGGTCCTGCCCTCGCCACGACGCGGTGTCCACTTCGGACGGATCGGCGGACGGGTTCATCCGACGGACACCAATTCCCGGACCTTCTTGAACTTGCTTTCGCCGATCCCTTCTACGTCACGGAGTTGCTCGACGCTGGTGAACCCGCCGTGCCCGGACCGCCAGTCGACGATGCGTTTGGCCATCACCTCACCGACCCCGGGCAGGGTGTCGAGTTGCTCGGCCGTGGCCGTGTTCAGGTCGAGCTTCCCCACCGGTGCCGCCGTTCCGGCCGCGGCCGGAACGGGGACGCCGACGGCCACCTGTTCGCCGTCGGCGAGTCGCCGGGCCAGGTTCACCCCGGTCAGATCCGTTCCGGGCTGTGGCCCACCGGCCGCCGTGAGGGCATCGGCGACCCGTGCGCCCGGAGGGATCGTGACCAGGCCGGGTTTGAGCACCCGGCCGACGACGCTGACCACCAGAGGCGCCTTGGCCGCCGCGGCGGGGGCTTCTCCGGCGGCCTTGGCCGACGGCAGGGGCGGCGGGGTCTCCGCCCCTGGCCGGTGTCCGAACAAGGCGATCGCGCCGGTCACGATCACGGCCACCGCGATCAGCACGGCCGCCACGGCGAGCCACCGCCGGTTCACCGGAATCCCGTCCGCCGTGAACCGGGCGGGCACCCAGCGGCGGGCGAGCCTGCCCACGGGCGGGCCCTGGCTGGGCGGCGACAGCTGCGCGGCCAGCCACGCCAGCCTGGCGTTGACGGAGGGACCCGGTGAACGGGCGGTTTGGTCGAACACGTGAACGACGCTACGGAGCGGGGATGGCGGGCGGCAGTGGTGAATCCCGGGGCTGTGGACAAGTGGGGTGTTGTGGACAACCCGGCCCCGACCGAGACCGGATCACCGGTTTCCGTCAGGGCCGTATGGAATGCTGGAGGATTTCCCTAGCCCGCCCGCTGAATCACGACACCGAGCACACCGGGACCGGTGTGGGCCCCGATGACCGCGCCGATCTCCGAAACCACGCAGCCCTCCGGGCAGCTGATGGACTCCTCCAGCCGGTTGGCCAATTCGACGGCGCGTTCCGGGGAAGCCAGGTGATGGACGGCGATGTCGGCGAGCCCGCCTTCAGCCGCCTTCACGGCGAGCTCGACCAGGCGAGCCACCGCGCGATTCATCGTCCGCACCTTCTCCAGCGGCTGAATCCTGCCTTCGGACATGTGGAGCACCGGTTTCACCGCGAGCGCGGTGCCGAGCAGGGCTGCGGCCGGGCCGATCCGCCCGCCGCGGCGCAGGTATTCGAGGGTCTCGACGGCGAACAGGGTTTCCGAGCGGTTCACCGCGTCGACCGCCGCGGCCTCCACTTCGGCCGGTTCCGCCCCGTCCGCGGCGGCGCTCGCCGCGCGCAAGGCGGCGAAGCCGAGGCCCATCGCGGTGCTGCGTGAATCGACCACCCGCACCCTGTCCGGCCCGACCTCCTGGGCCGCCAGCACCGCCGCCTCCCAGGTCCCGGACAACTCCCGGGACAGATGGACCGACACGACGGCGTCCGCGCCCTCGGCCAGCGCCGCCCGGAACTCCTTGACGAATTCGGCGGGCGTCGGCCGGGACGTCGTCACCAGGCTGCGTTTGCCGAGCGCCTCGGCCAGGGCCGCGGGACCCATTTCGACGCCGTCCAGGAATACGACGCCGTCCACGAGGACGTGCAGCGGGACCACCCGGATCCCGTTCCGTTCGGCGAAGCCTTCCGGCAGGTGGGCGGTGGAATCCGTGACTACGGCGACCGACACGGCAGCCAGCCTACGTTGCCGCGGGGCGTAACACCGGGGCCATCAGGCGGGCCATCTCCGCGCCGACGGCGGCATGCCCTTCCCAGCCCCAGTGCATGCCGTCCGGATTGCCCCGGCCGCTCAGCACGTGTTCGCCGACTACGGCTTCGAGATCCAGCAGTGGGACGTCCGCGCGACGGCCCCAGTCGGCGAGGGCGGCGGCGGCACCGGCACGGGCGGTGTGGACGCGTCCGTACGAGTCGGATCGATGCACGGAGGGCAGCATGCCGAAGATCGGCAGTTCCGGTCGCAGCACCCGCAGAGCTCCGACAGCGGTGTCGAGATATTGGACGGTGAGCTTCGACGGCAAGACCACCGGGCGTCCTCGGAGGGCGACCGCGAGCCGGGGCTGAGCGGCCAGGTACGCCTTACGCACCACGCGTCGCAGCGGGTCGGGCCGCAGATAGCGGAGACCGGTGCGCAGGTAGGTGGGCAGCGGCGAGGGCAGGGTGTCCATGCTGCCGACGGCCAGCACGACGGCGTCGACGTGATGGAGATCGGCCCAGACACGCGGATCGCCGATCAACGACCACCAGGCGTCGCGGGCGGTCCAGCCGAACCCGGCGACGAGGTCCGCGTCGCCACCGAGCGCTTCAGCGGCGACGTTGGGCCACAGGCGCGCGTCGTCGGCGGCGTGCGGGCCGTCCGGGCCGTGGAAGCTGAGGGAATCGCCGAACACCAGCAGGCGCGGGGCCATGGATCAGCCGGTGATGCCCGCGTTGTAGGCGGCCAGCCGCCAGTTGCCGTCGCGCCGGGTCAGCTCGACCCAGTGACAGTTCGCGATCCCGCCCAGCGTCGGCCAGGAGGCGACCGGCAGGCCGAGCAGTTTCGCGGTCAGCGCGATGATCAGTCCGCCGTGCGCGGCCAGCAGCACGGCGTCGCCGGCGTCGGAATTGGGCAGGTCCAGGTCCGCGACGACCTCCATCGCGCGTTCGGCGACGTCCACCCGCGACTCGCCGCCGGGCGGGGCCCACGTCGCGTCGACGCGCCAGCGTGCGCGTTCACCCGGGTACGCTTCGTCGACCTGCTGACCGGTGAAGCCCTGCCATTCACCCAGATGGGTTTCCCGAAGACGTTTGTCGATCCGCAGCGGGACGCCGATGGCCTCCGTGAGCACGGTGGCCGTGTCGGTCGCGCGGCGCAGGTCCGAGGCGATCACCAGATCCGGCGAGAACCGGGCGAGCGCGGGCACGGCGAACCTGGCCTGGTTCCAGCCGACCGGGGTCAACGCGGAGTCCAGATGCCCCTGCATCCGGCCCGCCGCGTTGTAATCGGTCTCGCCGTGGCGCCAGAGCACCAGCCGCCGCGGACTCACGAGGCGCCTTGCGCGTCGGCGGGGTCCTCCTCGGCGGGTGTCTCCAGACCGGCGACCTCGATCCTCGGGCAGTCCTTCCAGAGCCGCTCGAGACCGTAGAAAGAGCGTTCCTCCTGGTGCTGGACGTGGATGACGACGTCGACGTAGTCCAGCAGGACCCAACGGCCCTCGCGGGCGCCCTCACGGCGGACGGGCTTGTGCCCGCCGAGCCGCAGCTGCTCCTCGACGTTGTCGACGATGGCGCCGACCTGGCGTTCGTTGGGCGCGGACGCGATGACGAAGGCGTCGGTGATCACCAGCTGGTCGGACACGTCCAGCACGACCACGTCGCTCGCCTTCTTGTCCGCCGCCGCATGGGCGGCCGCTACGGCCAGCTCTCGTGCCTCGGACGTGGCTGTCACAGTTCTCCTCAAACAGATGGCTTTACTCGCGGGTGCGCCCGACGAGGGTACCCGGTCGGGAACCCCGGTCTTTCCGATAGAGGTCCTTTTTGGCGATGTAGCGCACCACACCGTCGGGGACGAGGTACCAGACGGGCTCCCCGGCCTCGACGCGCTCGCGGCACGCGGTGGACGAGATCGCCATCGCGGTCACCTCGACGAGGCTCACCTTCCCGCTCGGCAGATGCTGCGAATTGAGCCGGTAGCCGGGCCTGGTGACGCCGATGAAATGCGCCAGGTCGAACAGCTCGTCGGCGTTGCGCCAGGTGAGGATCTGCTCGAGCGCGTCCGCGCCGGTGATGAAGAACAGCTGGTCGTCGGGATACTCCGCGCGCAGGTCGCGCAGGGTGTCGACGGTGTAGGTCTGCCCGACGCGATCGATGTCGACGCGGCTGACCGAGAACACGGGGTTGGACGCCGTCGCGATCACGGTCATCAGGTAGCGGTCCTCCGCCCGGGTGACCACTCTGTCGGACTTCTGCCACGGCTGACCGGTGGGCACGAAGATGACCTCGTCGAGCGCGAACCGCGACTGGACTTCGCTGGCCGCGACGAGGTGCCCGTGGTGAACGGGGTCGAACGTGCCGCCCATGACCCCGATCCTGCGTGGTGACATGGGTCGTGAGCCTATACAGCGCGTACGGCTTCACGCGCGGGTCGCCGGACCCACCGACCGGTGGTGATCTGAGTCACATTACAGTCCGTTCCATGGATGAACGGTCCGTTCACGACACGCCGATCGCGACTTCGTCGGTGGCATGGGGTAGAGGTGGGGACGTGGACACATCGACTCTCCGGGACCGCGCCGAAACCCTCCTCCAGTCGTTGGCTGGCGACGGCGCCCGCCTGCGTGACGACCAGTGGACGGCCATCGAGGCGCTGGTCGCGCACAGCCGTCGCGCGCTCGTCGTGCAGCGCACCGGCTGGGGCAAGTCCGCGGTGTACTTCCTGGCCACCGCGTTGCTGCGGGAACGCGGTAGTGGCCCGACCGTGATCATCTCGCCGCTGCTCGCGCTGATGCGCAACCAGATCTCCGCGGCGGCGAGGGCGGGTATCCGCGCGGTGACGATGAACTCCGCGAATCCGCAGGAGTGGGATCAGGTCCAGGCCGCGATCGCGGCGGGCGAGGTCGACGTGCTCCTCGTCAGCCCGGAACGGCTCAACAACCCGGACTTCCGCGACACGGTCCTCCCGAAGCTGACCGCCACGGCAGGCTTGCTCGTGGTCGACGAGGCGCACTGCATCTCGGACTGGGGCCACGACTTCCGGCCGGACTACCGGCGGCTGCGGACGCTGCTGAAGGATCTGCCCGACGGCGTCCCGGTGCTCGCCACCACCGCGACCGCGAACGACCGCGTGGCGACCGACGTCGCCGAACAGCTCGGCATCGGCAACGGGGGCGACACCCTGGTCCTGCGGGGCACCCTGGACCGCGAAAGCCTCCATCTGTCGGTGGCCAAGCTGCCGACGTCGCAGGCCCGGCTCGCCTGGCTCGCCGAACACCTGGCGGAACTGCCGGGATCCGGGATCATCTACACGCTCACCGTCGCGGCCGCGCACGATGTGGCGGGCTTGCTGACCGAGCGCGGCTACCCGGTCGCCGCCTACACCGGGAAGACCGATCCGGCGGACCGGCAGGCGGCCGAAGACGATCTGCTGAACAACAACGTCAAGGCACTGGTGGCCACTTCGGCGCTGGGCATGGGGTTCGACAAGCCGGATCTGGGCTTCGTCGTCCATCTCGGCGCACCGTCCTCCCCCATCGCGTACTACCAGCAGGTCGGCCGCGCCGGTCGTGGTGTCGATCGCGCCGAAGTGATCCTGCTGCCCGGCCACGAGGACAAGGACATCTGGGCGTACTTCGGTTCGCTGGCGTTCCCGGACGAACTGCGGGTGACCCAGGTGCTCAACGCGCTGGCGTACGCGGACCGTCCACTGTCGACACCGGCGCTCGAACCGTTCGTCGAACTCTCCCGCTCCCGGCTGGAGATGGTCCTGAAGGTGCTGGACGTCGACGGCGCCGTCCGCCGGGTGAAGGGCGGCTGGGAAGGCACCGGCGAAGAGTGGCGCTACGACAAGGAACGCTACGCGCGAGTGAGCGCGGCGCGGACCAACGAACAGAACGCCATGCTGGCGTACCTCGAGACCACCGGCTGCCGGATGGAGTTCCTGCGAAAGCAGCTGGACGATCCCGAAGCCACTCCTTGCGGGCGGTGTGACAACTGCACCGGAAAGCACTGGGACACCACGATTTCCGACGACGTCGTCGATGCCACCCGGCAACGGCTCCGCCGTCCGGGGGTCGAGGTCGCGCCGCGGAAGATGTGGCCCACCGGGATGGCCGGGCTGGAAGTCCCGCTCGCCGGGCGGCTGCCGGCGGGCGAGCAGGCCGAGACCGGCCAGGTCGTCGGCCGGGTCACCGATGTCGGCTGGGGCACGCGGCTGCGCGAACTCGTCGGCCCGGCCGCGGCGGACGCCGAACTCCCCGATCCGGTCTTCCAAGCCTGTATCGAGGTATTGAAGGGCTGGCAGTGGACGGAACGGCCGGTCGCGGTGGTGGAGGTGCCGTCCGCCACCCGGCCTCAGCTGGTGCACAGTCTCGCGACGAAGCTGGCCTCGATCGGACGGCTGGCCTACTTGGGCGCCATCACCTCGGCGGGGCCGCCTCCTCGGCAGGCGAACAGCGCGCAACGCCTGGCCGATCTATGGAACCGCCTGAGCCTTCCCGACGAGCTCGCCGCCGAAGTCGCCGCGGCCGAGGGCCCGATCCTGCTGGTCGACGACCTCATCGACACCGGGTGGACGATGACGTTGTCCGCCCGCCTGCTCCGGCAGGCCGGAGCCCGTGCGGTACTGCCGTTCGCCCTCGCCAGCACCTCGTGACCGAGGGGCCCGATCCCGGCATTCGACAGGTTCTTTCCCGCGCAGGAACTTTCTGGCAAGGTTCCGTCCACGCGCGAGTACGGAGGTGCCGATGGCGGATGCGACGACGGAGCGGATAGGGCACCGGCTGCCGGTGAAGAAACTGTTCGCCGCCAGTGTCGGAAACGCGCTGGAATGGTTCGACTGGACCATCTACGCGACCTTCAGCATCTACTTCGCCAGTGAGTTCTTCCCGAAGGGCAACGAAGCCCTCGCGCTGATCAACACCTTCGCCACGTACGCGTTGGCCTTCTTCTTCCGGCCGCTCGGCGGGATACTGCTCGGCCGCTTCGCCGACGTCAGGGGCCGGAAGCCGACGATGATCCTGACCATCGTGCTGATGGCGGGCGGTTCGGTGGCCATCGGCCTCCTGCCGACGTTCGACCAGGTCGGCTGGTTCGCCCCGATCCTGTTGCTGCTGGCGAGGGTGGCGCAAGGACTGTCGCTCGGCGGCGAGGTCTCCAACGCTTCGGCGTACTTGGGTGAGATCGCACCGCCCAGCCGCCGTGGGCGGTACTCCGCCTTCTTCTACATCTCGACCGGTTCCGCCGTCCTGCTCGCCTCGCTCCTCGGGTTCGTGCTCGCGCGGACGATGTCCAAGGCGGGTCTGACCGCGTACGGCTGGCGGATCCCGTTCCTGCTCGGCGGTGTTCTCGGCATCATCGGCCTGTGGCTCCGGCGCAGCCTCGCCGAGACCGAGATCTTCGAGGCGAAAAAGTCGACGGCGCGCCGGGTCGAGCGGCCATTGCGCGCCACTCTTCGCGAGCATCCGCGAGCCGTCGCGCAGCTCGTGGGTTTCTCGATGTTGTCGACCCTTTGCTACTACACGTTCTTCAGCGCCCTGCCCTCGTTCGCGGTCAAGACCCGCAAGGCCGACGACGTCGATGTGTTCCTCGCGTTGTCGATCGCGACGGCGTTGTTCGTCGCGCTTCAATACCCGATGGGTGCTTTGTCGGACCGTTTCGGCCGAAAGCCACAGATGCTCTTCTGGTCGGCGGCGACCGCGATCCTCATCGTCCCACTGTCCACTTTGGTCCAACCGGGGCTGCCGGGGCTGCTGGTCGTGTTCTGCGTCGGGCTCTGCCTGTACACGGCGCTGACGTCGATCGTGCCCGCGGTCATGAGTGAACTGTTCCCCACCGAACTCCGCGGGCTGGGCATCGGCGCCTGGTACAACCTGACCGTCGCGTTGTTCGGCGGCACCGCTCCCCTGGTGCTCACCGCGCTCTCCGACGCCGGATTGTCGACGTTGTTCTTCTGGTATGTGGCCACCGGAGCGGTGATCGCGTTCTTCGTCATCCGGACCCTGCCGGAGACCAAGGGCAGCGACCTGCGCTGAAAACTCCGTCGCCGACGACGTGGTGAGGTGCCTACCCTCGCGCTCCTACGACGAGTGCGAAGGGGGGACACCGTGTTGTTCGGCGATGTGAGCGAGGAATTGGCGCGACGCGTGGTGGCAGCCCTCCGTCGCGTCACCGACCTCGAGCCGCCGTCCGCATTGGTGCGGGTCTCCTCGCAGAGCGGGGTCGACTATCAGTGCGATCTCGCGATGAGCCTGGGCAAACGGCTCGGCAAACCGCCCAGGGAGATCGCCGCCGACATCGCGGCACGGCTCGACGTCGCCGATATCGCCGAGCCGCCGGAGGTCGCGGGGCCGGGCTTCCTCAACTTCACGTTGCGCTCGTCCTGGCTGGCGGAGCGGACGGCCGCGCTCAACGGTGTTCCACGGCTGGGTGTCGCGGTGACGCCGCGACCGCGGCGGATCGCCATCGACTACAGCAGCCCGAACGTGGCGAAGGAAATGCACGCCGGCCATCTCCGGTCGAGCGTCGTCGGTGACGCGATCGCCCGGCTGTCGCGGTTCGCCGGGCACGAAGTGATCCCGCACAACCATCTCGGCGATTGGGGCACGCCGTTCGGCATGCTGATCGAGCATCTGCTCGACGAACGCCCGTCGGGTCCTTACACGATCGGAGACCTCAACGGCTTTTATCGAGCCGCCCGATCGAAGTTCGAGACCGACGAGGACTTCGCGACCCGGTCGCGGGAGCGTGTGGTGCTGCTTCAAGGCGGTGACGACGAGACCTTGTCGCTGTGGCGGCGCCTGGTCGACGAGTCGACCAGGCATTTCAGCCAGGTCTACGAACTTCTCGGGATCGGCCTGTCGAGCGAGGACGTTTACGGCGAGAGCTTCTACGACCCGCTCCTCGCCGCGGTCGTGGACGATCTGACCACCGCCGGGCTGACCGAGATCAGCGATGGAGCGGTGTGTGTCTTTCCCGACGGTTTCCGCAACCGGGAAGGCGAGCCGCTACCGCTCATCGTGCGGAAGCGGGACGGCGGTTACGGCTATGCCGCCACCGACCTCGCGACCCTGCGCTACTGGACGGAACAACGCGGCGTCACCGATCTGCTCTACGTCGTCGGAACGCCACAAGCACAGCACTTCGCGATGGTGTTCGCCGTCTGCCGGGCCGCCGGCTGGCTCCGCGAGGAGCATCGGGCCGAGCACATCGGGTTCGGCTCGGTACTCGGCGAAGACGGCCGCGCCATGAAGACCCGGGCGGGTGAATCGGTCCGTCTTTTCGATCTGCTCACCGAGGCGGTTTCCCATGCCGCGGAGGTGATCGAGAGCCGAGGCGACCTCTCCCCCGAGGTACGGGAAGAGGTCGCCAGGGCGGTCGGGATCGGCGCGCTCAAGTACGCGGATCTTTCCGGCGATCGCGAGCGTGATCACGTCTTCTCCTGGGAACGCATGCTCTCCAAGAACGGGAACACCTCGGTCTACCTGCAGTACGCCAACGCCCGGATCCGTTCGGTGCTGACCAGGGCGGATCGGACCTCATCGGAGTGCGGATCCTGCTCGGCCATCCCGCGGAACGGGCACTGGCGCTCGCACTGGCCCGCTTCCCCGAGGCGGTCGGCGCGGCGACCGCCGGCCATCTCCCCCACAAGCTGTGCACCTACCTGTACGAAACCGCTGTCGTGTTCTCGCGGTTCTACGAACTGTGCCCGGTACTGGACGCGGAAGGTCCCGGCATCCGCGACTCTCGTCTGCTGCTGGCCGAACTCACGTCGAAGACGCTGACGCTGGGCTTGTCCCTGCTGGGCATCTCCACCCCCGCTCGGCTATGAGTCGCCGTGGTCACTGAAGACCTTGCGTTTCAACGGAGGGACCGCCTGGAAGAAGCGGAACATCCCGCGCGCCATCGTGCGGCCTGCCCGGTTCTCCGAAACGAACTGACGGGCACTGCGTTCCGAGTCGCGCACCGCCGCGAAGCCGTAGTCCCGCATTCGCCGCTCGTAGTCGGCGATCGCGGGACGCAGCACGCCGGTCTTCCGCGCTTCGATGAGGTTGCGGCACAACAGCTGCGCGTCCCGGAGCGCGGTGTTCGCGCCGATGCCGCGGAACGGGGTCATGCTGTGGATCGCGTCGCCGAGCAGGGTGACGTTGCTCGTCGGCCATGGCTCAACGGGCTTCGAGGTGAAGATCGGCAGCCGGGACACGGTCCCTCCGGGCGAGCCGGCGACCAGTTCCTTGAACGCGGGATCCCAGCCGTCGATGAGGTCCAGCACCAAGGCCCGCAGCGCTTCACCGTCCAATAAGGACAAATTCTCCGGGTAACGCCGGTTGTCCGCCGCGAACGCCCACATGATGTAGCTCGAGGTGTTGTCGAACAGGACGGGGTCGTGATCGACGGTCTCGTCGTCGACCGACGAAGCGCCGGTCAGCTCGTGTGGCGCGCTGAACAGTCCCGCACCGGTCCGCGGCATCACCATGCTCGGGCCGTCGGTGAGCCGGGAAGGCAAACGCTTGCGGGTCTCGTCGTTCAGCGGGTGCTTGCCCGCGATCGCGACGATCCCGGTGTCCACCCGGCCGGCTTCGGGCAGGAACTCTCCGCGCACCCGGGAATTGGCCCCGTCGGCGCCGATGACCAGGTCTGCCTCGACGGTGCTGCCGTCGGCGAACTCGCAGACGATCATCTCGCCCTCGCGGCGGTAGCCGACGAACTCCTTGCCATGTCGCAAAACTCCGTCGAGCCCGTGGGACAGCAGCTGATGCAGGCTGATCCGGCTGACCGAGTGGTGATTCGACGCGGGATCGGAGTTCGACGTGAACTCGCTGTCGAGCACCATCAGATCCCGCAACCGCTCGGTCACGAAAGTGAACGGGCCGCTCGTGGTGCCGGTGGCGGCAAGGAAACGTTCCCAGAGTTCGGACGGCAGGCATTCGTGCAGTGCGGCCGAGCCGTGCGGGTTGATGTGCACGCGATAGCCCTGCAGGCGTTCGGTCCGGGTGTGGCCGCGCTCGTGGACGGACACGTCGATTCCCGCCTTGCGCAATCCTTGCGCCAGGCAGAGCCCGCCCGTTCCGCCGCCGATGATCGCGATTCTCGTGGTCATGAGTTCTCCTCTCTCCGCCGTCCACTACTATCAACCGTATGGGTAATTAAGTCAACCAAACGTTTGAAAGAGTCAGCGGCTAAGGTGATCCCATGTCCGAAGCCGTCCCGCGCGGCCCACGCCGCGCACCCGTCGAACGCCAGCGCGATCCCGAGCGCACCAAGGCGCAGCTCCTGGAGGCGGCGAAGGCCGAGTTCGGCGCGAAGGGCTACGCCGCGGCACGTGTCAGCGAGATCGCCGCGAAGGCGGGGGTGAACAAGCAGCTGATCTCGTACTACTTCGGCGGTAAGGAAGGGCTGTACAACGCGCTGACCGCGACGATGTACGACGGCTACACCGCGGTCTCCGACCACGACAGGCCGTTCGCCGAGGTGGTCCGATTCTTCGTCCAGTCAGGGGCCCGGGACCATGACCTCGCCAAACTGCTCCTCTGGGAGAACCTGACCGACGGCGCGATCGGCGTAGAAGATCAGCGCGAATTTCTCGAACGGCAGGTGGAGTACGTCCGGGCGCGTCAGGCCGCGGGCGACTTTCCCGCCGACCTCGACCCGGCGTTCCTGCTGGTGATCTTCATGGCCGCGGCCAGTGCCGCGCTGGCCCTGCCCCGGATCGTCCGAGCCGTCTCGGGTCAAGACCCCGACTCGGCCGAGTTCGCCGAGGCGTACGGCGAGCAGCTGGCACGGCTCGTCGGCCACCTCGCCGATCCGGGGAAGCGATAGCAAAGGTCCCCTGCTGTTCGCCTGCGCCTTCCGGATCCCGCCGGACTGGCGACTTCGGTGGGGGCTGGCGCCTTAGCGTCGAAGGGGGACGAGGTCGTCCGCGTGGACGACCTCGCGCCGCTGTTCGGCGGGGAGGTCGTGGCTGGAACGGCCGATGAGGTCGGGCAGTTCGCCCGCGTCGAAGGCCACGACGCCGCGCGCCACGGTCCGCTGCCGAAGGTCGACCAGGTCGACGACGTCGCCCGCCTGGAAGTCGCCGTCGACGCCGGTGATCCCGGCGGCGAGCAGCGAGCGGCGGCGGCGGACGACGGCCGCGACCGCGCCGTCGTCGAGATGCAGTTTCCCGGACGCGCCCGCGGCGTAGCCCAGCCAGAACCGGCGGGCCGAGAGCCGGGAGTCCGCGGCGGCGAACGCCGTGCCGACCTCGGCGGTCGTGAGGGCGCGCGCGGCCTCGGAAGCGGCGGCGAGCAGGACCGGGATTCCGGCGCCCGCGGCGGTGCGCGCCGCGGCGAGCTTCGAGACCATGCCCCCGGTACCGAGCCCGGAGCTCGACATGCCGACGGTGATGCCGTCCACATCGGAGTCCCCGGCGACCTCCGCGATTTTGCGGGTCGCGCCGTCACGGGGATCCCCGTCGTACAGACCGTCCACATCGGACAGCAGAATCAGGGCGTCGGCGCCGATCAGGTGGGCCACCAGCGCTGCCAGCCGGTCGTTGTCGCCGAAGCGGATCTCTTCGGTGGCCACGGTGTCGTTCTCGTTGACCACGGGCACCGCGCCGAGGGCCAGCAGCCGGGTGAAGGTGTTCTGCGCGTTGCGGTAGTGCGCACGGCGCACGACGTCGTCCGAGGTGAGCAGAACCTGGCCCACCGTCAGGGAAAACCGGCCGAACGACTCGGCGTAGGCGTGGGCCAGCGCGAGTTGCCCGACGCTGGCCGCGGCCTGCTGGGTGGCGAGATCACGCGGTCGTTTGCCGAGGGCGAGCGGCGCGAGTCCCGCGCCGATCGCTCCCGAGGACACCAGCACGATCTGCGTGCCGCGGGAGACCCGGTCGGCGATCGCGTCGACCAGTGCGTCCAGCCTGGTGACGTCGAGACCGTCGCCGGCGGTGGTCAGCGCGGAGGAACCGACCTTGACGACCACCCGCTTCGCGTCGGCGATCACACCACGGGCCGAGCTCACTCGTCGTCCGTCTCGTCTTCGACACCGTCCGGGCCGTCACGGCGGATCCGGCGGGCTTCCTTGCGCTCGGCGGCACCGATCCGGCTGGTGTTCTCCAGCCGCACGTCCGTGCCGCGGCCCGAAAGGTGCACCGCGACCCCCGCCGGGGTCGACGGCTCCCATTCGAACTGGACGTCGCCGATGGTGACCGGGCTCCCCGGTACGGCGCCCTTGCGAGCCAGCGCTTCCTCGACGCCGAGCCGCTGCAACCGGTCCGCGAGGTAGCCGACGGCCTCGTCGTTGCCGAAGCTCGTCTGGCGGATCCACCGCTCGGGACGGACACCCCGGACGATGAAGGCGCCTTCCTCCTCCGGGTCGTGCTCGACGGTGAAGCCGACGTCGTCGACCGCCACGGGGCGTAGCACGACCTTCGCCGGCTCCGGTACGGGCTGGTCGGCGCGGTACTTCTCGACCACGGCGGCGAGCGCGTAGGTCAATTCCTTGAGCCCCTGCCGCGTCGCCGTGGAGATCTCGAACACACTGAGACCGCGGGCTTCCAGTTCGGGGCGCACGAACTCCGCGAGTTCGGCGGCCTCCGGGACGTCGATCTTGTTGAGCACCACCACGCGGGGCCGGTCGGCGAGGTCACCGCCGAGACTCGGGGTGTAGCGGGCGAGTTCCTCTTCGAGAGCGTCCATGTCGGACACAGGGTCGCGCCCGGGTTCCAAGGTGGCGCAGTCGATGACGTGCACCAGCACGGCGCAGCGTTCGATGTGGCGCAGGAAGTCGAGGCCGAGGCCCTTGCCCTCGCTCGCACCGGGGATCAGCCCCGGCACGTCGGCCATGGTGAACACGGTCGACCCGGCGGTGATCACGCCCAGGTTCGGCACCAGGGTGGTGAACGGGTAGTCGGCGATCTTCGGCTTGGCCGCGGACAGGACCGAGATCAGCGACGATTTGCCCGCGGACGGGAAGCCGAGCAGGCCGACATCGGCGACGGAACGCAGCTCCAGGACGAGGTCGCGGGCCTCCCCCGGCTCGCCCAGCAACGCGAACCCGGGCGCCCGGCGGGCCTTGGAGGCCAGCGACGCGTTCCCGAGACCGCCACGGCCGCCCTGCGCGGCGACGAACGTGGTGCCGGGGCCGACCAGGTCGGCCAGGATCTCGCCGTCCTCGGTCATCACGACGGTGCCGGACGGGACCCGCATCTCCAGCGTCTCCCCCGCCGCACCGGCGCGGTTGCCACCCTGGCCCAGTTTGCCGTTGCCGGCGCGGGCGTGCGGACGGAAGTGGAAGTCGAGCAGCGTGTGGACGTTCGGGTCCACGACCAGCAGCACATCGCCGCCGTTGCCGCCGTTGCCGCCGTCCGGGCCGCCGAGGGGCTTGAACTTTTCGCGGTGCACCGAGGCGCAGCCGTTCCCACCGTCACCGGCGGCCAGATGGATCACCGCGCGGTCCACGAACCGGGACGCCATGACTTGCCTCTATTCACTCGCGAAAGAAAGGGGATACACAAAACAAACGAGGGGTGGGCCCGGATATTCCGGCCCACCCCTCGTCAGAGGTCTAGCTTGAAGCCGAAACTCAGGCTTCGGACGGCACGATGTTGACCGTCTTGCGGCCACGCTTTTCGCCGAACTGGACCGCACCGGCGGCCAGAGCGAACAGCGTGTCGTCGCCGCCGCGGCCGACGTTCACGCCGGGGTGGAACTTGGTGCCACGCTGGCGGATCAAGATCTCGCCCGCGTTGACTTCCTGACCACCGAAACGCTTGACGCCCAGTCGCTGCGCGTTCGAATCGCGACCGTTGCGGGAGCTGGACGCACCCTTCTTGTGAGCCATGGCTCAATCCTCTTTCTGACGAAGATCCGGAGAAAGTCCTACTTGGAGATGCCGGTGACCTCGACGCGGGTCAGCTTCTGCCGGTGACCCTGGCGCTTGTGGTAGCCGGTCTTGTTCTTGAACTTGTGGATCCGGATCTTCGGACCCTTGGTCTGCTCGACGACCTTGCCGGTGACCGAGACCTTCGCCAGCGCGTCGGCGTCCGTGGTGACGTCGCCACCGTCCACAAAAAGGACTGCGGGGAAGGTGTGCTCGGTACCCGGCTCGCCTTCGAGCTTCTCGACCTCGACGACGTCGCCGACGGCCACCTTGTACTGCTTGCCGCCAGTCTTGACGATCGCGTACGCCGACACGGAAGTCTCCTGCTTACTCGACAACGGGTGGGGGCTTGCGTGATCTGCCCATCAAGAAAGTCTCGGTGGTCCAGATGCTGCGCAAGGTGCCCGCTCTAGGTGGCGGGCCGTTCTACAGGTTACGTGGGGCTCCCCGGTGCGATCACACCGGGGTGCCCCTAGGTGTTCACTAGCTCTTTTCCGACGCCTCGACCGGGGGACCGGCCGGCCGGGAGGCCGCCCGTCGCGGACGGCGGCGGGCGGTGGTGCGCCCTGCCGGGGCCGGGACGTCCACCTCGGGTTCGGAAACCTCTGGTGTCACAACGTTCTCAGGAGTCACCGGAACCTCGGGAGCTTCGGGCTCAGGGCCCGATTCCCCGACGACGGCGAACTCTTCGTCCCGCGCGGCCGGAGCCTCGTCGTCCGGAGTCGTCACCGGTTCACCGGCGAGCTCGGTCGCGGGCGGCGCGGTGATCGGCTCCGAGACCGGCTCAGCGGCCGCCTCGGCCGCCTGTTCGACGGTCGCTTCGGCGATAGACCCCTCAGCCTCCTTCGCCGTCTCCTGCGGGGCGTGGCCGTTGAGCGCGGCGCCCTCGGCGTTCTCGGTGACCTCGTGCGGATGCTCACCCTTGGCCGCCTTGGCGGCGTTGGCCACGGCTTGGACCGCCGAAACCACCGACTCGCGCTGGCCGGAGCCCTGCGGAGCCTCGGTCTTGACCGCCGCGGGCTCGTTCTGTCCCTGGTCTTCGCCCTTGCCGCGACCGCGCGACCGGCGGGAGCCCTGCTCCTTGCCGCCACCGCCACTGCCACTGCCGCCGCCGCTCCCGCCGTGGCTGTGACCGTTGCCACCGCCGGCGATGCGCTGCGGTTCGGTCGAGACGACCACCCCGCGGCCCTTGCAGTGCTCGCACGGCGTCGAGAACGCCTCGATCAGACCGGTGCCGATCTTCTTGCGGGTCATCTGCACCAGGCCGAGCGAGGTGACCTCGGCGACCTGGTGACGGGTGCGGTCACGGCCGAGGCATTCGGTCAGGCGGCGCAGCACCAGGTCACGGTTCGATTCGAGCACCATGTCGATGAAGTCGATGACGATGATGCCGCCGATGTCCCGGAGCCGGAGCTGGCGGACGATCTCCTCCGCCGACTCCAGGTTGTTCCTGGTCACCGTCTCCTCGAGGTTTCCACCCGATCCGGTGAACTTGCCGGTATTGACGTCGATGACCGTCATCGCCTCGGTGCGGTCGATGACCAGGTAGCCACCCGAGGGCAGCCAGACCTTGCGGTCCAGCGCCTTGGTGATCTGCTCGTCGATCCGGTGGTCGGCGAAGGCCGAACCGGTGCCCGTGTACCGCTTGACCCGGTCGGCCAGATCCGGCGCCACGTGCTGCACGTACTCGTAGATGGTGTTCCAGGCCTTGTCACCCTGGATCTCCAGCTTGGCGAAGTCTTCGGTGAACAGGTCACGCACGACCTTGACCAGCAGGTCCGGCTCTTCGTAGAGCATGACCGGGGCACTGTTCTTCTTGCCGCCGTTGCCGACTTCGGCCTTCTCCTTGATGACGTCCCACTGCGCCTTGAGGCGGCGGACGTCACGGTCCAGTTCCTCCTCGGCGATGCCCTCGGACGCGGTGCGGATGATCACACCGGCGTCCTCGGGGACGATGCGCTTGAGGATGTCCTTCAGGCGGCGGCGCTCGTTCTCCGGGAGCTTCCGGGAGATACCGGTGGCACCGCCCGCGGGCACGTACACCAGGAAGCGGCCCGGCAGCGAGATCTGCGTGGTCAGCCGGGCACCCTTGTGCCCGACCGGGTCCTTGGTGACCTGGACCAGCACGGAGTCGCCGGTGGAGAGCGCCTGCTCGATCTTGCGGGCCTTGCCCTCGAGACCGGCGGCGTCCCAGTCGACCTCACCGGCGTAGAGCACGGCGTTGCGGCCGCGGCCGATGTCGATGAAGGCGGCCTCCATCGACGGCAGCACGTTCTGCACGCGGCCGAGGTACACGTTGCCGACGATCGAACCGGTGCCCGACGAGGTCACGAAGTGCTCGCACAGGACACCGTCCTCGAGCACACCGATCTGCGTGGACTCGCCCTTCTCGGCGACGACCATGGTGCGCTCGACCGACTCGCGGCGGGCGAGGAACTCGGCCTCGGACAGGATCGGCGCACGACGGCGGCCCGCCTCGCGGCCGTCCCGGCGGCGCTGGCGCTTGGCCTCGAGCCGGGTGGAGCCGCGCACGCTGCGGACCTCGTCCCTGGCGGGACGCTCGGTCTCGGCGGCCTTGGCCTGGCGCACGTGGACGACCGTGTTGGGCGGGTCGTCGCTGGTGGCCTCGGTGGCGTCGTCATCCCCGCCCTTGCGGCGGCGACGGCGACGGCGGCGCTTGCTGCCGTTGTCGGAATCGGCCTCGTTGTCCGAATCGGAGTCGGCGGACGCCTCCTCGGCGTTCTCGGCCGCGACCTCTTCGGCTTCGGCGTCCTTCTCCTTGTCCTTCGCGCGCTGCTGACGGCCGCGCGGGGCTTCGGGCTGCTCGTCCTCGTTCTCGGATTCGGCCGAGTTCTCGTCGCCGCCCTTGCCACGGCCGCGGCCACGACGTCCGCGACGACGGCGGCGACGGCCGTTGGCGTCGTCACCGTCCTCGTCGGTGCCGTGCCCCTCGGCCTGCTCGTTCTGCGTTTCGTCCTCGTCGGAGACCGTCTCTTCGGTGAAGGCCGGCTCCGGCTTGCGGGCCGGCTTCACCGCGACGGGCTCCGGCGGCAGGAACACCGGCGACGGCGCGGCGAACACCGGGACGTGCACGGCGGCCTTCGACCGCCGGGTCGTCGTCTGCGGCGGCTCGGGGGTCACCGGGGCGGCCAGCGCGGGCGGAACACGCCGCGAAGAGGCCTCCACCTGCGGAGCGGGCTCCGGCTCGGCCTCGGGCTTCGCCTCGGGTTCGGGAGCCGCAGGGGTCTCGGCGACGGGTGCCTCGGCGGCAGGAGTCTCGGCGACCGGGGCCGCCTCGGGCTCGTCTCCACCGGCGAGGGTTTCGGCGAGCTTGAACGCCACCTCGCGAGTGACGCTGGACTGCGCGCTCCGGACGGTCTCGCCGAGCTCACCGAGCTTGGCCATCAGTTCCCGGCTGTTGGACCCCAGCAGCTTCGCCAACGCGTGCACCCGGATCCGGGGAGGCAGTTCGCCCAGCTGGGCTGCGATGGGTGTGGCGGTATTCCCGCCGGTGACGGCGGGTGTGTCCGCGTTCGACATATATCTCCTCCGCCCCCGGGCGCGTCGGCTGGCTCACACCGGCTCGACGCGGCCGCGCAGGGGCCCCTTTCTGTTCGTTCCGCCGTGGTGGTCACCAGCAGCGGGAATCCTTGCCCGGCACCGCGACGGCACGCCGGAATGTCCGGGCGCCGCATACGGCTGAAGGTCTGCTCGGCGGAGCGCTGGCCACGTTCGCGACATCGGGCCGCCCGCCACGTCGTCGAGCCGCATACAGCGGCGACGCGTGTGGAGGATGTGCAGCACACCACCGGGCCACCAGACCGCGAGCGCCACCTCTCACGTGGGCCCGTCGGCCAGCGGCCACCGCGAGTATCCCACACCCCGGCCCCACTCCGGTGTACTCGGTGCCACAGAGCCGGCTTCCGGGCGCGCCGCGACCACCGGCCGAGGGAACTTCGCGGGAGAACTTGTCGACCCGGCCGAGGGTGGCTACCGTGCCGCTCGGGGGTACCGATGCCCGGCCCAGTCCAGGCCAGCCCAGGCCGCGGTGACCCTCGTCGTCCGATGTTCTCCGGTGGGAGGTCCGGTGTCCCTGCTGGGGCGGCCCCTGCGAGCGGCCGTGTGCTCCTTCGTGGTGCTCTGCGGCTCGGTCGCCGCTGTCGCGACGGCCGAGGCGGAGCCATCGTGTCATCCCCAGGGACGGGCGCTGCGTTACGTCGTCGCCTTCGACCGCGGCACCTCCGACGCCGAGGCCAGGGCGGCCGTCACCGGCGGCTGCGGCAGCACGACGATCTACTACCCGCAGATCGCGGTGGCCGTGGCGACCTCGGCCGACCAGGACTTCGCCGAACTGGTCCGGCCCGCCGCCGCGTTCAGCGCGCAGGCGGAACGGCTGGCCGTGCAGCGGGCCAGCGGCACGTCACCGGCCAGATCCGCGCCCGCGCGCGCCGAACTCGAACCGACGGATCCGGCGAAGGTGCCTTCCGCGGACCGCACCGGCGAGCAATGGGACATGCGTGCGATCGGCGCCGACAAGGCTCGCGAGCGGCAGCGGGGCAGCCGGAACGTCGTCGTCGGCGTCCTCGATTCCGGCGTCGACCCCACCCATCCCGAACTTGCGGGCGCCCTCGATCCCGGCAAGTCCGCGGGCTGCCTGACCGGCGCGCCCGACCGGAGCTGGGCCGCGACGACGTCGGCGCACGGCACCCACGTCGCGGGGATCATCGCGGCGGCCGACGACGGCAAAGGCGTCACCGGGGTGGCGCCCGGCGTGCGCCTCGCCTCGGTGAAGGTGATCGACGATCGCGGGTACGCCGATCCGGAGGCCGCCGTCTGCGGGCTGATGTGGGCAGCCTCACAGCGCATGGCGGTGACGAACAGCAGCTACTTCGTCGATCCGTGGTCGCTCTCGTGCGCCCACGACGATCGACGGGGCGTGGTGAACGAGGTCATGGCCCGCGTCGTCGAGTACGCGACCTCGGCAGGCACGCTCAATGTCGCGGCGGCGACCAACGAAGCCGTCGAGCTGGTGTCCTCGCCGCACTCAGGTGCGCGGACCCCGGCCAGAGGCTGCCAAGCCCTGCCCGCCGGCCTGCGTGACGTCGTCGCGGTGTCGTCGGTGAGCGAAGAGCGGGTCAAGGCCGGCTACAGTTCGTACGGGCTGGGCGTGATCGACGTGACCGCTCCCGGCGGCGAGGCCGGGCGGTGTGTGCTTTCGACCGTTCCCGGCGGGTACGCCCCGCTGTGCGGGACGTCGATGGCGGCGCCGCACGTCGCCGGTGTCGCGGCGTTGCTCGCTTCGGAACACCCCGGTTACGGCGCCCGCCAGCTGAGGCGGACGCTGAACGGCCAGGCCACCCCGATCGCGTGTCCCGCCGACTACGACCTGACCGGTGACGGCTCGCAGGACGCGTACTGCACCGGGTACGCGGGGTTCAACGGCTTCTACGGGCACGGCATGGTCGACGCGCCGGCCGCGGTGGCGCCGCGGCGGTCCAGCTCGAACCCGGCCCAGTGAGCGTCGGTCAGCGCAGCAGGAGCTTGCCGAACCGCTTCGAAGACGCGTAGATCCCGACGGCCGCCAGCGCCAGCAGATACGCCACGTTCCCGGCCATGCTCCACGACAGGACGCCGACCGAGAGGCCGCGCATCAGCTCGATCCCGTGGTACAGCGGGAAGATCTGCACGATCCACTGGATCCCGGCGGGGTAGACCGACAGCGGGTAGAACGTCGTGGAGAACAGGAACAGCGGCATCAGCACGAGGTTGATGTAGTCGAACTGCGAGACCGACCGCAGGAAGGTCACCAGCACGATGCCGATGGCCGAGAACGCCATCGCGATCAGCAGCGCCGCCGGGATCATCAGCAGGGCCCACCACGACCCGGGCAGTCCCATCACGGTCATCACGCCGAGGAAGGTCGCCGAGTAGATCCCGCCGCGCAGTACCGACCAGCCGACCTCGCCGAGGGCGATGTCCAGCGGCCCGATCGGGGTGGCGAGCATGGCGTCGTACAGCTTGGCGTACTTCAGCTTGAAGAACAGGTTGTACGTCGAGTCGAGGATCGCGCCGTTCATCGCCGACGCCGCGAGCAGGCCGGGCGCGACGAAAGCGACGTAGCTCATCGCCTGCCCGCCGGGCCCGACGACCTCGCCGACGAGTTTGCCGAAGCCCAGCTGGAAGGCCATCAGGTAGAACAGCGGCTCGAAGACGCCGGACACGAACAGCATCCAGGCGTGTGAATACGTCAGGAAGGTGCGCTCCAGCACCGCCGTCGACCGGCCGCTGTACAGCGCGGACGGCAGGACGCGCAGCAGCACCCCGCGCCGCGGCTCTTCGGTGAGCACTGCCATTTCAGACCACCAGCCGTCGGTAGAAGTACTTGTGCGCCAGCGCCCAGCCCGCCCCGGCCAGCACCACCAGGAAGGCGAGGTGGCCCAGGGTGGCGAGCGGGCCGACGGTGCCGAGGCTGACCGCCCTCGCCGCCTCGTTGCCGTGCCACAGCGGGGAGATCCAGGCGATCCACATCAGCGGATCCGGCAGCTGCGAGATCGGGAAGAACGTGCCGGAGAACAACGTCATCGGGATCAGGACGAACCGGAACACCAGGCCGAATCGGGTGCCCTCGTCGTAGGTGGTCGCGGCCAGCGCCATCACCGGGGTGCCGCACGCGATGCCGGTGAGCGTCCCGATCAGGATGACGGCGAGGACGCCGAAGCCGGTCCAGGATCCGAAGAGCGTCGCGATGACGGCGTAGATCGTGCCCGCCAGGGTCAGCCGGAGACTCACCCACATGATCTGACTGCCGAGCACCTGCCCCGGCGTGATCGGGGTGGCGGTGACGGCCAGGTAGTCCTTTTGCCACTTGAACCCCGACAGCACCGGATAACTGGACTCCCCCACCGCCAGTTGCGCCGCGCCGGCGACGAGCAGCGCCGGGGCGACGTACTCGAGATACGAGAACCCGCTCGTCGCCGCGCCCGCCTGGACCTGCGAGCCGAACCCGAGCCCCATCGCGGCCAGGAACAGCACCGGCTGGAGACCCGTCGAATACAAGGTGGACACCCAGTACCGGCGGTACCACATCCAATGGCCCTCGACCCGCAACCAGGCTCCCGCCCAGCGCGAGACCACGCGGCCCGTCGACGCCTTCGTCCGTGTTGTCGTCATCAGTCGACCAGCGTCCGGCCGGTGAGGCGGAGGAAGACGTCCTCGAGCGAACTGCGGCGGACCAGGCTCGACAGGGGACGCAGCCCGCGCGCGTGCGCCTGTTCGAGGGCGGCCTCGCCGGTCATCGTGTAGAGCAGGACGCGGTCCGGCAGCACCTCGACGCGTTCGGCGAGGCCTTCGATCCGCTTCGCGGCCGCCTCCTGCTCGCCGTTCGGGAAGCGCAGCTCCACGACCTCGCGGGTGGAGTACCGGCTGATCAGATCCGCGGGCGAGCCTTCGGCGGCGATCCGGCCGTTGTCCATCACGACCAGCCTGTCGCAGAGCTGCTCCGCCTCGTCCATGTAGTGCGTGGTGATGATCAGCGTGGTCCCGCCCGCCTTGAGCCGGAACAACCTGTCCCACAACAGGTGGCGGGCCTGCGGGTCCAGCCCCGTCGTCGGTTCGTCGAGCAGGAGCAGCTCCGGGTCGTTGACCAGGGACCGGGCGATGGTCAGCCGCCGCTTCATCCCGCCGGAGAGCGAATCGACCTCCGCGTTCGCCCGGTCGGTGAGCTGGGCGAACTCCATCAGCTCCTCGGCCTTGCTCCGCACGTGCGACCGGGAGAGCCCGAAGTAGCGGCCGTAGATCTGCAGGTTCTGCCGGACGGTGAGCTCGGTGTCCAGGTTGTCCTGCTGCGGCACGACCCCGAGCCGGGCGCGGATCTTCGGCCCCTCGACGTCCGGATCCATACCGAGGACCCGCAGGTCGCCGTCGCTACGCGGGGAGACGCTCGCGATCATCCGCATGGTGGAGGACTTGCCGGCGCCGTTGGGCCCGAGGAAGCCGAACGCCTCCCCCGGCCGGACCTCGACATCGATCCCGCGTACGGCCTCGAAATCGCCGAAACGCTTGACCAACGCCTTCGCCTGCACCATCGCCGGTTCGTGCTCTGAGTCGCCCACGGTTCGCACCCTAGGACCTGCCACCGACAAAATTCGACCGGTTTACCGGCGCCCTTGTTGGACGGCCCCGGCTCGTCGATACTCACCGACCATGAGTCTCAAGCCCAGAATCGCCCTGTTGTCCGTTTTTGTCAGCGCCGGGCTCCTGGTGGCGCCCGCCGCACAGGCCGTTGAGACCACCGCGTCCCCAGCGACCAATGTGACCACTGTGACCAATGTGACCACTGTGGACGGTCGGACCGTCGACCCGCGGCCCTCCACCGTCAAGCTGGCCTTCGAGCTGCACAAGCTGGCCGTGCTCAGCCACGGGAAGATCCGGGTGGACAAGATCGGCCGCAGCAACGAGGGCCGTCCGGTCTGGGCGGCCAGGGTCGGCCACGGCAAGACCCGGATCCAGTACGTCACCCAGCAGCACGGCGACGAGCCGCTCGGCACCCCCGCCGCGCTCGAATTCCTGCGTGAGGTCGGCGTCGGGCACAGCCCGTGGGCGCGGAAGCTGCTGTCGAAGGTGACCGTCGACATCGTCGTGCGCGCCAACCCCGACGGTCACGAGCGCGACTGGCGCTACAACTACGACCCCGACGCCACTCCCGAATACGGTGAGAAGGGCAAGGGCTACGACATCAACCGCTACCACGACCCGGCCGTCGCGCCCGAGGACAACCCGGCCACCGAGGCGGGCCTGATCCAGCGGCGGAACGCGTCGTTCAAGCCGGACATCATGGTCGACTACCACATGCAGGGCCGGTACCGGGACGCCGACGGCAAGGAGATCACCGCTTCGACGCTCTGGCCGACACATCCGGGCGTGAAACCGTCCGATGTGGACTTCGCGAAGCAGATCGCGGTCGTGGTGCAGCGGTCCATCGACGGCAACGGCGGCTACGTCTCGCAGTACCCCGGCGGCGACTACCAGGGCATCGCGCGCAACGGCTACGGGCTGCGCGGCAACGGCAGCGTGCTGATCGAACTGAGCCTCATCCCGGAGCGGGAGCAGCAGCAGATCCAGGACGCGCTGGCCTCGATGCTCGCGATCGCGCAGTCCGCGGCCGACGGGTCCGTGCGGAAGGTGGACCCGGCCGAGGCCGAGGCGATCCCGCCGCGGGGTCCGGCGCTGCCGGGAACGGTCGAAGAGGAGCACGAAGCCGCTTGACGCGTGTCGTGAGTGGCGATTCGGGTTGGAGAGCCAGGGGGTGTCAAGTACCTACCGCGGTGTGCGGTTGGCGGTGTCGCGTGCCTGGATGGACGACACGCGTGATCGGACGGACGGCTCGCGGCGGAACCCGTCCGCGCACGTGTCGTCCGGTCAGGGCCCGAATCGCCACTCACGCCCACCTGTACCGACGCCCCGGCCGCCCCACTGGTCACACCGGTCACGTCGCGAAGTGCCTGGCGCGTGCTAGGAACGGTCCGTTCCTTGCGAAATTTGCAAGGAACGGACCGTTCCTAGCGTCAGCGGACGGTGACCGACCAGCTCCGCGTGACCCCGTTGACGGTGACCGAAAGGCTCGCCGTCCCGGGCCGCAGCGCGGTCAGCACCCCGGTCGCCGGGTCGAACGACGCGACGTCCCACGGCATCGCGGGCAGGAAACCCCCGGCGACATGTGTGCCCCAGCCGCCCTTCCAGTCCGCGCTGACCGGATACGAAACCGGCACCTGGCGCGCTCCCTGCGTCACCACGGCCCGGACGCCCGCCTTCTCCCCGCGGGCCAGCGACGAGGGCCCGGACACCGTCAGCGCGTCGACGTTCGGCCGCGTCTCGAACCGCACCGGCTGCGCCTTGTCCCCCGGCTCGAACCGGACCATCGTCCAGCCGACGAACCCGCCGTCACCGGGGGCCGCCGCGGGCGACTTCCCGGAGTTGCCGTTCACCAGATACGGCACGCCGTCCACCCGCGACAGGTGGAAAACGCCCGCGTGCGAGGCGATCGCGGCCGTCTGCTTCCCCGATTCGCGTTCGAAGGCGGTCAGCCAGCCGGTCAGCATGGCGGCTTCCTTGCGGTCGGCCAGTTGTGAGTTCCCGGCCGGGCTCGGGTCCTTGACCGGATGGTGCATCGCGACGACCACGCCGCGGATCCGCCTGTCGGTCTTCGCGCCGTCCAAAGCCTCGCGCAGCATCCGGACCTGGTCGAATCCGCCCGCGCGCAGCGAACCGCGCGAGGAATCCATCAGTACCAGGCGGATTCCGGCGACGTCGGCGACGCGGTGGGTCTCCCCGAACGCCGCCTGAAACTCCGCGAGCCCGTGCCCGCCGTCGGCCTCGTGGTTGCCCGGAACGTAGTACCAGGGTGCCTTGCCGACCAGTTCCTCGTCGATGATCGAACGCGCCAGCACGAAGTCGGCGGCCGTGCCTCGGTCGACGAAGTCGCCGTTGATCAGCACGAGATCCGGTTTCGCCGCCACCGCCTCCCGCAGCGCGCGCCGGGCCTGGGCGACCAGCGGGCCGTTCGGCTGATCGGCGGTGAACTGCGCGTCGCTGACCACGGCGATGCGGAGGCCGCCGGTCGCGGCGCCGTCGGTGATCAGCGCCGGGTCACGCGGTGCCGGATCGGCGGGGACGGCGGCCGCGGGCGCGAGCTCGAAGGTGAGGTCGTCGAAGACCAGCCGTCCCTCGTACTGCTGGGCCGGGACGTTCTCGACGGCGTAGAACTTCGTCAGCCGCTGCCCGTCGGGAAGCCCGGCCGGGATCGCCGCGCGGACGTAGCGCCAGCCCGTCCAGTCGACGCTCAGCGACAAGTCCACCACGGACGGGACGTTGGCGGCGTCGCGGAGTTCCGCCCGCAGCCAAGCGCCCTTCGCGTCGCCGTTGACCCACAGGCCGACGCGCTGCGTGCCGGGCGGCAACGCGATCGGTGCCGCCGTGTTGACGTAGGCGGCACGCGTGGCGTTGGTCCCGTTCAGCCGGTAATCCAGTGCTAGGCCGCGTCCGCCGTCACGGCCGGGTGCCTCGGAAAGCGCGGCGCCGACGACGGCGGGGAAGACGCTGGCGGTCCAGCCCGCCGGGCCGTCCAAGGATGCCGCCACCCGGGATTCCGTGCCGACGGACGCCGCCAGATGCGTCACCTTCCCGCCGGCGGTGGCCGTGATCGCCGAAGCGCCCGAAGCCTTCAGCGCGGTGACCGCGAATCCGTCGCCGGACGGTTCGATCCGCACCACCGCGGGGTCGTAGTCGAGTTTGACGTCGTCGGGCTCGATCCACGTGCCGTAGCCGTCGGCGTCGTAGCCGAACACCTTGAAGGTGCTCTTCGCGCCTTCGCCGGACAACGCGACCTGTTCGGTGCTCGTGCCCAAGCGGACCAGTGTGCCGAGGACGTTCAGCGTCGCTTTGCCCATGACACCACCGCGCTTCGCGTAGACGTCGACGTTCGCGGGCGCGTCCGGGCGGAGCCTGTCGGCGTGCGCGGTGAACACGCCGCCGGTCACGGTGCCGCGGACAGGATTCGTACTGAGCCACTGGACCTTGCCGTCGACGGCGGCGCCGGTCTCGTCGTGGCCTCCGGCGACGAGTTTCCGCGTCAGCCCGGAGAGCACGCGCGTCGCGTCGGCGGTGTCCTGCGCGGGACGGGGCGAGAATCCGGTCAGGCGCCCGCTTCCGGGCACGGTGGCGACGCCGATGCCGTTGGGCACAAGGCGTTCCCCGCCGTCCGACGGCGAATTGCGCACCAGCGGCGACTTCTCGCCCTCCTCGCGGGCGAGCATGGTCGACGAGCCGCCACCGTCGAGGTTGAGGGCGTCGTCCGCGCCGAGCGACTTCAGGTGGCGGGCGAGTTCCAGTTCCGTCATGCCGCGGCTGTCCGCCTGGCGCCCGTCGACCGTGGCGAGCCACATCTTCGTTCCGTCGGCGGAGAACCCGACCGCGGTCCGGGGGTGCATCGCGACATTGTCGACCGGCTGGATCGCGCCGTCCCGCAGCAGGATCTTGTTTCCGCCGATCGAGACGGACAGCTTGCCCGCGTCGCTCTTCGGCGCGTACGCGACGCCCACCCTGTCACCGGTCTTCAAGCCGGACAACGTGTCCACGCCGCCGTCACGGGCCAGCAGGATCGTCGTGCCCGCCGCGATCGGACCGTCCGCGGGCTGCGGTCGCACCTGGGTGACGACGCCGTCGGAGACCTCGACCTCGACGACGCGCCGAGCTCCGGCGACCGAGGTCCGTCGCGAAGCCGCGCCCCACAGCGGGGTGTAGACGCCGATCGCGTCGCCGCTCAGCACGGGGCTGTTGAAATTCGACGCGGGCACGACCCGGCCGTCGGGCAGGGTGACCGACGCGTCGAGGAACACCTCGGCGAGCCGCGCCTTGCCTTCTTCGGTGATCGACGCGGTCAGGTTGTGGCCGCGCGCGGGTGCCGTCTGGAGTTTCCCGGCGTCGATGCCGACGCCGATCGGCGCGCCGCTGGCGTTGATGTCGAAGAAGTCGCCATTCACGCCGGCGATCGCATCGGCCCTGGAGACCTGCTGAGAGAGCGGTGTCCGCGCGGAAACCGTGCCAGGGCTGAGATACGTCGGCTTGAGCGTCTTGCTGGTGAGGTCGACGGCGAGGGTGTCGCCGCGGATCCAGCCCGCCGGGTCGTAGCGGTCGAACTCGGTCAAGCTCAGGCCCGGCGCGACGCGAGAAGTCGCGCTGGTGGTGACGAGACCGTCGTCGGGCGCGGCCACGGCGTACGCGGACGGACCCTCCTTCGCCGAGGAGGCCGCGGGGGCGGCTTCGACGGGCGCCGGGCCGAGTGGAGCGGCCAGAGGATCGGCGTGCGCCGGTGCGGCGACGAACAATCCGGGCAGCAGGGCAGCGAGCAGCAACAGGCGTGAATTTCTCACGGAATACCCCACGATCGAGTGACAGGCAGCTTTGCTCAGCACAGCGGATCCGAGCCGCCAGGAGAAGACCCGGAGGTGAACGTGAACCGAACGGCGTAGGGCGCCGAAGGTCAGGGCGTGAAAGGCCCCGCGAGGAACGTCTCCGCCGCCGCGACCTCGCCAGTGATCCGAAGGCCCGACGCGGCGAGCCCGACTCGTTGCCACAGCAGCAAGTCCAGCCCTTCCGCGGGTCCTTCGACGACGGCGTCCGCGGCTTCGGCGGGATCGGCCGCTCGCGAACCGGGGACGTCGCTTTCGCCCGGCGGTGTGATCAACCAGGCGTGTCCGGTATCGGATGTCTTCAGCAGCAACGGAACGGTGACCACGGGCGGGGTGTGCCAGCGCTTCACCTTCGGCAGCATGCCGAGGAGGACCTCGTCCACGCCATCGGCGGCGACGGACGGGTCGAGGGTGTACTCGGTCCCTGCCGCGCGGTGCGCGTCGAGCAGGTGCACCGCGGTCTCGTGGACCTGGCGGCGGAACCAGAAGGCCTTGGTCTTGGCGGCGGCGGTGAAGTTCCAGGCGCCGTCTTGCGGGGAAGCCCCGCGCAACGCCTCGATGAGGTCGTCCGCGCTTTCGCCGTACCAGGCGGCGAGATCCGCGCCCGGTTCGGCTTCGAAGATCTGCTGTGCGGGGTCGCCGGTGCGCACGATCCCGGCCGCCCAGCGATGCACGTTGCCGAGGTGGGCGACCAGGTCACGCAGGCGCCAATCGCCGCAGCACGGCACGGGCGCTGCGTGGTCCCCGGTGCGCGCCACCCGCGCGAAACCGGTGGTGAGTTCCCGAAGCCGTTCCAGGTACTCGTCCGGTGTCATCAAGGCTCCCCGATCCGTGGACGGCGCGGCGATCCCGCGCCGTCCACGAGTGTGTCAGACCTCGGGGAACCAGAGCTTGAGCTCGCGCTCGGCCGACTCCGGGGAGTCCGAACCGTGCACCAGGTTGTACTGGGTCTCCAGCGCGAAGTCGCCGCGCAGGGTGCCAGGGGTGGCCTTCTCGACCGGGTCGGTGCCGCCGGCGAGCTGACGGAAGGCGGCGATGGCGCGCGGGCCCTCGACGGCGATCGCGACCAGCGGACCCGAGGTGATGAACTCGAGGAGGTCGCCGAAGAACGGGCGCTCCTTGTGCTCGGCGTAGTGCTCCTCGGCGACCGAGCGCTCGACGGTGCGCAGTTCGAGGGCGGCGAGCTTCAGGCCCTTGCGCTCGATGCGCGAGATGACCTCGCCGACGAGGCCGCGCGCGACGCCATCGGGCTTGACGAGGACCAGCGTGCGTTCAGTCACGGCGGTATTTCTCCTTGGGTGGGTTTCGTGCTATTCGCCCGGAGCCTACTGGGTGCTTCACCGCTCACTTCACGTCGGACCAGGGAATGGCCTCGATGCGCTCGAGGTGCTCCTCGCCCCACTCCCCCAATACGGCCATGGCCGTATTGAGGGAATCCCCGAACGCGGTCAGCGAGTACTCCACCTTCGGCGGGACCTGGTGGTACACCTCGCGATGCAGCAGTCCGGTGGTCTCCATCTCGCGCAGTTGCAGGATCAGCACCCGTTCGCTGATGCCGGGCACCGCACGCCTCAGCTCCCCGAAGCGCAGCGGCCCGTCCTGGAGCGCGAACAGGATGAGACCTTTCCATTTGCCGCCCATGACGGCGACCGCGGCGTCGAGGCCGCAGGTGAACGTCCGGTTCTTGGTCATCGCTTCACATACCTTTTTGTCAGTACCCGGCAAAATAGTAGGTACTTGAGGGAATGTACGCGATCGTCCAGCATGGAGCCATCCCGAAGATTTCCTTTGACTGGAGCGAAAAATGCCGAAGACGCCGGTGACCGTCCTGGGCCTCGGTTCGATGGGTTCGGCCCTGGCGGGCGCGTTCCTCGCCGCCGGGCATCCGACCACCGTGTGGAACAGGACGGCCGCGAAGGCCGATCCCCTTGTCGCGCGGGGAGCGCGGCGGGCCGTGACGGCCGAAGAGGCGGTGCGGGCGAGCCCGTTGACCATCGCCTGCCTGACCACCTACGAGGCCACCTTCGCGGCCTTGGCACCGGTTTCCTTGACCGGACGCGCTTTGGTCACCTTGAACAGCGGATCACCGGCGGAAGCGCGCCGGATGGCCGAATGGGCGACGAGCCGGGGCGCGCGGTTCCTCGACGGCGCGATCAAGAACGTGCCGTCGGCCGTGGGCGCGCCCGACACGCTGCTGTACTACGGCGGCGACAAGACCGTCTTCGACGAGTACCTGGAAACGTTGCGGGTGCTGGGCGGCGACACCGTCCACCTCGGCGAAGAAAACGACCTCGCGGCACTGTACGAAACGGCCGTCGGCGGCACCCTGTTGCCCGCGCTGATCGGGTTCTTCCAGGGTGCCGCCGCGCTGCGGTCGCGCGGACTCGAAGCCGAGACGCTCCTGCCGTACGCCACCAAGTGGTTCGAGATGATCATCTCGGTGCTTCCGATGCTCGCCAGGGAAATCGACAGCGGCGACTACTCGAATCCCGCCTCCTCGGTGGACATCTTCCACGCCGGTGCCGCCGCCGACCTCGGGCTGGCCGAGGAAGGCGTCGACGTCGGCTGGCAGCTCCCGATGCACGACCTCGTGCGGCGAGCCGCCGAGGCCGGGTACGGGGACCGCAGCATCGCGGTCCTGACGGAACTGCTCAGCGTTGGGGCCGCAGGGTCTTCGACCACAGAGAAGCACCCGTAGCGTCCCTCAGGTCGACAGTGAGCGCACCGCTCCGTCCGTCGATGTTCACCTCACCGAAGTGCTGGAAACCGTCGGCGGGCGAGGTGTTCGCGGCGGGCGGGGCGTGCACGAACACCGCTTCCGGCCCGAAGGTCGGGTCGAGGGTGTTCGGGCCGAACGCGCCGGCGTTGAGCGGTCCGGAGACGAACTCCCAGAACGGGTCGAAATCGGTGAAGGACGCGCGATCCGGCGAGTAGTGGTGCGCCGCGGTGTAGTGCACGTCGGCGGTCAGCCAGACGACGTTGCGCACCCGGCGCCGCGAGATCTCCCGCAGTACCCAGGCAAGCTCGGTCTCACGGCCGCCGGGGGCGCCGGGCAGGCCGTTGGCGACGCCCTCGATCGCCTTGCCGTCCGGGACGGTGAGACCGATCGGGAGATCGGCCTGGACGATCTTCCAGGTGGCGGTGCTGCGGTCGAGCGCGTCGACGAGCCAGCGCGCCTGGCGGTCGCCGAGGATCCGGCCCGGTTTGGTCTGGTCGGCGGTGTTGGCGTCCTTGTAGGTCCGCATGTCCAGCACGAAGACCTCGGCGCGCGAGCCGTGCCGGAAATTGCGGTAGATGCGGCCGTCGACGGCCTGGCGCCGGTCGATCGGATGCCATTCGTGGAACGCCTGGAACGCCCGCGCGGCGAGCACGTCGACCCGCTTCTCGGTGTACTCGGGACGGTCGTTGAGGATCTCACCCGAGTACCAGTTGTTCACGACTTCGTGATCGTCCCACTGGACATAGGCCGGCACGTTCGCGGTGAACCGTTTGAGGTTGTCGTCGAGGAGGTTGTAGGCGAACTGGCCGCGGTACTCGTCGAGCGTCTCGGCGACCTTCGACTTCTCCGGGGTGACGATGTTGCGCCACACGCGCCCGCCGGGCAGCGCGACGGTCTCGGTGAGCGGCGCGTCGGCGTAAACCGTGTCTCCACAGTGGAGGAACAGGTCCGGGCGACGGTCGGCCATGGCGCGGTAGATCGTCATTCCGCCGCGTTCGGGGTTGATGCCCCAGTTCTGCCCGGCGACGTCACCGGACCACACCAGGCGCACGTCGGAGCGGCCGACCGGGGCGGTGGCGAACCGGCCGGTGACGGCCTCGCTGTGCGTCCGGCCGTCGAGCGATTCCGCGGTCACGCGGTAGTGGAGCTCGGTCCCCGGCGGCAGGCCGGCGACACGGATCTTGCCGGTACCGCCGGTCTCCGGGCTCATCACCGGCCCGCGCACGCGGCGCGCGTGCCGGAACGAGGGGTCCCTCGAGACCTCCACGATCAGCCGCGCGGGCCGGTCGGCGCGCGACCAGACGATGCCGGAACCGGTGGTGACGTCACCGGACTGGACACCGTGCGTGAGCACCGGACGGTCACGACGGATCAGCGGGACGGCGTTCGCGGACGCGGTCGCCGGGAGGAGCAGGCCGCCCGCGATCGCTCCGGCGCCGGTGAGACCGGCCTTGAGCAGCGTGCGGCGGTGGTGGTGGGTTGCGGTCATGGCGCGGTTCTATCCCGCGGCCACGGCCGGTGGGCCAACGGCGGTTTGCGCGGCGGTGAACGAACGGACGGTGACCGGCTCAACCGTTCGGCCGATGCTTCCCGGATCTCCACGCCGGTAGTTTCGGTCACGGGGATGATCGATCCGGAGGGGTAACGATGCGAAGATTCCAACGTGGTCTCGTGCTGCTCACCGCGGCTTTGGCGACGTCGAGCCTGATGACAGGGGTTTCGTCGGCGGACGAACTGGGCCGCACGAGGGCGGTGATCGCGTACACCGAGTACGGGATCCCGCACATCGCCGCGAAGGACTTCGACGGGCTCGGCTACGGCTACGGGTTCGCCGCGGCCAAGGACAACATCTGCGAACTCGCGAACACCTATCTGACGGTCTCCGCCCGGCGGTCCGCGCATCTCGGCCCGGGCGGTCAGGGCAACCCGGCGCTGAGCGAGGCGAAGAACAACCTCGACAGCGACCTGCACTTCCAGCGGATCAACGATTCCGGTGTGCTCGAACGGCTGCTCGCGAAGCCCGCGCCGCACGGGCCGCGGGCGGAGGTCCGGGAACTCGCGGCCGGATACGTCGCGGGGTACAACGAATATCTGAAACGGACCGGCGTGCGGCGGATCACCGATCCGGTGTGCCGCGGCGCGGACTGGGTCCGGCCGATCACCGAACTGGACTTCTACCGGCACTTGTACGCCTCTTCGGTGGGCGGGCAAGGCGCTCTCGCGGCCGATCTGGCCCGCACCCAGCCGCCGTCCACAAAGGACTCTCCGGCCGCGGGCCCGGAGTCGGCGCCGAAGATCGCCGACGGCCTTCGCAAGGTCATGGGGTCGGGTGAGCTCGGCAGCAATGGCATCGCCATCGGCGGCGACGGAACGCAGTCCGGCGGCGGCCTGCTGCTCGGGAACCCGCACTACCCGTGGCAAGGCGGACGCCGGTTCTGGCAGTCGCAGCTGACCATTCCCGGCCGGTTCGACGTCGCCGGCGGGAGCCTGCTCGGGCTCCCGCTGCCGCAGATCGGGCACAACTCCACTGTCGCGTGGACGCATACCGTGTCGACAGCCATCACGTTCGGTCTCTTCGAGGTACCGCTGGCACCCGGCGACCCGATGACGTACCTCGTCGACGGGAAACCGGAGAAGATGACCGCGCACGAGGTGGAGGTCGAGGTCCGGGAGCCGAACGGCGAGCGTCGGCAGGTCGGCCGCACCTTCTACGGCACGCGTTACGGCCAGGTGATCGGATCGGCGTTCGGCGTGCCCACGCCATGGACGACGACGTCCGCGCACGCGTTGCGAGACGGGAACGCGGGCAATCTGCGTGCCCTGAACACCTGGTTCGAACTGAGCGGATCACGCAGTACCAAGGACGTCGCCGCAGCACTCGCGCACACCCAAGGTGTCCCGTGGGTCAACACCGTCGCCGCCGACCGGGGCGGCAACGCGCTGTACAGCGACATCCAGGTCGTCCCGCACGTCACCGACGATCGGGCGGCGAACTGCGGCACCCCGCTGGGCCGCGCGCTGTTCCCCGGCACCGGACTTTCCATCCTGGACGGTTCGAAATCCTCATGCGACTGGGGTTCCGACCCGGACTCCTTGGAACCCGGCCTGTTCGCGCCGTCCCGGCTGCCGCTGCAGCAGCGACGCGACTACGAACTCAACGCCAACGACAGCGCCTGGCTCTCCAACGCCCGCGCGCCGATCGCGCCACTGCCCCGGATCGTCGGCACGACCGGGACACAGCGCTCGGACCGGACAAGGGAAGCACTGATCTCCACGGAAGAAGGCTTGGCGGGCAAGGGTTTCACGCCGTCGTCGATGAAGGAAATGCTGTACCGCGATCGAAGCCGCACCGCCGAACTCGCGGCCGCCGACACGGCGAGGATGTGCGCCGCCTTCCCGGGAGGCCACGCTCCGTCCACCTCGGGGCCGGTGCCGGTCGGCAACGCCTGCGCGACACTTTCGGCCTGGGACCGCACGTTCCGGCTCGACAGCCGCGGCGCGCTCTTCTTCGAGCGGTTCAGAAACCGGCTCAACGGGCTTCGGAACATCTGGCAGGTCCCCTTCGACCCGAACCACCCGGTCACGACGCCGCATTCGCTCGCGACCGGGAATCCCGACGTGCAAAAGGCTTTCGGCGACACGCTCGCGGAATTCCGCGCCAACGGCCTCCCTGTCGACGGCAGACTCGGCGATCACCAGGCGGTGACACGGGCCGGGCAGCGGATCCCGATCCACGGCGGGCCGAGCGGCCTCGGCGTGCTCAACGTGATCACGTCGCTGTGGGACCCGGCCAAGGGCAACCACGAGGTCGTGCACGGATCCAGTTACGTGCAGGTGGTCGGATTCAACGGCAAGGCCTGTCCGGACGTCTCGACGATCATGACGTACTCACAGTCGGCCGACGTCACCTCACCGCATTTCGCCGACCAAACGCGGTTGTACTCGCAGGGCGGCTGGGTGCGAGGGCGATTCTGCGCCGCTGATATCGCGAGGTCACCGGAACTGCGGGTGGTGCGGCTGCGGTGAGCGCGGGATCGGGCACCGCACTCGCGTGATCAGACACGGAACTCGCGTGATCGGAGACGGAACTCGCGTGCTCAGACCCCGCACTCGCGAGTGCGGGATCCAGACACGTGAGTTCCGTCTCCGATCACGTGAGTGACGCCTACGCCGTGGCTGCGAACCCGGGAGAACGCTACTGCGGTTGCTGCTGCTGACTCGGCAGCGTTCCGGCCGCCATCCGCCTCGCCACGTCCCGCCGCAGCCACAGCAGCCACAGCCAGATCCCGAGGAAGATCACCCCGAGGATCGCCACGGCGGGCAGCGCGACGAAGAACGCGATCAGCGCGACCTGCAACACCAGCACCGCGGGCACCGACCAGGGCTTCTTCAGGAAACCGCACAGCACGATCAGCGCGACCGCGATCACGATCACCGACCAGCCGGTGAGCGAGCCGACGCCGCTGCCGAGTTTCGCCACCACCGGCAGCGCGAGCGCGACGGTGATGCCCTCCATGATCAGGGAACCGGCCATCACGCCGCGGAAGGACTTCATCGGGTCCTTGGCGGGCGGTTTCGGGGTCTCGTCGGTCACGCCGGCTCCTTACCGAACAGGGTCCTGGCCTCGCCCGCGGTGACGACCGAGCCGGTGACCAGCACGCCGCCGCCCGCCAGGGGCTCCTCGGGGTCGTCGCTCTGCTCGACGAGACCGATGGCGGTTTCGATCGCGGCGTCCAGGCTCGCTTCGGCGACGACGCGGTCTTCGCCGAAGATCGAGATGGCGATGTCGTTGAGTTCGTCGAGCGGCATCGCGCGCGGAGACGAGTTCTTGGTGACGACGATCTCGGAGATGACCGGTTCGAGGACGTCCAGGATGCCGCGGACGTCCTTCTCGGCCATCACACCGACCACGGCGACGAGGCGCCGGAAGGCGAACTCCTCGGCGACGGTGGTGGCGAGTGCCTTGGCGCCGTGCGGGTTGTGGGCGGCGTCGAGCAGTACGGTCGGCGCGGCGCGGACGCGCTCCAGCCTGCCGGGGGTCTCGACCTCGGCGAAGGCCTCGCGGACGGCTTCGACGACCAGTTGCCTGTCTTTGCCCGCCCCGAAGAACGCTTCGACGGCGGCCAGCGCGAGCGCGGCGTTGGCCGCTTGGTGCGCGCCGTGCAGGGGCAGGAAGATCTCGTCGTAGACCCCGCCGAGGCCTTGCAGCTTCAGCATCTGCCCGCCGACGGCGATCTCGCGCTCCATCACGCCGAACTCACTGCCCGCGCGGGCGACGCTCGCGTCGACCTCGATGGCGCGTTCCAGCAGGATCTTCTGCACTTCGGGGTCCTGCTCGGCGATGACCGCGACACTGCCGGGCTTGATGATCCCGGCCTTCTCCACCGCGGCCTTGGCCGGAGTGCCGCCGAAGTACTCGACGTGGTCGACGCCGATCGGTGTGATGACGGCGACGTCACCGTCCGCGACGTTCGTGGCGTCCCAGGAGCCACCGAGGCCGGTTTCGACGACCGCGGCTTCGACGGGCGCGTCGGCGAAGGCCGCGAACGCCATCCCGGTGAGCACCTCGAACTTGCTCATCGGCACCGCGTCGGGTCCGCCCGCGTTGTCCACCATGGTCACGTACGGCGCGACATCGCGGTACAGGTCGACGTACGCGGCGGCGGAGATGGGGGCGCCGTCGAGCGCGATCCGCTCGGTGACCAGTTGCAGATGAGGGCTCGTGTACCGGCCGACGCGCAGGCCCATCCGGGTCAGCAGCGCGTCGATCATCCGGGTGGTCGAGCCCTTGCCGTTGGTCCCGGCGACGTGCAGCACCGGGTAGCCGCGGTGCGGTTCACCCATGAGGTTGACCAGGGCCGCGATCCGCGCGAGGGACGGCTCGATCTTGGTCTCGGGCCACCGCTGGTTCAGCTCGGCCTCGACGGCGAGCAGTTCGCGGCGTGCCTGCTGCCCGTTGGGATCGGCCGGGGCGAACTCGTCGCCCTGGTCGTCCAGTTCGTGCAGTTCCACGTCCTCCGGGGCGACGAGGTCCGGCACGGGGCCGAGCGCGAGGTTGTCCCCCAGCTGCCCGATCCCGCCGATCCCGCCACCGGCACCGCCACCCGCCTGGTACGCGGCGTCGGGTGCGTCCAGATCCGGGTCGGTGTCGTCGGACGGATCGTGGGCGCGTGCCCCCAATTCGTCGACACCGGCGAAACTGTCCAGATCTGCCAGGTCCGGGGATTCCTTGAAGTCTTCGGAATCCCGGCCGTCACCTCGCGGCACGAACTCTCCTTTTAGCCTTACTCCCTGTCGGACCGAGTCTACGTGCGGCTTTTGCTGGCACTCTCGACGCATGGGGTTCAACCACAACGACCACTACCACCCGCTGCTGCTCGACCAGCTGCCTCCCGGCCCGGGCGTGGCGCTGGAGGTGGGCTGTGGCGGCGGACGGTTCGCTCGGCGGCTCGCGGCGACCGGGATGCACGTCGAGGCGATCGACCGGTCCGCTTCGATGATCGACCTCGCCCGCGCCGCCGGCTCACCGGGGCCCGGCACGATCTCGTACCGGCAGGCCGACGTCGTCACCGAGAAGCTGCCGGAGGGGGCGTACGACTTCATCTCCTGCCTCGCGTCGCTCCATCATGTGCCGTTCGACACGGTCACGAGGCTGCGGGACGCACTGGTCCCCGGCGGTGTCCTGGCCGTACTCGGCCTCGGCAGACCCAGCACGTTCGCCGACTACGCGCGCGCCGTCGTGGCGTCGCCGGTCAACGCGCTGGCCAGGATGGTCGTGTACGCGGGCGAGCGGCTCAACGGCGGGATCGATCCGCTGCCGACGGCGCCGATCGCCGAGACGTTCCCGCCGATGAGCCGCGTCCGGCGCGACGCGGCCAGGCTGCTGCCGGGCGGCGAGGTGCGGAACCTGCTCTTCTATCGCTATCTCCTGGTCTACCGCAGGCCGGAAGACGACCACCCGAGCGGGTGAAACCGGCGCTCGACCACCCGATCGGCGGCGCCAGGCAGGCCGGATCCGGTTCATTTTTGAGAGGCCATCCAGTCCGGAGATCGGGGTTCTCATGCGCTTAAGACGTGTCCTGTTCGCGGCCGTCTCGACCGTCGTCCTGCTGATCGCCTCCGCCACGGCGGCCACCGCCGCCGAGCGGTCCTACCGGAATTACGTCGCGCTGGGTGATTCCTACACCTCCGGACCGCTCATTCCGCTCCCGCGCTTCGACCCGCTCTTCTGCGGCAAGTCGACACAGAACTACCCATCGATCCTCGCTTCGGCACTGCGGGTCCACTCGTTCACCGACATCAGCTGCGGTGGCGCCGACACCACCCACATGACGCAGCGGCAGCGGGTGACCCTCGGCAGCAACCCGCCGCAGTTCAGCGCCCTGCGCGCGAACACCGATCTGGTCACCGTCGGTATCGGCGGCAACGACCACGGCGTCTTCGGCACGCTGGTCGGCACCTGCCCGTCGCTGCGCGCGAGCGATCCCACCGGGAGCCCGTGCCGGGACAGGTTCACCGTCGGCGGCGTCGACACCATCAAGGCCAAGATCGCCGACACCGGCAAGAACGTCGAGAAGGTGCTGGCCGGGATCCACGCTCGTTCGCCACGCGCCGACGTGCTCGTCGTCGGCTACCCGCGGATCGCGCCGGAATCCGGCTACTGCCCGAAGATCCTGCCCTTCGCCGAGGGCGACTACGCCTGGCTCAACGACGTCGAGAAGGCCTTGAACTCGGCGATCGAAAAGGCCGTCGCCGCCGACGGCAAGGCGACCTTCGTGGACACGTTCGGTCCGTCCGCCGGACATGACGCCTGCGCGCCGAACGGTGCCGCGTGGATCAACGGGCAGCACACGAAACTGCTCGCCGCGGCGGCGTACCACCCGTACCGCACCGGGATGGCGGGGGTGGCCGGAGTGGTCCTCCGTCACCTTCGCTGAATGCGAGGAACGGTCCGTTCCTCGCAAATTTTGCGAGGAACGGACCGTTCATAGCGTTCGTCAGGAGGCGGGCAGCGTCGCCAACCGGGCGTTGATGCGCTCGATGTCGGCCACCGCGGTCTCCTGGCGGGCCCGGATCTTGCCGATCACCGGCTCCGGCGCCTTGTCGATGAAGGCCTGGTTGCCGAGTTTGGCTTCGGCCTGCGCCAGTTCCTTCTCCGCCGCGCCGAGGTCCTTCTGCAAGCGCTTGCGCTCCGCGGCGACGTCGATCGTGCCGGACAGGTCCAGTTCGACGGTGACGACACCGGCCGACAGCCCGACCTCGAGTGACGCGCTCGGCGCGAAACCCTCGTCCGGCTGGGTGAGCCGGACCAGCGCGCGGATCGGCTCGTCGTGCCCGGTGAGCTCGGCGAACCCGTCGCCGGACAGCCGCGCGGCCACCTTCTGGCTGGGCTTGAGGCCCTGGTCCGCGCGGAACCGGCGGACTTCGGTGACCAGCTTCCGCACGTCCGCGATCCGCTTGTCCGCCACGGCGTCGGCGTATGAGGAGTCCGCCACCGGCCACGGGGCGATCACCAGCGACTCACGGCCGGTCAGCGCCGTCCACAGCTTCTCGGTGATGAACGGGATGAACGGGTGCAGCAGCTTCAGCACCGTGTCGAACACGTGCCCCAGCACCGCGCGGGTCGCCGTCACGCGGGCTTCGTCGCCCTGGAAGACCTGGACCTTCGACAGCTCCAGGTACCAGTCGCACAACTCGGTCCAGGTGAACTGGTAGAGCGTGTCGGTGGCCTTGGCGAACTGGTAGTCCGCCAGGTAGCCGGTGACCTCGTCGACGACGTTGCCGAGCCTGCCGAGGATCCAGCGGTCGGCCTCGGTGAGCTGCTCGGGAGCGGGCAGCGGGGCGTTCGCGTCCGCGCCGTTCATCATCGCGAACTTGGTGGCGTTCCAGAGCTTCGTGGTGAAGTTCCGGGAGCCCGCGACCCATTCCTCGCCGATCGGCACGTCGGTGCCCGGGTTGGCGCCGCGGGTGAGGGTGAAGCGCAGCGCGTCGGTGCCGTAGCGGTCCATCCACTCGATGGGGTCGACACCGTTGCCCGCGGTCTTCGACATCTTCTTGCCGAACTGGTCCCGGACCATGCCGTGCAGTGCGATGGTCTTGAACGGCGCTTCGCCGGTGGCGTAGAGGCCGAACATCATCATCCGCACGACCCAGAAGAACAGGATGTCGTAACCGGTGACCAGCACCGACGTCGGATAGAACTTGGTGAGGTCCGGCGTCTTCTCCGGCCAGCCGAGGGTGGAGAACGGCCAGAGGCCCGAGGAGAACCAGGTGTCGAGCACGTCCGGGTCCTGGGTCCAGCCCTCGCCCGTGGGCGGCTCCTCGTCCGGTCCGACGCAGACGACCTCGTCGTTCGGGCCGTACCAGACCGGGATGCGGTGGCCCCACCAAAGCTGACGCGAGATGCACCAGTCGTGCAGGTTGTCGACCCAGTCGAAGTAGCGCTTCTCCATCTCTGCCGGGTGGACGTTCACCCGGCCGTCGCGCACCGCGTCACCGGCGGCCTTCGCGAGGGGGCCGACCTTGACGAACCACTGCAGCGAAAGCCGCGGCTCGATCGGCTCCTTCGACCGCTCGGAGTGCCCGACGCTGTGCAGGTACGGACGCTTCTCCGCGACGATGCGGCCCTGCTCACGCAGCTTCTCCCGCACCGCGACACGGGCCTCGAAGCGGTCCATGCCGTCGAATTCCGTGCCGGTGCCGTCGATGCGGCCCTGCTCGTCCATGATCGTGATCATCGGCAGGTCGTGCCGCTGGCCGATCTCGAAGTCGTTCGGATCGTGCGCGGGGGTCACCTTGACCGCGCCGGTGCCGAACTCCGGGTCCACGTGCTTGTCCGCGACGATCGGGATCTTGCGCCCGGTCAGCGGAAGCTCGACCTCGGTGCCGATGAGGTGCGTGTAGCGCTCGTCGTCCGGGTGGACCGCGACGGCGGTGTCGCCGAGCATCGTCTCCATCCGGGTGGTGGCCACGACGATCGCGTTCTCGCCGTCGCCGTAGCGCATGGAGACGAGTTCGCCCTCGACCTCTTCGTGCTTGACCTCGGCGTCGGACAGCACCGACCGCAGCTCCGGCGACCAGTTGACCAGCCGCTCGGCGCGGTAGATCAGGCCGTCGTCGTAGAGCTTCTTGAAGATCGTGTTGACGGCCTTGGACAGGCCGTCGTCCATGGTGAACCGCTCGCGGGACCAGTCGACACCCTCGCCAAGGCGCTTCATCTGGGCGAGGATCTTGCCGCCGTGCTCGTTCTTCCACTGCCAGACACGCTCGACGAAGGCCTCACGGCCGAGCTCGCGGCGGCTGGTGCCCTCGGCGCGGAGCTGCTTCTCGACCAGCGCGTGGACCGCGATGCTCGCGTGGTCCATACCCGGCAGGTACAGCGTCTCGTCGCCGAGCATGCGGTGATAGCGGGTGATGGCGTCGATCAGGGTGTGCTCGAACGCGTGCCCGATGTGCAGCGAACCGGTCACGTTCGGAGGCGGGATGACTACCGTGAACGGCGGCTTGTCCGACGTGGGGTCGGCCGTGAAGTAGCCGGCGTCTATGCAACGCTGATAGAGCGAGGCTTCTTCGTCGGCCGGGTTCCAGGCACCCGGAAGGTCGGTCTGCTGCGGCTGGGCGTTCTCGGTCACAGTTGACAAGTCTACGAACCCCCTCTAGCGAGTTCCTCACCGGCCGTAACGCCCGCCGCTCCCAGCCGATGAGGGGATGTCGTCACGCACCGGGGCAAGGCCGACGCCGGGCTGAGTTTCGGGGACGGCGCGAGCTACAAGTCACGCGTGGCCTGTGACGCGGTCAAGACGGGCGTCCTCGCGGCCCAGTACGCTGACAAGGACAGACCGGTCGTCGGCGTACCCGTCGGCGACGATGCCGCTGCCTACGACCCGACGAAACCCCTGCCGTCGCCGGACACCTGCGGGTAGCGGGCCGAAACCCTGGGGAAGAGGACCGAGATGGACGAAGAGGACCGGCGGATCGAGACCCACCCGGACCTGGTCGACCCGAACTGGCAGAAACACGCCGAACTGGACGCCTGGCTGGGTGCGAAAAAGGAGCTCAAGAAAAAGCGCCGTAAGCAGCGCAAGGCGGCCGCGGCCTCCGGTGGCGGCTACCGCGAGCCGGGTTCGAGCCGGTGGCCGGGGATCGCCGCGATCGCCGGCCTGATCGTGCTGGTCGTGGCCGCGGTGACGGTGAACGCGGTGCAGGAGCGCGGCGTCAACGAGACGCCCTGGTTCCCGCTGGACGAATCGCAGATCACCCGGCTCGTCACCGACGCCTGACCCCCTCGGTCGCGCGCGGGAGCCGCAAGGCGCACGATGGGTTCATGACCCGCGAAGCACCCGCGAACGACGTTGACGAGACACAGCTCGAAGTCGGGAAACCGAAGAGCTGGGCGGCCGGGATCCCCGGGGTCGCCGTCTCACTGAAGCGCGGCATGGAGCAGATGGGCGCCGCGCGCACGGTGAAGACGCTGCGCCTGCTGAACCAGCGTGACGGTTTCGACTGTCCCGGTTGTGCCTGGCCGGAGCCTCGCGAGGTCGACGGCGAGCACCGCAAGCTCGCGGAGTTCTGCGAGAACGGCGCGAAGGCCGTCGCCGAAGAGGCGACGAAACGCCGGGCCGGCCGCGAGTTCTTCGCCGAGCACTCCATCCGCGATCTCGCGGACAAGACGGACTTCTGGCTCGGTCAGCAGGGCCGCATCACCGAGCCGTTCGTCCTGCGCGAAGGGGCTTCGCACTACGAGCCGATCTCCTGGGACGACGCCTTCACCCTGGTCGCGGACGAGCTACGCGCGCTGCGAAGTCCCGACGAGGCGATCTTCTACACCTCCGGCCGCACCAGCAACGAGGCCGCGTTCCTCTACCAGCTGCTCGTGCGGTCCTACGGCACCAACAACCTCCCGGACTGCTCCAACATGTGCCATGAGTCGTCCGGCGCGGCGCTCGCGGCCACGACCGGGATCGGCAAGGGCTCGGTGTCGCTCGCCGACATCCACAAGGCGGACCTGATCGTGGTCGTCGGCCAGAACCCCGGCACCAACCATCCGCGCATGCTCTCCGCGCTGGAGGAGGCCAAGGGCAACGGCGCCAAGATCATGGCGGTCAACCCGCTGCCCGAAGCCGGCCTGATGCGGTTCAAGAACCCGCAGAACGTCCGTGGCGTGATCGGCAAGGGGACCCCGCTGGCCGACGAGTTCGCGCAGATCCGGCTCGGCGGCGACCTCGCGCTGTTCCAGGCGATCGGTCATCTGCTGCTGAAGTGGGAGCAGGAGACCCCCGGCACGATCGTCGACCGCGCGTTCGTCGAGTCGTCCACCGAAGGGTTCGAGGACTACGCGAAGCATCTGCGGGAAAACGACTGGACCGAGGTCGGCGCCGCGACCGGGTTGCCGCGTGAGCAGATCGAGCGGCTGGCACGGATGATCGCGACGTCGGAGCGGACCATCTACTGCTGGGCGATGGGCCTGACCCAGCACAAGCACGCGGTGCAGACGATCTCCGAGATCGCGAACCTGGCACTGGTGCGCGGCATGATCGGCGAGCCGGGCGCGGGCCTGTGCCCGGTGCGCGGGCACTCCAACGTCCAGGGCGACCGGACGATGGGCATCTGGGAGCAGATGCCGGAATCCTTCATGGACGGTCTCGACGCCGAGTTCGGTATCAAGGTCCCGCGAAAGCACGGCCACGACACGGTCGCCGCGATCCGCGCGATGCGGGACGGCAAGGGCAAGGTCTTCTTCGCCGTCGGCGGGAACTTCGCCTCCGCCACCCCGGACACGGAGCTGACCGAGAAGGCGCTCAAGTCGTGCTCGCTGACCGCGCACGTGTCGACGAAGCTCAACCGCTCCCACGTCGTCCCCGGCAAGACAGCGCTGATCCTGCCCACCCTCGGCCGCACCGAACGCGACGTCCAGGCCGGTGGCGAGCAGTTCGTCACCGTCGAGGACTCGATGTCGCAGGTGCACACCTCACGCGGCAGGCTGGCTCCGGCCAGTGACCGGCTGCTCTCCGAGGTCGCGATCATCTGTCATCTCGCGGAAACGCTGTTCGGTCCCGGGCATGCCGTGCCGTGGCGGGATTTCCACGCCGACTACGACCTCATCCGCGACCGGATCGCCCGCGTCGTCCCCGGTTGCCACGACTACAACGCCCGGGTGCGCGAGCCCGACGGCTTCGTCCTGCCGCACGCGCCGCGCGATTCCCGGCAGTTCAACGGAACCGCCAACGGCAAGGCGAACTTCACCGTCTCCCAACTCGAGTATCCGCAGGTGCCCGAAGGCAGGCTGCTGCTGCAGACGATGCGCAGCCACGACCAGTACAACACCACGATCTACGGCCTTTCCGACCGCTACCGCGGGATCGAGGACGCCCGGCGCGTGGTGCTGGTCAATCCCGAAGACCTGGTCTCGCTCGGGCTGACCGACGGCGCGATGGTCGACCTCGTCTCGGAATGGCGGGACGGCGACCGCCGGGCCCCGCGGTTCCGGGTGGTCTCGTACCCGACGGCACGGGGCTGCGCGGCCGCCTACTTCCCCGAGGCGAACGCCTTGGTGCCACTGGACTCGGTGGCGGACAAGTCGAACACCCCGGTGTCGAAGGCGATCGTGGTGCGGCTGGAGCCGGTGTCCTGAGGATCAGTCGATGCATCCGGCGCTGTCGGGGGTGATCGGCTGGTCGCCCTGACCGGGCGCTCCCCCGCCCGCCGACACACCCGGTCCTTTGTAGACCTGGCCGAGGACGACCTCGATGGTTCCCGCCGCGACGGAATCGGCTTTCTGGACGTCCAGTCCGCCGAGCAGTTTCGCGATCTCCGCCGCGGGTCCGGCCGCGTCGCCATGGCGGACGACGGAGGTCCGCCGTCCGGCCTCGGCCTTCGTGTCGCCCTTGCCGAATCCCTTCTCCACCAGGAGATCCGAAACGCGAGCGGCGAGACCTTCCTTGCCGCTGGCGTTGACGACGTCGACCTTGGGGCCGGCGGGCGCCTGGGACGACGGCGTGGGCTGGGCGCCGATCAGCGAGGCGGCGAACGCGCGCACCTGGGCTGGGTCCACCTGCACGGCGGTCCAGGTCGGATGCCGTGGGTCGTAGCGGTAGTCGGGGTTGACCACCGGGATCGTCTCGAAGGCGATGCCGCCGCCGGAGACCCCGCGCATCTGCCGGACGAAGTCGAGCAGGTCCCAAGAACCGTCGAGGACGACCGAACGCTTCACCGCGTCGATCAGTTCGGAGACGCGGGCCGGGTTCGCCAGCGTGCCGGCGGAAAGGGTCTGCTTCGCCAGTCCGGCGAGGAACACCTGCTGGCGGCGCACGCGGTCGAGGTCGCTGCGGGGCAGGTTCTTGCGCTGGCGGACGAAGGCGAGCGCGTCGGCGCCCTGGATCGTCTGCCGTCCGGCGGGGAAGTCCGCGCCGGATTCGCGGTCCTTGGTCGCCTTGTTCAGGCAGACCTCGACCCCGCCGACGGCCTTGCTGATCTCGTAGAAGCTCAGCAGGTTGACCTCGGCGAAGTGGTCGATCTTGATCCCGGCGAGTTCCTCGACGGCCTTCAAGGTCGCCTTCCGCGCGGCGGTGACCGCCTGCTTTTCGATTTCCGCCTTGTCGGTCTTGCCCGCCGCGCGCTGCTCACTCGCCGAGGCGAACTTGGCGCGGCCGAAGATCTCATTGATCTTGCTCTTGTCCTTCTGCCCCGGCTGCGCGACCCAGGAGTCGCGCGGGATCGAGAAGGCCTTCACGGCCTGCTGCCCGTTGGGGATGCGGAGCACGATGAGCGTGTCCGTCAGGTCGTCGCCGTTCGCGCCCACCCGCAGTTCCCGCAGCACCTCCGGGGCCAGCGGCCTGCCCTGGTTGTCGGACCGCGAATCGCGGCCGACCAGCAGGATGTCCAGCGAACCGTCGGCGGGCTGTTCGCCCGGCTCCGGAGCGTCGATCACGTCTTCACGGGTGACGCCGTCCAGCGAACTCAGCGTCGTGTATCCGTACGCGGTCCCGCCGAACACCGCCACCGCGAGCGCGGCGACCAGGACCTTCCCCAGCTTGTGCACATCCCTGAGACGCACTGGAAGCCGTCGATGCTGCATGAGTGAGCCACTTCACATCCGCAGATGCGACGCGCCGTTCAGGTCGAGGATCGCGCCGGACGCCCAGGCGGCCTCGGCGGAGGCGAGATAGAGCACCGCCGCCGCGACCTCCTCCGGGGTGCCGACCCGGCCGAACGGGCTCTCGCCCCGCAGGACCTCACCGCTCGCGCCGTCGAGTTTGAGCGCGACCCGGTCCGTGGCGGTGAACCCGGGTGCGACCGAGGTCACCGCGATCCCGTGCGGGGCGAGGGCGACGGCGAGCGACTGTCCGAGCGAGTGCAGCGCGGCCTTGCTCGCGCCATACGCCGGGAATTCGGGCTCGCCTTTGAAGGCACCCCGCGAGCCGATGTTGACCACCCGGCCCGTCGCTCCGCGCTCGATCATGTGCCGGGCCACGCAGTAGGTCACGTTCGCGGTGCCGAGCAGGTTGACGTCGACCATCCGCCGCCAGACCCGCTGCCAGTCCGCGTAGGACACTTCGGCCACGGGATGGGCCGCCGCCGCGGAAGGCGCGTAGGCGGCGTTGTTCACCAGGACGTCGACCCCGCCGACCAGCGCCTCGGCATCGTCGGCGACCCGTTGTGCCACTTCGGGATCCGAGAGGTCGCCCTGGACCAGTCCGTGGCCGGAACCCGGCAGTCCGGCGAACGTCCGCTCGGCGTCCTCCCGGTTCGAGGCGTAATGGACGGCGACACGGTCGCCCTTTTCCGCGAAGACCCGCGCGATCGCCCGGCCGATGCCGCGCGACGCCCCGGTGACCAGAACTCCCACGAGCCGACCCTACTCAGCCGCCGAAGAGCTGGACCACCTTGCGGAACAGTTCGTAGACACCGTAGGCGAACGGGAGCGCGACCCACAGCCACGCGAAGACCATCAGCCCGGTGCGGCGGCGATCGGGAGCCTGCTCGGTCATCGGGCCGCACTCCTCGCGGGTTCGCCGGACGACGCCGGCTCGTGGAACTTCGGGTCGACCGGGCGCACGAGCTCGTTGGCGACGAAACCGACCACCAGCAGGCCGATCATGATGAACAGCGACGTCGTGTAGAGGTCGGGGCCGACCTTGCCCGCCGCCTTCTGGCTGTCGGAGATGGCGTTGACGATGAGCGGCCCGAGCACCCCCGCCATCGACCACGCGGTCAGCAGCCTGCCGTGGATCGCGCCCACCTGGTAGGTGCCGAAGAGGTCCTTCAAGTACGCCGGCACGGTCGCGAAGCCGCCGCCGTAGAAGGACAGGATCACCATGGCGCACAGGACGAACACGAGCTTCGAAGCGTTGGTGGTCAGCGCGATCACCAGGTACAGCAGCGCGCCGACACCGAGATAGAGGCGGGAGATGTTCTTGCGCCCCACCAGGTCCGAAGTGGACGACCAGACGAACCGGCCGAGCATGTTGGTCAGCGAGAGCAGCGCGACGAACCCGGCCGCGGCGGCGGTGCCGACCGGTGTCGAGGTCTCACGGAAGAAGTCCGCGATCATCGGCGCCGCCTTCTCGAGGATGCCGATCCCCGCGGTCACGTTGAAGCACAGGACCACCCAGAGCAGCCAGAACTGCGGCGTCTTGATGGCGTTGCGCGCCGACACGTTCGCGGTGGTGATCATCGCGTTGCCGTGGTCGGTCTTCGGCGTCCAGCCCTTCGGCTTCCAGTCGTCGGCCGGGACTCGCACCAGCAGGATGCCCAGGCTCATGAAGACCGCGTAGACCAGGCCGTGTACGAGGAAGGCCGTCGCGACCGTCCCGATCGACCACGGTGAGCCGCCCAGCATCTGCGTCGACCACGGGGAGGCGATCAGCGCGCCGCCGCCGAAACCCATGATCGCGATACCGGTGGCCATCCCCGGCCGGTCGGGGAACCATTTGATCAGCGTCGACACCGGCGAGATGTAGCCGATCCCGAGCCCGATGCCGCCGATCCCGCCCCAGCCGAGGACGACGAGCCAGTACTGCGACGTCGCGACACCCAGTGCCGAGATCAGGAAGCCCGAGCTGAAGCAGACCATCGAGACGAACATCGCCCAGCGTGGCCCGTTGCGCTCGACCAGCGTCCCGCCGAAGGCCGCCGAGAGCCCGAGCATCACGATCCCGAGCTGGAACGGGAGCGCGCTCTGCGTGCCGGTGAGCCCGAGGGTCTTCTCCAGCGGCGCTTTGAAGACACTCCACGCGTACGCCTGCCCGATCGACAGGTGCACGGCCAGCGCGGCGGGAGGTATCAGCCAGCGGCTCCACCCCGGTGCTGCGACGATGCGGGAACGGTCCAGGAAGCCGACAGCCATCCGGCGCCTCCGTACTCTGTGGATGTGCACTGGGAATGTATTACTTAATTCCCGACGTTGCAGTACTCAAGTGTCGACTAAGCGGTCAGAAGGGTGGACAAGTGGGCAGGGTGACGGTGCGGCGTCCGGTGCGGAAGATCTCCGCGACCAAGGACGTGCGACGGCCCGACTCGCTCGCGGCCGAAGAACCGCTGGAGATCCGCGTCGGCGGCAAGGCACTCGCGGTCACCATGCGGACACCCGGTAACGACGTCGAACTGGCGCACGGGTTCCTGCTGTCCGAGGGCGTGCTCGCTTCCCGTGCGGACGTCGCGGTCGCCCGGTACTGCGACGGCGTCGACGACCAGGGGCGCAACACCTACAACGTCCTGGACGTCGCGCTGGCCGAGGGGGTCGCGCCGCCGGAGACGGGCGTCGAGCGGAACTTCTACACCACGTCCTCGTGCGGCGTCTGCGGCAAGGCCGCGCTCGACGCGGTCAAACTGCGAAGCCGGTTTTCACCGGAGAAGTCCGGATTCACCGTGAGCCGGGACGTGCTGGCGAAGCTTCCGGACACGCTGCGCACGCATCAGAAGGTCTTCTCCAGCACCGGCGGACTGCACGCGGCCGCCTTGTTCGACGGCGACGGGACCCTCGCCGTCGTCCGTGAAGACGTCGGCAGGCACAACGCCGTCGACAAGGTCCTCGGCTGGGCGCTGCAGGCAGGCCGGATCCCCGCGTCGGACGCCGGCCTGCTGGTGTCCGGGCGCGCCTCGTTCGAACTGGTGCAGAAGGCCGCCATGGCCGGGATCGGCCTGCTGGCGGCCGTTTCCGCGCCGTCGTCGCTGGCCGCGGAACTGGCCGACGAGAACGGCATGACCCTCATCGGTTTCCTGCGCGGCGACAGCATGAACCTCTACACCGGCGAACAGCGGGTGCTCGGCCTCGACTGAAGGTCGCTGCGGAGCGTGTCGGTCGGGTGGGGGGGGGGGGGGGGGGGGGGGGGGGGGGGGGGGGGGGGGGGGGGGGGGGGGGGGGGGGGGGGGGGAGGGGGAAGGGGGGGGGAGGAGGGGGGGGGCGGTGGGTTTGTTTGTGTGTGGTTGGGTTCCCTCCCCCCCCCCCCCCCCCCCCCCCCCCCCCCCCCCCCCCCCCCCCCCCCCCACGCGGAACCGAACATATGCGCATCAACCGGGCAGTTCGCCTCCGATCCCATCCGGAAGCGTCCTTCGCCGCGTGACATGCCGGGAAAGTCCCCTTCAGCTCACCCAGTTGCCGTGGAAACCGTTGGGCACCCGGTCCGGCAGGTGGATCGCACCGACGGTCTCCAGCGTCCCCGCGTCCAGGATGGTCAGGTCGCTCTTCTGCGTCGCGGGATCGTAGACGAAACCCATCAGCACGCCCTCGTCCTCCCCGGCGTCCACCGAGGACGGGACGAACACGAACTCCCCGACCTGGCTGCCCGCACCGAATTGCCTCGAAGCGACCGACCGGTTCCCCAGATCGTGCTTCAGCAAGGCACCCGAAGAAGCCGACCCGTCCTTTGTGGACACCGAGTAGCCGAAGCGATGCCGTCGCCCGACCAGCCGCTCGTCGACGCGCGGGAATTCCTGACCCTGGTCGTCGAGGCGTTCCTCGACGACTTTGCCGACGGTCAGGTCGATGGTCCAGCGATCCAGGGTCGGCGGCCCCTCGGCGGGACCGCGCAGCTCGGTGTCGAACATCTTCGGGTGACGGATGACGTCCAGCACGACGTCGTCGCCGTCGTCGTAGGCGTTCATCGGGTGGAACACGTAGCAGGGCTCGATCTCGAACCAGCGGACGTCGCCGTTGCCGCCGTCGCGCGGCATGACCCCGATCCGCGCCGGGTACTTCGGGTTCCAGCGATACGGCAGGCCGGCGTTGCCCGAGATCCGCCGGCGCAGCCTCGCGCTGAGGGGGTCCGGCACCTTCACCTTGCCCACGAGCGCGGAGAGCACCAACTGGGCCGGGGTACGCAGGAACGACGGGACCGACGCGGCGACGGCCTGCTCGGTGTCGAAGGTGACCGGGAGGTCGTAGAAGACGACGTGTTTCTCGGTCAGGGAGAAATCGTGCATCATCGGCGAGCCGGTGACCTCGACGTCCACTTTGCGCCGCGCGTGGCCTTGGGCGTCGATCACCGAGTACTGCACTTTGTTGCCCCGGCCGAAGAAGTACGACACGGCATGCAGTTCACCGGTCTCGGGGTCACGCTTCGGATGGGCGGTGTAGCCGCCGGGAAGGGTGCCGTCGAAGTCGCAGGCGCCGACGGTGTCGAGTTCGTCGGTCAGCTCGAAGCTGGTCGCCCCGCCTTCGATCAACGCGAGGGTCTTGCCGGCGTGGCCGATCACGTTCGTGTTGGCCCCCAGGGAGGCGACCCCGGACACCGGTCCCCCTTCCCAGCGTTCGCCGATCTGCCGGGACAGCCGGGGGTTGCGCACCCAGCGGTTGCGGTACCACTCGGCGCGGCCGTCACGCAGCCGGACACCGTGCACCATGCCGTCGCCCATGAACCAGTGGTAGGTCGCCGGGTCCACTTCGGACAGCGGGTTGGGCCCGTTCCGCAGGTAGCGCCCGTTCAGGTACTCCGGGATGTGCCCGGTGACGCTCAGTTCGGTGATCGTGTGCTCACGGCTGACCGGGGCGAAGTTGCCCTGGAGGAACTTGTTGCCCATCGAAGGCCCCCTAATGGCGGATATAACGCAGTTATGGATACGTTTATAACAGGGTTATGGAATACTGGCAAGCATGGCACCGAAACCCTCCGCCGCCGAGGTCAAGGCGAAACTGGTCGAAGCGGCGGTCCGGCTGCTCTCGGACGGCGGTCCGGAGGCACTCCAGGCCCGCAAGCTGGCGGCCGAAATCGGCGCGTCGACCATGGCCGTGTACACCCACTTCGGTGGGATGGGCGCGCTGGTGGACGAGGTCGCGCGCGAGGGGTTCCGGCGGCTGTCGGCGAATCTGGGCGAGGTCGAGGAAACCGCCGACCCGGCGGCCGACATCCTCACCCTGGCGCTGGCGTACCGGCGGACCGTGGTGAACAACCCGCAGCTCTACGCGGTGACCTTCGGCCAGAGCCAGCCCAACGGGCAAAAGGCGGCGCTGGTCGACATGACCAGCAAGGAGACCCGTGAGAGCCTCAGCGAGGAAGGCATCGAGGCCTTCGGTTACCTCGTCCGCGCCGCGAAGCGGGTGATCGACGCGGGCCGGTTCCGTCCCGCCCCGGAGTTCGACGTCGCGGCCCAGCTCTGGAGCGCCGTGCACGGCTACATCACGCTGGAGGTCGCCGGCCACTTCGGCGACGGCGAGAATGGTGTGGACCACATTCTGATTCCCCTGGCCACCGCCCTCGGCGTGGGTCTCGGAGACACTTACGAGGCCGCGGCGCGGTCCGCGCGGATCTCGATCGAGGCATGGCGCGCGAAAGAGGGAAACATCGGCACCTGATCCGGCGATACCTCGGTCACAGGTCGGTGACACGTGCAACCTTCCAGCGGAAACGCGCGTCTGACCTGGTGGAAGCCCACCGCCTGGCAAGAGACCGCGGGGGGTCTGGGAGCGGGAACGGGGACGGGTGAACGAGGACGATCAGGGGCACGCGACGCTGCCGGGGGTGGACGGCGCTCGTCGCTGGCTGAGCCGCCGGTCCGTGCTGATCGCCGGCGCCTCCGGTCTCGGCGTCGCCGGGCTCGCCGCCGGAACGGCCACCGGCGCCCTGCCGTTCAGCGAGGCGCTCCAGCGGGCACTCGGCGTCGCGTCGCCGACCCCGGCCACCCAGCTGGGCAGTCCCCGTGTCGAACGTGTCTACTCCGAAGCCCGCGGGCGCGAGGTCGATCTCGTGCTCATGCTGCCGACCAAGGCACCGCCCAAGGGTCTGCCGATGTCGCTGATGCTCCATGGTCTCCACGGCACCGCGCGGCACGCGGCCCCCACCGGGCTGCTCAAGCAACTCAGCAGCGAGGTCGCCCGCAAGGCGGTGCCCTCGTTCGGGTTCGTCGCGGTCGACGGTGGCGACCACTATTGGCACGAGAACAAGCCCGGCGACAACCCGATGGCGATGCTGCTCGAAGAGGTCCCCCGCTGGCTGGCCGCCCGCGGCCTCGGCGGCCGGGACGGGCTGCCGTTCGCCGCCACCGGGCTGTCGATGGGCGGTTTCGGCGCGCTGCTCTACACGCGGCGGCGACTGGAACGCCGCCGCCCGCCCGCCGCGGTCGCGGCACTCGCGCCCGCGCTGATGACGTCGTGGACCGAGATGAGCAAACGGCGCGCGTTCCGCGACGCCACCGACTGGGGCTCGCTGGACCCGTTGCGCCACATCGACATCACCAAGAAGGTGCCGACCGGGATCTGGTGCGGCACCGAAGATCCGTTCATCGGTGGGGTGCGGAAGTTCATCTCCGAAGCGCGGCCCATGGTCGCGCACACCGCGCGCGGCAAACACGGCGACTCGTTCAACCGCACGGTCGTGCCGAGTTTGGTCGCGTTCCTCGGCAAGCACGTCCCGAAGAACGCCTGAATTCAGACGCGGAAGAAGATCCTGGTGACGGTCGAGCCCGGTCTCAGATACTGCCGGACGAGATCGGCGACCTGGTTCACCAGCATCAGGCCGCGTCCGCCGATCTGTCCCGGGGCGGCGGGCCGCCTGCCCGCCAGCGGATCGCTCAGCGTGCCTTCGTCGATGACCTCGCAGAGCACGTGGTCCTCGTCGCGCCAGACGCGGATGACACCCTGGCCCGAACCGTGCAGCACGCTGTTGGCGGACAGTTCGGCCACCGCGAGCACAAGATCCTCCACCCGCGCCGAGGCGAGCCCGCTCTCCTCGGCGCGAACCTGCGCGAAGTGCCGAACCGCGCCGAGCCTGGCGAGATCGAACCGGAACGCGTCGGCGACGAGCGGTTCCGGCAGCGGCAGGTTGTACTGCTCGACGACCGCGTCGGGGGCGTAACCCTCGCTGGGGCGATCGCCGTCGGCGCCGGAGAGGATCGGATGCGTCCGCTCGGCGTCGGCGAGGACGCCGTCTTCGAGCGTGGTCCGGTCGTACGGGCACAGGATGCTGAGGTCGCGGTCGCCGAACGCGAAATTGATCAGCGCCTCGTGCTGAGCGCACGCCGGGTACTCGAGGGGCGACCGGCCGGCCCAGATCGGCTCGCCGATGATCCGGACCGGACCCGGCCGGTTGTCGGCGAACGCGAGCAGCACGCCGGGGAGGATGCGGCCCGGGTTACGGCCCGCTTCGGTCATGTCGATGAGCTCGACCTCGGCGGCGGAATCGCCCAGCGCGTCTTCGATCAACGTCAGGTTCCGGCTCGGCACGGCGACCGCGACAGGCTCGTCAAGCTTCAAGCCCTCAAGGATGTACGGAAGCGTTCCGTCCAGGTACTCGGCGTCACCGGAGTAGAGCAGGCCCACGTGGACAAAGGGCCCTGCGGTGACTGTCACGGACTCGTCCTACCCCCTCCGGACGCATTTGAAACCCTGCTAACGGAGGAAGTTCGAAAATCGATGCCGGGCCGATCAGCCGAGCCAGCGACCCGCCATCGAGATCAACCAGAATCCGGCGAGCGTCGCAGCGGTGAACAGGCCGGTCCAGGCGACGAGTGCAGGGTTCGCCTCCGCGCTTCGCGCCGTCTTGATCCGGACGAGCGCGTACGCCGAGACGGCGAAGAACGGCAGCGGGATCAATGGCAGCGGCGACAGCCGGACGACACCGGCCACCAGGCAGGTCGCCACCAGGACGCCCAGCGCGATCGTCTGCGCGCGCGGGATCCACGGATGCCCGCGATACGCCCCGACGACGATGCGTTCGGTGAGTTCGACGAGTCCCCTGATCTCGCGTGGACTCGCGGCTGCCAGCTCGGGAGCCTCGTTCTCGTCCTTGGTAGGAGTCAGCGGCACCATCGCATCCTATCTCGGTCCGGTGACCGGCCGGACCTGGCCGGAGAAACCGATGCCCCGGCCGGAAGGCTCCGGCCGGGGCATCGTCGACGCTTACGTGCTTTCTCAGGCGGACTTCTCGCCGCGCTCGCTGCCCCGGCGGCGTGACGGCTGACGCGCCACGATCGTCGGATTCACGTTCTCGCGGACGGTCTGCTCGGTGATGACGACCTTCGCGACGTCGTCGCGGCTGGGGATGTCGTACATGACCGGCTGCAGGACCTCTTCCATGATCGCGCGGAGGCCACGGGCGCCGGTGCCGCGGAGCACGGCCTGGTCGGCGATGGCCTCGAGCGCGGTCTTGGTGAACTCCAGCTCGACGTTGTCCATCTCGAAGAGCTTCTTGTACTGCTTCACCAACGCGTTGCGCGGCGTGGTCAGGATGCTGACCAGCGACTCCTTGTCCAGGTGGGTCACCGTCGCCACGACCGGGAGCCTGCCGATGAACTCCGGGATCAGCCCGAACTTGATCAGGTCCTCCGGCATGGTGTCGGAGAAGATGTCACTCTCGTCGATCTCGGCCTTCGTGCGGATCTCCGCCCCGAAACCGAGGCCGCGCTTGCCGACCCGCTCGTTGATGATCTTTTCCAGCCCGGCGAACGCGCCGGCCACGATGAACAGCACGTTCGTCGTGTCGATCTGGATGAACTCCTGGTGGGGATGCTTGCGACCGCCCTGCGGCGGCACCGACGCGGTGGTGCCTTCGAGGATCTTCAGCAGCGCCTGCTGAACGCCCTCGCCCGATACGTCACGCGTGATCGACGGGTTCTCCGACTTCCGGGCGATCTTGTCGACCTCGTCGATGTAGATGATGCCCGTCTCGGCGCGCTTGACGTCGTAATCCGCCGCCTGGATCAGCTTGAGCAGGATGTTCTCGACGTCCTCGCCCACGTAGCCGGCTTCGGTGAGCGCCGTGGCGTCCGCGATCGCGAACGGGACGTTCAGCATCTTCGCCAGCGTCTGGGCCAGATAGGTCTTGCCGCAGCCCGTCGGCCCGAGCATCAGGATGTTGGACTTCGCCAGCTCGACGGTCTCGTCCTTGGAATCCTTCGGCCCGGCCTTGTCGTCGGACTGCACACGCTTGTAGTGGTTGTACACCGCCACGGCCAGCGATCGCTTCGCGTCGTCCTGGCCGATGATGTACTGCTCGAGGAATTCGTGGATCTCGGCGGGTTTGGGCAGCTCGTCGAGCTTGACCTCACCGGCCTCGGCCAGTTCTTCCTCGATGATCTCGTTGCAGAGATCGATGCACTCATCGCAGATGTAGACCCCGGGGCCGGCAATGAGCTTCTTCACCTGCTTTTGGCTCTTGCCGCAGAAAGAACATTTCAGCAGGTCGCCGCCGTCACCGATCCGTGCCATGGCCGTTGACCTCGTCCCCTCCGGCGCGATACGCGCCTGACTGTCTTACCACCCCGGTCACGGATGACCGCTCGGAGCCTCACACACTGCCACTGACGGTACCCGCCCGATGCCGCCGGCGGGAGAACCAACGTCACATCTGAGCACGCCAGAAGCTGACCTTAGACCAGGGATCCGGTGCGTGTCGTCTCCCGACACGCACCGGCCCGGCACGATCAGCTGCTCGAGGCCTTGCGGTACTCGAGCACCTCGTCGACGATCCCGTACGCCTTGGCCTCGTCGGCCGTCAGGATCTTGTCGCGCTCGATGTCCTTCTTGATCTCGTCGGCTTCCTTCTTCGTGTGCTTCGCCAGGATGACCTCCATCTGGCGCCGCACCCGCTGGATCTCGTTGGCCTGGATCTCCAGATCCGAAACCTGGCCGTAGGTGCCCTCGGTGGCGGGCTGGTGGATCAGCACCCGCGAGTTCGGCAGCGTGAACCGCTTGCCGGGGGTCCCGGCCGCCAGCAGCACCGCGGCGGCCGAAGCGGCCTGGCCGATGCACATGGTGACGATGTCGGGGCGGACGTACTGCATCGTGTCGTAGATCGCCATCAGCGCGGTGAACGAGCCACCGGGCGAGTTGATCAGGATCATGATGTCGCGGTCCGGGTCCTCGTGCTCGAGGTGCAGCAACTGGACCATCACGTCGTTCGCCGACGCGTCGTCGATCTGCACGCCGAGCATGATCTGCCGCTCTTCGTACAGCTTGTTGTACGGGTTCGATTCCTTGATGCCGTAGCTGGTGCGCTCGACGTACGAGGGCAGGACGTACCGCGACTGCGGCAGCTGGAGCCGCGACTGCATCCCAGGCGCCTGCGACCCGATCGGAAGCTGGAAGTTGCTCATTGGAAATTCTCCTGTGTGCCGGCGCGGATCAGCTGTTGGGAAGCGGGTTCTCGCGCGTGAGGACCTGGTCCACGAAGCCGTAGTCCTTCGCCTCCTGCGCGGTGAACCAGCGGTCGCGGTCGCCGTCCTTGACGATCTGCTCGACGGTCTGGCCGGTCTGCTCGGCCGTGATCTTGGCCAGCTCCTGCTTCCACTTGCCGAACACCTCGGCCTGGATGGCGATGTCGGAGGCCGTGCCGCCGACACCCGCCGAGGGCTGGTGCATGAGGATGCGCGCGTGCTGCAGCGCGTACCGCTTGCCGGGCGTGCCGGAGGAGAGCAGGAACTGCCCCATCGACGCGGCCAGGCCCATCGCGTACGTCGCGACGTCCGGGCGGATCAGCTGCATGGTGTCGTAGATGGCGAAACCCGCGGTGACCGAGCCACCGGGCGAGTTGATGTAGAAGCGGATGTCCGACTCGGAGTCGTCTGCGTCGAGCAGCAACAACTGGGCGGTGATCCGGTTGGCGACCTCGTCGTTGACCTCGGAGCCGAGGACGACGATGCGCTCCTGGAGCAACCGCTCGAAGACCGAGTCGGTGAGGTTGAGCCCCGCGGTTCCGGTCCGCGCCTCGGGCATGTGCTGCTTCACGTCTGCCTGCCTTTTCGCCGACGGCGGCCAGCCGTGCTTCGGCCGCCGCTTGTATGTCCAGATGCTGTGTCCAGGTGCTGAGGATCTTGCAACCGACCCTAACGAACTTGGGCGGTGCAGAATGCCTGACACCGCCCAAGTTCGCTTACAGCTTTACGGTCCGTTTCGACCGGACCGTGTATTCCTTACTCGGCCGCAGTCTTCGCGGTCTCTTCGGTGACCTGCGTCTCCTCGGCTGCGGGGCCGAAGAGCTCCTCGAGGTCGACCGTGGCGCCGGAGGCGTCGGTCACGGTGGTCTTGCGGACCACCGAGGCCAGCGCCTTGCCGCGACGCACGTCGGCGTAGATCGCGGTCAGCTGACCGGACTGCTGCGCACGCTGGACGTACTCGTCCGGGCTGACGCCGAAGCGCTGCGCCTGGTAGATGATGCGTTCGGTGAGCTCGCCGTCGTTGACCGACGTCTGCTCGGCGTCGGCGATGCTGTCCAGCAGCAGCTGCGTGCGGACCGCCTTCTCCGACTCCTCGCGGACCTCGGTGTCGAACTCTTCGACCGTGCGCCCCTCGGCCTCGAGCGCCTGCGCGAACTGCGCCTCGTCGTGGTCGAACGGGTGGATCGCGTCGTGCTTGCGGTTCTCGATCTCGGCCTCGAGGACCTTCTCCGGGATCGCGACCTCGGTGCGCTCGAGAAGCTCCTCGAGGACCTTGTCGCGGGCCTGGACGCCCTGCTGCATCTTCTTGACGCGGCCGAGGCGCTCGCGAAGGTCGGCCTTCAGCTCGTCGATCGTGTCGAACTCGCTCGCCATCTGGGCGAACTCGTCGTCCGCCTCGGGCAGCTCGCGCTGCTTGACGGTCTGCACGGTGACGGTGACGTCGGCGTCCTTGCCCGTGTACTCGCCGGCGACCAGCTTCGTGGTGAAGGTCTTGGTCTCGCCGACGTTCGCGCCGATGATCGCCTCGTCGATCCCGTCCACGAGCTGGCCGGAGCCGATCTCGTAGGACAAGCCGGTGGTCGAGGCCTCCTCGACCTCCTGGCCGTCGACGGTGGCCGCGAGGTCGATCGAGACGAAGTCACCGTTCTCGGCCGGACGGTCGACGCCGGTCAGCGTGCCGAAGCGGGCGCGCAGCTCGTCGAGCTGCTCGTCGACCTCGGCGTCGGTCAGTTCGACGTCGTCGACGCTGACCGCGAAGCCCTCGAGGTCGGGCAGCGAGATCTCCGGGCGGATGTCGACTTCGGCGGTGAACTCGAGGACCTCACGGTCCTCCAGCTTGGTCACCTCGAAGTCGGGCTGGCCCAGCGTGCGGACCTCGCCCGCGCGCACGGCTTCCAGGTACTTGGCCGGAATGACCTCGTTGACGACCTCGTCGAGCACCGGGGCTCGCCCGATCCGGCTTTCCAGCACGCGAGCCGGCGCCTTGCCCGGGCGGAAGCCGGGGATGCGCACCTGCTGGGCGATCTTGCGGTAGGCGCGGTCGAAGTTCGGCTTGAGCTCGTCGAACGGCACCTCGACATTGATCTTGACTCGCGTCGGGCTGAGCTGCTCGACGGTGCTCTTCAACGTATTCTCCTCGAGCGGTAAACGATGTGATGGGGCATCCGCATGCGGTCGACAGCGGATGTGCCCTGGCCAGCTTGCAGACCGGGCCGTCCGAGTCTAGGCCGTGTCCCGCGGGTCTGTTCGACGGGGCCACCACCACCGCGGTCCGCCACCGCGTCGCACCGCCCTCCCTCCCAGGACACAGCCACCGCACACGGTCCGACGGACAGGCGCGGACCACCCGATCGGACGAGTTTTCGGTTCTTCTCTGTTACGAACCGGCCTTTTCCTGGACACGGATGCGCGCCACGCCGCACCATCGGGCGCCGTGACGTGGCGTTTCGGCACTCGGATGAAGTTTACAAACCAGTACTAATTGTCTACGGTGTGACAACTTGTCCCGGTAGCCATCGACCGAGGGGAACGATCGATGACCGTCGCCGTGACCCGGTCCGAGGACACCGGGGAGATACCCGAGAGAAGACCGAGACGCGGCGTGCCCAGCCCTCGGGTCCCGCTGCCGGTCGTCTCGGTGCCGACAGTGCTGTTGTTCTCCGGCGGCCTCATGGTCTGGAGCGGCGCCACCTGGCTGGTCGTCAACGAGGCCGCGCCGCTGTGGGTGACCGTTCCCCTGCACGCGCTCGTCACCTTCACCATGTTCACCGTGCTGCACGAGTCGACGCACCACGCGGCCGGACAGCTCACCTGGGTCAACGAACTGCTCGGCAGGCTCGCGATGCCGTTCGTGGCGGCTTACGGCTCCTTTCCCCTGGTGCGCTACATCCATCTGGAGCACCACCGCAACACCAACGAGGACGCCCACACCGATCCCGACGCCTGGACCGCGCACGGCCCCTGGTGGCAGTTGCCGCTGCGCTGGCTGACCATCGACTTCTGGTACGCCCGCTTCTATGTGGTTCGGCAGCGCACGCGGCCGAAGTCGGAGCGGATCGAGACCGCGGCCGTCGTCACGCTGAGCCTCGCCGCGTTCGCCTGGCTGACCGTGAGCGGCCACGGCTGGGAACTGCTGATGGTCTACCTGATCCCGCAGCGCCTCGGGCTGGCCGTGCTGGCCTGGTGGTTCGACTGGCTCCCCCATCACGACCTCGGCGCGCAGCGGCAGGACCGGTTCGGCGCCACCCGCGTCCGCGTCGGGCTCGAATGGCTGATGACGCCGATCATGCTGTGCCAGAACTACCACCTGGTGCACCATCTCCACCCGGCGATCCCGTTCTACCGGTACCTGCGCACGTGGAAGGACAACCGCGACGCCTACCTCGCCAGGGACGTCCCGATCGCGACCCCGTGGGGCCGCGAGCTGACGTCGACGGAGTACCGCGAATGGCGTCAGCTCACCGGGTCGTTCGACGAGGAACCGCCGGCTCCCCAGCCCCGGCGGCCGAGCCGGTTCCACTCGCTGCGGGTCGCCGAGGTCCGGCCGCTGTGCGAGGGCGCCGTCACCGTGACGTTCGACGTGCCGGAGCGGCTGCGCGAGACCTTCCGGTTCACCCCCGGTCAGCACCTCGTCCTCCGCGCCGAGGTCGATGGGCAAGAGGTGCGGCGTGCCTACTCGATCTGCTCGACGCCGGACTCCGGGATCCTGCGGATCGCGATCAAGCATCAGCTCGGCGGCGCGTTCTCGACCTTCGCCACGACGGAACTCGCGGCGGGCGACGCATTGGACGTCCTGCCCCCTGACGGGGTTTTCACACGGACCCCGGAGCAAGGCCGCGCCGGCCGGTACGTCGCGCTCGCCGCAGGGAGCGGGATCACCCCGATCCTGTCGATCCTCACCGCGACACTGGAGAACGAGCCGAACAGCAAGGCGACCCTGCTGTACGTCAACACCTCCGGCGCCAGCACGATGTTCGCCGCCGAACTCGGCGGCCTCGCCGCGCGATTGGGCGGACGGCTGCACGTCGTGCACTACCGCACCGACGAACGCGACCCGGACCTGCGCACGCACCGGCTCGAGAAACCGTTCGACATCGTCGGTGAGGCGCTGGCCATCTCGCACGAGCGCTACCAGCGCGGCCGCCTCGACAGCACCCGCCTCCGCGCGCTGCTGCAGGCGCGGCTGCACCCGGCGAAGGTGGACGACTGGTTCCTGTGCGGCCCGCGCGACCTCGTCGACATGGCCCGCCGGACGCTCGAGGATCGGGACGTGCCCGAGGAACACGTCCACTTCGAACTGTTCCAAGGCGCGCTTCCCGTCCGCCCCTCACGGCGGCCGGGCCCGACGCTGAGGGTGACGGCGGCGGGGAAGACCGTCGAAATCCCCGCGACGGTGGGCGAAACCGTGCTCAGCGCCGCGCTGCGGCACGGCGTCGACGCGCCGTACGCGTGCGTCGGCGGCGCTTGCGGCACCTGCCGGGCGACGGTGGTGCGAGGCAGCGCGCGGATGGACGTCCACTACGCGCTCGGGGACGAGGAGGTCGCGGCCGGGCAGATCCTGACCTGCCGGGCGGTGGCGACTTCGGCCGAACTGGGCGTGGACTACGACCGCTGAGTACGTGAAGGACCCCTTTATGTACTCCGGCAGGTAGAGAGGCGTGTCGCGAAGGCGGCTTTCGCGACATGGGTTGTACGCCACCGATCCGGGAAGGCCTCCTTCACTACCTTCAGGGTCACGGCCCGGGCAAAGTCGCATAGCCGCTGGTCGGGGGCGCTTTTGGTGATTCGAACTGGACTTCCGACGGGCGGATGACAGGGTGTCTTGAGCGCCGAGTGTCCACAAAGGACATTATCCGGTCGCTGGATGTCCATTTGATGCGATTATGTACGTTTCTCGACTGGGGTCGTGAGTGAAATTTAGGGCTAGAACCCTCTTTTTCACTCACGACCCGGTCGAAAAACGCCCAAATCGGGCACTGTAGCGCCCGGAGGCGTCCTATGTGGACAATCGAGAAAGATGTCAGGCGACTGCGACGAGCCCGCCTCTGTCACCGCAACCCCTACTTGACCAGTGGTTACGCGACTTTGCCGCTACCCTGACCTTCAGGGTAGGCAAGGAGGCCTTCACGGATCTGGTGGTGAGCCAGCCCCAGGAGCGGGGGGGGGGGGGGGGGGGGGGGGGGGGGGGGTGGGGGGGAGGGGGGGGGGGGGGGGGGGGGGGGGGGGGGGGGGGGGGGGGGGGGGG
>NZ_JBVJCE010000015.1:130930-240776 GCF_055588925.1 Amycolatopsis sp. NPDC041971 | reverse complement strand
CGGCAGCCGTCACCGCCAAGTTGTTCTCGGAGTTCGCCCGGGGGTGGGGGGAGAGGAAAAAAGGAGCGGGGGGGGGGGGGGTTTGGGGTGGGGGGGGGGGGGGGAGGAAAGACCCCCCCCCCACCACGCACAGGGCTTTGGTCAGACGCCGGCGACCTGCTGGATCCAGCTGCGGTACCGGGTGATGTTGGTGTAGGCGGTGTTGTTCGACCGGTCGCTGGTCGAGGCGACGCCGACCTGGCGGCCGCCGGAGAACATCGGGCCGCCCGAGTCGCCGCCGGCGGTGATGCCGTCGACGCGGTTCGCGCAGACCGCGACACCGCCGTGGTAGTCACCGCAGTTGACCGAGTTGACCCGGACGGTGGCGACCTTCAGGTAGCGGGACTGGCAGTTAACCTCCGAACCGCACTGGCTGGTCGCGCCCCAGCCGTAGACCTGGACGTTCTGGCCGACCGCGACGTTGCTCGTGGTGCCGAGCGGCGCGTAGGTGGCGTTGACCGAACTGGTCAGCCGGACGATGGCGAGGTCCGCGCCCGAGTGACGGGTGATGCTCGCCGCGGTGGCCATGGTGCCACCGCTCTGCTGGTCGAGGCTGCCGATCCGGAAGGTGTAGCTGCCACTGCCGGCGACACAGTGCTTGGCCGTGAGGATGTACTGCGGCGCGATGATCGTCGCGCTGCAGTTCTGCTGACCGTTCACGAACAGCCGGGCCGCCCAGGGACCGCTCTGCGCGTACTGGCCGCCGATGATCATCGGCTGCACGCCCGAGGGCTCGGCGGCGGTCGCGGCGGGGGCGGTCGAACCGAGCAGCGCCATGAAGGCGGTACCTGCCAGCAGGACAAGAGAGCGCAGTCGCATTTTCCGACTCGTTTCCGCGGCCGGATCCCGGCCGCTTCAGTGGGGACGAACGCGCTGATTCTGTGTCGTGCCAGGGGAAGCCAGGAACCGACGAAAGTTCGCTCGGGCTACCTGTTTATTTCCATGACGGCCGGAGGAGATTTTTGAGTACGCGGTGAAGATCATTAGGTAGTCACTCGCCGAGCAGCTGCCAAGCGGTGAGGGCGAGCCTGGCCCGCGTCACGCCGAGAGGGTCGGTCAAGTCGATGGCCAGGGTCTTCCCGATCTGCGTGAGCCGCCGCGCGACGCTGCTGTGGTGCAGGTGCAGGGAATCGGCGGCCTGGCGCACGGAACCCGTCGCGCAGTAGGCGTCCAGCGTCCGCAGGTCCTCGGGATCCGCGGCCAGGTTCGTGATCGCGACGACGTCGGCGTTGGCCCGCGTGTCCTCCGCCGGGATCCGCGCGAGCAACGCCAGCGCCCCGAGTTCGTCGTACTGGATCACCGGACGGCGCGCGGTCGTGAACCGCAACGCGGTCCTGGCGTCCTGCCAGGACCGATGCGGGCATCCGGCACCGCCGATCCCCGCCCGGACGCCTTCCGGGAACCGGGCAGGATCCACCGCGGTGGTCAGGATGATGCCGACGTCCGTGAGCGGTGCGGCCTTGACCGGGCGGCCGGGGCAGATCAGGTTCCCCAGCTTCTCGAGCGGGATCCCCGACCGGACGGCGATCACCCTGATCGGCGCGTCCGCGGGGAAACCCAGCAGCCGTAAGGCCCGGCTCCTGGCGGCGTCGTCGCTGGCGGAGCTGATCACGAGTTCCACCAACGCCGGGTCGGCCATGGTGGTGCGGGCGGGCCCGTACCGTTCGACGACGGTCGCCACGGCGATCGCGAGCCTGTCCAGCACCGCGTCGTCGAGGGCGACGGGCGTTCCGTCGCGTTCCAGCCACACCGTGCCGATCTCCTCGTCGTCGAGGGTGATCGCCATCGTGGCGGACGTGGGCACGGGGCCGGGAGCGGCTTCATGGCCATCGGGTGCCATGCGGATGCTGCGCCCGGTGCCGTGGAGCCGGATGCCCGCGACGCATTCCGACAGGCCCGCGGTGGCGCGGGCGAGCGCGGGGAGGTCGACCCGCCGCCGCATCAGGGTGTCGTAGAACATCACGATCCGGATCACGCCCTCGGCGTCGGGATCCAGATGCGACAACCGTGCGGCCAATGCCTCCATGCCCGCGAGAGTACGCGGCGATCGTCGCGTGAAGGGGCGATCACACGCGACGGTCGGCGGCCGCTCTCCGGGCCGCGAGCCGGGAGGATCGTCGTCATGGATCCCGAACTCGAAGCCTTCATCGCCCTGTTCCCCCCGGCGAAGCTCGACGACCCGATCGCCGAGCGCGCGAGCTACGCGAAGCTGGCCACGTCCGTACCCCAGCCGGACACGTCGGCGATGGACGTCGAGGACCGGCTGGTGCCCGGCGAACCCGGGGTCCCGGTCCGGATCTACCGGCCGCACGAGGCGCAGGGCGCCATCATCTGGCTGCACGGCGGCGGCTGGGTCATGGGCGACCTGGACACCGAACATCCGTGGGCCGCCCGGATCGCCGAAGCCTCCGGCGCGGTGGTGATCTCCGTGGAGTACCGGCTGGCTCCCGAAAACCCGTTCCCGGCCGCGCTCGACGACGTCTACGCCGTGCTGAACTGGACGGCGGAGCACGCTGCCGGACTCGGCGTCACCCCGGACCGCATCGCGATCGGCGGGCACAGCGCGGGTGGCGGGCTCGCGGCGGCGACGGCATTGCGGGCACGCGACGAACAAGGACCGCCGATCTGCTTCCAGCTGCTCAACCAGCCCGGGCTCGACGACCGGCTGGAGACGTGGTCGGCGCGGAACTTCACCGACACGCCGTGGATGAACCGCGCCAAGGCCACCTCGATGTGGGGGTACTACCTGGACGGCAAGCCCGCGCCCTCGCCGTACGCCGCCCCTTCGCGGGCCACCGATCTCTCCGGCCTCCCGCCCGCGTACATGGCCAGCGCCGAACTCTGCCCCAACCGCGACGAGAACATCGACTACGCGGTCCGTTTGCTGCAGGCGGGGGTTTCGGTCGAACTGCACCAGTGGTCCGGCACCTTCCACGGGTCGCAGGCGATCCTGTCCGCCGAGGTGTCGCGCCGTCAGATCGACGAACTGGGTGACGTCCTGCGCCGTGCGCTGGCCGAGTCATGACGGCACCGGCCCGCCTGCTGCGCCCCTTCGCCGGGACTTTCGCCGCTGTCGTCGGGTTGCGGATCATCGGCGCCGTCTCGGGGTTGGCGCCGCTGCTGGCCGTCGTCGAGCTGGGCCGCGCGCTGCTGGGGCCCGGTCCGGTCGACGAGGGCCGCGTCTGGACGGCGGTGCTCGTGGGCGCGGCCGGGATGTTCGTCCGGTCGCTGTTCACGGCCGCGTCGTCCGGGATCGGGCATCTGCTCGACGGCCGCGTCCAGCTCACGTTCCGCCGCCTGCTCGCCGAACGCCTTGGCCGCGTGCCGATCGGCTGGTTCTCCGGCCGCCGGACCGGCGAGCTGGCCAAGGTCGTCGGCGAGGACGTCGACGCCGTGCACCCGTTCATCGCCCACACCCCCGGCGAACTCGTCTCCGCCTTCGTCGTTCCGTTGGTATCACTGGGTTATCTGCTCACCATCGACTGGCGGCTCACCTTGATCACGCTGATCCCGGTCGTGCTGGCGGTGGCGCTGGTCCCGCTGATGATGACGCCTTCCCGGCTGCGCGAACAGGAGGAATTCGACCGGGGCATGGCGGGGATCTCGAGTTCGGTGGTCGAGTTCGTCCAGGGCATCGCCGTGGTCAAGGCGTTCGGCGGAGCGGGCCGCGCGCACCGCAGGTTCCGCACCGCCGCGGACGCTTTCGTCGCCACCTTCACCCGGTGGGTGCGGGGCATGGCCGGGCCGGCGGCGGGGATGCAGCTGGCGCTGTCGCCGCCGTTCGTCCTGCTGATCGTCCTGGTCGGTGGCACGATCCTGATCACCGGCGGCGGCCTCGCCCCGGTCGATCTCCTGCCGTTCCTGGTACTCGGCCTGGGACTGACCGCGCCGGTGGCCGCACTGGGCCACGGTTTCGACGAGCTTCAGGCCGCCCGGCGCGCGACCGGCCGGATCCGCGACGTGCTCGAGGTGCCGCCGTTGCCGGAGCCGTCGAATCCCGTCGCTCCACGAGGACATCGGGTGGAGCTGCGTGACGTCCGGTTCGGTTACGAAGCGGGGCACGAAGTCCTGCGCGGGATCGATCTGGTGCTCGAACCGGGGACGGTCACCGCCCTCGTCGGGCCGTCGGGCGGCGGGAAGTCCACTTTGGTCACCCTGCTGCCGCGGTTCTTCGACCCGACGCACGGATCGGTGTCGCTGGGTGGGGTCGATCTGCGCGAACTCGGCAGCCGGGAGCTGTACCGCAAAGTCTCTTTCGTGTTCCAGGACGTCCGTCTGCTGCGCGCGTCGATGGCGGAGAACATCGCGCTGGCCGTCCCGCACGCCGGTCTCGACGAGATCGTGCGTGCCGCCCGGTCGGCGAACATCCACGACCGGATCCTCGAACTGCCGCGCGGATACGAGACGGTGCTTCATGAGGAAACCGGCCTGTCGGGTGGCGAGGCGCAGCGGATCTCGCTGGCGCGCGCACTGCTCGCCGACACGCCCGTCCTGGTGCTCGACGAGGCCACCGCGTTCGCCGATCCGCAGACCGAACTGGCCGTGCGCCGGGCGCTGACGGCTTCACGGGCCGACCGTACGGTCCTGGTCATCGCCCATCGCCTGGAAACGGTCATCGACGCCGACACCGTCGTGCTGCTGGAGAACGGCACCATCGCCGAACGCGGGAAGCCCGCGGAACTGCTGGCGGACAACGGGAAGTTCGCCGCCTTCTGGCGTTCCCGCCACTCCGCCGAACCACAGGGGGAAGTCCGATGATCCGGTTGTTGCTGAGTGTCCTCGGCCCCGACCACGCGCCGCCCGTGCGACGCACCGTGGCGCTGATGACGACGACCGCGATCGTCGAGGGTCTGTCCTACGCGCTGTTGGTCCCCTTGCTGCGGGCCTTGCTCGGGAGCACACCGGGCGACGCCGTCGGGTGGCTGGTCGCGTTCGGTGTGGCCGTCGCGGTGTTCGCGATCCTGCGCTACCGCGCCGATCTCTCCGGGTTCCGTGCCGGGACGACGTTGCTGCGCGGGATGTACCACCGGCTCGGCGACCATCTCGCCCGGCTCCCGATCGGCTGGTACGGCTCGAACCGGGTCGGCGAGGTGTCGGTGCTGGCCGGGCCCGGTGTGCTCCAGGCGATGGGCGTGATCGCGCATCTGCTGGCGCCGTTCATCGCCGCTTGCGTCACCCCGCTGACGATCACGTTCGTGATGCTCGTCTTCGACTGGCGGCTGGGGCTGGCCGCGCTGATCGCCGTCCCGGTCGTGGCGGTGATCCAGGCCCGGGCGGGCCGCTCGATGGCCGCCGCCGACGAGGAAGGCACCGAACGGGGGCACGAGGCCACCGGCCGGGTCATCGAGTATCTGCAGGCCCAGCCGGTGCTTCGGGCGGGCGGGCGGACCGCGGAACGATTCCGGTCGCTCGACGATGCGCTACGGGATCTCCAGCGGGCGAACCGCCGCTCCACGCTGGCGGCGCTGCCCGGTGTCGTGGGGCTGACCTTCACGGTGCAGGCGATGTTCACCGTTTTGCTGGTACTGGGCGCTTTCCTCGCACTCGGCGGGGACATCGGGGCGGCCGAGGTGCTGACGATCCTCGTACTGGCCGCGCGCTGCGCGGATCCGTTGCTGTCGCTGTCGGACATCGGCGGAAAGCTTCGCGGCGCGCGCTCGGTGCTGACAAGGCTCGACGCGGTGTTGCGAACCGAACCGCTGCCGGAACCGGCGGAGCCGGTCCGGCCGGCGCGGCACGACCTGGAGTTCGACTCCGCCGTCTTCACCCGCGGCGGGCGGGCGGTGGTCGACGGTCTTTCGCTGACCGTCCACGAAGGACAGCGACTCGCCGTCGTCGGGCCGTCGGGCGCGGGGAAGAGCACGGTGCTGCAGCTGATCGCGCGGTTCCACGACGTCGATTCGGGGGCGGTGCGCGTCGGCGGGGTCGACGTCCGCGACATCGGCACCGAGGAGCTGATGTCGCGGATCGCGATCGTGTTCCAGGACGTGTACCTCTTCGACGGCACCATCGAGGAGAACGTCCGGCTCGGCCGTCCGGACGCCGACGACGACGAAGTGCGGGCCGCCGCGACGGCGGCACGGCTGGACGAGGTGATCGAGCGGCTGCCCGGCGGCTGGTCCGCGCACGTCGGCGAGGGCGGCACGCTGCTGTCCGGCGGGGAACGCCAGCGGGTCTCGATCGCGCGCGCCCTGCTGAAGAACGCGCCCATCGTGTTGCTCGACGAGGTGACGTCGGCACTGGATCCGGTCAACGAGACGGCCGTCCACGAAGGGATGGACCGGCTCATGGCGGGCCGGACCGTGGTGATGGTGGCGCACCGGCTGCGGACCGTCGAACGCGCCGACCACGTGATCTTCCTGGACGGCGGCCGGATCGCCGAGGAGGGAAGTCACGACGAACTGGTCCGCGCGGGCGGCCGGTACGCCGCGTTCCGGGAACCGCAACTCACTTGACGCCGTCCGGGAACGGCAATGCACTGTGCGGATGACTATCGGGCCCGTGAAGATCCGTTCCACGACCGCCGAGGACCGCGCCGTCTTCGTCGACACCATGTTCACCGCGTTCGCCCGGTTCCCGGACACCTCGGCCGAGACCTGGTCCGCTCTCGAAATGGACCGCGGCCTGCTCGCCGAGACGGTGGACGGGCGGCCCGTCGGCACGGCCGCCGCGTACTCCTTCGAGCTCACCCTGCCCGGTGAGATCGTCGTCCCGGCCGCAGGGGTGACCGCCGTCGGTGTCCTGCCCTCGCACCGGCGGCGAGGCGTGCTCAGCGCGATGATGCGGCATCAGCTCGCCGAGTTCCGGGAGCGGGGTGAGTTCCTCTCCGTCCTGCTGGCTTCGGAGGCCCTGATCTACCGCCGGTTCGGCTACGGACCGGCGACCTACACCCGGCGTCTGACGGTGCGCCGCCATCGGGGCGCCTTCGCCGTCCCCCACGCGGACGGCGGCTCGATCGAGGTGCTGCGCCGGACCGAGTGCGGCGAGATCCTGGAAGGGATCTACGACCGGTACCGCCGCGCCCGGCCCGGCGCGCTGTCCCGTCCACCCCGCTGGTGGTCCGCGGGGGCCGGGCAGCCGCCGATCTCCCGGGCACCGCGGTACGTCGCCGTGCACCGTGCTGCCGACGGCGCCCCGGACGGGTACGCCTCCTATTCCCTCACCGAGCCCAGCACCTTGAACGTCGACGAGACCATCGCCGTCGACGACGAGGTGTCCACGGCGCTCGCGCGGTTCGTGCTCGGGCACGACCTGATCACCGAGGTCGTGTTCAAGCACTGCCCGCCCGACCATCCGCTGCGATGGCAGCTCGAGGACTTCCGCGCCGGCGAAGTCGGCGGCGACACGGACTGGCTCTGGGTACGGCTGCTGGACATCCCTCGCGCGCTCACCGCCCGCGGCTGGCCGACCGACGGCGAACTCGTCCTCGACGTCGACGACCCGGCACTCGGCGAGCACGGCCGATACCTGCTCGCCGTCCGGGGCGGCGAGGCGGACTGCGTCCCGACGGACACCGAGCCCGACCTGTCCCTGGACGTGAGCGACCTGGGCTCGATCTATCTCGGCGGCACGCCCCCGAGCACGCTCGTGCGGGCCGGACGCGTCCAGGCCCACCGCCCGGACGCGGCGGCGCTCGCCGACGCGCTCTTCCGCACCGAGCGTTCCCCGCACTGCCTGCACTGGTTCTGATCGCGAGGGGGCGCGGTCCCAGAACGCGGACGTTCGTTGACACCCCGTAGCGCCACTGCTCTACTCGGACGCATGGACGACTTTCGCTGTACGGCCTGAATCAGCTTCCGCGCTCTTTCCGAAAATCACCGGGAATTCCGGGCGCTCCGCCCTGCCCGGAATTCCCGTTCGGCTTCGCACAGAACGGAATCCAGTATGACCACGACCGAAAACCGGGTCCGATCGGCCAGTGAATGGCAGGCGGCCGCGAAAGACGTCGCCGCCGAACTCGCGGTGAACGCGGCCGAGCGCGACCGGAGGAACGAAACACCGTACGCGGAAGTCCAGCTGCTCAAGGATTCCGGCCTGGTGACGCTGCTCGGCCCTGTCGAACACGGCGGAGGCGGCCAAAGCTGGGAGACGGCCTATCGCGTGACCCGCGAGGTCGCGCGCGGCGACGGCTCCATCGGCCAGCTGCTCGGCTATCACTACCTTTGGGCGTGGGCCGCCCGCCTGGTGGCGACCGACGAACAGATCGCCGCGGTGGAAGAGCTGTACACGCGGAACAACTTCTTCTTCGGCGGCGCTGTCAACCCTCGCGATTCCGATCTGAAGATCAGCGAGGACGGCGACGAAATCGTCTACAACGGACACAAGTCGTTCTCGACCGGGAGCAAGGTTTCCGATCTGACCGTGCTCGAAGGCGTCCTCGAGGGCACCGAGGACCACGTCTTCGCCATCGTTCCGTCCAAACAGGACGGTATCGTCTTCCATGACGACTGGGACAACATCGGCCAGCGGCTCACCGAATCGGGCAGCGTGACCATCACCGGCGTACGCGTCCCGTGGGCGAACGCGGCGGGCTACGTCGACAAGACGTTCCGGCCCCTGACCTACAACACGCTCAACGTCCCGGCGATCCAGCTGGTGTTCACGAACTTCTATCTCGGCATCGCGCAGGGAGCGCTGGAAACCGCGCTGGCGTACACGCGCGAACACACCCGCGCGTGGCCGTACGGCGGCGACGACAAGACCTCCGCCGGCGAGGAGTGGTACATCCTCGAAGGCTACGGCGACCTCCAGTCGAAGCTGTGGGCGGCCGAAGCGTTGGTGGACAAGGCCGGAGCGGCGATTTCGACCGTACTGCACGCGCCACGTGAAGAGCTGACACCCGAGGCCCGCGGCGAGATCGCGGTCCTCATCGCCGCCGCCAAACAGCGGGTGATCGACACCGGACTGGAGATCGGTACGAAGGTCTTCGAGCTGACCGGCGCCCGCGCGAGCGCCACGAAATTCGGTCTGGACCGCTTTTGGCGTAACCTGCGCACGCACTCGCTCCACGACCCTGTGGCCTACAAACGCCGCGAAGTCGGTGCTTACGCGCTGCTGAACGAGCTTCCGGAACCCACCTGGTACACCTGAGCCCAGCCGTAGCGGCGCGGGAAACCTCTGGCGCCCTTGACCGCGAAGTGCCCCCTGGGCACACCGATGCCGGTGTGCCCAGGAGCCGGATCACTCCTCGAAGCCTTCGCCGCCGTCGAAGGCGTCCTCCATGACCTCGCCGAGGATCATGCCGCCGACCACCCCGGCCGCGGCACCGGCGACCATGCCGCCCATCCCCGGACCACGCCTGCCGTGGTGACCGTGATGGCCGTGGTGGTCGTGGTCGTGGCCGTAGTGCTCCTGGTGCCCACCGAACATGGCGTGCCCGCCGCCGGACTCGGCGACCTTGGCCAGCCAGCCGTCGATGGCCGCGGTCCAGTCGGTGCGCAGAGCCTCCTCGTGCGAGACATGGAAGCGGCCGAAGGAGTCGCCGCCGGAGCGGAACATGCCACCGCGCCGGTCGGCTTCCAGCACCACGACGAGGTCGTCGGGACTTGCGACGAAGGTCAGCTCCACCTGGCTGACCCGGCCGGCGTAGCGCGACGGCGGGAAGAACTCGATCTCCTGGAAGAACCCGAGTTCCTGCCGGACGCCGTGCAACTGCCCGGCCTCGACGTCGGCGCTGCGGAACGAGAAGCCCAGCTCGCCGAACGCCTCCAGCACCCGATCCTGCGATTCCAGCGGGCCGACCAGCACCGGGTCGAGGTCGCCCTTGTCCGGCGCGCCGGCGATGACGAGCTCGGTCCGCACGCCGACGACCATGCCCGGCAGCTCCCGCCCGCCGACGGCGCTGATCGGCGTCTCCCACGGCAACGCGAGCTGGAACGGCACGGTGGTCAGCTCCCCCGCCGTCACCTTCACCTTGCGGCCGGCGCTGACCCGCAGGAACTCCGCGGTCCCGGCACGTTCGTGGTCGCCGCGCTCCACCTCGACCCTGGTGACCAGCGAAAGCAGGATCTCCTCGATCTGGGCGTCGCTCGAACCGCCCTGGATGCGGACCTGGCCGGTGATCACCTCGCCGGGAACGGCGTGCGGTGAGTCGAGCACGGTGTCGACGGACGGGCCGCCGACCCCGAAGGCGCTGAGCATCCGTTTGAACATCAGGGATTTCCTCCGCTGGTACTGGAACAAGAGTGCCGGAACACTTCGACTACTACCGAGATCCGCCGTCGGCCGCCAGCCGAACCGGGTTGAAGACCTCTAAGCGGGCGAGGCGTCACTACCTTCTCAGATCGGCCTGACGGACGTCGTGCAGGTGGATGACGACGTCGTAGGAGCGCCCGAGCGAGATGCCTGCCGGATCGACGGGGAACTGGGTGCCGATGGTGCGAGTGGGCCGGGCCACGTCCAGCCAGGCGCGCGCGGACGGCTGAGCGGTGCGCGTGTCGAGGTAGAAGTCCTCGAACCGGACCTGGTCGAGGGTGTGCTCGTTCGAACCGGACGGCGCCGCGGGGACGGAGAAGCGCTTCCAATCACCACCGACCGCAGTGTCCTTGGACAGGAACGAACCCCGGTCGAAGCTGAATCCGATCGGCAGATAGTCCCGGCCCAGTGTTTCGCGCAGGAAGGCGCCTTGGGTCTTCGGGTAGAGCTTCGGGTTGTCGGTGACGTAGGAGACGTGGCCGTTGTGCGCGGAGAGCAGGATCTTGTGGCCGGTCTTCCGCTGCCACCAGGCGACGTTCTCCGCCATCGCCCGGTCGCGCAGGATCTGCGCGGCGGGCAGGGATCGCGGGTCCGCGAGGTCGACGGCGAGGAACCGGGCGGTCTGCGCGACGAACCGGGCGTGCTGCTCGGCCCAGTCGTGGCCGTCCGCGCCGGTCAGGCCCTTGACCAGCTCATACGCTCCCTCTGCCTGGGTGGCGAGCCGCTGCCGTTCGTCGAGGGGTTTGCGGAGGTAGGCGAACGCGTCGTCGATCGGGCGCAGACCGGTGTAGAACCGGTCCAGCCGGGCCGAGTGCGCGGGATGGTGCTGACGCACGTAGCCGGTGATCCTGGCGAAGAACGCGTCGTTCACCGAAGGCGCGCCGAGATCGTCACCGACGAAGTGCACGGTGCGGCCCGGGTGCGCGCGGTTGTGGTCGCGCATCCACCGGATCAGGGCGACGAACTCCTCGCGATCCCACGGAGAACCGGCCAACGTCCGCTTCGCGAGCTCCCGGACGTCACCCTTGCCGGTCTGGACGTATTCGTCGATCTCCAGGCCGGCGGACCAGCTCAGCTCCAGCGCGAAGGCCCGGAACCCTCTTTCCTCGACGAGATAGCGGAACACCCGCTCCTTCATCGTGAAGAACTCGTGGGAGCCGTGAGTGGCCTCGCCGAGGCCGACCACCTTCGCGCCACCGATCATCCCGCCCAGTGCCCGCAGATCGGCCGTGTTCCGGCCGGGTTCGGTCGAGCGCAGCGGATACGCCGCCCGTTCCAGCGACCGCACCGGGTCCCGCCAGGCCGTCTCGGCGGCGAAAGCCGGGCTCGCGACGGGAGCGAGTACCGCACCCGTCATCACCACCAGGGCGGACAGGACCGCCCGTCTCCCCAGCCGTTTCCGATGCTCTTTCATACCGTCCGCCCCTTCACTCCGATGTCGAAGACGATCATCGTCCGCGGACCGGGGTGGGCGCGCTGTAGTTAAGCTCCTACTTCGGGGTGGGGAAAACCCCACCCCGCGAAAAGCGGGTGGACCCCGCCGCCGGGGTGTGGGTCCCGGCGGCGGGAATCCACCCGCGTTTATCTCCCTCCGCAGCGGCTGTCCGTCACTCCGCGCGCCACAACGCGGGTGTGGACGGCGGCTCCCAGCCAGGCTGGGCCGTGTGCGCCTGCAAGCACACATAACCGCGACCGCTGTAGGTGACCCGGGTACCCGCGGAATAGCCGGTTCCCGCGGCCCAGGTCGTCCCGCCGGGCGGGTTGGAGGTCGAAGTCGACGTCGTCGGCGTCGTACTGGTCGGCCGTGAGGTCGACGTCGGTGTCTGCGGCACGTTCAGCACGAAGTCGAACGCGGCCTGCTTGCCGGGAGGCTGGTCGCGCACGGTCATGAGCAACCGCGGGTCGAAGATCGAGTCGGTGTTGTTGCGCGGCTCGTTGGGGAAGTAGAGCTGCGTGGTCAGCACCGGCCTGCCGGGGGCCTGGACCTTGACGTGGATGTGCCGCGTACGACCGGGGTACAGACCGGGCACGATCGTGCTCAGCGAGAACGCGCCCTGGTCGTTGGTGAACTGGTGACCGCGGAAGGTGTACCCCACGTTGTCGTAGGCGCCGTTGACGTCCGCCTGCCAGAAGTCCAGCAGCGCCCGGGCGATCGGAAGACACCCGAGACCGAAGACGTAGCCGGAGACGGTGAGCCTCGTGCCTTGCGTGTTCGGCGTGACGAGCGACGTCCGCTGCGGGGAATTCGGCTTGAAGTAAGGACCTTCGGTCTGCGGCGGGGTCGGGTCGTCACCGTCGTCACAGGCCGGGGTCAGCTCGGGTGCCTGGCCGCTCGCGACAGTGGTGCGCGCGAGCGCGGGGCCGCCGATCAAGGCGACCGGGGCGGCGACACCGGCGGCCAGTGCCGCCTTCAGCACAGTCTTTCGGCTGAGCTTGTTCTCTTCGTCCATACCTGCTCCTCGTGGGGGCTTCGGGAATCACCCTCGACGGTATGGAGAAGATCAGCTGCGGACGATGGACTGAGTTGGTCAGTCGTGGTGAATCTCCGGGGCCGCGTCCCCGGTCCGGCGATAATCACCGGGGCTCAGTCCCGTTTCACGCCGGAAGAACCGGCAGAAATACGCGGGATCCGCGAATCCGACCCGGCTGGCGACCTGCCGGACGGTGAGATCCGTACCGAGCAGGAACCGTTTCGCCTCCCGTGTCCTCGCCTCGCGCATCAGTTGTGCCGCCGTCCGGCCGGTCGCCGTTTTCACCGCGTCGGTCAGATATCCCGGTGTGACGCCGATACGTTCCGCGAGCGCGCCGACCGACCAGAGCCCGAGGTCGGGCCGTCCGAGCAACCGGGCGAATTCCGTTCCCACCGCCTGAGTCCTGGCCGGCGGACGTGGATCCGCCAGTCCCGGGAGTCGCCCCGCCCGCACGATCAGCACGTGCATCAGGGCCCGCAGCACCGAATCGGTACCCTGCCCGCCACAACGGAATTCCTCGTCCAGTTCCGCGACCAGCCGAGCCGTCTCCTCGGCCGCGCGTTCGTCGAGCCGCCACGGCTGCTGGCTCAGCCGTCGCAGGGTCTCGCGATCCGCCGGATGTTCGAGCAGGAAATCGTCGGTGAACAACACGACGAATCCGCTGAGATCCTGGGCATCCCAATGATGCACCTGCCCCGGCGTTATGACCGCGAGTTGTGGTGGCCCCAATTCCCAGCGCGTGAAATCGATGACATGGTCGCCGGTGCCGCCCGTGACGTGGACGATTTCGTAGAACGTGTGCCGATGTGGGAACGCCGCCCGCGACATCGGCCCGATCGTGTCGAAGGTGCCGACCGTGAACGGCAGGGCGTCCGGCGCCCGGACCTCCAGCCGATGCAGTGGCAATTCCCCCGCCTTCGGTTGCAGGCAAGGCGTCCTGGGCAACACCGTCGTTCCGCGCATGGTCCGGTCCCTTTCACCACACTGGGAAGGAAAAGTCTAGACCAATAGAGGGTGCGCTGACTGCCGACGGAAGTCGCTTCTCATCCGAGCGGTACAGTCGAGATCATCGACGCACGTCCGAGGGGTCACCCCACCAGTCGCGCGGTCGGGCCCGGTGGCCGCTCCGCAGGCGCCGTCGCATGGGCGACGGCGGGCGATCCCACGGCGCCTTGCCACTTTCCGACGCCGATGGCATTCCTATTGTCCTTCTCGACACACAGAACATCCGTGGCGCGATGGGCACCTTCATGACCGCCTCGGCCGTTGTGTTCAGCGGAGGCCTCCGCGCGCCGCTGGTTCGGCGGGCGTCCGGAATCAGCGGCACCTCATTTCACACGACCAGACCCGGACAGGCCGTGCCGGCCTGGCTCGCCGTCACGGCCGTGCTCGCGCTACGGAAAGGACCTCGATGCTCGACCTGATCGGCACCACCACCCTCGTCACCGGGGCCAGCGGCGGTATCGGCCGCGGCATCGCCCGGCGTTTCGCGGAAGCCGGCAGCGCCGTCGCCGTGCACTACCACCGTGACGAGGCTTCGGCGCTCGCCGTCGTCGAGCGGATCCAAAAGGCGGGCGGCACCGCCGCGACGTTCGCCGCCGACCTCACCGACGACAGCGAATGCCGGCGTCTCATCGCCGCCGCCGCGGCCTGGACCGGGCAGCTGGACACCCTGGTCAACAACGCCGGCGTGCAGCCGGTCGAACCCTTGCCGGGGATGACGGCGGAAAGCTGGCGTGCCGTCCTCGACGCGAACCTCACCAGCGCGTTCTCGTGCACACAAGCCGCGGCCGAAGCGATGGACGGCGGCAGTATCGTCCACATCGCGTCGATCGAAGCGGCCCAGCCCGCGCCAGGACACGCGCACTACAGCAGCGCGAAGGCCGCCTTGGTCATGCACGCCCGCGCCGCCGCGCTCGAATACGGACCGCGAGGCATCCGCGTCAACGCCGTCTCCCCCGGCCTGATCGACCGCCCCGGACTCGGCGAAGCCTGGCCGGAGGGCGTCCGACGCTGGCACCAGGCCGCGCCGTTGGGCAGACTCGGCACGCCCGACGACGTCGCGAACGCCTGCCTGTTCCTCGCCTCGCCGCTCGCGGCGTGGATCACCGGGCAGAACCTGACCGTGGACGGGGGCGTGTCGGCTCGTCCCACGTGGTGACCGGTGCGTGTTCGATGACGCTGTCTCAACTGACGTCGCGGAGGTTTCTTTCGCGTGTGAGCGTCGGTGTACTGGGGCGGCCTGGTGGTCGAAGCCCCGACAACGGCGGTACGCCTCGACTGCCAGGGCGCTCGACTCCGCCGCTACGGCGATTTCCCTCGCTTACGTGAACGGCGGCGCGGGAACGGGTCACGGTGTCTTTATAGTTTCCGGAGCACTCTTCGCGCCACTAGCCGACCTCCTTCTGTAAGAGGGCGTCTCATGTGGTGAGTCTGCGGAGTTTCTTGTGGCAGGTGAGGCTGGCCGCGAGGATGAAGAAGGCGAGGAAGTGTTCGGCTTTCGCGTAGTGCAAACGCCGCCACAGTCCGGCTTTGGTCCGTTGGCCGAACCGACGATGCGCGGTCTGGAACGGAACCCCGAACGATGGCGGAAGATCCCGCCACGCACACCCACTGGTCAGGACGTACGCGATCGCGGTGAACACCGCACGAGGGTCCACCGGGGCAGTGTCGCCACCCTGCGGACGCACTTCAAACTCCGGGATCAGCGGCTCCACAAGGGCCCACAGCTCATCCGGAACCAACCGTAACGACAAACGATCAACCACAGCCAGGGTCATCGCTTACCAGTGACCGATCACCACGTAAGACACGTTCTTAAGTACCTTCGCAGCGCTTCGCTACTTTCTCTGCACGTGCATTAGGAATCTTCACCATTTAGGCCATTCGAGCTAGCACACCTGTTCGATTTGGAGTAGTATGGGGTTGTGGCCAGCGATGACGCATCCCCGGAGACGTCCACCGAGTGGTGGCGCGTCGATACCGCGACGCTGCACGCTCGCAAACAGGAACTCGAGTTTCAGAAGCGTCGGATCGATGCGGAGCAGAATGCTATTTTGGCGGAAATCAATTCCCGTGGGGTGCGGGGGTGTTCTGGTCATTCGACGTGGGCGGCGTTGATTTTCGAGGACTTTCGTGTGACGGACAAGGAAGCCAGTGCCCGCGCCGACCGCGTGCTGGCGCTGCATCCAGGTCCGGCTATCGGCGGAGATCCCGAGCCACCTCTAGCGCCGTTGACGGCCGACGCTGCTGCGGAGGGCGCGATCGGGGGTTCGCAGATCGACGCGATCATCCGCACCCTCGCCCGCACCCCGTCCACCGTTCCGGAAGAGGACGTACGAGCTGGGGAGAAGATCCTCGTCGATCTGGCTCGGCACGCCGGGCCGCGGCAGATCGCCCGCGCTGGGCGCCGCCTGCTGGACAAGCTGGATCCGGACGGCAAAGAGCCCCGCACCGAGGACCCGAAAGACGTCCGTCCGGAGATGCGGTTCGTCAAACACCGCGACGGTACCCTCGGCCTCAAAGCCACCCTGGACCTGGAAACATATGCCCGCCTGAAATCCGACCTCGACCCGATGGCCAAGCCGCACAAGGCCATCGACGGCGTGCGGGACTCCGTACGCAGGATGAGCGCTATGGGGATGCCTTCACCGATTATGTGCGGTTGAAGACCACCAGTCGGAACCTTCCCGGCCAGGCGGGCGAGGCGACGCACATTCTGGTCACCATGTCCTACGACGACTTGATCCGGGACATCGGGGAAGCCCATCTGGACCTCGTGCGGCCGATCAGTGCGACCGACGCAAGGATCCTCGCCTGTGATGCCCGCGTGCGACCCGGAGTTCTCGGCACCGCAGGCGAACCCTTGGACATCGGCCGATCGAAACGGACCGTGTCCCTGGCACAGAAGTATGCGCTCACCATCCGAGATGGTGGCTGCGCGTTCCCGGGCTGCGATATGCCCGTGCCCCGCTGTACGGCCCACCACATCGTTTTTTGGCGACACCACGGCGAAACGAAGATCGACAATCTCGTGCTGCTGTGCACCAAACACCACCGGCTCATCCACCACAGCCAATGGAAAGTCCAGCTCGCCCAAGACGGCTTGCCGGAATTCACCGCACCCGCCTACCTCGACCCCACCGGAACACCCAGACGCAACACCATGCACCTCAGGGTATAGACCGAACCCGTGTTTCAGGCATCGGAACCGTGAAAGTCCGTCTCAGCGACCCGATCGCGCCATCGAGTAGCCGAACCTCGGCCGAACCGAGCTCAACGGCGCCATCACCGGCTTCGGATCTCGGCCCCTCGCCTCAAGTTCGTCACCAGGGCCGTCGACTTTCCCGTGACGGCGGCCGCGAGTGGTCGTTCGAGGCCCGGAAGCGTTGCCATCCGAAGGAAAACCCGGCGCGCCCGCAGCAGGAACCGGTTCGCGGGCAGGAACCATCGTGCGCCTCGGCGGGCGACCTGTTGTTTTTCGGTCACCACCGGGCGGACCAGCTTTTCGTACTCCGTGAACGCGGCTTCGATCGAGGGAGACCGGGTGAGTTGTTCGGCCAAGACGAAGGCGCCCGCGATCCCGAGCGAAGCGCCTTGACCGGCGAGAAGGGAGACGGCGTAACAGGAATCGCCGACGAGGACGACCCGGCCTCGGCTCCAGGACGGCATCTCGACCTGCGCGACCTGGTCGTAATAGACCTCGCGGGAGGGCGGGCAGAGATCGAGTGCCTTGGGTACCGCCCAGCCGAGTGAGCCGTAGTTCGCGCGCAGTGCCGCTCGCGCGTCGTCGGGCAGGGCCGGATCGGTCGTGCGGTGCACGGCGAACGCCGCTAGTTTGCCGTCGCGGAGACCGTAGAAGCCCATCTGCCTCCCGATGGTGTCGGTCAGGCAGAACCGCTCCCCCACCCGCGCACGAATCTCATCGTCCTCGAAGACGAAGGCCGCCGTGTGGAAACCGAGGTGACGCAGAAACCGGCTCTCCTCACCGAAGACCAGCCGTCGCACGGTCGAATGGATCCCGTCAGCACCGACCAGCAGGTCGGCTTCGACCGTCTCGCCGTCCGCCAAGGTGATCCGTACGCGGTCACCGAGATCCTCGACGTTCGTGACGCCGGCGCCGAACCGGACGTCCACTGTGGACGGAAGTCCGGTACGCAGGACGCGTTCCAGGTCGGGCCGCATGACGCTGCAAAGCCTGCCCCGCACCGACTTGGCGAACTGGACGTAGTCGATCGCCGCCCGGCGGCGGCCACGTTCGTCCAGCAAACTCGCTTCGTTGACCTGGTATGCGGCGTCTTCGACCTGGGGCAGCAGGCCCATCTCCTCGACCGCGTCGAAGCCGGGACCGAAAAAGTCGACCATGTAGCCCTGTTCTCGCGGCCCCGTGGCACGTTCCAGCACCACGACCTCGACGTCCGACGCCGCGAGCCGGTGCGCCAGCGCCAGTCCGGTGATCCCGGCACCGCAGATCGCCACCTTCATCGGGGTTCCTCCCTTTCGGTTCAGCCGACCAGCCTGCGCAGGACGGCCGGAGAGACGTCGCGGCCGAGTGCCCGATGCAGCAGAAGCCCGTCCACCGCGGCGAAAAGCACCGCGGCGGTGTCTTCGGCTTCGGCCACGCCGCGGTCGGCCAACCAGCCGCCGAATCGGGTGCGCATACCGGTGAGGATTTCGCGGATGCCCTCACCCAGGGTGTCGTCGCGGGTCGCGGTGAGGCAGGCCTCGGCGAACAGCAACGACATCGGGTCGGTGCCGGAGTACTCGCCGACCGACGCCAGCAGCGCGTCCACCGCGTCGGCGGGCGTCTCGACGGTTTCCAGCGCCGGTTCGAAGGCGACGGCGACCTCGCGCATGGCTCCCAGCACGGCCTCGATCAACAAGGCCCGCAACGAAGGGAAGTGGTAGTGCACGACGCTCGGCGTGACACCCGCGCGGTCGGCAAGGATCCGGGTGCTGACCGCGGACCAGCCGAGTTCGGGCACGAGTGCGACGGCCGCTTCGAGCAACCGCCGCCGCACGGCCTGGCCACGTTCCGCCGCCGGGGATCCTGCCACCATCGCCTCCTAGGGCATTCGTCCTGTACGACTGCCCTGAGCGTATGCCTGGATCCGATTACCGCGCAAACTCGCTGGCCTGAAGGACGCACGGCCGGTCAGCGAAGCATCGGAGAGGCACTAATGCGCGGACAGTGGCGTGCTGCACGTCGCACTCCGCGATGAACCGAAAATCCCAACGCGGCAAAAATGACCTCGCTCCGGCTCGGTGCCATCGCGAGGCTTGCTCTCCGAACTCATTTTTGGAGGACACATGGTCTCGAAGCCCCGGGTCGCATTGGGAATGCTCGTCCTGCTCGTGCTGGCAGGCGGAATGATCGCGTTGCTGGTCTCGCTCGACGCGGACGCCTTCTGGGTCAAGACCCTGCCGATCGCCGTGATGGTCGGCGGAGCGGTCCTCGCCCAGTCCCTCGGCTTCTTCACCAAGGCACCGAAGGACTGAACCGGGGCAACCTTCCGGCCCCACCGCGCGTTCTCCCCCCACAGGGAGGAGGGGCCAATGGAGATCATCGTCGTGAACGAACTGGGTGTCCGCGCCGTGGTGCTGACCCTTCGCGCCAAGGGATCGGCACTTGGCTTCCGGCTGTTCCCCATGGTGCACATCGGAACGCAGGCCTACTTCGACGCGGTCCGGCGGCAGGCGAACGACTGTGACGTGGTGGCGGCCGAGGGAGTCGGTGACGCGAGATCGGTGTCCCGGCTGACCGCGAGTTACCGGCTCGCGGCGCGGAACAAACGCCTCGGACTCGTGGTGCAGGATCTGAAGGCCGACACCTTCCTCGTGCCGACGGTCCGGCCCGACCTCGACGGTCCGGGGTTCTCCGAGGACTGGCGCCGCGTCCCGCTCGGCGACCGGCTGATGGTGTCCCTGCTGGCACCGGCACTGGGCGCGTTCCTGCGCGGCTTCGGCACGCGCGGCATGCTGGCGCGGTTCATGACCGTCGACGACGAAGACGACTCCTGGGTCGATTCCGCCGTGGCGATGCCCGAATTGGACGACCTGATCGGCGGCAGCCGCGACGAACTCCTCGTGGACGCGCTGGCCGGACTGCTTCAGACACGCTGAGGCGCGAAGGTCCGGCGATAGTCCTGCGGGGAAACCCCGACGACCTTGTGGAAATGGTGGCGTAACAGGGCTCCCGAGCCGAAACCGCAGCGGCGCGCGACCTCGTCGATGCCCATCGTCGTCTCTTCCAGCAGCGACCTCGCGTGCAGGACCCGCTGCGTCGAAAGCCATCGGTGCGGCGTGGTGCCCGTCTCGGCGACGAACTTGCGAGCGAAGGTACGCTCGGACATCCGTGCCCGGCGGGCGAGATCGGCGACGGAGTGTTCGTGGGCGATGGTGTCGAGCATCCAGGTGAGCACCGGCTGGAGACTGTCACCGGTGCACTCCGGGATCGGCACCTCGACGAACTGGCGTTGCCCGCCCTCGCGCTGCGGCGGCACCACCATGCGCCGGGCGATCGCGGTGGCCGCGGCGGATCCGAGTTCGCGCCGGACCAGATGCAGACAGGCGTCGATGCCGGCGGCCGTTCCGGCGCTGGTGATGATGTCACCGTCGTCGACGAAGAGGACATCCGGATCCAGCCGCGCCAACGGGAACCGGTGCCGGAACCTGGCGCTGTGCCGCCAGTGGTTCGTGCACCGCCGCCCGTCGAGCAGGCCGGCGGCGCCCAGCACGAAAGCGCCGGTGCAGACCGAAAGCAGCGTGGCTCCCCGCGCCGCGACCGCGCGGAGCGCTTCGAGCACCGCGGGCGGGTACTCGTCGCGCACGTCGCAGGCGGGGACGACGACGAGGTCCGCGTCCTCGGTCGCTTCGAGACCGTGTTCCGGCGTCACCTTGACACCGTGGCCGAGGCTGAGCGGTTCTCCCGCCCGCTCCCCGCACACGCGGAAGTCGAGCAAGGGCACTCCGTCCTCGGTGCGGTCGTAGCCGAACACCTCGCAGACGACCCCGAACTCGAAGGCGGCGAAGTCGTCCAGCAGTACCACGGCGACGCTCTTCAGCATGGCCCGAGCATAGCTGGCAGGATTTTGCCGCACAACGACAGAACTGCCACTTTTGGCAGAATGTCGATCGGCGCAAACTTACTGCCATGACCGCAATCATCGTCACCCTCGCCCTGATCGCCCTCGTTACTTACCTCCTGAACCGCAACCACAGGCGCCAAGGACGCCCGGACACCGCCGGTGGTGACCCGCTCGGCAGGCCTTTTCGGACAGGCGGCGCCGCGGTCTGAGCCGCCGCGATCTCCATGACCCGATGTCACGAGAGACACGTTCCCCGCCAGGGCCGGTGACGAAGCTCCCATCCGCCGAGGTCAAACCGCATATACCGGTTTAAACCTCTTCTGCCGCATTCTCTGCCGGGTACCAGTTTTCTGGTTAGGGTGCAGTGGTGCAAACGGGCTAACTCGGGCGGAAGGAGATCGCGCTGTCATCGGCGCGTGGCTGAACATGAGTTCGCAGGACGGTAAACAAGCGGAAGAAGAGGTAGGCGCGGAGACCGCGTCGGACCTCGCCCACGCACCGGATACGACAGGCCCGGGCCACCCGCCCGATGAGCACGTCCCCCTCGACCTCGCCTCCGAACGCCCCGCCGAGACCGACCGGACCGTTTTCGGTGTGGCCGCGGTGCTCGCGCTCGCGATCATCGTCTGGGGCGTGCTGGCCCCGGAAAACCTGGCGAGTGTCGCGTCGACCTTGTTGAACGACGCCGTGATCCCTTACGGCGGTTGGGCTTTCGTACTGACCGCGAGCGGTTTCGTGCTCTTCGCGGTCTGTCTGGCCATAAGCCGCTACGGCCGGATCCCGCTGGGCGGGGACAAGGAACTGCCCGAATTCCGGACGTCGTCGTGGATCGCGATGATGTTCAGCGCCGGCATGGGCATCGGCCTGATGTTCTTCGGGGTGTACGAACCGGTCTCCCACCTCGCGAGCCCGCCCCCGGGCACCGCGGCCCCGAATTCCGACGAAGCCGTCCACACCGCGATGGCGACGACGTTGTTCCACTGGACCGTGCACCCGTGGGCGATCTACGCGGTGGTCGGTCTCGCGATCGCCTACAGCACCTTCCGCAAGGGCCGCACCCAGCTGATCAGTTCGGTGTTCGCGCCGCTGATCGGCAAGCGGCGCACCGAAGGCCCGCTGGGCAAGGCGATCGACATCATGGCGATCTTCGCCACCCTGTTCGGTTCGGCCGCGTCCCTCGGCCTCGGCGCGCTGCAGGTCGGTGGCGGAATGGGCGCCGTCGGCTGGATCGACGATCCCGGCAAGGGCCTGCTGGTCGCGATCATCGCGATCCTCACCATCGCGTTCATCGCTTCGGCGGTTTCCGGCGTGGCCAAGGGGATCCAGTGGCTGTCCAACATCAACATGGTGCTCGCCGCGGTGCTCGCGGTGTTCGTGCTGGTGGTCGGACCGACCGTGCTGATCCTCAACATCGTGCCGGGCGCGATCGGCGATTACTTCCGCGAACTGGCGGAGATGTCGGGCCGCACCGGAATGACCGGTGGCGAGGAGATGCAGACCTGGCTCGGCGGCTGGACGGTCTTCTACTGGGCGTGGTGGATCTCGTGGACACCCTTCGTCGGCATGTTCATCGCGCGGATCTCCCGCGGCCGCACCATCCGGCAGTTCATCTTCGGTGTCATCGCGATTCCGAGCATCGTGAGCCTGATCTGGTTCGCGATCTTCGGCGGCGCGGCGATCAGCAGGCAACGGGCCGGGACCGACATCGCGGGCGCGGACAGTGCCCAGTCGGCGACGTTCGAACTGCTCGAGACCCTGCCGTGGTTCATCCCGATCGCGATCCTGGTGATGATCCTGGTGTCCATCTTCTTCGTCTCCGGCGCGGACGCGGCGTCGGTGGTGATGGGCACCTTGTCCCAGCGCGGAAGCGTGCATCCGAAGAAGACCGTCGTGATCTTCTGGGGTGTGCTGATGGGCGCCGTCGCGGCGGTGATGCTGCTGGTCGGCGGGAACAAGGCGCTGACCGGTCTGCAGAATCTCACCATCCTGATCGCGGTGCCGTTCGTGTTCGTGATGGTCGGGTTGTGCGTGTCGGTCTGGAAGGACCTGCGCGACGACCCGCTGATGAAGCAGGAAGACGCGATGATGTTGTCGCTGAAGGAACTGCACGAGGAACGCACCAACGGCCACGGCCGCCGTCGCATCCTCGGACGGGCGAAACAGCGCTCCTGATCTCGTGAGTACATGAAGGCCCCCATCCTGTAGCCAGGCGCGAGGATGGGGCCTTCATGTACTTCAGGCGCGTCCGATGGCGACGAAAGCGCACAGCGCGAGGTAGCGGCACATGACGGCCGGCAGACCGGCGACGATCCACAGTGCGGTATCCATCAATGCCCCGCGAACTGGCCCGGCGTGTAGTCGCCCGCCGGCTGCCGGGTGATGACGTTCAGCCGGTTGAAGGCGTTGATGAGCGCGATCTGGGTCACCAGCGCCACGAGTTGCTCGTCGTCGTGGTGCTTGGCGGCGGCCGCCCACACCTCGTCGGTGACACCGGCGCCGTCGGCGAGGCGGCAACCCTGCTCGGTGAGTTCCAGCGCGGCGCGTTCGCCCTCGGTGAAGACCGTCGCTTCGCGCCAGCACGCGATCAGGTTCAGCCGGGTCGTGGTCTCCCCCGCCTGCGCCGCGTCCTTGGTGTGCATGTCGAGGCAGCCGGCGCAGCCGTTGATCTGGCTGGCCCGGATGTTCACCAGTTCCCTTGTCGTCAAAGGAAGTTCGCTGCCGTCGAGGACTTTCGCGGCCGAAACGAGATGCTTCACCAGCTTCGGCGCGAGAGCGGTCTTGAGGTATTCGAGCCTTGCCTGCACGGTATTCCTCCTTCTCGTCGGTGTTCACTTACTTCGACGAGGAGGACTTCCGAGAGGTAACACCCATGGCCGCGAGGCGACGCGGGTCACTCACGGACTCGATTTCGACGATGCGGCCGTCGACGACGGTGCAGGACATCACGCCCAGCAGCCTGCCGGTCCTGCTCCACGACACGATTCCCGGTTTGCCGTTGACCAGCGCGGGACGAGTGGTGACGACGGCGCGCGCCCCGTGTCGGGCCCGCGTGGCCACCTCGGCGGCACCCGATCGCACGACCTCACCGTGCCGGCTCTGCGAGCGCCACGTCACGTCGGGGTCGAGCATCTCGATCAAACCGTCGAAGTCTCCTTCGCGCGCGGCCGCGAGGAACGCCTCGACGACCGCGTGCTGCCGGGGCTCGTCGGCCGGACGCCGTCCCTGCACCTTCCGGCGGGCGCGGCTGGCGAGCATCTTGGTCGCGGCCGCGGATTTGCCGAGGATCTCGCCGACCTCGGCGAACGGGACCCCGAACAGATCGTGCAGTACGAAGGCCAGCCGCTCGGCGGGGCCGAGGGTGTCGAGCACCACGACCAGCGCCACCCCGACCGATTCGGCGAGCAGCGCGTCCTCTTCCGGCGAGTCTTCGAGCACGAGCAGTTCGGGTGGCTCGTCGTAGGAATCTTCGGGGCGCGTCTTGCGGGAACGCAGGACGTCGATGCAGACGCGGCCGACGACGGTGGTCAGCCAGCCGGACAGGTTGTCGATCGTGTCGGCGTCCTGACGGGCCAGCCGCAACCAGGCCTCCTGGACGGCGTCCTCGGCGTCCGCGCGCGAACCGAGCATCCGGTGTGCCACGGCCACCAGACGCCCGCGCTGCTCTTCGAACGCGCTGGCCAGGGCCTCGCCGGTCATGTCGATACCTTTCTCGCGCCGAACCCGTCATGGACATGACGAACGCGACGCGAGAAAGGTAACCGGCGCCGGTGAGGCCGCGGTCCAGGTGGTGGGGGGGGGGGGGGGGGGGGGGGGGGGGGGGGGGGGGGGGTTGGGGGGGGGGGGGGGGGGGGGGGGGGGCGCCCCCCCCCCCCCCCCCACGGCTCCGCCGATCTGCTCGGAGAAGGTCCCCATGGATCACCACGTCATACCGGCGAGTTCGGGTTCGACCGGAGTCGACATCGCCCTGGTCGTACTTCGGCTCGGCCTCCTGCTGACGACCGCTTTCCTCGCCGGCACGGGAATCCTTCGCCCGCTCGTGGGCGAGCTGCCCCGTCGCCTCCACCTCACCGTCGCCGTACTGGGCGGGGTTTCCGCCGCGCTGGCCGCGGTTTCCGCCTTCGCGACCGACGTCAACGTCGTCGCGCTGGTCGTGCATCTCGTGCTGGCACTGGCGATTCCCGTCCTGATCCGCTGGCCGTCGGCGGGCCGCTGGGCTTCCCTCGCACTCGCCGCGCTGGTGGTGCTCGAAACCTCGCTCGGACGGACGGGCATCGAGTTCGCCATCGACACCGTCTACGTCGCCGCGTCGGCCCTGTGGTTCGGTGTCACCGTTCTTTCCGTCTGGGTACCCGCCGGGCAATGGCGTCAGACGAACTTCCGGCTCGGCCCGCTTTCGCTGACACTGGGCGGGCTTCTCGTCGTCGCGGGTGCGGTCCAGTTGTTCTCCTCCGGTCTGGGTTTCGACCGCCGGATCTACGGCACGCTCTTCGGTCTCACGTTGCTCGTGATCGCCTTGCTCCCGGTCTTCGCCACCGTGGTCGCGGGATTCTTCGTCACCGGCACGGATTCCACGCGGGCCTACCGGTTCGGCGCGGTCGCCGTGGCCGTCGGTTTCCTTGCCTGGAGCGCCCTCGCGGCCATTCCCAAATCGCCCGAATCGCCGATCCCCGGTGTCGCGTTGCTCGCGGACGCCGCCATCGGCGACCAGCGGTTCCCGGTGCTGGTGAGCCCGCAGCGACCAGGCAAGAACCTCGTCCACTTTCCCGCGAGCGCGGGCGAAGACCTGTCCGCCGGGATCGAAGGCGGCTTGATCGGCAAAGCCATCGTGCGCCCCGGCGCCGAAGGCACCTGGGCCGAGATCAACCTGCCGAAGGGCCGCAGCGACCTGATCATCGGCCGCGGCGAGGAGAAGACGACCATCGAGGTCGACGCGGGTGAGGAAGAAGGGCACGCCATCGCGGACACGGACGCGCCCGAGTGCGCTTCGGCCGCACTGGGCGGCCTGATCGCCGACCGGCGTGAGGTCCTCACCTCCTGCCCAGCCGACGCGCTTTCGAGCGAGGACAGCGGCTCTCTCGTCAAACTTGTCGAGTTCCTCGCCGAGCGCGAGCCTTCCGCGCTCACCCTTGTCGAGGACAGCTCGCCGCGCAGCGTGGCCGCCGCGAAACTGGTCCGCGAGACCGCCGCACGCCTCGGCCTGCCGGTGCAGACCGAGGCGGGCCCGAATACCGCGCTGGTCGTGGTGTCCGGCTGGGCGGGCGGCTACACGGCGATGACCCGCGCGGCCGAGTCCCAGCGGCTCAAGCCGACCCATCAGTACGGCCTGTACCTGGCGCCCTGGCTGCTCAACGGGCCGATCGTCAACTCCGTGGCGAGTTCCTCCCTGCCGCTGAGGTTCGACCCGCGCGAACAGGTCGCCGTGAGCTTCGCTGTCGCCGCGGGCAATGCCTTCGGTGGCGAAAGCCCCACGCTCGGCGGCTTCCGCAGCTGGCTGGGCGACCAGTGGAGGTCGATGAACGGCGACGTCCAGATCTTCGCGGCGGCGCAGGTCAACGCCATGCCGATGTACCCGGGCGAACCGCACGCCGTCGGGATGATCGCCGACCGGAACTACGCGGGGCAATGGATCCCCGACGGCACGATCGTGCCGGTCAGCTCGGTTCTGCGGTGAAGGATTCCGCTCGATTCCAGCAGCGGTGAAGAAAAGGGAGAAAAGATGAAGCGAATCGCGGCCCGTGTGCTGCTGCCGCTCGCCGTCGCGGGCGCGCTGTCCGGACTCACCGGCGGGGTCGCCTCCGCCGACCCGCTCCCGGCCCTGCCCACCGGTGGCGGCAACCCCGCGGTCTGGCTGATTCCCGGCCTCGACCTCGGCGGACTGCTCGGACCGACCGTTCCCGTCCCCACCGACGTCCTCGCCCCGATCTACGGGATTATCACGCCGATTTCGTAAAACCGTTACCAGCAAAGGAGAACCTCGTGATGAAGACCTTTGTTCGCGCTGTCACCGGTGCCGCGCTCGCCGGCCTCGTCGTGCTCGGCTCGGCCGCTCCGGCGCTCGCCGCCCCGAACGATGTCGTGGTCGTCGATGAGCCTGACACGAGCGACCTCGACAACATCTGGACGTTCGCGCCGCTCGGCGTCCCGGTGCTGGGCCTCATCCAGTCCCTCAACGGCGTCCCCGGCCGGCTGCTGCCGTCCTGACTTCCGCGGCGGCGCGGCTCTCAGGCCGCGCCGCCGTTTTCGGTGAGGAGGACCGATGGCCGACAGGCAACTGATCGGGCGCATCGCCATCGCGGGGATCGTGGTGGCCGCGCTCGCGACCTGTGTGGTGCTGCTCAACGGCGGTGAGGAACCGCAGACCGAGACCGTGGCCGTCGTCGGCGAGCCGACCGGCGCCGTGCCGACGCGGGAGCCGGACCGCACGATCACGCGGACACTCAGCCAGGCGCGGCCGCAGCCGGTGTCGAACGACTGGCGGATCGCCTACGAACTCGCCGGGACGGGGACCGCGACCGTGGTCTACGACTCGAATGGGCTGGGGCTCGTGCACCAGGAGTTGCAGGTGACGCTGCCGTGGCGCAAGGAGCTCACGTGGAAGAACACCGGCACCCCGCCGGCCGTCCAGCTGATGGGGCAAGGCGAGGGCGCCGTCGAATGCCGGGTGGCCGTGGGCGGCGCCGTCGTCACCTCGGAGAAGTCCGCTCCCGGTGAGGTCGCGACCTGCGCCGGCCGCCTGGCCCCCTCGTGACCACCGCGTCGCCTTTAGCGGGCTAAACGCGATCCGGGGCCTGGCGCGCTCTCCGGCCCCGGTGTCGACTTTAGCCCCCTAATCGCGATCCGGCGGTGGGGGAAATTCGCTGGCCGGGGTAGGCAGAATGTAGCCATGACCTGGAGCTTCGAAGTCACCCCCGTCGATCACCCGGACGCCGCCCAGCTACTGCGTGAGTACCTGGACGAGATCGCCTCCCGCTTCTACGAGCGCCAGGTCACCGAGGAGGAGCTCGACGTCTTGCTCGAGGAAAACCACAGCCGGGACATGGTCCCGCCGACCGGTGCCTTCCTGCTCGCGCGGCGCGACGGGGTGTTGGCCGGGTGCGCGGGGTTGCGGGTCGTCGCGCCCGAGATCACCGAACTCAAACGCGTCTTCCTGCGGAAGTCCGAACGCGGCAAGGGCGGCGCGACGCTGCTCGTGGCCGCCGCCGAGGACGTCGCCCGGGGCCTCGGGGCCACGCTGATTCGCCTCGACACCCGCGACGACCTCGTCGAGGCGAGGGCTCTGTACACCCGCCTCGGCTACGAGACTGTCGAGCCCTTCAACGACGACCCCTTCGCGCACCACTACTTCGCGAAGTCCCTGGTCCAGACCGTGCCGGATCGCGTTTAGCCCGCTAAAGGCGACGCGGCCGCGGGGTGAAGGTCGCCTTGGCGAGGAGGGCACCGGCGAGGACGGGGGCCAGTCCGATCAGCAGCAGGATGACGCCGGTGTCCTTGCCCTCGATCAGCGGATGCCACCACAGCGGGGTCACGGCGATATCGACGACGTCACCCCGCTCCGGGAACGTCCCGAAGGACATCCAGCGCAGGTCCTTGACCTCGTGCGTCTCGCCGTCGAGTTCGTAGGTGCCGTCCACCAGGTTGCCGTTGCCGCAGCCGGTGCAGCTCGACGTGCCCGCCTCCGCGCGCAGGATCGCGGTCACGGTGAGGCGCGCTTCGGGCGCGAGCCCGGTCAACGCGGTCAGCGAGTTCACCGCGAGTGCCAGCCCCGGCAAAACCAGCGCGAGCGACACGACCATGCGTGCCACCAGTGACAGCGACGACAGCGGCTGACGGCCCGCCGCCTCCCTGCGCCGGTTGAGCGGGCCGCGGAGCCCGGCGAGCGGACCTCGCCGTCCGCCGAGCCATCCGGCGTCACTGGTGTCGGAAGCCACCGCGACGGCTCGGAAATCCGCGTCTTCCCAGTCCACTGTGGACGCCAAGATGGCCAGACGCCGGGAGTCGGCGAACATCATCTCTTCGGTCAGCGTCCCGGCTTCGGAGGTCCACAACGAACCGCCGTGAAAAGCGACTTCGTGGACCCGGAACCACGAGTCGCCCTCCAGCAGTGTGCGAACGCCGGGGGAGAGCAGCGACTTGGCGAACTCCGGATCGGACGTCGTCACGGTGAACCGGCGGTCGAACTCCGTGCCGGTCTCGAATCGCTGGAGCAGCGCGTCCGGCTTCGGTGTCCCGACGGTGTTCCGCGCGATGCGGGCGTCCTCCAGCGGTGTGAACCGCTCCGGCTCGAAGGCACCCGCGAGCGGGGTGATGACGACCGACGGCACGACAGGCGTCCGAAGCTGGATCAGGGCGTACGTCCCATCAATCAGGTCAGCTGTCCTGGCCAAGTCCGGGAAGCCCTCCGAGCCGCCGAGCCCGTACTCGACCCCGAGTAGCCGATGCCCGTTGTGCTCGAACTCGACAGCGGTCGCCACCGACTCGGGAGAGGCTTGGGTGACGGCGATCCCACGCTGGGGGAGCACGCCGAAGCTCGGTTCGCCGGTCGCGTCGAGCCTGCCGGTCCACGTCTTCTGCCGATGCCCCCGCCACGCCGCCAAAGCCGCGATCACCAACGGGAAGGCGAACCAGAGCCAGCCGGGCACCGCACTGCCGGACCCCGCCGAGAGCCAGTACAGCGACGTTTCGGAGACGAGGATCCCGCAGAGCGCGTAGCTGACGGCCGCCGCCGCGGGCCGCCGTCCGTCGAAGCGCCCGCCGAGCAGCAACAGCCCCAGAGCCAGGGTGTACCCACCGGCGATGAGCCACGGCCCGGCCAGCTGATCGTCCATCGGGCGACCCTACTGGTCCATGTCGAGGTTCTCGCGGGTCTCCTCTTCGCTGTGGCGACCGCCGGTCCGGCCGTATTCCTGCCCGGTCGTGGTGGTCCTGGTGTTGTCGATGGCCTTGTTCGCGACGTCGAAAGCCGCCTTGCCCTGGTACGCCGAGCCCTTCGAGAGATCGGTGGGATTGACCCCGACCACCTGCTTGATCGCCTGGTTCGGCACACCCTTGAGGACGTCCTTCGCGGCATCGCCGAACGTGCCCAGCTGGGTCCCGGAGCCCTTGGCGAACGCGCCGACGATCGCCTTCTCCTGACCGGGGGTCATCCCGACCTTTCCCGCCTTCGTCAGCTTCGAACCCTGTTTGACCAGGTCGTCCGTCCACTTGAGCATGAAGCCCATGAACTTGTCGAGGAGCTTCCCGAGCTTGCCGAGGTGCTTGGTGATCTTGCCCATCGCGCTCGCGGCCTTGGCGATCGTCGCGGTCATCGCGGCGGCCACCGACGAACCGAGGCTGACGACGGAAGCGGCCAGCGCGGGCAGCCAGATGTAGATCGCCCACGTGACCAGCTCGGAGATGATCGATTTGACGACCTCTTCGATGACGGTCATCACCATCGACCACATCTGCAGCGTCTCGGCCACCGTCCCGGCACTGTTGCCGATGCCCTTGATACCGACGGCGAAGTCGCCGAGCGCGTTCCGGGCCGCGTCGCCCGCGTCGCCCACCCAGTCCTTCAGGGACTCGTCGCCGGTCTTGACGAAGTCGTCGGCCAGCGTGACGAAGCCCTTGGCGATGTTGCCGAAGTTGCCGGCCGCGGTCTTGAGCGCCGGGCCGTCGCCCGTGACGAAATGCAGCGCGTCCTGCAGCGGCTGGATCAGTTCGATCAGGATGTTCAGGCCGTTGCTGACCAGCCAGCCCACCGGGTCGAGCACGAAGCTCGCGAGGTCCGCCCCCGCCCCCGCGATGAACCCGGCGCCGTCCTGCACCAGCTGCCCGCCCGCGGCCACGAGGTCGCCAGGGCCCTGCGCGGCGCCGAACTTCTCGTAGGCGTTGGCGACGGTGGTGACGCCCTTGCCCGCGATCGGCACCTTCTTCGCCGCGTCGAGCGCGTTCTTGCCGAAGCTGTCGTCACCCGTGATCTTGACGCCGCCGGCGATACTCGCCTTCTCGTCGGTCATGCCGTCCCCCAGCTCACTTCGGTCCGTCGATCTTGGCTTCGTACTTCCCCAGGGTGATCGTCGCGTCGTTTTCGAAGCCGTTGTAGATCGACGCCGCCTGGGTCATCTTCCCGGAGAACGCGTCGACCCCGGTCTTCATCAGTTCGAGCAGCTCGCGCAGATCGGCGAGCTTGCCGGTGTAGGTCTGCTTCACCGCGAGCCCGATCAGGCCCCACGACTTGTCCGTGACGTCGGCCTGGTCGACGAGGCCGCCGAACTTGCCCGCCTCGTCCTTGTAGTAACCGAGTTTGTTCGCGTAGTCGATCAAGGCCTGCGTTTTGACCGCGTGCCCGCCTGGTCCGGTCATCGGTGGTCCTCCTCGTCGAACAGGTTCTTGAGGAACTGGTCACCGGACGAGTTCCCGGCCGACGGCGGTCGTCCGGAAGTCGGCTCGTCCGACCGCCGGAGCACCGTTTCCTCGCTGAAGTCGTCTTCGTTCCGAGGGCGGCGGGGGGTGCTCGGTGGTGGCTCCTCCGACATCTGAGACCGCAGATCGTCCGTTGTGGTTCCCCAAGCTTCGGCTTGGGCTTCGAGCACCTGTTCTTCGACGTTCAGATGGAACGTTCCGCCGAACTGCGCGTCGACGATCCCCGCCTGCTTCCGCGCCGCGTCGGCGACCGCGGTGTGCAAAGTGGACAGAATGGCGGCGGCGAGCAGTTGTGGTTGCTGCCGAAGGGCTTCCGGGCTGAGGCGGATGTCCTTCACGGACCCGCCGGGGCCCGCGACGACGGTGACCGAACGGTCCGGTGACGTCGCCACCGACTCCAGTTCCGCCAGTTCGCTCTGCATCTCGCCGACCTTCGCGAACTGCGTCTCGGCCTGTTTGATCTTGGATTGGAATTTCTCGTATTCCGCGACGAGCTGTTCGAACTCGGCCGACATGGAGCCTCCCCGTGCTTGCGGTGCGTCGTCCGGCCATCAGCGCGCGGCACTGTGACCGGTGTCATCGTGACCCATTCACCGCTTTGACGCGATGGTGTCCTTTCCGGATCCATCCAGCTCACCCGATGGGGGAATAGGTAGCGTGGTTCGCCGAGCGGGGCGGAATCAGCACGAGTGAGGGGAGGGCGTCATGGACGCCGAGCAGCCGGAAAGCGTCGAAGAACCACGGCGGGGGAGTCACGCGGCGCCGGAGGGGGCTCCCGTGCATCCGCTGATCGACCTCTCGAGGGACCCGCGTCCGGGCCGGGCGGACCACGCCAAGCCCGACGAGGAATGAAGACCGGGTGCGCGGCGCCTCCGGTGAGGGCGGTGGCGGGGGCATGGATGGAGATCTGGCCCGAAACGCCGTTCCATCAGGGTCGCCGCGGCGTGTCGCCCGGCACGATATAGTTATAGACCCCCCGATTTGGCCGGTCCGGAAGAGGCCGGGTATCTTTGGAGACCGTGCCCGGCAGGCGTCGGGCCGTCCCGTGTGCCGTGCGGCATGGACGGGGTGCTCAGGCATCCGGTCCACCGGCTTCGCCCACACGGGATCCGACGGAAAATCCCTACGGGAAGTTACCGGTCGCAAGACCGTGACGCGGGCCGACACGCCCGACCGCGGGGGCCGGAGACAACACGTAGTAGCAAGATCGCGAACAGAAAGCTGGTCCATTGCCCACGATCCAGCAGCTGGTCCGTAAGGGCCGCCAGGACAAGGCTGCCAAGCAGAAGACCGCGGCCCTCAAGGGGAGCCCGCAGCGGCGTGGCGTGTGCACTCGCGTGTACACCACAACCCCCAAGAAGCCGAACTCGGCGCTTCGCAAGGTCGCTCGTGTGAAGCTGACCAGCGGCATCGAGGTCACCGCCTACATTCCCGGTGAAGGCCACAACCTGCAGGAGCACTCGATGGTGCTCGTGCGCGGTGGTCGTGTGAAGGACCTGCCGGGTGTCCGCTACAAGATCATCCGCGGTTCGCTCGACACCCAGGGTGTCAAGAACCGTAAGCAGGCGCGCAGCCGGTACGGCGCGAAGAAGGAGAAGAGCTAATGCCCCGCAAGGGTCCGGCCCCGAAGCGGCCGCTGATCTCTGACCCCGTCTACGCATCCCCGCTGGTCACCCAGCTGGTGAACAAGGTGCTGAAGGACGGCAAGCGGTCCCTGGCCGAGCGCATCGTCTACGGCGCCCTCGAAGGCGCTCGCGAGAAGACCGGCACCGACCCGGTCGTCACGCTGAAGCGCGCCCTTGACAACGTGAAGCCCACCATCGAGGTGAAGAGCCGCCGCGTCGGTGGTGCCACCTACCAGGTGCCGATCGAGGTCAAGCCGGGACGTTCCACCACGCTCGCGCTTCGCTGGCTGGTCTCCTTCTCCGCGGCCCGCCGCGAGAAGACCATGATCGAGCGCCTGCAGAACGAGCTGCTCGACGCGAGCAACGGCCTCGGCGCCAGCGTGAAGCGGCGCGAGGACACGCACAAGATGGCCGAGTCCAACAAGGCCTTCGCGCACTACCGCTGGTGATGACCGCCCGGCTGCCGATCAAAGCCTTGCCGGGCCCCAATTTTGAGACAGGGGAACACTCTCGTGGCACGTGACGTGCTGACCGACCTGAACAAGGTCCGCAACATCGGCATCATGGCCCATATCGACGCCGGTAAGACCACCACCACCGAGCGGATCCTGTTCTACACCGGGGTCAACTACAAGATCGGTGAAGTCCACGATGGCGCCGCCACCATGGACTGGATGGAGGAGGAGCAGAAGCGGGGTATCACCATCACCTCGGCTGCCACCACCACCTTCTGGGCCGACCACCAGATCAACATCATCGACACCCCTGGCCACGTCGACTTCACCGTCGAGGTGGAGCGTTCGCTCCGTGTGCTCGACGGTGCCGTCGCCGTCTTCGACGGCAAGGAAGGTGTCGAGCCGCAGTCCGAGCAGGTCTGGCGCCAGGCGGACAAGTACGAGGTTCCTCGTATTTGCTTCGTCAACAAGATGGACAAGCTCGGCGCGGACTTCTACTTCACCGTCCGCACCATCGAGGAGCGCCTCGGCGCCAAGCCGCTGGTCATCCAGCTGCCGATCGGTTCCGAGAACGCCTTCGAAGGCGTCGTCGACCTGGTCCGCATGAAGGCGCTGACCTGGCGTGGCGAGGTCCAGAAGGGCGAGGACTACAGCGTCGAGGAGATCCCCGCCGATCTCACCGAGCTGGCCGCCGAGTACCGGGAGAAGCTGCTCGAGGCCATCGCCGAGACCGACGATGACCTGATGGAGAAGTTCCTCGGTGGCGAAGAGCTGACGGAGGCCGAGATCAAGGCCGGCATCCGCAAGCTCACCATCGCCCGCGAGGCGTACCCGGTGCTCACTGGTTCCGCGTTCAAGAACAAGGGCGTTCAGCCCATGCTCGACGCGGTCATCGACTACCTGCCGACACCGCTCGACGTTCCCGCCGTGGAGGGCATCCTCCCCAACGGCGAGACCGCGCTGCGCAAGCCGAACACCGAAGAGCCGTTCGCGGCCCTCGCGTTCAAGATCGCCGCGCACCCGTTCTTCGGCAAGCTGACCTACATCCGGGTCTACTCGGGCAAGATCAGCAAGGGCTCCCAGGTCGTCAACGCGACCAAGGAGCGCAAGGAGCGCATCGGCGGCCTGTTCCAGATGCACTCCAACAAGGAGAATCCGGTCGAAGAGGGCCAGGCAGGCCACATCTACGCCGTGCAGGGCCTCAAGGACACCACCACCGGTGACACCTTGGCGGACCCGCAGAACCCGATCGTCCTCGAGTCGATGACGTTCCCGGCGCCGGTCATCCGCGTCGCGATCGAGCCGAAGACCAAGGCCGACCAGGAGAAGTTGTCGCTGGCGATCCAGAAGCTGGCCGAAGAGGACCCCACGTTCCAGGTCAACCTGGACGAGGAGACCGGCCAGACGATCATCGCGGGTATGGGTGAGCTGCACCTCGAGGTGCTGGTGAACCGGATGAAGTCCGACTACAAGGTCGAGGCGAACATCGGTAAGCCGCAGGTCGCCTACCGCGAGACGGTGCGCAGGACGGTCGAGAAGCTCGACTACGTGCACAAGAAGCAGACCGGCGGTTCCGGTCAGTTCGCGAAGGTCATCGTCAAGCTCGAGCCGCTCGAGACCACCGACGGCGCGCTGTACGAGTTCGAGAACAAGGTCACCGGTGGCCGCGTGCCGCGGGAGTACATCCCGTCGGTCGACGCGGGCGCGCAGGACGCCATGCAGTACGGCGTACTGGCGGGTTACCCGCTGGTCGGACTGAAGTTCACCCTGCTCGACGGTGCGTACCACGAGGTCGACTCCTCGGAAATGGCCTTCAAGGTCGCCGGTTCCATGGCGATGAAGGAAGCCGCCAAGAAGGCCGGTCCGGTCATCCTCGAACCGTTGATGGCCGTCGAGGTCACCACGCCCGAGGACTACATGGGCGATGTGATCGGTGACCTCAACTCCCGCCGTGGCCAGATCCAGGCCATGGAGGAGCGCACCGGTACCCGTGTCGTCAAGGCACTGGTCCCGCTGTCGGAGATGTTCGGTTACGTCGGTGACCTGCGTTCGCGTACGCAGGGACGTGCCAACTACTCCATGGTGTTCGACTCCTACGCCGAGGTTCCCGCGAACGTCGCGAAGGAAATCATCGCGAAGGCGACGGGGGAGTAGTTCCCGTCCGCTCGCGGGCATAAGGAACACTCCTGAACGTCCGCAGCATCCGTCAAGAAACGAAACCCCGTCCGACAGCCACGTTGGCCGGTGAGTAAGCAAAACAGTCCAGGAGGACATTCCAGTGGCGAAGGCGAAATTCGAGCGGACCAAGCCGCACGTCAACATCGGGACCATCGGTCACGTCGACCACGGTAAGACCACTCTGACCGCGGCGATCACCAAGGTTCTGCACGACAAGTACCCCGAGCTGAACACGGCGTCGGCGTTCGACCAGATCGACAACGCGCCGGAAGAGAAGCAGCGCGGCATCACGATCAACATCTCGCACGTCGAGTACCAGACCGAGAAGCGTCACTACGCTCACGTGGACGCCCCCGGTCACGCGGACTACATCAAGAACATGATCACCGGTGCGGCGCAGATGGACGGCGCGATCCTCGTGGTCGCGGCGACCGACGGCCCGATGCCGCAGACCCGTGAGCACGTGCTGCTCGCGAAGCAGGTCGGCGTGCCCTACATCGTGGTCGCGCTGAACAAGGCCGACATGGTCGACGACGAGGAGATCCTGGAGCTCGTCGAGCTCGAGGTCCGCGAGCTGCTGTCTTCCCAGGACTTCCCTGGTGACGACGCTCCGGTCGTCAAGGTCTCCGGCCTGAAGGCCCTCGAGGGCGACGCCAAGTGGGGCGAGAGCGTGCTCGAGCTCATGGCGGCCGTCGACGAGAACGTGCCGGACCCGGTGCGTGAGCTCGACAAGCCGTTCCTGATGCCGATCGAAGACGTCTTCACGATCACCGGCCGTGGCACGGTCGTGACCGGCCGCATCGAGCGTGGCCGCGTCAACGTGAACGAAGAGGTCGAGATCGTCGGCATCAAGGAAAAGTCGACCAAGACCACCGTCACCGGTGTCGAGATGTTCCGCAAGCTGCTCGACCAGGGTGAGGCCGGCGACAACGTCGGTCTGCTGGTCCGTGGTATCAAGCGCGAGGACGTCGAGCGCGGCCAGGTCGTCGTGAAGCCGGGCACCACCACCCCGCACACGGAGTTCGAGGGCTCGGTCTACATCCTGTCGAAGGACGAGGGTGGCCGTCACACCCCGTTCTTCAACAACTACCGCCCGCAGTTCTACTTCCGTACCACGGACGTGACCGGCGTCGTCACCCTCAAGGAGGGTGTCGAGATGGTCATGCCGGGCGACAACACGGACATCAGCGTCGTGCTGATCCAGCCGGTCGCCATGGACGAGGGTCTGCGTTTCGCCATCCGTGAGGGTGGACGGACCGTGGGCGCCGGCCAGGTCACCAAGATCGTCAAGTGATTTAACGCCGACCCGGGGGTCTGATACACCCCCGGGTTCAAGGCGTCAAATCACGTGTGCAACACTATTCAGGTTGCTCGTCCTGGGGCGGCCGAACCTTGCAAGTCATTCGATGAGCAGGTTCCGGCCGCCCTGGTATGAGCGGCCACGGTCCGTGGAACTCTTCCTTCGGGTGAGGCCAGCGGGCACGGCGGTTGAGACGGCATTGACGGCTCACCGCCCTCCTCACGTGAGGAAGACCAGCAAGACGACGATCCCGCGGGATCCGTCTGTGCGTCGGGCGCGACACGCCCGACCGCGTGGACCGGGGACAGGGCCGTTGAACTGCGAGAACTCCGGCCCCGCCGGGGTTTGAAGAGACAAAGCGGCACGAGACGACAAGGAACGCAGCCACCATGGCGGGACAGAAGATCCGCATCCGGCTCAAGGCCTACGACCACGAGGCGATCGACACCTCGGCGCGCAAGATCGTCGAGACGGTCACGCGCACCGGCGCCCGTGTTGTCGGGCCGGTGCCGCTGCCCACCGAGAAGAACGTTTACTGCGTCATCCGCTCGCCGCACAAGTACAAGGATTCGCGCGAGCACTTCGAGATGCGCACGCACAAGCGTCTGATCGACATCCTCGACCCGACGCCGAAGACGGTCGACGCGCTCATGCGCATCGACCTGCCGGCGAGCGTCGACGTCAACATCCAGTAGCGGCTGGCGAGCGGCGGAGAGTAAGAGACTCATGTCTGACAGGCAAATGAAGGGCATTCTGGGCACCAAGCTCGGCATGACCCAGGTCTTCGACGAGAACAACCGGGTCGTCCCGGTGACCGTCGTGCAGGCCGGTCCGAATGTGGTCACCCAGGTTCGGACCCAGGAAACCGACGGCTACAAGGCCGTGCAGCTGGCTTTCGGCGCGGTCGACCCGCGCCGGGTCAACAAGCCGCGCACCGGCCACTTCGACAAGGCGAGCGTGACCCCGCGTCGTTACCTTGCGGAGCTGCGTACCACCGACGCCGAGACCTACGAGGTCGGCCAGGAGATCACCGCCGAGGTGTTCGAGGCCGGTATCGAGGTCGACGTGACCGGTACCAGCAAGGGCAAGGGCTACGCCGGTGTCATGAAGCGTCACGGCTTCAAGGGCCAGGGCGCGAGCCACGGTGCCCAGGCCGTGCACCGCAAGCCCGGCTCGATCGGTGGCTGTGCCACCCCGGGCCGCGTCTTCAAGGGCCTGCGCATGGCGGGCCGGATGGGCAACGACCGGGTCACCACGCAGAACCTGACCGTGCACGCCGTGCGTGCCGAGGACGGTCTGCTGCTGATCAAGGGCGCCGTGCCCGGTCCCAAGGGCGGCCTGCTGTTCGTTCGCAGCGCCGCGAAGGGTGGTAACTGAACATGACCAGCGTCGAGCTGAAGACCCCGGCCGGTAAAGCCGACGGCACGGTCGAGCTCCCCTCGGAGATCTTCGACGTGCAGGCCAACGTGCCCCTCATGCACCAGGTCGTGGTGGGCCAGCTGGCCGCCGCGCGCCAGGGCACGCATGACACCAAGACCCGCGGTGAAGTCCGCGGTGGTGGCAAGAAGCCGTACCGCCAGAAGGGCACCGGCCGCGCCCGCCAGGGTTCGACCCGTGCGCCGCAGTTCACCGGTGGTGGCGTCGTCCACGGCCCCACGCCGCGTGACTACACCCAGCGGACCCCGAAGAAGATGAAGGCCGCCGCTCTCCGTGGCGCCCTCTCGGACCGGGCCCGTGCCGGACAGCTGCACGTCGTCACCGAACTGGTGACCGGCGAGAAGCCGTCCACCAAGTCCGCCAAGGCCGTCATCGCCGCGGTGACCCAGGCCAAGCGCGTTCTCGTGGTCCTGCACCGCGACGACCAGCTGAGCTGGAACTCGCTGCGCAACCTGGCCGACGTCCACCTCATCACGCCCGACCAGCTCAACACCTACGACGTGTTGGTCAACGACGACGTGGTGTTCACCAAGGCCGCTTACGACGTGTTCGTCGCCGGTCCCGTCAGGGGCAAGGGCGCGAAGGCCAGCGCGCGGTCGAGCGAGACCGAAGGGAGTGACGAGCAGTGAGTGCGATCGCCATCCCCGATCCCCGCGACGTCTTGCTCGCGCCGGTGATCTCCGAGAAGTCCTACGGACTGCTCGAAGACCACAAGTACACGTTCGTGGTTCGCCCGGACGCCAACAAGACCCAGATCAAGATCGCGGTCGAGAAGGTGTTCGGCGTCAAGGTGGTCAGTGTCAACACCCTCAACCGCCAGGGCAAGCGTAAGCGGACTCGCGCCGGCTTCGGCAAGCGCAAGGACACCAAGCGCGCCATCGTGACTCTTTCGGCTGAGAGCAAGCCGATCGAGATCTTCGGCGGACCCACCGCGTAAAGGACTGAGCTGACACATGGGCATCCGCAAGTACAAGCCGACGACCCCGGGTCGTCGCGGTTCCAGCGTCTCCGACTTCGCCGAGATCACTCGGTCGACCCCGGAGAAGTCGCTGCTGCGTCCGCTGAGCAAGACCGGCGGCCGTAACTCCAGCGGCAAGATCACCACCCGCCACAAGGGCGGTGGCCACAAGCGTGCGTACCGGCTGATCGACTTCCGCCGGAACGACAAGGACGGCGTTCCCGCCAAGGTCGCGCACATCGAGTACGACCCCAACCGGTCCGCTCGTATCGCGCTCCTGCACTACGCCGACGGCGAGAAGCGCTACATCATCGCCCCGGAGAAGCTCAAGCAGGGTGACACGGTCGAGAACGGCCCCCGCGCCGACATCAAGCCGGGTAACAACCTGCCGCTGCGCAACATCCCGGTCGGCACCGTGATCCACGCGATCGAGCTCCGCCCCGGTGGCGGCGCGAAGATGGCGCGGTCCGCCGGTGCCAAGGTGCAGCTGGTGGCGAAGGACGGGCCTTACGCCCAGCTTCGTCTCCCCTCGGGCGAGATCCGCAACGTCGACGTGCGCAACCGCGCCACCATCGGCGAGGTCGGCAACTCCGAGCACTCCAACATCAACTGGGGCAAGGCGGGCCGTAACCGCTGGCGCGGCAAGCGCCCCACCGTCCGTGGTGTCGTCATGAACCCGGTCGACCACCCGCACGGTGGTGGTGAGGGTAAGACCTCCGGTGGTCGTCACCCGGTGAACCCGAACGGTAAGCCCGAGGGTCGTACCCGTCGCCGCAAGGCTTCGGACTCGATGATCGTCCGACGTCGCCGTACCGGCAAGAACAAGCGCTGAGCAGGGAGGTAGAAGCACATGCCACGCAGCCTTAAAAAAGGCCCCTTCGTGGACGACCACCTGCTCAAGAAGGTGGACGTTCTCAACGAGTCGGGCAAGAAGACCGTGATCAAGACCTGGTCGCGTCGTTCCACGATCATCCCGGATTTCCTGGGTCACACGATCGCGGTGCACGACGGCCGCAAGCACGTCCCGGTGTTCGTCACCGAGGCGATGGTGGGTCACAAGTTGGGCGAGTTCGCCCCGACCAGGACCTTCAAGGGCCACATCAAGGACGACCGCAAGTCGCGCCGCCGCTGAGCGGGCACGAGAGAACAAGGAAGCTAGCGATGAACGCCCAGAACGACGTGGCCGAGGCTTTGCCGACGGCTTACGCGCGGGCTCGCTTCGTCCGGGACTCGCCTACCAAGGTGCGCCGGGTGATCGAGCTGATCAAGGGACGTAGCGCCGCCGACGCCTTGGCCGTGCTCCAGTTCGCCCCGCAGGCGGCAAGCGAGCCGGTCGCGAAGGTGCTCGCCAGCGCCATGGCCAACGCCGAGAACAACCTCGATCTCGATCCGGACACCCTCTGGGTCAAGAACGCCTACGCCGACGAGGGCCCGACCCTCAAGCGCATCCGTCCGCGGGCCCAGGGCCGCGCGTACCGGATCCGCAAGCGGACCAGCCACATCACCGTCGAGGTGGAGTCGCGTCCGAAGGCCGAAGCCAAGAAGGCACAGGGCAAGAAGAAGGCAGGTGGCCGGTAGTGGGCCAGAAGATCAACCCGCACGGCTTCCGCCTGGGTATCACCACGGACTGGAAGTCGCGTTGGTACGCCGACAAGCAGTACGCGGAGTACGTGGCCGAGGACGTCAAGATCCGGAAGCTGCTGTCCACGGGCATGGAGCGCGCCGGGATCTCCAAGGTCGAGATCGAGCGCACCCGTGACCGGGTCCGCGTCGACATCCACACCGCCCGGCCGGGCATCGTCATCGGCCGTCGCGGCGCGGAGGCCGACCGCATCCGCGGCGCGCTGGAGAAGCTGACCGCCAAGCAGGTCCAGCTGAACATCCTCGAGGTCAAGAACCCCGAGGCCGACGCCCAGCTCGTCGCTCAGGGTGTCGCGGAGCAGCTGAGCAACCGGGTGGCGTTCCGCCGCGCGATGCGCAAGGCGATCCAGACCTCCATGCGTTCGCCGCAGGTCAAGGGCATCCGCGTGCAGTGCGGCGGTCGTCTCGGCGGTGCCGAGATGTCCCGCTCCGAGCACTACCGCGATGGCCGCGTCCCGCTGCACACGCTGCGCGCCGACATCGACTACGGCTTCTTCGAGGCCAAGACGACGTTCGGTCGCATCGGCGTGAAGGTGTGGATCTACAAGGGTGAGCTCGTGGGTGGCCTCAAGGCCCGTGAGGCGCGTGACGCCGCAGCGGCCGCCGAGCGCGCCCCGCGCCGTGACCGTGGTGACCGTCCGTCCCGCCCGCGCCGTTCCGGTGCGTCGGGCACGACGCCGACCTCGACCGAAGCCGGTCGGGCAGCCGCCGCCGCCAAGAGCGACGACGCCGCCCCCAAGAGTGGCACTGCCACCGAGGCCCCGGCTGCTGAGACTGCAGAAAAGACGGAGGGCTGACACGTGCTCATCCCGCGCAGGGTCAAGCACCGGAAGCAGCACTCCCCGAAGCGCCACGGTGCCGCCAAGGGCGGTACGAACGTGAGCTTCGGCGAGTACGGCATCCAGGCACTTGAGCACAGCTATGTGACCAACCGGCAGATCGAGTCCGCTCGTATCGCCATGACGCGTCACATCAAGCGTGGTGGCAAGGTGTGGACGACCATCTACCCGGACCGCCCGCTGACCAAGAAGCCGGCGGAAACCCGCATGGGTTCCGGTAAGGGTTCGCCCGAGTGGTGGATCGCCAACGTGAAGCCGGGTCGCGTGATGTTCGAGATCTCGTTCCCGAACGAGGAGACCGCCCGTGAGGCGCTCCGTCGCGCGATCCACAAGCTGCCCATGAAGTGCCGCATCGTGACCCGTGAAGGTGGTGAGTTCTGATGGCGAAGGCAGGTGCCGCCCAGGCATCGGAGCTGCGTGAGCTCACCGCGGAAGAGCTCGTTCTGCGTCTGAAGGAATACAAGGAGGAGCTCTTCAACCTCCGCTTCCAGATGGCGACCGGACAGCTCGACAACAACCGCCGTCTGCGCACCGTCCGCACGGACATCGCGCGGATCTACACGGTCATGCGCGAGCGTGAACTCGGCCTGTCCGTTTCCCCTGACGCCGAGAGTGAAGGTGCCGCATGAGCGAGCAGCCCAACGCTGAGGCGGCCCCCCGTAACGACCGCAAGGTCCGTGAGGGTTACGTCGTCTCGGACAAGATGAACAAGACGATCGTGGTCGAGCTCGAAGACCGCAAGAAGCACCGTCGTTACGCCAAGGTTCTCCGCAGCACCAGCAAGGTCAAGGTGCACGACGAGAACAACGAGGCGGGCGTGGGCGACCGGGTCACCCTGATGGAGACCCGCCCGCTGTCGGCGACCAAGCGCTGGCGTCTGGTGCAGATCGTGGAGAAGGCCAAGTAAGTAGGGCTCTTTCGAGTCCCTTAGTTCCGCAAGGCTCGCGCCTCAGCGCGAGAACCAGCGCGACATACAGGAGTAGACGTGATCCAGCAGGAGTCGCGGCTTCGGGTTGCCGACAACACGGGCGCGAAGGAAATCCTTTGCATCCGCGTTCTCGGCGGCTCGGGGCGGCGCTACGCGGGCATCGGCGACATCATCGTCGCCACCGTGAAGGACGCCATGCCGGCTGCCGGCGTGAAGAAGGGTGACGTCGTCAAGGCCGTCATCGTTCGCACGCGCAAGGAGCGCCGTCGTCCGGACGGTTCTTACATCCGCTTCGACGAGAACGCTGCTGTGCTCATCAAGAACGACAATGAGCCCCGCGGCACCCGCATCTTCGGCCCGGTGGGCCGCGAGCTGCGCGACCGAAAGTTCATGAAGATCATTTCGCTCGCGCCGGAGGTGTTGTAGAGCATGAAGGTGAAGAAGGGCGACACGGTCGTCGTCATCGCCGGCAAGGACAAGGGTGCCAAGGGCAAGGTCATCCAGGCCTACCCCGAGCGCGAGCGCGTGCTGGTCGAAGGCGTGAACCGGATCAAGAAGCACACCCGGATCTCCCAGACCCAGCGCGGCGCGCAGTCCGGTGGCATCGTCACCCAGGAGGCGCCCATCCACGTCTCGAACGTGATGGTCGTCGACTCCGACGGCAAGCCGACTCGCATCGGCTACCGCATCGGCGAGGACGGCAAGAAGGTCCGGGTCGCGCGCCGGAACGGTAAGGACATCTGATCATGACCACCGCAGAGAAGATCGCCCCGCGCCTGAAGGTGCGGTACCGCGAGGAGATCAAGGGACAGCTCCAGGAGGAGTTCTCCTTCGAGAACGTCCACCAGATCCCGGGCGTCGTCAAGGTCGTCGTGAACATGGGTGTCGGTGACGCCGCCCGTGACAGCAAGCTGATCGAAGGCGCCATCCGCGACCTGGCTGCGATCACCGGGCAGAAGCCCGAGGTTCGCAAGGCCCGCAAGTCCATCGCGCAGTTCAAGCTGCGTGAGGGCCAGCCGATCGGCGCGCGCGTCACGCTGCGCGGCGACCGGATGTGGGAGTTCCTCGACCGGCTGCTGACCATCGCGCTTCCGCGTATCCGTGACTTCCGCGGGCTTTCGCCGAAGCAGTTCGACGGCAACGGCAACTACACGTTCGGTCTCAACGAGCAGTCGATGTTCCACGAGATCGACCCGGACGCCATCGACCGCCCGCGCGGTATGGACGTCACTGTCGTCACCACCGCCAACACCGACGACGAGGGCCGCGCGTTGCTTCGCAAGCTCGGCTTCCCGTTCAAGGAGAACTGAGTCGATGGCCAAGAAAGCACTGGTCCACAAGGCCGCGAAGACGCCGAAGTTCAAGGTTCGCGGTTACACGCGTTGCCAGCGATGCGGTCGCCCGCACTCGGTGTTCCGCAAGTTCGGACTCTGCCGGATCTGCCTTCGCGAGATGGCACACGCGGGCGAGCTGCCCGGCGTCCGCAAGTCCAGCTGGTAAGAGTCTTTTTTAACTCCCACTTCGCCACAGGCCTCGCGGTAGACGCAGGGAACCAGGGCGAGAAAGGTTGACAGGTCACCATGACGATGACCGACCCCATCGCAGACTTCTTGACCCGTCTGCGTAACGCGAACTCGGCTTATCACGACGAGGTCGTGCTTCCCCACTCGAAGATCAAGGCGAACATCGCCGAGATCCTCAAGCGCGAGGGCTACATCTCGGGTTACCGCGACGAGCCGGGCGAGAAGCACAAGAACCTCATCGTGGAGCTGAAGTACGGCCCCAACCGTGAGCGCAGCATCGCCGGCCTTCGCCGCGTGTCCAAGCCCGGCCTGCGGGTCTACGCAAAATCGACCGAACTGCCGTCGGTTCTCGGTGGCCTCGGCGTCGCGATCATCTCGACGTCGTCCGGCCTCCAGACCGACCGTCAGGCCAAGCGCAACAGCGTGGGCGGCGAAGTCCTCGCCTACGTCTGGTAAGGAAGGGGGCACAGACATGTCACGCATTGGAAAGCTGCCGGTCGCCGTCCCCTCCGGGGTCGAGGTGACCATCGATGGTCAGCACATTCAGGTCAAGGGGCCCAAGGGCACTCTTGAGCACACCATCGCCGAGCCGATCACCGTGGAGCGCGCCGAGGACGGCACGCTGCAGGTGAAGCGGCCCGACGAGGAGCGCACCAGCCGTGCCCTGCACGGTCTCACCCGGACGCTGGTCAACAACCTCGTCGTCGGTGTGACCACGGGCTACGAGAAGAAGCTAGAAATCCACGGTGTCGGTTACCGCGTGCAGGCCAAGGGCTCGGACCTCGAGTTCGCCCTCGGCTACAGCCACCCGGTGAAGATCGAGGCCCCGGAAGGCATCACCTTCAAGGTCGAGACCCCCACCCGGTTCTCGGTCTCGGGCATCGACAAGCAGAAGGTCGGCCAGATCGCCGCGGTCATCCGCAAGCTGCGCCGCCCGGACCCGTACAAGGGCAAGGGCCTGCGCTACGAGGGTGAGAAGATCCGCCGCAAGGTCGGAAAGACGGGTAAGTGATCATGAGCGACACGACTACGAAGCGCAAGCCGGTCGGCAGGGACATCTCGACCCGCCGCCGCGTCGCGAAGGCCCGTCGGCACTTCCGCCTTCGCAAGAAGATCAACGGCACCGACCAGCGTCCGCGCCTGGTCGTCAAGCGTTCGTCGCGGCACATCGCCGTGCAGCTGATCGACGACCTCGCCGGCAAGACCCTGGCGTCGGCGTCCACCCTCGAGGCGGACGTCCGCGCGCTCGACGGCGACAAGAAGGCCAAGGCCGCGAAGGTCGGGGAGCTTGTCGCCAACCGCGCCAAGAACGCCGGTGTCTCGACCGTGGTGTTCGACCGTGGCGGTAACGCCTACCACGGCCGCATCGCCGCACTGGCCGACGCCGCCCGTGAAGCGGGGTTGGAATTCTGATGCAGATGCTCGTGAATGGAAGGAAAGCCTGATGCCGGGACGTACACGGCAATTCGGCGGCGGCCAGGGCGGACCCGGCGGGCAGGGCGGTAACGACCGCAATGAACGTCGTGGTGGCGGCCGGGATCGTCGCGACAGCGGCCGTGGCGGGGCCGGCCAGGACAAGACCCCGCACCTTGAGAAGGTCGTGACGATCAACCGCGTCGCCAAGGTCGTCAAGGGTGGTCGTCGCTTCAGCTTCACCGCCCTGGTGGTCGTCGGTGACGGCGACGGTCAGGTCGGCGTCGGCTATGGCAAGGCCAAGGAAGTTCCCGCGGCCATCGCCAAGGGCGTCGAGGAAGCGAAGAAGAACTTCTTCCGCGTTCCCCGCGTCGGCGGCACCATTCCCCACCCGATCCAGGGTGAGGAAGCCGCCGGTGTCGTGCTCCTGCGTCCGGCGTCCGCTGGTACCGGAGTCATCGCCGGTGGCCCGGTCCGCGCGGTCCTGGAGTGCGCGGGTGTCCACGACGTGCTGTCGAAGTCGCTCGGCTCCGACAACGCGATCAACATCGTGCACGCGACCGTGGCGGCCCTGAAGGGTCTGCAGCGTCCCGAAGAGGTCGCGGCCCGCCGCGGTCTCCCGCTCGAGGACGTCGCACCGGCTCGGATGCTGCGCCAGCGTGCGGGTCAGGGGGTCTGACATGACTCAGCTCAAGGTGACCCAGGTCAAGAGCAAGATCGGCACCAAGCACAACCACCGTGAATCGCTGCGTACCCTCGGGCTGCGCAAGATCCGGCAGTCTGTGGTGCGTGAAGACACCCCCCAGGTTCGCGGCCTCATCCACACGGTCCGCCACTTGGTGGAGGTCGAGGAGGTCAAGGCATGACTGCCATCAAGATCCACCACCTTCGTCCGGCTCCGGGCTCGAAGCGCGAGAAGATGCGCGTCGGCCGTGGTGAAGGCTCGAAGGGCAAGACCGCCGGTCGCGGTACCAAGGGCACCAAGGCCCGGAAGAACGTGCCCGCCGGTTTCGAGGGCGGGCAGATGCCCATCCACATGCGGCTGCCGAAGCTGCGTGGCTTCAAGAACCGTTTCCGTACCGAGTACCAGCCGGTGAACCTGGGCGACATCGCCCGTGTCTTCCCGGAGGGTGGCAAGGTCGGCAACGAGGAGCTCGTCGCGAAGGGTCTTGTTCGCAAGAACAAGCTCGTGAAGGTGCTCGGCAACGGTGACCTGAACGGCGTCAAGCTGGACGTCACCGCCGATGCCTTCTCCGGCTCCGCCAAGGAGAAGCTCTCCGCCGCCGGTGGCTCCGCCACCACGCTCTGAGCCTTCTTCGCTCGCTTCATCGAAAGGCCCGCCCGGCTCCGCCCGGCGGGCCTTTCGCTTGCGCTCCCCCCGTTCGCCTTTAGCGGGCTAAACGCGCTCCGCTGGTCGCCCAGGTGCCCACCGTCCAGGTCGCCTTTAGCCCCCTAATCGCGATCCGGCCTTTCCGGCGGATACCCGTGCCGACTTGCGTTTAGCCCCCTAATCGCGATCCTGGCGCGGGCAGCCCCTCGGGCCCCGAATCGCGTTTAGCGGGCTAAACGCGATCCGGACGAGGAGGCCGGAGCATGGCGGAGGGGTGCTTGAGCTGGAAGGATCGCGAGGTGGCCGTACCTCCAGGGCAAGATCCGCAGCCCCCTCAGCAGCCGGACGCCCTGCCGATGGTCGTATCGGTCTCAGGTCCCATGGCCCCTGCGGACGAGCGAGTGCGGTCCGACCGGCCCGAGCCCCGCAAGCTCATCGCAGCGGGCTTGGCCGCCCTGGCCCCGGTGCTGACCCTCGTAGGCTGCTTCTTCCCGCACTTCAAGACCGAACATCGGTTCGACCTCAATTCCAGCAACGAGATCATGATCGTGTTCGTACAGGGTGCTTGGGACACGACGGCGTATCAGAGCGGCCAGCCTGCCTTCACCACGTCAACGTCGCCTACCGGTATCCCGCTCCTGGTCGCCGCAGTGCTCCTGCTGGCAGCCACAGTCGTCAGTACGCGCGTCGCCGGGCGCCAACGTCCGGGAGCTTTGGACAGGTGGCTTACCACGATCGCGGCGGTGTTCCTCGCCGGAGTCGTCAGCAGCGTCGCCACGCTGGGGTCCGGACGCCAGCTGGGAGACGACATCAAGGTGGCCCTGACTCTCGAAGCGGGTATGTGGGCCCTCTTCGCCGCGGTCGTGGCCGCAGCGGGCGCGGCTGTCATGAGTCACCTCGTCCAGGAGGACGAGGTCCCGACGACCGATGACCCGAGCTTCGCGGATATGCCCACACCGAAGGACGGCATCTCCATCACGGTGCTTCCACCGGAGGCACAGCCGGCGACACCGGACTATTCAGCCTTCGCGCCTCCGCCGGAATCCGGCACAAAAGAGCGCGATTAGCCCGCTGAACGCGCTCGCGGCCGCCGATACGGTGGGGGAGGAGGTGGCCGATGACTTGGGTGGCGGTCTTTTTCGGAGCGGCGGTGCTCGTGGCTTTTACGCCAGGGGCGAACAATCTGCTCGGCTTGCACCACGGCATGACACAGGGGGCGTGGAAAGGGCTCGCCGGCCTGTTAGGCCGATTGGCCGCATTCACGGTGTTGATCGCGGCTGTCGCGGCAGGGCTCGGGCGGCTCCTCGCGGCCTCCGAACTTGCACTCACGGTGATCAAATGGGCGGGCGTCGCCTACCTGGTCTGGATCGGCGGGCGGCTGCTGTGGTCGACGTTCCGCAGCGGGCGAACCGCGCTGGTCCAGGGGCCGCAGGGGGCTGAATCCGTACCGGCGCCAAGGATCGCGAGGAAGGAATTCGTCGTCGCGATCACGAACCCGAAGGCGATCCTCATCTTCACCGCGTTCGTACCCCAGTTCATCGACGCAGCTCACGGCTCCTTTTCCAGTCAGATCGCGATCCTCGGTGCCGTCTACCTGCTCGCCGAGTTCGTCGCGGGCGCGACCTACATCGGGGCAGGCGCGCTCGTGAAGTCGTTCCGGCTGTCCCGCCGCGCGAGTCGCAACGTCGACCGCGGCACCGGCGTCGTGCTCCTCGGGATGGCGGGCGCGCTCGCCGCTTCGAGCTCCTGAATCCCTTCACTGATCACGATGCGTTCAGCGGGCTAAGTGCGATCCGGTGGTGCCAGGAAAGTGAGTAACGACAAGGCGATCTGTCAAGGTTCCGGAGCGAGAAGCGCGAGTCGATCAACCTCGCGGACCAACCTTCGTCCGGAAAACCCACACGCACTGCGGACACGTCCTGTGAAGCTGTTAGAGTCGGCGACACGCTTCGGGACGAGTGTGCCCCGAAGCGTTCCTGGCTTGTGCCAGAAAGCTGTGTGTTCCCGCCGGCCCCAGGCCGGCCAAGCCGATCGTCGGTAAGACAGCCGACGACGCCGAGGAGGTTCCCCGCGTGCTCAGCGCCTTCCGCTCGGCTCTAGCGACGCCGGATCTACGTAAGAAGATCCTGTTCACGCTAGCCATCGTCGCGGTCTACCGAATCGGTGCCACCATTCCGGCCCCGGGTATCTCGTATTCCGCCGTGCAGCAATGTACGGAGACCGGGTCGCAGGAGGGCGTCTATCAGCTGCTGAACCTGTTCAGTGGCGGCGCGCTGCTGCAGCTGTCGCTCTTCTCGACCGGCATCATGCCGTACATCACGGCGAGCATCATCGTCCAGCTCCTCACCGTGGTCATCCCGCGGTTCGAGGAACTGAAGAAGGAAGGCCAGGCCGGCCAGGGCAAGCTGACCCAGTACACCCGGTACCTGACGATCGCCCTCGCGGTCCTGCAGGCCACCGGTGTGGTGGCGCTCGCCGACCGCAAGCAGCTCTTCCCGCAGTGCGACACCGCGATCATCCCGGACAACAGCGTCTACACGCTGGCCATCATCGTCATCACGATGACCGCCGGTACCGCCGTCATGATGTGGCTGGGTGAGCTGATCACCGAGCGCGGCGTCGGCAACGGCATGTCCGTCCTCATCTTCCTGAACATCGCGGCCCGGATCCCGATCGAGGGTGGAAACATCCTCAGCAGCGCCGGCCCGGTGGTCTTCACCCTGATCTGTGTGTTCGGCCTGGTGATCATCGCCAGCGTCATCTTCGTCGAGCAGGGCCAGCGCCGGATCCCGGTGCAGTACGCCAAGCGCATGATCGGCCGTCGCATGTACGGCGGGACCTCGACCTACCTGCCGATCAAGGTGAACCAGGCCGGTGTCATCCCGGTCATCTTCGCCTCGTCGCTGCTCTACCTGCCGGACCTGATCAGCCGCCTCGTCGGTGATGCCAACAGCAACGCGGGCTGGCAGGTCTTCATCCAGAACTACATCGTCAACCAGTCCAGCTGGGCGCACGTCCTGCTGTACTTCGCGTTGATCATCTTCTTCACGTACTTCTACATCACGATCACGTTCAACGTGGACGAGCGTGCGGAAGAAATGAAGAAGTTCGGTGGCTTCATCCCGGGTATCCGCCCGGGTCGTCCCACCGCGGAGTACCTCAGCTACGTCCTCGGCCGCATCACCCTGCCGGGCTCGCTGTACCTGGGCATCATCGCGATCCTTCCGAACTTCTTCCTGTCCGTCACCGGCAGCGGGAACAACCAGAACTTCCCGTTCGGTGGCACGGCTGTGCTGATCATGGTCGGTGTCGGTCTCGACACCGTGAAGCAGATCGAAAGCCAGCTGATGCAACGTAACTACGAAGGGTTCTTGAAGTGACGCGCCTGGTTCTCGTCGGCCCTCCTGGCGCGGGCAAAGGTACTCAGGCGGTAGCACTGTCGGAGAAGCTCCGGATCCCGCACATCTCGACCGGCGATCTGTTCCGCGCCCACGTGGGGGAGCAGACGCCGCTGGGCCAGGAAGCCAAGCGCTACCTGGATTCCGGCGAACTCGTGCCCGACTCGGTCACGAACGAGATGGTGCGCGAGCGCCTCGCCGAACCCGACGCCAAGGTCGGTTTCCTGCTGGACGGGTTTCCTCGGAACACGAAGCAGGCTGACGTCCTCGGTGAGATCCTCGGTGAGGTCGACACCCAGCTGAACGCGGTCATCCAGCTCCAGGTCTCAGAAGACGTCGTCGTCGGGCGGCTGCTGTCCCGCGGTCGTTCGGACGACACCGAAGAGGTCATCCGCCGTCGTCAGCAGATTTACGTGTCCGAGACGGCTCCGCTGCTCGAGTACTACGCGGACGTCCTGGTCACCGTCGACGGCGTCGGCACGGTCGAGGAGATCTCCGCTCGCGTGCTGGAAGCGCTGCGCGACCGCACGTGAATCTCGGAGGACTGCGTGTACTGCAACGGCTTCGTCGTGGGCGCATGATCGAAATCAAGACCCCTGGCGAGCTCCAGGCGATGCGGGCCGCCGGATTGGTCGTCTGGCGCACCCTCACCGCGGTGCGCGAGATCGCCAAGCCGGGGGCGACCACGGCCGATCTCGACGAACTCGCCGAGCAGACGATCCGCGACGCCGGCGCGGTGCCCTCGTTCAAGGGCTATCATGGTTTTCCGGCGTCGATTTGCGCTTCGGTGAACGAGCAGGTCGTCCACGGCATCCCGTCGAAGACTCAGGTCCTGAACGACGGCGACATCATTTCGGTGGATTGCGGCGCCATTCTCGACGGCTGGCACGGCGACTCCGCGGTCACTCTCGCGATCGGTGAGGTGTCGAAGGCGGATCTGGCGCTTTCGGCGGCCACCGAGGCGGCGATGTGGGCGGGGATCGCCGCGGTGTCGGCCGGTGGCCGGCTCACGGACATCTCGCACGCGGTGGAGACCGCGGCCGAGAAGGCGAGCCAGGAAGACGGCATCGAGTACGGGATGATCGTCGAGTACGGCGGTCACGGCATCGGGCGCCAGATGCACATGGATCCGTTCTTGCCGAACCTGGGCAAACCGGGCAAGGGGCCGCGGCTCAAGACCGGCATGGCGCTCGCTATCGAGCCCATGCTGACCGGCGGCGGCGGTGAGACCGTCGAACTCGACGACGGGTGGACCGTCGTGACCGCGGACGGCTCGCGAGCCGCGCACTGGGAGCACACCGTCGCGATCACCGACGACGGCCCGTGGGTGCTGACCGCCCCCGAAGACGTCTGATCTCGGCCTCCCCGCTCCCGGATCGCGTTTAGCCCGCTAAACGCAAGTGCCCCCTGACCTGCGTTTAGCCCCCTAAACGCGATCGCCGGAGCGCGTTTAGCCCGCTAAAGGCGAACGCGCCCGGATCGCAGTTAGCCCGCTAAACGCGAGTCGCCCGCTAGCCGGCGCGATGCCTCGGGCGGCGTCGCCAGGGCGGTCGCCCGCCGGCCCCCATCGGGTGCACCTCGCCCGCAGTGCGCGCCAGGTCGCCAGCCTGCCGGATCGCGTTTAGCCCGCGAAACGCAGGTCGGCGAGGGCGTACGATGGTAGAGGTCGCATCAGGCGGACTCAGGGGTCACCTAACACAGTCACCCCCGGTTTGGGACTCACGACACGGGTTGCGTACACTGTCAAGTCGGTGTACTCATCGCGCCCGGAACCTGCGCGCTCGTGAATTCTCGCGAACGGACATTGGTCCCGGGTAGGAGTGTGCCGATGCACCACCCAGCCAAGCACTCAAGCTCTGACTGATAACACAGCGTAGCGACAGGAAATGCGGAGGACATGGGCAAGAAAGACGGGGCCATCGAGGTCGAAGGCCGCGTAGTCGAGCCGCTCCCCAACGCGATGTTCCGCGTCGAGTTGGAGAACGGCCACAAGGTCCTTGCACACATCAGCGGCAAGATGCGGCAGCACTACATCCGTATCCTGCCCGAGGACAGGGTTGTCGTGGAGCTCTCGCCCTACGACTTGTCTCGTGGTCGCATCGTCTACCGCTACAAGTGATCACGACGAGTTAGCACAAGCAGGAGAGCAGGAGACGTGAAGGTCCAGCCGAGCGTCAAGAAGATCTGCGACAAGTGCAAGGTGATCCGCCGTCACGGCCGGATCATGGTGATCTGCGAGAACCTGCGGCACAAGCAGCGGCAGGGCTGATCACTCGCACTCGTACAGAGTGGATTGACGGCTACACAATCTCCCCGCACCTGCCGGGCCGTGCGAACGGCCCGGTTCACCCCCGGACTTCAGGCCGGGGCCGGGACACCCGAAGCGCAAGCCAAGGGCACGACAGGCGAGTCGGTCCCGGGACCGGACGGGGAGCAGACCTGAAGATGAATTCTATGAAGGAGCATCAACGCCAATGGCACGACTCGCTGGCGTAGACCTCCCCCGCGAAAAGCGGTTGGAGATCGCGCTGACTTACATCTACGGCATCGGCCGTACCCGCTCGAAGCAGCTCATCGCGGCTGCCGAGCTCAACGCGGACACTCGCGTCAAGGATCTGAGCGATGACGACCTCGCCAAGCTGCGGGTCTACATCGAGGAGAACTTCAAGGTCGAGGGTGACCTTCGCCGCGAGGTGAACGCCGACATCCGTCGGAAGATCGAGATCGGGTGCTACGAGGGCCTTCGTTGGCGTCGCGGACTTCCCGTCCGTGGTCAGCGCACCAAGACGAACGCCCGCACCCGTAAGGGTCCGAAGAAGACGGTCGCCGGCAAGAAGAAGGCTGGCAAGAAGTGAGCGTCCAGGGCAAGAAGGTCGTGCAGATGGGCGGCGTCCGCCGTCGTGGCTCGGCTTGTGTCTCGCCCAAGGCGCTCTACGCCCGCCCGATGGCGCTCCGCAACCTGTACACCGACGCCGGTTCGATCATCCGGCGCGGCCAGGCCGAAGCGGTCGCCGCTCACCAAGAGAACGCGCGCTAACAGGAGAACCCTCAAAACATGCCACCGAAGTCTCGTACTGCGGCGGGGGCCAAGAAGGTCCGCCGTAAGGAAAAGAAGAATGTCGCGCACGGTCACGCGCACATCAAGAGCACCTTCAACAACACCATCGTCTCGATCACGGACCCGACCGGTGCCGTGATCGCGTGGGCGTCGAGTGGTCACGTGGGCTTCAAGGGCTCGCGTAAGTCCACCCCGTTCGCCGCGCAGATGGCCGCCGAGAGCGCTGCCCGCAAGGCTGCCGAGCACGGCATGAAGAAGGTCGACGTCTTCGTGAAGGGCCCGGGTTCGGGTCGCGAGACGGCGATCCGCTCGCTGCAGGCGGCCGGCCTCGAGGTCGGCACCATCCAGGACGTGACCCCGCAGCCTCACAACGGCTGCCGCCCGCCCAAGCGGCGCCGGGTCTGAGGAACGGGGAGGAGTAAGAAGAAATGGCTCGTTACACCGGCCCCGCGACGCGTATTTCGCGTCGCCTCAAGGTTGACCTCATCGGCGGCGACCAGGCTTTCGAGCGTCGCCCCTACCCGCCGGGCCAGCACGGCCGCGGGCGCATCAAGGAGTCCGAGTACCTCCTGCAGTCGCAGGAGAAGCAGAAGGCTCGCTACACCTACGGCGTTCTCGAGCGTCAGTTCGTCCGGTACTACAAGGAAGCCGTCCGGCGTCCGGGTAAGACCGGTGAGAACCTGCTGCAGATCCTCGAGTCCCGTCTGGACAACGTGATCTACCGCGCCGGCATCGCCCGCACCCGCCGTCAGGCGCGTCAGCTGGTGAGCCATGGCCACTTCGTGGTCAACGGCGTCAAGGTCAACGTGCCCTCGTACCAGGTCAGCAAGTGGGACATCATCGACGTGCGGCCGAAGTCGTTCGCGATGCTGCCCTTCGTCGCTGCCAAGGAGTCCTTCGGCGAGCGTCCCGTTCCCGCGTGGCTCCAGGTTGTTCCGTCCAACCTCCGGGTGCTGGTCCACCAGCTCCCGGAGCGCGCTCAGATCGACGTTCCGGTCCAGGAACAGCTGATCGTCGAGCTCTACTCGAAGTGATCCATCACCGGGCCGGGGAAACCCCGGCCCGGTGTGGGCACCGGCGGCGGCGCCCGGAGTGCGCCGCCGTTTCGCCATCCCTTTCGGTGTCATATGGCGGGCGCCGTTTGGAAAGGAATTAGGAAAGATGCTGATTTCCCAGCGGCCGGCTCTCGGCGAAGAGACGGTCAACGAGACCCGCTCCCGGTTCACCATCGAACCGCTGGAGCCCGGCTTCGGCTACACGCTCGGCAACTCGCTGCGTCGCACGCTGCTGTCGTCCATTCCGGGCGCGGCCGTGACGAGCATCCGCATCGACGGCGTGCTGCACGAGTTCACCACCGTTCCCGGGGTGAAGGAAGACGTCACCGACATCATCCTGAACCTCAAGGAGCTCGTGGTCTCCTCGGAAGAGGACGAGCCGGTCACCATGTACCTGCGCAAGCAGGGCCCCGGTGAGGTCACCGCCGCCGACATCGTGCCCCCGGCCGGTGTCACCGTGCACAACCCGGATCTGCACATCGCGTCGCTGAACGGCAAGGGCAAGCTCGAGATCGAGCTCGTCGTCGAGCGCGGCCGCGGTTACGTTCCGGCCCTGCAGAACAAGCAGGCGGGCGCGGAGATCGGCCGGATCCCGGTCGACTCCATCTACTCCCCGGTGCTGAAGGTGACGTACAAGGTAGAGGCGACCCGTGTCGAGCAGCGCACCGACTTCGACAAGCTGATCCTGGACGTGGAGACGAAGCCGTCGATCACGCCGCGGGACGCTGTCGCGTCGGCCGGTAAGACGCTGGTGGAGCTGTTCGGTCTCGCGCGCGAGCTGAACGTCGACGCCGAAGGCATCGAGATCGGCCCGTCGCCGCAGGAGGCGGACACCATCGCCGCCTACGCGATGCCGATCGAGGACCTGGACCTCACCGTCCGGTCGTACAACTGCCTCAAGCGCGAGGGCATCCACACCGTCGGCGAACTGGTCTCGCGCAGCGAGGCCGACCTGCTGGACATCCGCAACTTCGGTGCGAAGTCGATCGACGAGGTCAAGCTCAAGCTCGTCGGTCTCGGCCTCGCGCTGAAGGACAGCCCGCCCGGGTTCGACCCGACCGCGGCCGCGGCCAGCTACGACGGTGAAGGCTGGTCCGAGGGCGTCGACAGCATCACGGACGGAATTTCGGACAATGGCCACGACGATGGCCAGGACTACGCAGAGACGGAGCAGCTGTAAGGCCAGCTTCGGCTCCCTCACCGGTAGGGGTGGGGGAGCCCCGGCCTCCAGCTGTGAGCTGAACGAGGAGAACCGATGCCCACCCCCACAAAGGGACCCCGTCTCGGCGGGTCGCCCGCGCACGAACGGCTGATCCTGGCCAACCTGGCCACCCAGCTGTTCGAGCACGGCAAGATCACGACGACCGAGGCGAAGGCCCGGCGGGTGCGCCCGCTGGCCGAAAAGCTGATCACGAAGGCGAAGCGGGGCGACCTGCACAACCGTCGTCAGATTCAGCGCATCGTGCGCGACAAGGACGTCGTGCACAAGCTGATCGCCGAGATCGGTCCGTTCTTCGCGGAGCGTCCGGGTGGCTACACCCGGATCACCAAGACGATGGCGCGTAAGGGCGACAACGCCCCCATGGCCGTCATCGAGCTGGTGGCCGAGAAGACCGTCACCGCCGAGGCCGAGGCCGCGCGCAAGACGAAGTTCGCCAAGGACGAGCCGAAGGCTGCCGCCCCGGCCGCCGAGGAGACCACCGAAGCCCCTGAGGTTGCCGACACGGCCGCCACCGAGGCTCCGGAGGCCACCGAGGCTCCCGCCGCAGACGAGGCCGCTGAGGCCCCCGCCGCGGACGCGGACAGCAAGAAGGACTGACGTCCTGACGGTACCGAACACCCCGGACGAGCCCGCCACTCCCACTGCGGAGGGCGGGCTCGTTCGTCTGCGTCTGGATGTCGCCTACGACGGCACCGACTTCTCCGGCTGGGCGCGGCAGCCCGGGCGGCGCACGGTGCAGGGAGCCCTCGAAGAGGCGCTCGCGAAGCAGCCTCCAGGAGCATCGGTCCCGAAGTCCGTCGTCGTCGCCGGCCGCACCGATGCCGGTGTGCACGCGTCCGGCCAGGTGGTCCACGTCGACGTGTCGCCTTTAGCGGGCAAAACGCGATCCGGTCGTCTGGAACTGGACGAGCAGGGCATCCCTGACCTGGGACGGATGCGTCACCGGTGGAATCGGTACCTGCCGGGGGACGTGCGGGTGTTGGACGCACGGATCGCGGCGCCTGGGTTCGACGCGCGATTCTCGGCCGTGCGGCGTCACTACCTTTACCGTGTTTCGGACGCGCCATGGGGCGTGGATCCGTTGCGGCGTCACGACATCCTGGCCTGGACCCGTCCGCTCTCCGTCGAAGCTATGAACGAGGCGTCGTCGGCTCTCATAGGGCTTCAGGACTTCGCGGCCTTCTGTAAGCAGCGTGAAGGCGGGACGACCATTCGCGAGCTGCAGCGGCTCGACTGGCGGCGGACCGGACCACACGCGGTCGAGGTCGCCGTCTCCGCCGACGCGTTCTGTCATTCGATGGTGCGCAGTCTGGTGGGGGCACTGCTCTTGGTCGGTGACGGCCGTCGTCCGCTCGATTGGCCTGGCGACGTTCTGGAGAGCCGGACGCGTGACAGCGCTGTCGCTCCCGCACACGGCTTGACGCTGATGGCCGTCGACTACCCGCCGGACGCCGAACTCGCCGTCCGCGCGGATCAAACGCGGGCCATGCGCACCTCCTCCTGATCCGGCGGCGGCGCAGTTAGCGGGCTAAACGCGCTGCGGCGGGCCTGCCAGACGGCCTCGACGATGCCTTTGAAGTCGTTCGCCAGGTCCTCCGCGGTGACGATGACGAAACGCCAGCCCTCGGCCTCTGCCCGTCTTCGGCGTCTGCGATCGTGGGCTTGTTGCTTCGGCGTGTTGTGCCATCGGCCGTCGTATTCGATGGCGACCCGGTAACTCTCGTCCCCGAGGTCGAGACGAGCGACGAAATGACCCGTTCGGGAGAAGACCTCGAACTGAGGTGTTGCCGTAATGCCGCCGGCGGCCAGCACGATGCGCAGTTCCGATTCCGGGGGCGACTCCGCGCGAGGGTCGGACAGGCGTAAAGCGTGCCTGGCCAAGCGGATTCCCCGATTGCGGCGACCGTAGAACTCTCTGTTGAGGTGCAGATCGGTCAGTTTCTCGGCCCTCATGAACTGGTCCAGATCGGGGACGCCGATGCGGAGACGTCGTATCCACCCGGATTTGCGAGGAGAAAGCCGGAGGAGCAGGTCCAGTGCGATTCGGCTTCTCCGCGCGATGCGAATGCCGTTCCACGGCCTCGATTCTTCGGGTTTGACCTCGGTACGTCGAATCTTGATACCGACTATCGGCCCGAAGCGTTGTTTCTCCGGTACGACCATCTCGACCGGATCATGGGGTTTGGCCAGCTCGACGCCCTGGACGGTCGCGGCCGATCGCCCGGTCAGCACGGCTTCCGGAGGCGCCAGTAACGCGGCCCCGCGGCAACGCAGTTCATGCGTGACCTCGACGTCAGCGCGCGTGTAGACGTCCTGGAACAGCCGCCGGACGCTCGGGCCACGGAGGCGGCTGGCCGTGATCAGGCCTGCCTTGCGCGCCTCTGAGCCGCGGAAGACGTCGGGGAGATGAGATGAATCGAAAGGTTTGGTCATACCGACACGGTGATCGACAAGACCGACAACACATGGCCGTCACTGCCTCTGAGGGGCGAATTATCCACAACCCCCGGCTTATCCACAGCCTGCGCGATTCCCTCTTGACGCCGAAACCCCACGCCCAGGTCGCCTTTAGCGGCCTAAAGGCGACGCCCGGCGGACGCAAACGGGGGCACTGTCCGATATGGACAGTGCCCCCGCGGAGCGCGATTAGCCCGCTAAAGTCGCCGCGTCGGGTTAGTCGCCGCGGCGTACGGGGCCCAGGAGCTGCTGCTCTTTCGCCGTGGTGACCAAGCGAAGAGGGCGCCAGAGGTTCCGGCCCAGAGCGACGACCTGGTCGTCCTTCAACGTCGTGAGCTGCTTCATCATCTGGGGCGGGAGCCGCCAGATCCGTGCGGCCAGTTCCGCCTGGCCCGGCGGGAGCCGCTGCATCAGCACGAGGTCGGCCGCGTTCGCGGTCGCCCCGGCCTGCGGGTGCAGGTACGGCAGCACGTAGACCGTCGTCTGCCACGGCGACCGCGGCGGGAACAGGTCCTGCGGGGTCGGGCCCCCGTCGGTCACCACCAGCAGTGGCGCGTCCTCGGACGGGCGCGGGAGGTCCACCGGCGACAGCCGCCGGATCTGCACCAGCGGCGAAGGCCTGCCGTTGGGCTGATTTCCCGCCGCCTGCGGAAGAACCTGCCACGCGGCCGGACGCCCGGTCGCCACGACGACCCACGCCCCGACCGCCATCGCCCGCAGTGCCACCTGACGAGCCAGGTACAGGCCGCCGACCAGCACGATCCGGGTCGGCGTCGAGCGCAGCGCGGAAATCGTCAGCGGCTCACCTTTGAGCCCGGAGCCGAGGACGATGCCGCCTCGGTCACCGGACGGGCTGATCGCGTCGAGCATCGCCGGGTCGACGGTGAATTCCGGGGCGACACCGGCGCTCTGGCCGGCGTCGCGCATGCGGGTGCTCATGCGGTGCCTCCGATCGGCAATGTCGCGGAGAACCCGGAGATCTGCAGGCCGCGCAGCGGCGTCAACGCCACTCCGAGCCGGTCCGAGATGCCCTGCAGCCGCTGGTCGGCCGCGTCCAGTTCACGCGGGTTCCGCGCGCTCAGGCGAACGATCCCCCGCAGGCCGATCTTGCCTTCGTCCGCGGACGGCGAGATCGACATCGCCACCGTCGCCGACAGCGCGCGGACACTGGTCAGCGCGTTCAGGCTGCCGCTGATCTTGCCCTTCGGCCAGCTGGTGATCGCGTAGCTCGCGTGCCCGATGCCCGCCGCGGTGACGCCGGTCCAGCGCTCCTGCAGGCCGACCTTGCCCTGCGAGCCGGCGACCGCGGTCAGCTCCGCGGCCGAGATGCTGGACCGCAGCAACTCGTCCGGATCGAGCGGCCGCGTCGGCACACCTTGCGACTCCAAGGCGTTGCGCACCCGCGACAGCGCGCCGATCAGCGCGCGATGCGCACCGACGACGCCGCCGCCACGTTCGCGGATGGCGGCCGGGCACCGGCGCGGGTCGAGCCGGATGGCGACCCAGGTCGTCCGCCGCGCGGCCGCGGGAAGCGGGCCGAGCACCTCCATGTAAGAGCTGAGGGCCGGCGAGTCCGACGGAAGCGCGGCGCTGCCCGGGTAGCAGTGCCAGATCATCTGGATCGAGTCGAGGACCACACCGCGGTCTTCGAGGCATGGCGCGAGCGCGGACAGCGGCAGGCTCGGCGCGCCACCCGCCTGGGTGATCAGCCCGGGCGCGGGTTCGACGAGCAGGACGGCGGTCCACGTCCCGTCGTTCCACGCGAGGCCGACCTGCTGACGTTCGTGGTCCACGCCGTGCGCGACGACGAGATCGGGAACGGCGAGGCGAAGCAGGTTCACGCGGGCGTCGTCAGGGCCGGTGACGGCGTCCTCTTCGGCGGCGAGCGACTCGATGCTGCTCGGCGGAAGCGGATTCGCCACACGGTCGTGTGAACGGAACATGTACCGCATGGTGAGGCCGGCCCACTGGGTGAACCAGCGGCCGCCCCAGCGCAGGAACGCGACGATGATCGCGACCGCGAGTACGCCGATCGCGACGTACTTGAGCTTCATGTTGATCGCGAGCAGGACGAGGCCGATCGCGAGCCCGAGTTCGAGCACGACCAGATTCGCCACCGGCAGGGGGCCGAGGTTGATCCCACCGGTCCGGCGCCGCGTGGGCGCGGCGATCCGTGCCGCCGGAGCGGGCGGAGGGCCGGACTGCGGGCCGGGGCCGCCGGACGGAGGGCCGCCCGGGCCACCCGGCCCACCGGGACCCCCTGGCCCACCGGGACCCTTGGGTCCTCCAGGACCACCGGGGCCGCCAGGACCCTGCGGTCCGCCAGGCCCTCCAGGTCCGCCTGGGCCACCGGGACCGCGAGGAACTCCGGGACCTCCCGGGCCGCCGGCCGGGCCGCCAGGACCACCCGGTCTGCCGGGCCTTGGCGGCGGCCCCGGCGGACGACCAGGAGGTTGCGGCCCCGGAGGGCCGGGCGGACGTGGAGGAGTGGTGACGGACATCCGCGCTTTCTCTTCCCCTCGTGCGTGCTGCGTACCCGGAAAGCCGGTCCCGAGGAACTTGACACTAGCTGGAGTTGGTAGAAACCCCACACCAGACGGTCCCCGTACGGCTATCCTGCGGAACCGTACCGCGACGGGGAGGACTGTAGGTCGAGAATGCCATCAACACCGACTACTAAGTCTCAAGTTCAGGCCTATCAGTTCGTTCTGCGACGGATGCAATCCGCGCTGGTCCGTCGCGACGCCGTCATGCTCCACGACCCGATGCGCACGCACACGCGGGCCACCATCGTGGGTGTCGTGCTGGCCGCGCTGGGCGTCCTGGTCTTCGTCATCTGGGGCCTGTTGAGCCCGAAGCCGTCCGTGCCGGAGGCGGGCAACATCGTCATCGGCGAGCAGTCCGGAACGGTGTACGTCGTGGCCGGGAACCCGAAGAAACTGATTCCGACCTTCAATCTCGCCTCCGCGCGGCTGCTGATCATCGCGCAGTCGAAACAAGGCGCGCAGCAGGGGGGGACCAAACCTTCCGGTCCGACGCAGGCATCCGAAGTGAAGAACCCCACAGTCGTCTCGGACGAACAGCTGAAGAACATTCCCCGCGGTCAGCTCATGGGCATTCCGAACGGTCCGCAACTGATGCCGACGGAAAGCCAGCGCGTCTCCGCGGACTGGGGCGTGTGCGATGAGGTCATGTACGACCCGACGGTGCCCCAGCCGGATCTGTCGAAGACGGAGACGACCGTCTACGCGGGGGTGAAACAGCTCGGGAACCGCGAACTCGGCCAGAACGAGGCCTTGCTGGCCAAGGGCGCCAACGGCAGGGAGTACCTGATCTACCGGCAGAGGCCGGACCCCAACCTCCGGAACGCGAACGCGGTCAAGGCCGAGATCAAAGCGGACGCGAGCGCCGTCCGTTCCGCGTTGAAGCTGTCCGGCCAGCCCCGAGGTATCTCCCAGGGTCTGCTCGACGCGATTCCCGAGGTGCCGGAGCTGAAGCTCCCGTCCGTCCCCGGTGACGGCGAGACGCCGAACTTCGAAATCGAAGGCATGAAGGTCGGCGACGTCTTCTCCACCGAGCAGGCCGAAGGGCGGAAGGACTTCTACCTCATCACGAAGGAAGGGATCCAGCCCATTTCGCCGGCCGTCGCGGACATCGTGCAGACCGGGAAGAACGACGGCAGCACTTCGGTCATGTCCGTGCCGCTGGGCAAGATCCGCAACCTCACGCGTGTCTCCCAGGTCGTCGAACTCGACGCCTACCCCCAGACAGTGCCGACGGTGCTCAACGCGACTCAGGGTTCGCGGGTCTCGTGCCTGAGCTGGTCCATCGCGGGCGACGGTGCCGGCCGGGACGGGCACACGGCGGTGTTCGTCGACGACAAGCTGCCGAAGGGCAGGAGCGCCGACGGATCCGCGCCCGGCGTCAAGATCGGCACCCCCGGTCCGGTGGGCGCGCCGATCAACAGCTTCTTCATGGAGCCCGGTTTCGCGGCCGTCGTCCAGTCGGCGACCGGCAAGGAGACCTTCGACAAAGGACCGATCCAGCTGATCTCCGATCGCGGGATCCGTTACGGCGTCCCCGACGCGGTGACGGCGGATTCGATCGGGCTTAACAAGCGGGTGCCCGCGCCAGAGTCGATCATCAGGATCCTGCCCACCGGCGCTTCGCTGAACACGCAGGACGTGCTCCGGACGTTCGACACCGTGCCGATCGACGACCGGGCCGGTTCGGTCGCGACGCAGCCGCAGCAGGCTCCGGCGGGTAACTGATCGCGGGAACCCCTCGGACGGCGCGAGCGTCTCAACGCCCAAGCGGTACCGGGTGAGTGGAGGGTGCAGTGGCCGGCCTGAAGATCGACGGCGTTGTCGTCGGTGACTACGCGAAGCGGGTGGACGCGGCCGCCGGAGAGCTCGAACTGGCGGCCGCGGAGGTGACCGGCGAAGGTGTCACCGTCGAGTCCCACGGAACGCTGGGGGAGGAACTGGGCCTCGGCGCGTCTTACGGGCGTGCGGCGGAGGCCATCCGACGTCAGCTGGTGGAAGGCGCGGCCGCGCTCAGGTCGGCGTCCGACGCCCTGCACACGGTGACCGCGCGGCATGCCGGGCACGACGACGAGGCCGCGCAGATGATCAAGCGCGCCGTGGAGCTCTGAACCGCATGATCGCCGAGTCGGAGAACCCGACGGATTCCCTCCCGCACCCGATGGCGGCCGCCCGTTCGGCCGCCGCTCCCGCCGCTCCCGTGGCGCCCCAGAGCGCGTTTAGCCCGCTAAACGCGACGGGCTCGGGTGGGGAGGGGCTGGTCGAGGCCGCGGGCCCGCATCTCGCCTTCGTTTCGGAACTGTCCGGACATCTGGGGCTGATCGATCCGGTCGAGGCCTACCTGATCCCGCTGGCGGGGCGCTGGGAGGACTTGAAGGACGAGGCGGACCGGCTCCGGAAAGCGGCGAAGGCCGCGGGCACCGTTTCGAAAGAGCTGGCCGAGGACCTCGGGCGCCTCGACGCCGGGTGGGCAGGCAAGGACGCTGACGCGTTCGTCACGTACATCGTGGACATCAACGCCGCGGGCTCCGACGTCGAAGACGCCCTCGCCACCTTGGCGGGTTCGCTCGACGAGCTGGTGCTGTCGATCCGTCGCATCCTGACCGACCTCGTCGAGATTCTGGTCGACACGGCGGAACTGACCTCCGAGACCGCGATGCTGCCGGTCGGTGGCGTCCGGCGCGCGCGAACCCAGTTGGAGGAGGCGCAGGAGTCGGCCAAAGCGCTTTTCGAAGCCGCTCGCGACGTCCTTGAGGGCTTCGTGCGGTTTTGTGACGGCGTCGACGATCCTGACGCCGGTTCGCGGAGCATCGAGATCGCCCACCGGTACCCGCAGGACGAGTTCAAACTTCACGACGAATCCGAAGCACCGGGTGCGCCGGTGCCGGAGAAGGCCGCCGCTGAGGTGGATTCCAATGCCACGTCCGACGAACAGTCGACGTCGCCGTCCTCGGCCGACGGCCGGAAGACCGGGTCGCAGGAACCTCTGATCGAGCAAGGGCAGGCGCCGATCCCGGAGGTCGCGCCCGTTCAGGCAGCTCCGGCTCATGGGCAGGGCGTCGCCGGGGCGGGATCGGCGATGATGCCGATGGGGATGGCGCCCATGATGGGCGGCATGGGCGGGGGAGGCCAGACGGCTCACCAGTCGAAGACGCGGCCCGCTTCGAAACCGTCCGATGTGGTCGGCGAGCCCGGCCAGGTCGTCCCGCCCGTGATCGGCGAGGACGACGCCCCGGCGAAGCCCGCTCCGAAGCCGAAACCCGCCAAGTAGGCGCCCCCGCGGGCGAGCGACTTTAGCGGGCTAATCGCGATCTGGGCGCTCGGAGGTGAGTCCGGCTCGGATCGCGATTAGCCCGCTAAAGTCGACGCCTACGGGGTTTTGCGGACGGGGGTGGTGGCCGGCCGGTTGCGGCGGACCGAGTGGACCACGAACAGCGTGACGAGCAGCGCCACCAGGCCCCCGCCGGTTCCGGCGAGCGCGACGATCATCGGGGCGGGATCACGGTCGTTCGCGGGCGGCAGATTCGCGGGCAGCGGGACCGGCTTGGCCTTGTCCGCCTCCGACGGCACGATCGCCGTCAGCGCCGCGATCGGATCGACGACACCGAAGCCGACGAAGTTGTCCCGCCCACCCGGCGCCGCGGGGTGCTGCGCCGTCGCCTTGATCCGGTTCATCACGTCACGAGCCGTCAACAGCGGGAACTTCGCCCGCACGAGAGCGGCCAGTCCGGCGACGTACGGCGCGGCGAAACTGGTCCCCTGGATGGCACCGGGCTTCCCGTTGCCCTCGATCGTCAGGTTGGCCAGGCTGCTCGACCCCTCCGCCGGGTCCAGCGAGATGATCTTGGTGCCTGGAGCGGCCACACTGACCCACGGCCCGTTGACACTGAAATCCGCGACACCGCCGGTGTCGTCGATCGCCGCGACCGACAGGACGTCTTCGGAGAACCAGGGCGGCGTGACGATTGTCTTGGGAGTCTTGGGGTCCGGCTGGTCGTTCTGCGGGCATTTCTCGCCGACGTTGCCCGCCGCCGCGACGACGACGACGTTGTTCTCAACGGCGTAGTTCACCGCAGCCTGGAGCGGCAGCTCATTCGGGGTGATGTTCCCAGTGGCCGGGCGACAGTTGTCGACCGACATGTTGATCACCTTGGCGCCCTTGTCGACCGCCCGGACGACGGCCTGCGCGAGCGTCTTGAGGTTTCCGGCCGTCTTGCCCTGCTCCTGTTGCCGTCCGTCCTTGTCCTGACCCGGCGCGGTGCCGCCGACGGCACCGTTTCCCTGCGAGGACGGCGGAAGCTGCGATCCCGAATTCTTCGACGAAGATGGCGGAGCGCTGTTGGACGACGACGGTGGCGGTGGCGGCGGCTCGGCCTTCTTCTCCGCTTCCTCGTAGTTCTGGCTCGACTGACGGATCGACAGGATCGTGGCGTCCGGCGCGACCCCTCGGAAGCCGATGCTCGCGTCGGGCGGGTTGGCGGCGATGATCCCCGCCACCTCGGTGCCGTGGCCGTCGCAGTCTTCGAGCCCCGGCGCCTTGCCGCCACCAGGAGGCGCGACGTAGTCACCACCCGATTCGACCCGATTTCCGAAGTACGGGTGCGCGGTGACGCCGGTGTCGATCACGGCGACCTTGACGCCTCCGCCGACCGACTGGGTGGCGCCGCGCATCAGCTGATGCACCTTTTCGATCTGCAGGTACTCCTGGCCCCACGGGCGGTTCTTGATGTCGACCTGGTCGCCGCCGAGTTTGCTGCGCTGCACGCACTCGGTCTTCTTCTCGTAGGTCTTGTCCGGCTTGCCGTCGTCCGCCGGCTTCTTGGACGTGTCCACCGGCGGCGGGGTCGCGTAGTAGCCGCCGGCGTCCGGCGCGACGCTGCTTTGCTGCGCCCAGGCGGGAAGTGCCACCGAGGCCGGAGAGAGAACACCGATACCGGCTGCCAGCAGCACCGTTCCGGTACGCCCGGCGAGGCCGAGGTGGCGGACGCGCGTCCCCCTGGACTTCCGCGCTACGGCCATCAGAACATCATCCGATCGGGTCGTCACTTGAAGTTGAGGTGGCGCAGCGTCGTGTAGAGATCCATGACGCCGAGCGCCAGCGGGAGCACCGTCGCGATGAAGACGGCCTCGAAGATCTCCACGGTCCGCCGCAGCGGCGGCGAGAAGCGCTTGTTCGGGAAGATCACGCCGACCACGAGCGCGCCGGCACCGATCAGCAGCAGCACGCCGAACACGAACAGGATTCGGTTGAACGGGCTTGCCGACCACATCCAGCCGAGCAGGATGCCCGCCCCGGACACCATGCCGGTGGTGAGGAGGGCGATGGCCTGCGCGCCGTTCGCGTACGCCCGCGCCCTCAGGAGCAGGACCAGCGTGGCGATGACGCCGAGGATCGGGCCGAAGATCGACGGGGACGTCGAGGCGATGATCGCGAACAGCGCCGTGGCCGCGCCGCAGCCGGTCAGCAGGCCGGTCATGTACTCGTGGGCGACCGCGGTGCGGCGTTCGATGGCGCGGTAGTCCGGGAAGCCCGAGTCTTCCTTGAGTTCTTCGGCGCTACCGGGAACGTGCGGCGTCGGGAGAGCGGCGAGCTTGATCGTCGCGCGCGGCAGCAGCGAGATGCACGCCAGCGAGAACGCGGTGGCGCCGGCCGCGATGCCGGGGATCGGGGTGTCGATGAGCGTCGCCGCCAGGAACGTCAGCGCCGAGATCGTGGCCGTCGTCGCGGCCGCGATGAACGTGGTGATCCCGTGGCCGATGACGAGGATGCAGACCGCCGCCACGATGATCACGAGAGTGCTCGCGAGCAGCAGGTTCGCCCACAAGGACAGCCCCGGCACGATGTAGAAGCCGCTGACGAAGGCCAGCGGAAGACCGCCTGCCGCGGCGATCAGCACGCCGGTCGCCTCGGCCTGGTAGGCCTTGGCCAGTGTCGCGCCGATCGCGACGCACGCGATCGCGCCGACCCCGCCCGCGATCGCGGCGGCGAGGGCGTTGCCGCCGTAGAACGACCCGCTGGTGAAGAGCGCGAGGGCCGCGAAGAACAGCGCCAGCCCGCCCGCGATGTGCCCGAAGCGGCGCGCCGTCTCCTTGGTCCACGGACGGAAGCTGTCCGGGGACGACTCGGCGATCGCGTCGACGACGTCGTCGTACAGCGGAGGCGGCGGGTTCTCGTTGCGCTTGCGCAGCTGCAGCAGTTCGCCGTCGACGACGCCGAGGGACGCGAGGGTCCGGCTCGGGTCGAGCGGCGCGTCGCCCAGCTTCGCCAGTGCCCAGCCGCCGTGGCGGGCGCCGCCGTCCGGCGTCGCCTCCTTCGCCATCTCCAACAGCATGGGCAGCAGGTCCGCCACCGCGACGTCAGCCGGCAAAGCCACGTCGATCCGGGTGCGTGGCGCGACCACCGTCACCCTGCTGAATACCGTCGTGCCCGTTGCCACTGCCGTCCCCCTGCCCTGAGAGTCTGCTCCCGGGGGAACCTATACCGAACCCGGGTGCCCACATCATCGACTGTCGGAAAAAGACCGGCAAAAGTAAGGGAAGCCCCTCGGGCCGCCTGCCGGCGCGTCGACTTTAGCGGGCTAATCGCGACGCTCAGGGCCCCTGGCGACCGGGAGCCCTCACGACCGCCGGATCGCGATTAGCCCGCTAAAGGCGACGTCGCCCGGCCGGAGGCCCAGCGGGTTCGTTGGGGACTGTCGGTCCCGAGCCCTACACTCCCCGACATGCGTATGGCCCCGGCCGGGGCCGTTCTCGGCGTTGTCCGGATTTCGCCGACCACGTTCGATAGGTTGTCTCGCGCACCAGTACGCGCACCAACGGTGGCCGCCATCGTCGAGTTTGAAGAGGGGTCCTTCGATGAGCACGCTGCAGTTCAAGAAGTCACCGCGCCTGGCGGCGCCCCGGCCGCCGGGCGGCGAGGTGCATCTCGAACCGCCGCCTGAGGTGCCGCGCACCATCCCGGGCAACATCGTCATGAAGCTGCTTCCCGCGGTGATGATCGTCGCCTCCATCGGGATGATGGTCTTCATGTTCACCACGGGTGGACGCAACCCCATGATGATGATGATGGGCGGCATGATGGTGCTCAGCACCGTCGGCATGATGGCAGGCGGCGCGGGCAAGGGCGGTGGCGCCAAAAAGGCCGAGATGGACGAGGACCGCAAGGACTACCTGCGCTACCTCGGCCAGATGCGCGACAGGGCCCGCGAGGCCATGGTCGACCAGCGCGCCGCGCTCGAGTGGGTCCACCCCGACCCGCAGACGATGTGGTCGCTGGCCGCGAGCCGCCGCATGTGGGAACGCCGCCAGAACGACCAGGACTTCCTCCACCTCCGTGTCGGCCGCAGCTCGCACCGCCTCGCGACGCGGCTGGTGCCGCCGCAGACCGGCCCGGTCGACGAACTGGAGCCGATCGCCACGCTCGCCCTGCGCCGGTTCGTCCGCGCGCACTCGATCGTCCCGGACCTGCCGACCCAGATCACCCTCCGCGGGTTCGCCGCGGTCAGCATGCAGGGAGACCGCGGCCTCACCCGCGGTCTCACCCGGGCGATGCTGGCCCAGCTGGTCACCTTCCACAGCCCCGACGACGTCCTCATCGCGGTCGCGACGGCGGGCCGCGCCAAGGAGGAGTGGGAGTGGGCGAAGTGGCTGCCGCACGCCCAGCACCCGGCGCTCGCCGACGGTATCGGCCAGCTGCGGATGATGGCGGGTTCGCTCGCGCAGATCGAGCAGTGGCTCGACGAGGAACTCCGTGACCGTCAGCGGTTCTCCCGCAACGCGACGCCCGCCCCGGACCAGCCGCACGTCGTCATCATCGTCGACGACGCCGAGGTCACCCGCGAGGAGCAGATCATCCTCGAAGAGGGTCTGGTCGGCGTCACCCTGATCGATCTTTCCGACTCCATCGGCAACCTCGCGGCGCGCCGCGGTCTGCGGCTGGTCGTCGAAGAAGACCGGCTCGGCGCGCGCAGCGCCGGCGGCGTCGAATGGTTCGGCCGGCCGGACACGCTCAGCGTGGTCGAGGCCGAAGCCCTCGCGAGGCTCCTCGCCCCGTACCGCGTCGGCACCGCCGCGCAGGACGCCGCCGAGGAAGAGCCGCTGCTGTCCAACCCCGGTCTGCTCGAACTGCTGGGCATCCCCGGCGACCCGATGACCTTCGACGTCCAGCAGTCCTGGCGGCCGCGCCCGGTGCGAGACCGCTACCGCGTCCCCTTCGGCGTCGGCGAGTACGGCCAGCCGGTCGAGCTGGACATCAAGGAAGCCGCGATGGAGGGCATGGGCCCGCACGGCCTGTGCATCGGGGCGACCGGTTCCGGTAAGTCGGAGTTCCTCCGCACCCTGGTGCTGGGCATGCTCGCCACGCACTCCTCGAGCACGCTGAACTTCGTCCTCGTCGACTTCAAGGGTGGCGCGACCTTCCTCGGTCTGGACGCGGCGCCGCACGTCTCCGCGGTCATCACCAACCTCGCGGACGAGGTCACGCTGGTCGACCGGATGAAGGACGCCCTGGCGGGCGAGATGAACAGGCGCCAGGAAGCGCTGAAGAACGGCGGTAACTTCAAGAACGTCTGGGAGTACGAGAAGGCCCGTGAGAACGGCGCCGACCTCGACCCGCTGCCCGCGCTCTTCATCGTCTGTGACGAGTTCTCCGAGCTGCTGGCCGCGAAGCCGGACTTCATCGACCTCTTCGTCGCCATCGGCCGTCTGGGCCGGTCGCTGCAGATGCACATGCTCCTGGCGTCGCAGCGGTTGGAAGAGGGCAAGCTGCGCGGTCTCGACTCGCACCTTTCCTACCGCATCGGTCTGAAGACCTTCTCCGCCGCGGAATCCCGTGCCGCGATCGGCGTGCCGGACGCGTTCGAGCTGCCGTCCGTCCCCGGTGGCGGTTACCTCAAGTACGACACCTCGACACTGGTCCGCTTCAAGGCCTCGTACGTCTCGGGCCCGTACCGGCCCGCGGGGATCAAGGCGGCCGGCCCGGTCGCGACGGTGGTTCGCGCGGACAAGCGCCCGCAGCTGTTCGTCCCGGACTTCGTCGAACTGCCGAAGGAGCCGGAGCCGCAGCAGTTCGAGGCCGCGCCGGTGGAAGAGGCCAAGCAGGAGGAGGCCGTCGAGCCCAGTGAGCTCGACGTGATCGTGTCCCGGCTGATCGGCCAGGGCCCGCCCGCGCACGAGGTCTGGCTGCCGCCGCTCAAGGAGCCGAACTCGCTCGACACCCTGCTGCCGAACCTGAACCCCACCGACGACCGCGGTCTTTCCCCGGTCGGGTTCTTCGGCAACGGACGGCTGCAGGTGCCGATGGGCATCGTCGACCGCCCGTACGAGCAGCGCCGTGACCTGCTGTGGGCCGACTTCTCCGGTGGCGCCGGGCACGGTGTGATCGTCGGCGGTCCGCAGTCGGGCAAGTCGACCATGCTCCGGACGCTGATCATGTCGATGGCGTTGACCCACACCCCCGAGGAGGCGCAGTTCTACGCGCTCGACCTCGGTGGCGGTACGTTGGCCGGTCTCCAGGGCCTGCCGCACGTCGGTGGTGTCGCCGTCGCCCGGCGCGAGCCGGACAAGGCCCGCCGGATCGTGGCCGAGCTGACCACCCTGCTCACCGAGCGGGAAGGCCGGTTCGGTGCCTTGGGCATCGACTCGATGAACGAGTTCCGCAACCGCAAGCGGCGCGGCGAGATCAAGCCCGAGGACGACGCCTTCGGTGACGCCTTCCTGATCGTCGACAACTGGAAGGCGCTGCGGGACGACTTCGACGAGCTGGAGACCTCGATCACCAAGCTCGCCACCCAGGGTCTTTCCTACGGTGTGCACGTCATCATCGCGGCGAACCGGTGGGCGGACATCCGCCCGGCGATCAAGGACATGATCGGCACCCGGTTCGAGCTGCGCCTCGGTGACCCGAGCGAGTCGGACATCGATCGCCGGGTCGCGGTGAACGTCCCGGCTGGCCGTCCCGGCCGCGGTCTCACCAGGGACAAGCTGCACCTGCTGACCGGTCTTCCGCGCATCGACGGTTCGAGCAACGCGGACGACGTCGCCGCCGGTGTCGCCGACGCGGTGGCGAAGATCAAGGCCGCGTGGAAGGGCCGCCCGGCGCCGCAGGTCCGCCTGCTGCCGGAGATGGTCACCTACGACGAGGTCCTCGGCATCGACACCAAGCGCAACACGAAGCTGGTGCCGATCGGCGTCAACGAGGAAGACCTCCAGCCGATCTACCTCGACTTCGCCGCCGATTCGCACTTCTACGCGTTCGCGGACGGCGAGTCGGGCAAGACGAACCTGCTGCGCCAGATCACCCGAGGCATCACGGAGCGGTACACGACGCAGGAAGCGGTCATCATCCTCGTCGACTACCGGCGCACGATGCTCGGTTTCGTCGGCGGGGACCAGCTGCTCGGCTACGCGGTGTCCGCCGCGCAGCTCGACAGCATGGTCAAGGACGTCCACGGGTCGATGACCCGGCGGCTCCCCGGTCCGGACGTCACGCAGGAGCAGCTCAAGACCCGGTCCTGGTGGACCGGTCCGGAACTGTTCATCATCGTCGACGACTACGACCTGGTCGCCACGCAGACGAGCAACCCGCTCAAACCGCTCGCCGAGTTCCTCGCGCAGGCGAAGGACGTCGGTCTGCACGTCATCGTCGTGCGCCGCAGTGGTGGCGCGAGCCGGGCGATGTTCGACCCGATCCTCGGCAAGCTCAGGGAGATCGCGGCGCCCGGTATGGTCATGAACGGCTCGCGTGACGAAGGCAACCTCGTCGCGAACGTGAAGCCGAGCCAGATGCCGCCGGGCCGAGGCAACCTCGTGACCCGGAAGCAGGGCAAGCAGCTCATGCAGGTCTCGTGGATCCAGCCGGACTGACCTCCCGCGGAACCAGGTGAGGTCCCGGCTGGGCGAGGGGTGACGACGACGATCTGCGGGAGTGGCCAGTGACTGTGCGGGTAGCGGTGGACTTCGGGACATCGAGCACCTGCGTAGTCGCCTCGATCAACGGCCGCGAGCCGCAGGTCGTCGTGGTGGACGGGCAGCCCTTGATGTCGTCGGCGGTCTACGCCGCGCCGGACGGGACGCTGTTCGTCGGCCAGGAGGCGGAACGGCAGGCGGCGGTGGATCCGTCGCGCTACGAGCCGAATCCGAAGCGCCGGATCGACGAAGGCGACCTGCTGCTCGGCGACAACGTCCTCCGCGTGACCGAGGTCGTCCACGCCGTGCTGAAACGCGCGGTGACCGAGGCTCGCCGGCTCGCCGGTGACTCCGAGGTCGAGTTGCTCGTCCTGACCCACCCCGCCGATTGGGGCGCGACCCGGACCCGTCTGCTCCGGCAGGCGGCGGGCGGGCTCGCGCGTCAGGTCGCGCTCGTGCCGGAGCCGGTCGCCGCGGCGGTCTATCACGCGGCGACGTTCGCTCCGGCCGACCTCAATTCCGAGCGCACCGTCGAGTTCAGCGGCCGCCCCGGCGATGCGCTGGCGGTCCTCGACCTCGGCGGTGGCACCGTCGACGTCTCCGTGGTCCAGCGCATGCCCGGCAGTCCGGCGGATCGCAGTTCGCCCGCTAAACGCGCCGGGTTCCAGGTGCTGGCCACCCGGGGGGATCCGAGTTTCGGGGGAGCGGACGTCGATCAGGCGCTCTTGGAGCACGTGGGGTCGCTGGTGTCCTCCGTGGATCCGCCGGAATGGCGGAAGCTCGTCGAAGGCCGCGAACTCACAGACCGGCGGCGGCGCCGTGTACTGCGGCAGGACGTGCGCGGCGCGAAGGAGACGTTGTCCCGGCACGCGTACACCGACGTTCCGATGCCGCCGCCGTTCGCCGACGCCCATGTGACCCGGGAGGACCTCGAGCGGCTCATCGCGGGCCCGCTCGGGCGCGCGGTCGAACTGACCGTGGCCGCGATCGGTGATTCCGGGCTGCGGCCGAAGCAGCTGACGGCGATCTTCCTCGTGGGCGGGTCGAGCCGGATCCCGATGGTGTCCCGGCTGGTGCACGAGCGGACCGGTGTCGTACCCACCACGCTGGACCAGCCGGAGACCGTGGTCGCCCGCGGCGCCCTGCGCGCGGTGCTGATCGACCCGGACCGGACGGGATCGCTCGCGGGCTCCGCCGTCTCGCGTGTCGGCGGTGCCCCCGTGCCGGCCCCCGCCGACCGGCGCCCCGAACCCCCGCGCCCCCACTTCCCGCCCGGCCCCCGCCAGCCCGCCCCGCCTCCGCAGAGCGCGTTTAGCCCGCTAAAGGCGACGCGGCAGGGGCCGCCGTCGCCTCCGATGGGACACCAGGGGATAGCGGCCCCGCCGCCGTGGCGGCCGGGTGAGTCCTCCCGCGAGACCAAACCCGCCGAGCGCGGCGAGAAGAACAAGAAGACGCCCTGGATCATCGCCGCGGCCGTGGTGGCCGTGGCGGCGGTCGTCGGTGGCATCCTCTTCGCCGTCAACAGCGGGGAGGCCGAGCCGGAGGGCCGGACGCTCGCGCAATACGACTATCGCTTCATCGCGCCGCTGGACTGGACACAGACCGACGACCGCGTCGCCGAGCGCCAGGTGGTGATCCACCCCAGCGATTCCCTCACCGGCGACGACCTGGTGGTCGCCCACGAGTACGTGATGGCCTACGACGCGACGGCCGACAGACAGAAACTCGTCGACGAACTCAGTGCCGGGGCACGGTTGAAACCGGATAAGTACAGTGGCTTCAACGGTTCCGCGAACTACGCCGGCCGGACCGTCATCTACTACCGCGAGACCAAACCGAGTGCGCGCGTCGACTGGTACGTCGTCGCGCAGGGAAGGACACGCGTCCACATCGGTTGCCAATACGGCACCGGCTCACCGCTCGAACAACGCGTGAGCGCGGCCTGCGAGCAGGTCGTCAAAACGATGGTGGTCGTCAACTGAAGGGGGAGGCAGAAGGGAGGGGGAGAAGACCCATGCCACCCGAACCCGAGACCGCCGCCGAACACTTCGCCCGCACAGGGCGTGACGCGGTCACCTATGCCCGGCAGGTCGCCCGCACGGCCAAGGCGCGGTACGAACGCCGCCGGGGCGAAAACGCCGAACTGGCGAAGCAATTCGGCAAGGGACGGCTCGCGGGCGGCGAGACCGCGCCGACCCCCGCCGCCGTGCGGAACGCCGCGAAACGGTTCCGCACGGGCGCCGGTCTTCCGGTTCCCGCTTTGCCCTCAGCGGCAGACTTGGTTCCCCTTCGGCCAGAACCGGCGCCCAGAAGGCCACGTGTGGGTGACGACGATGAGGACTTTTCGCAGTCGCGAATCATGAGCCGAGGCGATTGACCGGCCACTGTGCGTTTGCTAAATCGCGTGGTGAAAGCCCTTTTCCGCACGCGATTCGCGGCGTGCTGCCCGGGTTCGGCCGTTCGGTTCCCACCGCGAGCGTTAACGCAAGCAACTACTTGAAACCAACGAGCGACAAGAGGGAACCAGACGTGGCAGTGTCTCCGTCGTAGGTCCGTACCAAACGAACTTCACCGAGTACGGATTAACCACGAACGAAGGGGGTACCTCCCATGGCTGGCGGATTTACCGGGACAGTTGAGCAGTTCACCGAGGCCGAGAAGCGTGTGACCGAGGTCCGCGTCTCGATGGACCAGAACCTGAGCAAGCTTCGCGACAACATCGAGGCCACCCGCGCGGGCTGGACCGGCGACGCGGCGCTCGCGTTCAACAACGTCATGACCCGCTTCGACGGTGCGGGCCGTAAGCTCAACCAGTCCCTCCAGAACATCGGTGACCTGCTCGAGCAGGCCGGTTCGAAGTACAACGCGACCGAGCAGCAGCAGCAGGAGCTCATCAAGTCGGTCAACCAGGGCTTCGGCGTCCTCGGCTGATTCGGCTTCACCGCACCAAAATCAAGACTTTCTTATTTCTGACTGGAGGAACTTATGGGCGAGATGAAGGTCGATTACGCCACGATCCACGCGGCGGCCGACGACTGCAAGAGCACCGGTGGCGAGCTGGAGTCCCTCTTCGGGCAGCTGAAGAGCGACCTGTCGCCGCTGGTCAACACCTGGGACGGTGACGCGAAGGTCGCGTACATGGCCGCTCAGCAGGAGTGGGACAACAGCTTCGAGGAGCTCAAGCAGCTGCTCGCGCAGGTCGCCGGCGTGCTGCCGCAGCTGGCCGACGGCTACCAGGCCACGGAACAGGGCGTCACCGGCCTGTTCTGAGTCTTCCGGCTCCGAACGAACAACGGCGGGCAGGCATCTTCGGATGCCGAGCCCGCCGTTTCGTTTATGTGAAAGAAAAGCCGCGACGGGTTCGTCGCGGCTCTTCCGTGTCCGGCGGAGATCAGTGCGGCGAGCCGACCTCGAATTCCGGGGTGGTGTTCAGTACCCGGACGGTGACCTTCTTCTGCTGTCCCGAAAGATCGATCGAGCAATCGAACGTGGTCCCGTTCTCCACCGGTTGGCCGGAAGGACACGTCACGTTCTTCACGTCCGGCTCCCCGTAGTGCTCGTTGAGCACGCGGACGACGCCGTCCTGGACCGACTTCTCGTCGAGAGTGTCACCCGCGAACGCGCCGAGCAGCCAAGCCCCGACGCCGCCCGCGATCACGACGGCCGCCGCGATCCCGCCGATCAGCAAGGCCTTCTTGGAAACCTTGGGCCGCTTCTGGGGCTCCGCGCCGAAAGCGCCGAGCCCGCCGTACTGCGACGACTGTGCCTGCTGGGCGGGCTGGAAGCCTCCGCCGTACTGCCCCTGCGGGGGAGGGCCCGGAACCTGTTGCGGTGCTTGCCAATCCTGCTGCTGCGGCGCGGGCTGCTGCTGCGGTTGCCAAGCCGTACCCGGTGCGGGCGCGGGATTCTGTTGCCAGGGCCCGGAAAACGAGCCGGTGACGCCGGGCTGCTGCTGCCATTGCCCGGTGTAGGAACCGGTGGTCGCGGCATTGGGGTCGTTCTGCTGCCACTGACCCGGATGCGGTCCGGTCGCCTGGCCTTCCTGCTGCCAGCCCTGCTGGTTTCCGGGGTTCGCCGGCGGCTGCCACCACTGCTGCGGCTGTTGCGGCTGCTGTTCGGGCGGCTGGCTCATCGGTGGTCACCTCGGGACATCGAGAGTTTCACGGCGTCGGGACAACGGCGTTCGGACATGCCTCAGACGCCTTTCAACTCGTTGAACCGGCGGTTGAAATCGTCCTTGGCCGCCTTGTCCGGCAGCACGGTGATCTGTGCGGCGTCCGGCAGCTTCGGCAGGTCCTGAGTGCTCGCCTTGCCGGTGAAGCGGAAGTCGTAGCGCAGTTCGAGCTTGTGTCCGCCACCCTCGATCTTGGCGTCCATCACGATCTGGTTCAGCGTTCCGTCCGAGTTGAGGGAGACGGTGGTCCGCACCGGGGCCTTCTTCATGTCGGCCGTGATCGCCCCGCTGATCGACGGGGGCAGGATCTCCACCCGTCGCTCCATGAACTTCCCGAACGGGACGTCGGCGGTCAGCTCGATCCGGTTCTCCGGAAGGCTTTTCGCGCCCTTCACGATCTTCTTGTCCGCGTTGTAGGCCACGGCGATCGCGTCGGCCATCTTGCAGGCGGTGATGATCCCGACCCACGCGCAGGGGATGGTCAGCCCGGCCTCCGACTTCGGCATCGAGACCCACGGCGTCGGGGCGAGGCTCTTGTAGACGGGGCCGAGGTACACGTATTCGACGGCCCCGTCGGCCGGGGTGTACCAATCGATGCTGTCGTCCGGGTTCTTCTGCGAGCGCTGGCGGCTGACCCGGCCTTCCGGCGAACCGGTGCGGGCGGAGGAGATCGTGCTGCGGATGTACTTCTCGTCGAAGCGGAAGTAGGCGCCCGACTCGCTGGTGACGTCGCGCTGGTCGCCGATCGTGTCCTGCAGCTTGTTCATCGCCGTTTCGAATTTGGTGCCGACGTAGGTCGCCGCGTCGTCACCCTTCGGCACGGCCGTGCCCGCGCGCCCCTGGCCGCAGGCGGTGGTGAGCGCCAGTACGGCGCTCAGCACGCACAAGATGGTCGTTGGACGTTTGTTCATCGCCGTTCCCCTGAATCGAGTCCCCCACGCGTGGTGCGCGTCCGGATCGTCTCATCCTCTCCCGCGTAGGACGATGCCGTGGGCGGTTCCGCCACACCGGCGAGGTACAGTTGCGGGGCGCCCGCCGGGCGCCGGTCCTAGTATGGGACCCCGGACCGACCCCCGCTTCGCAGTAGGGTCGGGCGTGGGGGTATCTTCATATGTCGTTGTGCGCTGCGGCGCGTAAGCGCTAGGCCCGCACAGAAACCACACGCAATGTTGACGACGAGGTAGACCCTTGCCCACGTACAGCCCCAAGCCCGGCGACGTCACTCGTGCCTGGCACGTGATCGACGCCGAGGATGTCGTGCTCGGCCGGCTCGCGACCGAGGTCGCCACGCTGCTGCGCGGCAAGCACAAGCCGACCTACGCCCCGCACGTGGACACCGGTGACTTCGTCATCATCGTCAACGCCGAGAAGGTCGCGCTCACCGGTAACAAGCGCGAGCAGAAGTTCGCGTACCGGCACAGCGGTTACCCCGGTGGTCTGCGTAAGCGCTCCTTCGGTGAACTGCTCGACACCAAGCCCGAGCACCTGCTCGAGAAGGTCGTCAAGGGCATGCTCCCGAAGAACAAGCTCGGTCGCGCCCAGGCGAAGAAGCTCAAGGTCTACGCCGGTGCCGAGCACCCGCACGCCGCGCAGCAGCCGCAGGCGCGCGAGATCACCAAGATCGCGCAGGTCGCGCAGTGAGTGAGGAACAGTCTGTGACCAGCACCGAGGAGACCGCGACCGAAGCCGTCGCGACCACGGAGACCGCAGGGACGTCTGCCGAAGCCGTCGCGACCAGCGAGACCCCGGCCACCACGCGCCCGTCGCGTGCCGCCGGTGGCAACGCCCAGACCGTCGGCCGCCGCAAGGAGGCCGTCGTCCGGGTGCGCGTCGTTCCCGGTTCCGGTGAGTTCAAGCTCAACGGCCGCACGCTCGAAGAGTACTTCCCGAACAAGGTGCACCAGCAGCTCATCCGTGAGCCGCTGGTGACGGTCGACAAGCCCGACTCGTTCGACATCTTCGCCAACCTGCACGGTGGCGGGATCTCGGGCCAGGCCGGTGCGCTCCGTCTCGCGATCGCCCGTGCGCTCGTCGAGGTCGACGCCGACGACCGTCCGGCACTGAAGAAGGCCGGCTTCCTGACCCGTGACGCTCGCGCCACGGAGCGGAAGAAGTACGGCCTCAAGAAGGCCCGTAAGGCTCCGCAGTACAGCAAGCGCTGATCGCGCCTCTGGCGCAACCCGCGGAAGCGCCCATCCGTCTCTCGGATGGGCGCTTCCGTGTTTCCGGGGTCTCGGTGTGCCCGAGGGCCCGTTGTCACAGCAGTCCCACGTGCCCCACGCGTTCGCCTTTAGCGGGCTAAACGCGCTCCGCGCGTCGCGTTTAGCCCGCTAAAGGCGAAACCGGGGGTACTGGCTAGGTTGTCGTGGTGGTTTTTCAAGGAGGTCGACAGATGGCTCGTCTATTCGGTACCGACGGCGTACGTGGCCTCGCCAACGAGGAGCTGACCCCGGAGCTGGCGCTCTCGCTCGCCGCCAGCGCCGCCCGCGTCCTCGCCGCCCACGACCGTTCGCACCGTCCGGTCGCGGTCGTCGGCCGTGACCCGCGTGCCAGTGGCGAGATGCTCGAGGCCGCCGTCGTGGCGGGCCTCACCTCCGCCGGTGCCGATGTGCTCCGCCTCGGCGTCCTCCCGACGCCCGCCGTCGCGTACCTGGTCGGCGCGCTCGAAGCGGATCTCGGCGTGATGATCTCCGCCTCCCACAATCCCATGCCCGACAACGGCATCAAGCTCTTCGCGGCCGGCGGGCACAAGCTCCCCGACGGGATCGAGGACGAGATCGAAGCCGGTCTCGCCGCTCCCGTCACCCGCCCGACCGGTATCGGCGTCGGCCGCGTCAAGGACGTCGCGGACGCGGGTGACCGCTACATCCAGCACCTGCTGTCGGCCACCCCGCATCCGCTCGCGGGCCTGCGCGTCGTCGTCGACTGCGCCAACGGCGCGTCGTCCTTCGCCGCCCCCGAGGTCTACCGCAAGGCCGGCGCCGAGGTCATCGCGATCCACGCCGACCCCGATGGCGTGAACATCAACGAGCACTGTGGCTCGAATCACCCCGACGCGTTGCGTGCGGCCGTCGTCGAGCACGGCGCCGACCTCGGGATCGCCCACGACGGTGACGCCGACCGCTGTGTCGCGGTCGACGCCGCGGGTGAACTCATCGACGGCGACCAGATCATGGCCGTCCTCGCGCTCGCCCTCGCCGAGACCGGCGAGCTGACCAAGAACACCCTGGTCGCGACCGTGATGAGCAACCTCGGTCTGCATCTGGCGATGCGCGCGCACGAGATCAACCTCGTCACCACCGCCGTCGGCGACCGCTACGTCCTCGAGGAGCTCCGCGCGAGCGGGTTCGCCCTCGGCGGCGAGCAGTCCGGTCACGTCGTGCTTCCCGCCTACGCGACCACCGGCGACGGTCTCCTCACCGCGCTGCGGGTGATGAGCCGGATGGCGTCCACCGGCAAGTCGCTCGCCGAGCTCGCCGCCGTCATGAACCGTCTGCCGCAGGTGCTGGTGAACGTCCCGGTGGCGGACAAGGCGGCGGTCGCCGTCTCGGCCGCGGTCCGCGACGCCGTCGGCGCCGTCGAGGCCGAACTCGGCGAAAAAGGCCGTGTCCTGCTGCGTCCGTCGGGTACCGAGCAGCTGGTCCGCGTCATGGTCGAGGCCCCCGCGCACGACACCGCACAGGCGGCCGCGGACAGGCTCGCGGGCGTCGTCTCCTCCGCCTCGTAAGCCCTCTCACGATCTTCCCAAGTCGCTGCGCCCGGGTTACCGGCCCGGTACATTCCGTGTGCGGATACCTAGGGGAGGGTGACGGTGACGGGCAACGGGCACAAGGTCGATCCGGCGCAGCTGAACGAGGCGGCCAAGGTCCTGCAGGACCTGCCCAAGCAGGCTTGTGAAGGGCCGATCGGGGCGGTCGAGCAGATCAACCTGAACGCCGGGAGTTTCGGGCCCGCGCACGGGGACAACTTCACCGGCTATTCCGCGAGCATCCAGCGCTTGGCGAAGTGCGCGCGCGGTTACCTCGCGGCCTCGGACGAGTTCGGCCGCAAACTCGCGGCGTCCAAGGACCTTTACCAGTCCAATGAGGATTCCAACGCCGCCGAGATAAGGAAGCACTGATGCCTCTCGCAGACGTCGGCGGCGACACCGGGCACGACATTCCCAGCCGGGCCGAAGTCGAGAAGATCCTCAACGACCCGAACATCGATCGCGACACCAAACGCGAACTCGCCCTCAACTACATCGACTACATCGAGGACGAGACGCCGGAAAGCTGTGGGTTCGCCGGCGAAGCCGAGCGGAACGGCTTCCGGGACTACATCAAGTCGATGAACGGTGACTGGATCACCGAAAGCGACATCGGCTCCAACGATGCCTACCTCGACGACGTCCAGGCGGCCTACAAGACCGCGCAAGAGAAGTACGACGCGAACCAGGCCGCGGGACGGCAGGGCGATCGCGACGCACTGAACAAGGACGCGGCGAAGACCCAGGAGATCGCCGGTCGCGCCACCGAAACCGACCCGGGCTGCGCGAATTCGAACGACATCATGGTCCCCGGTTTGTCGGGGTTCAAGGTCTACGAGATCTTCCACCCGGCCTACGTCCGCGCGCTGAGCCTGGCGGGCGGCGGAGCGGCGGTCTCCCTCGGCGAACTCCAGCGGCTGTACCACGAACAGGACAACATCCCGTTCACCCTGTTCAAGGCGAGCGCGGACGAGCTGACCGCGGTCGGCACGGCCGTCGCCGGGTCGGCGCAGGACGTCTCCGGGAAGCTGGAGAACTCGCTCGGCACCTGGGAAGGCGCCGCGGCCGAACAGGCGCGTGCCTACCAGAAGGCCTATTCGGACAAGACCGGCCTGGTCGCCGAGGCCTTCAAGGCCGCGGGCGACGGACTTCTGCGGACCAACGCCTCGGTGGGCAAGTTCTGCCGCGAAAAGGTCGAGTGGCTGCAGAAGTGGTACACCGACAACATCGACGGCGCGACGGCGCAGGACATCGACCGGATCATCCGCATCGCGGACGGCTCGTGCAGTCAGAACGACATCATCCACTGCGTCAAGTTCCTGAGCATCGAAGCCAAGGACGCGTTCAACGACGACGCCGGCGACATCGACCAGAGCACCATCGACGAGGTCCTCAAACCTCAGGCGGTGGCCTGGTTGAAGAACGTCTTCCTCGCCTGGTTCGGCAAGCACGTCGAGAACTTCCAGCTGGTGTGCGAGAACACGCGCGACGCGATCAACGGCGCGTGGAAGGCGTACTTCGATTCACTCGGCCAGGTGGTCGAGAACCCGTTCGCGGACTTGGGCAAGACCCCGGAGACGGGTGGCGAGAAGCCCGTCGAGAAGGACACCGGTGGTGGTGGCGGTCCCTCGTCGGGTAGTGGCGGTGGCCCGTCTTCCGGTGGGGGCGGGGCAGGCCGCATGACGCCGAGCAATCACGAGAACATCCAACCGGAAAAGCCCGAGGTGCCGGCTCAAGAGAAGAACCCGGTCACGGACAAGCCGCTCGACGTAGACCCGGCCACCGGGAAGCCGTATCCGATCGACCCCCGTACGGGTGAGGCGATCAAGAGCGGCACCGATGGCATCCGGTCCGAGCCGGTGACGGTCGAGCAGGGCGACCGCAAGATCTCCATGGCCGAGCCCGGCGCCGACGGGAAGATGGGCATCTCGGTCCAGGACGGCATCGGCCAGGCCAAGGACTACGACCTCGACTTCGGTGACGGCAAGGCGACGCCGGACGCCGAGCAGTCGGCCTCGCGTCCGACGGCCGACCCGGGCCAAGTCCATCAACCCGGTCCCGACGGCAAGATCCACATCGAAGACGGTGGTCTCAAGATCACCGCGGAACGGCCGGACGGTCCCGGCGGGCCGACGCTGGTGACCGTCGACGACGGGTCCGGGCGGCCGTCGAAGTACACCTTGGGTGAAGACGACCCGCGCCCGGACACCGCTCCGCAGCCCGCCGGAAGGCACGCCACGGAAGGTGCCGCGGTGGCCCGGCCGGTCGAAGAGGTCGCGCGTCAGCAGGCCGAACAGGGTGTCCGCACGCACGACACCACGTCCGGTGGGACCGGCGGCGGAGCGCCCGCGTCGGTGGAACCGGTGGCGGCGGACGGTGATTCCGAATCGACGACGGCGCAGTCGTTGAGCGACCCGTTCGCCGGTGAGGACAACGGACTCGGCGACGCGTCGGATCCGGCCGGAAACGGCGGCGGCGCGTCCGCTCCGTCGGCGCCGCCCGGACTCGGTTCCGCCCCGGGCGGGGGCGCCCAGGATCCGGTCGCGGCCGGTGCGGGGATGATGGGCGGCATGGGCATGATGGGCGGCGGCGCGGCCGGAGGCGGGCAAGGGTCCGGCGAAGACCAGCAGCGCACGTCCGGCGGATACCGGGTCGACGGCGGCCTGTTCGACACCGCGACGACGACGGGCAGCCGGATCAGCGGCTCGCTCGACGACGACGGCGTCATCGGGTTCCGCTAGCGGTCAGGGAGGGCTCAGTGAATCCTGAGGAGGATCTCGCCAGACTCCGGCACAAGCTGGCCGGGCTGGAGCGCGAGAACGGCGACCGGATGTACCTGGTCGACAACCGGGCGACCAAGGCGATCGAGGAGACCCGGGCGGCAGGCGACAAGCTCAAGCAGGAGACGAGCGCGGCGCTGACGGCACGGCTCGAGCAGAAGAGGCGAGCGGAGGCCGCGGGCGGCTGGGCGACCGAGTCGACTCTCAGCGAGAAGGTCGACGACGACGGCGACTTCGGGTTCGAAGAGGACGAGGCCGAGAACGAGCGCCGCGCCGGGTACCGGGCGGCCGACGAGCCGCCGATCGCCTACCGGCCGGCTCCTCCCGCGCCGCAAGCACCTCCGCCTTCGCCTCCGCCGCCTCCGGCCCCGGTCGCCGAAGAGCGTCCGGCCGGGCGGCATCGGCGGGCGGCCGCACGCGGTGACGACGACGATTTCGCCAACACGGACTGGCTGGCGACCTGAGCGGTCAGGTCCGCAGCGCGACGATTGCCCGCTCGACGCCGCGAAGACGGCGTGCGTCTTGTATCGCACTTCTTCGGCGAAATGGTCGGGAGTCAGGATCTCGGCGAGGGCGCGAAGCGCCACTTCGCCCTCGGCGACCGCGACTCGCGAACCGGGACAGGTGTGCCGTCCGAGGCCGAACGCGAGTTCGGCGCCGGGACCCAGCGGGATGGCTAGTTTGTCCCCGGCGGCGAAATCCTTGCCCGCCAAGGAGAACGGCGCGATCACGCGGCGGGCGGCGAAGCGTGTCGGGGCGATTTCGTGGATCAGGCCGCGTACGTCGTCGAGGACGTCCGGGCGGCGTAAAATTTCAAGGGCGGCGAGGGCGAGGAAATTCATGGAGTTCTCGTACGCCGCGTGGGCGAGCATCACGGGCGTGATCATCAGCTCGTCTTCGGTGATCCGGCCCGCTTCGTGCGCTTCGCGGAGCAGGGCCAGCCCGCCGCCTTCGACGGCCGTCGCCTTGAGGAAGAACATCGCGACCCTGAGCGCGGCGGTGTCGGCTCCGGCAGGCCCGCCCGACCAGACGTCCAGGTTCGCGGCGGTCTCCGAAAGATTCGTCAGCAGCTTCTCGCCGAGTGGCTCGACCGTGCCGAGCACCGCCTCCGTCACCCTGGCCGCCGCCGGCCTGGCGAAATCGGCCACCAGGTCGAACCGCGAGAGCGACTTCAGCGGGCTAATCGCGATGCGGAGGTCGGCGAGCACGGCGTCCGGCAGGGGCTCCACCAGGGCGATGACCTCCTTGACGACCGCGCGCAGCCGCCGGTGGTCCGCGCCGTCCATCAGCAGGAGGTTCGGGGTCTCGGCGGCGGCGCCACCCGGGTTCGAGCTGAGCTCGCGGTCGCGCAGCGCCTTGACGCGGTCCGCCGGATCGTCCAGCACGAAGAAGTCGTCCACGCTCGTATGATGCCCATGCCGCGGCCGGAGGATGTGCCAGTGCCCTCGAAACTGTCTGCAGAAGTGCCCGACGAAGTGTTGCGGACCCCGCTCGTGCACCGTTTGCTCGAGCGCGCCGAGGTGGAGCGTCCGGCGTACACGCACCTCGATTGCTCGAACCGGCACGAACCCGTCGAGGACACGCTGACCTGGGCCGAGCTCCTAATCCACGTCCGCGCTGTCGCGGCGAAGCTGCGCGAGCTGATCCAGCCGGGAGACCGCGTCGCGATCACGGCGCGGCAGGACCTCTCTTACGTCGTCGCGTTCTTCGGCGCGCTGTACGCCGGCGCCGTGGCGGTGCCGCTGTCCGCTCCGGACGTCCGCGCCCACCGCGAGCGGCTCGTCGGGGTCCTGAACGACTGCGACGCCGACATCTGGCTCACCTCGGAAGCGCTGGTCGAACGGCTGACGGAGTTCGCCGAGGCCGAGGCGGTTCCGACGCCACGCGAGATCGTCGCCGTCGATACGCTGCCGCTGGATCCGGCGGACCGATCCCTGCCGTCGCCGGTCGCTCCCGAAGACCCCGCCTACCTGCAGTACACCTCCGGCACGACGCGATCACCCGCCGGGGTGATCATCACGCATCGGGCGTTGTCGGCCGCTTGCTGGCAGATCTGCGACGCCTACGACGTCGACGAGCACACCACGTGCGTCGGCTGGATCCCGTTCTTCCACGACATGGGGCTGGCGCAACTGCTCGCGGGGACGATGCACGCCGGCGGCCGGACGGTGTTCATCCCGCCGCTGGAGTTCGTCCGGCGCCCGGAGCGCTGGCTGCTGCTGATGTCGGCGTATCCGAACACGCTCACGGCGGCCCCGAACTTCGCGTACGACCTGGTGACCGAGGCCGTGCCCGAGGCGAAGCGCGCCGAGTACGACCTCTCGACCGTGTCGATCGCGCTCAGCGGCAGTGAACCGGTCCGGGCGGCGACCGTCCGGGATTTCCTCGCGGCGTACGAGCCCCACGGCTTCCCGAGGGGCGCGCTCCGGCCGTCCTACGGCTTGGCCGAGGCGACGGTCTACGTCGCCAGCGGCGATTCCAGCGGTCCGGTGGTGACCGAAGTGGACGGCCGCGAGGTCGTCGAGATCGGCTGGCCACGGGGGCAGCGGGTCCGCGTCGTCGCCCCGTCGGATCGCGTTTTGCCCGCTAAAGTCGACCTGGGCGGGACGGGGGAGATCTGGGTCAAGGGGCCCAACGTGGCGGCCGGGTACTGGCGGCGCCCGGAGCTGACCGCCGAGGTGTTCGACGCCGAACTCGACGGGGAAGGCGGCTGGCTCCGCACCGGCGACCTCGGCACGATCCGGAACGGCGGGCTCTTCGTGACCGGCCGCCTGAAGGATCTGATCATCATCGACGGCCGCAACCACAACCCGCACGACATCGAAGAGACGGTCGCCGCCGCCCATCCCGTCCTCGGTCCGGAGCGAGTCGCGGCGTTCTCGGTCGACGGTGCCGAAGGCGAAGGCGTCGTCGTGGTCGCCGAGCGTGCCCGGAAGGCCCCCGACTTCGACGAATCCGAGATCGCGCGAGCCGCCACCCGCGCCGTCGCCGAGCGGCACGACGTGCGCCTCCGGGCCTTCTTCCTGGTGAAACCCGGCGGGCTGCCGCGGACCTCCAGCGGCAAGGTCGCGCGTTCCGCGGCCAGAACGCGGTACTGGACGCCGGATGGGACAGAATTCCACCATGGCAGCTGACGCGAGCGAGTACGTCGACGAGATCAAGGCCCTCGTCTGCGAGACCTTCGACGTCGATCCGGACACCATCGACGAGAACACGCCCTTCGCCGAGATGGGCGTCGACTCGCGGCGCCGCGTCCGGCTCCTCGCGACGGTCGAGGTGGAGTTCGGTGTGGACCTCGACCTCGACGAGTTGGATCGCCTGGTCGACATCCGGGGCGCGGCGACCGTTCTCGCCGAGGCCGTCGAGGCGGGCGCGAAACCGCGAAAACGTGGTCTACCAGGCTTCTTGCGTCGAAATCGTTTGAGTTAGCAAAGGTGTGAATGTTCCTGCGGTCTCGATGACCGGTGGGTACATTCTGTGTGCATATGCGACGGCACCTGAGGGCACCGGCGTGCGTCGTAGGTAGGACAACGAGGCGGATACAGCGGGACGAAGGGGGCACCGGTCATGCCGGACGGGGGCTACAAAGCCGATTCAGAGGCGATGCTCACGGCGTCGACGTCGTTGGAGCGCGCAGCTGAGAACACGACGTCCGAGGCAGGGAAGGTGGGGCCGACCCAGGTTCAGCCGGCGGACTTCGGCCGGGTGCACAAGGACTACCAAAAGGGCTACGCCACCGGGATCCTCGCCATTTCCGACGCGATGAAGGGCTACGCGGGCCAGCTCACCCAGCTCGCCGGCGGCGTCAGCACCGCGTCGACCCGCTACACCTCATCCGACCAGGCGAACGCCGCGGCTGCCAACAAGGCGGGAGCCCAGTAATGAGTAAACCGACGCCCGCCCAGGTCAAGGAAATCCTGAACGACCCCTACATCACGCAGGGGACCAAGGATGCTTTGCTGAACCCGTTCGCCAACCAGGAAGAAGCGTACAAAAAGGCCGTCGCCGAGCGCGACTCGAACGCGGCCGGAGACAAGAAGCAGAAGGCCGCCGCCGAAAAGGCGGACAAGGACCTCGACTCCTTGTCCCGCCCGGCCGCGGGTGGTTCCACGACCAAATCCGACCAGGTGCTCGACCTCGGGAACCCGGCGCTGGACTTCTTTTCCGAATGGTCCGACCAGGTCTGGAACAAGATGCCGGACAAGCCGTCCGACATCAATTACAAGACCGACATCTGGGACCGGTTCCACGAGAACCGCGAGATCAATTTCCAGAAGATGTTCGACGAGGTCGAGGATCTCGGCGACGCCAAGAAGGCCGTCGAGCAGACCAGGACGGACGCGACTTCGGCGCTGACCACGCTCTTCCATGATTGGAAAGGGCAGGGCGCGACGGCCGCGAAGGTCAAATACGAGCAGCGGATCCAGCCCGACGCGCAAGAACTCATCGCGCAGATGGACGGCGTCATCAAACTGGTGCCGTCGACCATCGACAAGATCTACAGCGCGCTCAAGCTGAAGGTCGATGAAACGTTGAAGCTCCGCGTCGACAAAGTCGCCACGGCGCCTTTGTACATCGCGAAGCAGGTCGTCGAGATCGCGAACGGCAAGGTCGATTCCAAAGAGAAGCTCATGGACGTCGCGTACTGGCTCGACTCCGCGTGTCCGGGCAACAATCTCGCCGAGCGGCTGCGTCACGACGACTGCGATCTGAACGACGGGAACAAGGAATACGCGATCGGGGCCGCGAAACAGTGGCTGAAGGGTTCGTTCGCCACTGAGTTCGGCGAGCGGTACGAGAACTTCAAAAAGCTCTGCAAGAACGCGACCGACACGATCAACACGCAGTACCACGAGCTTTCGCGGTTCATGGAGGACTACACGAACCCGTTCCCCGCGCCCGGGGCCGAGAAGCCGCCCGTCGACGACGGCAAGGGCAAGGGCAACGACAACGGCGGCAACGGTGGCGGAAACGGTGGCGGCAACGGTGGCGGAAGTGGAACCGGGAGCGGCGGTGGAAGCGGCAGCGGTGGCGGTGCCAGCACGCCGCCTGCCGCTTCGGTCCCCGAGGCGCCGAAGCCGGAGGACAAGCCCGCCGAGGGCACGAACCCGGTTACCGGCAAGCCGCTCGAAATGGACCCCGAGACCGGCAAGCCGTACCCGATCGACCCGGCGACGGGTGAGGCGATCAAGGACGGCATCGACGGTCAGGACACCATGACCGTCCAAAAGGGCGACAACAAGATCGAAATGACCGAGCCGGATAAAGACGGCAAAATGGACATCAAGGTCGACGACGGCAAGGGCAACGAGAAGGACTACAAGCTCGACTTCGACGACCCGAAGGGCGAAGAGGGCAAGGACGGCAAGCCCGGCGAAGAGGGCAAGGACGGCGAGTTCGGGCCGAAGGGTGCGGTCAAGGAAGGCGAGCCCGGCGCCGACGGCGTCTACCGGCCCGGTCCGGACGGCAAGATCCACATCCAGGACGGCAACCTCAAGATCACCGCCGAGCAGCCGCAGGGTCCGAACGGCCCGACCGTGGTGACCGTGGACGACGGCAAGGGCGAGCCGACCACCTACACCCTCGACGAAAAGGGTGAGAAGAAGGAGCTCAAGCCCGGCGACGTCCTCGAGACAGATGACCTCAAGAACGGTCTCGACGACCGGAATCCCGGCAATCCGCAGCCCGGCAGGGTCGAAGACGTCCAGACGATGCCCGCCCCGGCCGAAGGCATCGCGCCCCCCGGGGGTGGCTTCAGCGCTCCGGGCGGCGTCGAGGTCGGTGTCGGAGCGGAAGCGACCGCCGCGGTGTCCGCTGAGGCAAGTGGCGCCGCTTCGGGTGCGGCTGGCGATGGCACCGCGCCGGCCGCCAGTGGTGGCGGAGGCGGCGGCAGCTTCGAAGGCGCGCTCGGTGGCGCCATCGACGGCGGTGCGGCGGCTTCGCTGAACGAAGCCGGTTCGCTCGAAGCGGGCATCCAGACCGGGGGCGGCGCGCAGCCGACCGGGGCTGACGCCGGTCTCGGGGTGGCTCCCGGCGGGATGGACCCGGCGCCCGCGAGCGCCGGTGCCGGAAGCTCGCCCGCCGGTATGGGCGGCATGATGGGTGGAATGGGTGCCATGGGCGGCGCGGCCGGTGGTGGCACGGGTGACACGCAACGTGGGTCGAGCCAGTACCGCGTCGAAGGTGGCATTTTCGAGACCAGTGGCGCGGGCGGCCGGATCAGCGGCTCGCTCGACGACGACGGTGGCGACCGTTCGATCAGTTACGAGCGATGATCGGTAGCCGGGGAAAGAGGGAGGACCGATGAGCGCTGTTGACCGGCTGGCGGCCGCCATGTCCAGGCAGGACGCCGCCATCACGGAACAGGTGGAGCAGCGCGGGCTGAGGGAGCGGCACCTCGCCGACGCCAAGGCCCAGGCGATGGACACCATGCAGAAGGACGCCGCCGTCCACGACAAGTACGCCGCCCACATGCAGGAACTGGGGAAGCGGAGCAAGGAGGCGGGCGGCTGGCTGACCGGCAAGACGACCGCCGACCGCAACCACACGATCGGCTTCGACATCGAGGACGACGACAAGCCGGGCGCCCGGTTCGCCGAATTCGGCGCGCGGCCCGACGGCCCGCGGCCTGCGCCACCGCCTCCGCTGCCGCCACTGCCGCTGCCTCCGGTCGCCCCGGGAGTGCCCGGGATCCCGGCGACGGTGGACGTCCCGCCTGCGGCGCCGACGCCGACGCCCGCACCGAGTGCCGCGGCGCCGGAAGCGCCTGGGACGCCCGCGCGTCGTCGAGGTCGTCACGCGCGCGATGACAAGGGATTCGACGACGACGACTTCTCGAACAACTCGTGGATGGTCGACTGATCACACTTCAGGGCCCGGCTCGCCAGAGCCGGGCCCTTTTTTGCCCACTTCGCCCCTGCGGCTCCGCGTCGACTTTAGCCCCCTAAACGCGATCCGGCGCCGCGGTGCCCTCGCTCGGGGCCGCGTCGCCTTTAGCGGGCTAAACGCGACGCGTAGGCAGGCTAAGTAACCGGAAGCGCCTTCGGGACCGGATCGCGTTTAGGGGGCTAAACGCGATCCGAACGGGTCAGGCGGCGGGTTCGTCCGGGGCTTCGATCGGGGCGCGTTTGACGTCGGCGTCCAGCAGCGGCTGGTACTTCGCCGTCCCCGTCAGGTGAGTGAGGAAGAACGCGGTGAACAGCGCCCTCGTCAGCTGCTGGGTCCCGCGGTGCGGCTTCCCGTGCAGCAGCAATTGGCTCCAGTGCCTGCCCTCGGTGACGCCGAGGTGCGACGACTTCCCGAGCGTCCGCAGCTGCACCGGCCCGCCCCACGCGTCCGCGATGGCCTCGGCGTGCCCGACCGGCGGCGCGACCAGATCCTTACCCGCCGCGAGATGCAGGCCGGGCGCGGTCACCGACCGGGCCGACACGGTCGCCGACGGCAGTGTCTGCGCGGGGGTGATGGTCGCGACGGCGCGAATCTCGGGCCGCTCGTCGTTCTCGGCGGCCTGCGCGGCGGCCAACACCGCCGAACCGCCGCCCGTCGAGTGCCCCGCCAAGCCGAGCTTCGCCGGGTCGACGCTGATGCCGTCCGGTCCGAGCCGGACCGCCGTGATCAAGTCGAGTGTGGTGAGCAGGTCGCCGGCCAGCAGCCGGTGCGAAGGCAGCGGCCCGCGCTGGGTGGCCGGAGCCGCCGCGACGATGCCCCAGCTCGCGAGGTGCCGGAGGAGGTGCCGGTAGCTCCCGGTCGGCTGCAACCAGCCGTGCCCGAACGCGATCGCGGGCAGACCGAGCCCGGAACGGGGCGTGAACACGACACCGGGGAGCCCGACCAGGGCGAGGTTGCCGCGCAGAACCTCGTGCGGACCTGGGTGGGACAGCTCCGCGAGCAGCTGCTTGGGCTTGCTGGCCATACTCGTGACCTTACTGCCCGCACCCCCGTCCGGCCCGCGCGCCGCCCCGCGCATCGCGTTTAGCCCGCTAAAGGCGACGCGCGGGCGCCCGGGCGAAGGGGCCGAATTTTCGTCGTTAGGCTGGTGGCCGTGTGTGGAATCGTGGGATACGTCGGACACCGCCCGGCTCTGGACGTCGTCATCGGCGGACTTCGCCGGATGGAGTACCGCGGCTATGACTCGGCTGGTGTCGCCGTCCTCGACGGCGCCGGAGTGCTGAACGTCGAGCGCAAGGCGGGACGCCTGGCCAACCTGGAGACCCGGCTCGACACGGTCGGCAGGGACACCTTCACCGGCACCGCCGGAATGGGCCACACCCGCTGGGCCACCCACGGCGCCCCGGTCGACCGCAACTCGCACCCGCACCGCGACGCCTCCCAGCGCGTCGCCGTCGTGCACAACGGCATCATCGAGAACTTCGTCGCTTTGCGCGCCGAGCTCGAAGCCGACGGCGTCGAGATGGCGAGCGACACCGACTCCGAAACCGCCGCGCACCTGATCTCCCGCGCTTACACCGAGGGCGGCACGAAGGGTGACTTTCCGGCCAGCGTCGCCGCGGTCTGCCGTCGTCTCGAGGGCGCGTTCACCCTGGTCGTGACCATCGCCGACCAGCCGGACACCGTCGTCGCCGCCCGCCGTTCGTCGCCGCTGGTCGTCGGCGTCGGCGAGGGGGAGCACTTCGTCGCTTCCGACGTCGCCGCGTTCATCGAACACACCCGCGAGGCGGTCGAGCTCGGCCAGGATCAACTCGTCGTGATCACCCGCGAGGGTTACGAGGTCACCGACTTCCACGGCGACGCCGCCCAGGCCAAGCCGTTCACCGTCGACTGGGACCTTTCGGCCGCGGAAAAGGGCGGCCACGAGTACTTCATGCTCAAGGAGATCGAGGAGCAGCCGGAAGCCCTGGCGAACACGCTGCGCGGTCACTTCGACGGCGGCCGGATCATCCTCGACGAGCAGCGCATCTCCGACCAGGACCTGCGTGACGTCGACAAGGTCTTCGTCGTCGCCTGTGGGTCCGCGTACCACTCGGGCCTCGTCGCCAAGTACGCCATCGAGCACTGGTGCCGTCTCCCGGTCGAGGTCGAGCTGGCCAGCGAGTTCCGCTACCGCGACCCGGTGCTGGACCGCGCGACGCTGGTCGTCGCCGTCTCCCAGTCGGGCGAGACCGCGGACACCCTCGAAGCGGTCCGCCACGCGCGTGAGCAGAAGGCTCGCGTCCTGGCCGTCTGCAACACCAACGGCGCGCAGATCCCGCGTGAGTCCGACGCCGTCCTCTACACGCACGCCGGTCCGGAGATCGGCGTCGCCTCGACCAAGGCGTTCCTCGCGCAGATCGCGGCCAACTACCTGGTCGGCCTGGCGCTCGCGCAGGCTCGCGGCACCAAGTACCCGGACGAGGTCGCCCGCGAGTTCGCCGAACTCGAGGCCATGCCCGCCGCGGTACAGAAGGTCCTGTCCACTGTGGACCAGGTCCGGGACCTCGGCCGCCGGATCGCCGAGTCGAAGGCCGTGCTGTTCCTCGGCCGTCACGTCGGTTTCCCGGTCGCTCTCGAAGGCGCGCTGAAGCTCAAGGAACTGGCGTACATGCACGCCGAGGGTTTCGCCGCGGGCGAGCTCAAGCACGGCCCGATCGCGCTGATCGAAGAAGGCCTGCCCGTCGTCGTGGTGATGCCGTCGCCGAAGGGGCGCGCGGTGCTGCACTCGAAGCTGGTGTCGAACATCAGCGAGATCCAGGCGCGCGGCGCCCGTACGATCGTGATCGCGGAGGAGGGCGACGAGACCGTCCGCCCGTTCGCCGACGAACTGATCGAGATCCCGGCCGTCCCGACCTTGCTGCAGCCGCTGGTTTCCACCGTGCCGCTGCAGGTACTGGCCGCCGAGATCGCCCGCACGCGTGGATACGACGTGGACAAGCCGCGTAACCTGGCGAAGTCGGTCACCGTCGAATAGAGACCGGAGGCGTCGTGCAGGGAATCTGGACCACGGAAAGGATTCGCGCGGCGGAGGACCGGTTGCTCGCCGTCACTCCCGACGGCGAGCTCATGCGGCGCGCGGCTTTCGGTCTCGCGGTGCACGCCGCCGCAATGCTGGCCGAGCACACGGGTTCGGTGTCGGGGCGGCGGGTGACGTTGCTCGTCGGATCCGGCAACAACGGCGGGGACGCTTTGTGGGCCGGTGCCTTCCTGCGTCGCCGCAATGTGGCCGTCTCGGCGATTCTGCTGAAGCCCGAGCGCGCGCACGGCCAGGGTTTGGCCGCCTTGAAGCGATCCGGCGGCAAGGTCGTGTCCCTTGAGGACGGTCCACAGTGGATCAGCCGGGCGGATCTCGTCATCGACGGGATCGTCGGCATTTCGGCGCGCGGGGCGTTGCGGCCGGACGCCGCCGCATTGCTGGAGCACGTGAGTTCGCCGGTACTGGCCGTGGATCTGCCGAGCGGGGTGGATCCGGACACCGGCGCCGTCGACGGTCCGGCGGTCGTGGCCGATCGGACGGTCACCTTCGGCGCGCTCAAACCGGTGCACGCCCTCGCGCCCGCCTCCTGCGGTGATGTGTCCCTGGTGGACATCGGATTGCGGCCGGAACTCGGCGAGCCCGACTTGCGGCGGCTCGATACGGCGGACATCGCCGCGGCGTGGCCGGTGCCCGGTCCGGGCGACGACAAGTACAGCCAGGGTGTGGTCGGGGTGGCCGCCGGATCGGCGACCTATCCGGGGGCGGCCGTGCTCGCGGCCGGTGCGGCGGTACGGGCGACGTCCGGGCTGGTGCGATACGCCGGTCATGCCGCGGACGTCGTGCGCGGCCATTGGCCCGAGGTCATCGCGACGGGTTCGGTGACCGACGCGGGCCGGGTGCAGGCCTGGGTGGTCGGGCCGGGGATCGGCACCGGACAAGAGGGCCGGGACGTGCTGCGGTTCGTGCTCGGCCGCGGTGTGCCGGTGTGCGCGGACGCCGACGCGACGACGATCATCGCGCGTTCGCCCGACGTGCTCGACGCGCGCGATCCCGACACGCCGCTCGTGCTGACCCCGCACGCGGGCGAGTTCGAGCGGCTGATGGGTTCGCCGCCGGGGGCGGATCGGGTCGCGGCGGCGCGTGCGGCCGCGCGGAAGTACGACGCCGTCGTGCTCTTGAAGGGGCATTGCACGGTGGTCGCGGCGCCGGACGGGCGCGCGCTGGTCAACACGCCGCGGGGGTCGTGGCTCGCGACGGCCGGTTCGGGGGACGTGCTGTCCGGTCTGGTCGGCGCGCTGCTCGCCGCCGGGCTCGACCCGTGGCTGGCGGCCGGAGCCGGCGCGCACGTCCACTCGCTCGCCGGCTCGCTGGCCGCCGACGGCGCTCCCACCTCGGCGTCCGGCATCCTCGGCGCGGTCACGGACGCCATCAAGTCGGTCCGGTCCCTCGCCTCCTGACCAGGGCGCCGCGTCGACTTTAGCCCCCTAACCGCGCTCTGCAGGCGGGTGCCCTCAGAGCACGTTTAGGGGGCTAAAGTCGACGCGGTGGGACGAGAGGGTCACGTGAGAAAATGCGGGAGTTATCGAGTTACGTGTTAACTCCGGGCGAATAATCTGGTAAGAAGCAGGTGTGAGCGCCGACACCCACCCCGCCGAGACCGCGATGGTCCGGGTCGTGAACGGTGTCGCCCATGTCTAAGACCAGGCCTTCGGACGCCGCCGTCGAACAGCGACGCCAGGAGATCCTCGACCACGTCATCGCCACCGGCGAGGTCCGCATCGACGACCTCACCACCCGGTTCGGCGTCAGCCTGATGACGATGCACCGCGACCTCGACGACCTCGCCGAACGCCGCCTCCTCCGCAAACTCCGCGGCAAGGTCGAGGCCTACCCCGCGACGACCATGGAGTCGGCGGCCCGCTTCCGCGACACCTTCAACCAGGCCACGAAGGAAGCGCTGGGCGAGGCCGCCGCGGCGCACGTCCACTCCGGCCAGACCGTTTTCGTCGACGATTCGACGACGCTTTTCCCGCTGGTCCGCCGTCTCGGCCAGGTCGAAGACCTCACCGTCATCACCAACTCGCTCGAAGCCGCACGCATCCTGGGCTCGGCCAAGAGCGTCGAGGTCGTGCTGGCGGGCGGCCGCTACCACCACGAGTTCGACTCATGCGCAGGTCCGGACGTCGTCGCGTTCCTCGACCGCACGCACGCCGACATCGCGTTCGTCTCGGTCGCGGCGGTCGCGGTCGGCCGCCTGTTCCACCCGGTCCAGGACTACGCCGAGCTCAAGAAGGCCGCGTTGCGCACCGCCGACCGCAATGTCCTGGTCGTCGACAACTCCAAGTTCGGCCGCATGGCCACCTACGCGTACGGCGACATCGGCGATTACGACCTGCTGATCACCGACGAAGAGGCGCCGACCGAGGAGATCGAGGCGGCGTTGACCGCTGGGACGGCCATCGAGCAGGTCGAGTGCGCGCCGGAGGGCCCGGAATATGAGTTCTGAGCTGGTCGCCGGAATCGACTCGTCGACCCAGTCGACGAAGGTCGTCGTCTGCGACGCGAACACCGGCGAGATCGTCCGCACCGGCCGCGCGTCGCATCCAGACGGCACCGAGGTCGCGCCCGCCGTGTGGTGGGACGCGTTCCGCGAGGCCACGAAAGGCCTGCTCGACGGCGTCGGCGCCGTCGGCATCGGCGGTCAGCAGCACGGCATGGTCACCCTCGACGAGGCGGGCGAAGTCGTCCGGCCCGCGTTGCTGTGGAACGACACCAGGTCCGCGAAGGCCGCCGAAGACCTCGGCGTCGAACTCGGTCCCGAGAACTGGGCGAAGTCCGTCGGCTCGCTGCCGGTCGCCAGTTTCACCGTGACGAAGCTGCGCTGGATGGCGGAGAACGAGCCCGAACTGGCCGATCGCGTCGCCCGCGTCCTGCTCCCACACGACTGGCTGACCTGGCGGCTGCTGGGCGACGGCGCCGAGCCGGTCACCGACCGCGGTGACGCCTCCGGCACCGGCTACTTCTCGCCCGCCACCGGCGAGTACCGCAAGGATCTCCTCGCGCACGCCTTCGGTGGCCGCACGCCCGAACTGCCCAAGGTCATCGGCCCCGCGGAGGCCGCGGGGCACACCCGGGACGGGATCCTGGTCTCGGCCGGTACCGGCGACAACATGGCCGCCGCGCTCGGTCTCGAGCTCGTCCCCGGCGACGTCGTGGTCTCGCTGGGCACCAGCGGCACCGTCTTCGGCGTCTCGGAAACCGCGAGCACCGACCCCTCCGGCATCGTCGCGGGATTCGCCGACGCCACCGGCCGGTTCCTCCCGCTGGCCTGCACGCTCAACGCGGCCCGCGTGCTGACCGCCACGTCCGCGATGCTCGGCGTCGAACTCACGGAGTTCGACGAACTGGCGCTCGCGGCAGGGCCCGGTTCCGGCGGTCTCACCCTCCTGCCGTACCTCGACGGTGAGCGGACGCCGAACCTCCCGGACGCCAACGGCACGCTCTTCGGCCTGACCCGCGCGAACATGACGCCCGAGAACCTCGCCCGCGCCGCCGTCGAAGGCATGCTGTGCGGCCTCGCCGCCGGTCTCGACGCCCTGCGCGAGCAGGGGCTCGAAGTCCGCCGCGTGCTCCTGATCGGTGGCGGCGCGCAGTCGGCCGCCGTCCGCGCGGTCGCGCCGATCGTGTTCGGCGTTCCCGTCGTCATCCCCGAAGTCGCCGAGTACGTCGCGGTCGGTGCCGCGCGGCAGGCGGCCTGGGCCCTCGCTTCCAGCACGGAACCTCCCCGCTGGCAGGAACAGCACGGCTACACCCCACTCGAGCCGACCGAGGCGGACAGCGCCGAGGCGCGCCGGATCCGGCAACGGCATCTCGAAGCCCGCGAACTCGGGCACGGCATTTCCGCGAAACCGAAAGAGGACTGAACCGATGGCCACGATCACCTACGACAAGGCGACCCGGCGCTACGCGGGCTCCGAGCGGCCCGCCGTGGACGCACTCGACCTCGAGATCGCCGACGGCGAGTTCCTCGTGCTGGTCGGGCCTTCCGGCTGTGGCAAGTCCACCAGCTTGCGGATGCTCGCCGGCCTCGAGGACATCGACGAAGGCGCCGTGTGGATCGGCGACCGCGACGTCACGCAGCTGCCGCCGCGCGCCCGCGACATCGCGATGGTGTTCCAGAACTACGCGCTGTACCCGCATATGACCGTGGGCCAGAACATGGGCTTCGCGTTGAAGATCGCGGGCCGCCCGGCTTCGGAGATCAAGCAGAAGGTGCTCGACGCCGCCAAGCTGCTCGACATCGAGGACTACCTCGACCGTAAGCCGAAGGCGCTCTCCGGCGGTCAGCGCCAGCGTGTCGCGATGGGCCGCGCCATCGTCCGTGAGCCGCAGGTCTTCCTGATGGACGAGCCGCTGTCGAACCTTGACGCGAAGCTGCGTGTCTCCACCCGTACGCAGATCGCCGCGCTGCAGCGCCGCCTCGGCGTCACCACCGTTTACGTCACGCACGATCAGGTCGAGGCCATGACGATGGGCGACCGGGTCGCGGTCCTCTCGGACGGTCTCCTGCAGCAGTGCGACACTCCGCGCGCCCTGTACGACCGGCCCGCAAACGCTTTCGTCGCCGGGTTCATCGGCTCGCCCGCGATGAACCTCGTCACCGCGAAGCTCACCGAAGACGGTGCCGAGCTGGGTGGCGCGCGCGTGCCGCTGACCCGCGAGATCCTCGCCAAGGCCGACGGCGACACGGTCACGCTCGGCTTCCGCCCGGAGTCGCTCGAGGTGACCACCAGCGAAGACGGCACGCTGCCGATCAAGGTCGACCTGGTCGAGGAGCTCGGCTCGGACGCGTACGTCTACGGCAAGCTCGCCGAGACCGACGCCGAGGGCTCGAAGTCGAACGTCGTCACCCGCGTCGACCCGCGCAAGCCACCGGTCATGGGCGACACCCTGCACCTGCGGATCCGTTCCGACGAGCTGCACGTGTTCTCCGCCACCGACGGGGCGCGCCTGTCCTGAGCCGGTTCGTGGGAAACTGGTGGTCGTTATGACCGCCAGTTTCCCGCGTGCCGAGGTCGTCATCGACCTGTCCGCCATCCGGCACAACGTCGCCCTGCTCGCTTCCCGTGCCTCCGGCGCCCAGACGATGGCCGTGGTCAAGGCCGACGGCTACGGGCACGGAGCCCTCGAGGTCGCCCGGGCCGCCATCGAGGGCGGGGCCACCTGGCTGGGCACCTGCTCTCTCGGTGAGGCGCTCGCGCTGCGCCGGGCGGGGATCGGGGTCCGGCTCTTCAGCTGGCTCGACACTACCGAAGCCGACTTCGCGGCCGCGGTCGCCGAAGACATCGACGTCGCCGTGAGCTCCCTTGACGAGCTTGCCCGCGTGGCCGACGGCGCGCGCCGGGCGAGCGACTTTAGCGGCCTAAACGCGATCGCGCGGGTGCACCTCAAGATCGACACCGGACTGTCCCGAAATGGGTGCCCACCTGCGGAATGGCCGGCGTTGGTCCAGGCCGCCGCGGCCGCGAAGCCGCTCATCGAGGTCGTCGCCGTCTGGTCGCACCTCGCCTGCGCTGACGAGCTAGGCCACCCCTCCATCGACGCGCAGGCGAAACGGTTCGACGAGGCCTACGACATCGCCCGTGCGGCCGGCCTCGACCCGATGCGGCACATCGCGAACTCCGCCGCCGTGCTGACCAGGACCGACCTGCACTTCGACCTCGTGCGCCCCGGGATCGCGATCTACGGGCTGAACCCGGTGCCGACCACCGACGATCTGCGTCCGGCCATGACCTTCACCTCGTCGGTCGTGCTCACGAAGCGCCTCCCGGCCGGTGAATCGGTCTCGTACGGCCACAGCTGGACGGCCGAACGCGACACCACCCTCGCGCTGGTTCCGGTCGGTTACGCCGACGGCGTGCCGCGGTCGCTGTCCGGACGGATGGACGTCCTGCTCGCCGGGAAGCGACGGCCGGTCGTCGGCCGCGTCTGCATGGATCAGCTGATCGTCGATTGCGGCGACGACGAGCCCGCCGTCGGCAGCGAAGTGATCCTCTTCGGCCAAGGCGAGTTTGGCGAGCCGACCGCCCGGGAATGGGCCGACAAGCTGGGAACGATCGACTACGAGATCGTCACTTCGATGTACCGCCCGCGCATCCACCGGACGTATCTGGAGGCAGGCTCGTGACACCTTCACGAAGACTGCTGGCCATCGTCGGCGGCGTCGGTGCGGTGGCCACCGGCACCGCCGCCGCGATCGCCGTCGCCGCACAGCAGCGGCGGCAGAGTGAGGAACCGTTCGTGGACGAGCCGTTGGGGGATCTTGAACCGGACCGGACCTCGACAGTGGCGGCGGAGGACGGCACGCCACTCTCGGTCGAGGAGATCGATCCGGCCGATGGGGGCGAACCGGAGCTGACCGTCGTCGGCGTGCACGGTTTCGCGTTGTCGAAGCGCTGCTGGTACTTCCAGCGGCGAGACCTCGCTTCGCTGAAGCTGCCGCGGGTGCGTCAGGTCTACTTCGACCATCGCGGGCACGGGCAATCCGGCGCCGCGAACGCCGAGACCAGCACCATCGAGCAGCTGGCGCGCGACCTCGACATGGTCCTGCGCTCGGTGGTGCCGGAGGGACCCCTCGTGCTCATGGGGCACTCGATGGGCGGCATGGTGGTCATGGAGCTCGCCGTGGAGCACCCCGAGCTGTTCGACGACCGCGTCTGCGGGGTCGCGTTCATCGCGACCGCGGCGGGCGAAGTCGGCGCTCGGGGACTGCCGAGATCACTGCTCTCGAAGTACAACCCGCTCACCCGCGGCGTCGGCGGATTGGCGGGCTGGCAGCCGGGACTCGTCGAGTTCGTGCGCGCGGCAGGCGGGCAGCTGACCCGGCAAGCTGTGCGCAGGCTGGCTTTCGGCAGCCGGGAAGTGTCTCCGCGACTTGTCGACTTCATGCTGCAGATGCTCGAAGTGACGCCGGTGCGCGGGCTCGTGAACTTCGTCGACACGCTCGGCAGCCACAACCGGTACGCCGCGCTCGCCGGGTTGAAGCACGCGCACGTGCTGGTCATCGGCGGGGATTCCGACCGGTTCACGCCCATCGCGCACGCCGAGCGGATCGCGGCGGAGCTGCCGGACGCGGAGCTGGTGCGTGTGCGCGGCGCGGGACACATGGTGCAGCTGGAACAACCCGAACTGGTGAACAGCCACCTGATCGACTTGGTGCAACGGTGCACGGGCACCGATGGTGAGACTTCCGAACGGCGGACCTGGTGGTGGCAGCACTGATGAATTTCGCTTTCCCGACTCCCGAGTCGACGATGGATTTCGGGCGTGAGCTCGGACGTTCGCTGCGCGCGGGCGACGTGGTGCTGCTCGCCGGGCCGCTCGGGGCAGGCAAGACGACGCTGACCCGCGGGATCGCGGACGGTCTCGGCGTCGGCGGGCGGGTCAGCTCGCCGACGTTCGTGCTCGCCAGGGTGCATCCGGCGGGCGAGGCGGGGATCGCGCTCGTGCACGTCGACGCGTACCGGCTCGGCGGGGATCTCTCGCAGCTGGACGACCTGGACCTCGATACCGAACTGGAGCGGTCCGCCCTCGTCGTCGAATGGGGCGAGGGGGCCGCGGAGCGCCTCTCGGACGACTACCTCGTCGTGCGGCTGGAGCGTCGTGAGGACGACGTCCGCATGGTCACCCTGGAGCCGCACGGCACCTGGACGTCTCGCGCGCCCGACTTGCGTTTAGCGGGCTAAACGCGATCTGAGCCCCGGGACCGCCGGATCGCCTTTAGCGGGCTAAACGCGATCCGGCCGGGCGGACCGGGCTCGCTGGGTTCACTACGGAGCGCGCGATTCCCAGGTCGACCAGGTCTTGGGGGCGTAGCCGCAGGCGGTCCGCGAGAGCGGGGACTTCGTCGGCGGGCAGCTTGAGGATCGCCGCGGCCGCCTCCGGCGAGGTGACCGAGAAGTACGCGTCGGGCGTCACCCAGGTCGCCCCCGGCGCCGCGAACGCGAGCGCGCCGCCGGATCCGCCTTCCCCGATCACCAGCGTCGTGATCGGCACGGCCGCGCTCGCGACCGCCTCGAACAACTCCGCGATCGCCGCGCCGGCCCCGGACTGCTCGGCCGCCTCGTCGTTCGCCGCGCCCGGGGTGTCGACGAGGGTGAGGACCGGAATCCCGAGTCGCGACGCGAGCCGAACCAGACGCGCCGCCGTCCGAAAGCCCGCGGGCAGCGTCGGGGTTCCGCACTGCGCCGCGTACGCGATCGCGCGGCCGTCTCGCCACCCGAAGCCGCACAGGACGCCGGAGTCGACTCCGCCGCACCTGTCGCCCGAGACGTCCTCACGCCAGTCGAAGTACACGTCGAGGTACTCCGCGGCCCTCGGTCGGTCAGCGGCGCGCGCCGCTTGGACCGCGGACCAGCCGTTATCGGGCAAGCTCGTCAGCCCGAGCGCGCTTGGAGGCTCGGCGGCTTCCGTCGTCGGCGATGTCAGCAAGCGCAACCACCGCTCGAGTACAGCGGGAAGGTCGGCCGGGGCCACGATCCGGTCGACTTGGCCCCACGCGAGCTTCGCTTCGGCCGTGTACGCCTCAGCGGGCGCGCCGGCGGGGCGCACTCGGGAGCCCGCGAAACCGACCTGGGCCTCGGGCAGCGCGAGAACGACGTCGGCACTCGCACCGAGTGTCGCCCAGCCGCCGCCGGTGGTCGGATCACGCAGCACCGAGAGCTGCGGCACCGACCGGGCACCGGCCGCTGCCCGCGCGACGCGCTGCAACTGCGTGAGCGCGCGCATGCCTTGCTGCATGCGGCTTCCGCCGGTCGCGATCAGCGACACCACCGGCAACCGCGACTCCACGGCCCGCGCGAACGCCGCCTCGACACGATCACCGGTCCGCTGACCGATCGACCCGCCCAGGAAGCCGAACTCGAAGGCGATCACGACCACCTCGACGTCGCCGATCTCGGCGGTTCCGCAAAGCACGGACTCGTCCTCGCCGGTCCGCTCCTCGGCGGCCTCTCGTGCCGATCGGTACCCCGGCCAGCCGATCGGCCCGTCGTCCGGCTCATCGGATCGCGGAACGTCCAGCTCTTCGAAACCGGTCGCGATCTCCTTGACGACGGACCGCGCCGAGGGCCTGCTCATCCGAGCGCCCGTTTCATGACCTTGCCCATGTCGTTGCGCGGCAACGCTTCCAGAAAGCGGACGACCCGAGGTCGTTTGTGCGGCGACAACAGGCGCGAGACATGGTCGGCGAGTTCCGACTCGGTCGGGCGCTCACCCTCCGGCACCACCCAGGCCACGATGCGCTCGCCGAGGTCGTCGTCGGGCTCGCCGGTGACCGCGACCTCCGCGACATCGGGATGCTCCATGAGCGCGTTCTCGATTTCGCCCGCGCCGATCTTGTAGCCGCCGCTCTTGATCAAATCCGTCGCCTTCCGGCCGACGATCTTCACGTATCCGGCCGCGTCACGGGTCGCCATGTCGCCGGTCCGGAACCAGCCGTCGTCGAAGGCGGCTTCGGTCGCGTCGGGGCGGTTGAGGTATTCGGTGAACAGGTTGCGCCCGCAGACCTGGATCTCGCCGACGGTCTCGATCTCCTCGATGGGCTTTCCCGCTTCGTCGACGAGCCGCAGGTCGACGCCGCGCAGCGGAACGCCGACAGTGCCGGGGACGTGCTCGCCGTCGGCGCGGATGCTGGAGTTCATGAGGGTCTCGGTCATCCCGTAGCGCTCGATCACGCGCCGTCCGGTCGCCGCGGTGATGCGCTGATGGTCGTGGACGGGAAGTGCGGCCGATCCGGAGACGAGCAGCCGGGCGCCGCTCAGGGCCTCGGCGAGCGACGGGTCTTCGCCGACTTCGCCCGCGATGCGGTGGTACATGGTCGGGACGCCGAACATCATCGTCGCCCCTGCGGTGAGCGCGCGTGCGACGCCTTCGGTGGAGAACCGGCCGAGATGCCGGACAGAGCCGCCGCGCCGGAGCGGTCCGAGGATGCCGAGGATCAGGCCGTGCACGTGGAACAACGGGAGACCGTGGACCAGGACGTCGTCGGAAGTCCACGCCCAGGCGTCCTCGAGCGCGTCGAGGGTGGTCGAGATCGCGCGGCGGGGGAGGACGACGCCCTTGGGCGGGCCGGTGGTGCCCGAGGTGTAGACGATGAGCGCAGGGGTTTCTTCGTCCGGTTCCGCGGGGAGATCGACAGGTGCGCCTTCGAGGGTGATGTCGCGGCGCGGCAGACCGTCGAGGCCGGAGGGCAGGTCGGCGCCCGGTTCGGCGAGTACGAGGACGGGCTCGCTGTCGGCGAGGATGTGTGCGAGTTCGCGCTCGCCGATCTTCGGGTTGAGCGGAATGGCGGGGACGCCGGCGAGCAGAGCGGCGACCACGGCGACGCTGGTGTGCACCGTCGGTGTCGCCCAGACGGCGACGCGGCCGCTGGGCAGGTCGCGGGCGAGCGTGCCGGCGACGGCCGCGAGATCGGTGTACGTCAGGGAGGTGTCGCCGAAGCGGAGCGCCTCCTTGCCGGAGCCACTCGCCAGCGTGGGGAACAACCGATCGGGCACCGTGTGACCTCCTGCTCGACTTCGCCGGCCGGGGCACGCGGCCCTCGCAGGACCGTACCGCGCCGCCCACCCGCGTCCCTGCGACCTGCTTCACACCCTGCCGTCGGAGCGACTTTCGCGGGCTAAACGCGCTCCGGCGGCGGGCACGGGCCGGAGTGCGGCGACCGCGCGGATCGCGTTTAGCCGGCTAAACGCGATCTGGGGGGCCGGAGGGCGAGAGCGACTTTCGCGGGCTAAACGCGATCCGGGGGCCGGAGGGCGGGGGCGTGCGGGTCGCCTTTAGCAGGCTAAACGCGATCCGGGGGCAGGGGAGCGGCCCCGGCACCCGATCGCCTTCAGCCCGCTAAACGCGATCCGGGGCGCTGGTCGTAGGCTGGGTAACCGTGCTGGTACTGGCCATCGACACCTCGACCCCGGCGGTCACCGCGGGCCTCGTCGCCCTGGACGGCGACGCCCTCGAGTCACGCGGCGACCGCGTCACGGTCGATCCGCGCGCGCACGGCGAGCTGATCACGCCCCACGCTCTCGAAGTCGTCAAGGCCGCGGGCGTCACGCTTCGCGACCTCGACGCCATCGTCTGCGGCGTCGGCCCCGGCCCCTTCACCGGCCTTCGCGCCGGAATGGCCACCGCCGCGTCGCTCGCCCACGCCCTCGGCATCCCCGCCCACCCGGTTTGCAGTCTCGACGCGATCGCCGCCGACGTCGCCCCCGGCGAAGCGCCCTTCCTCGTCCTCACCGACGCGAGGCGCCGCGAGGTCTACTGGGCCGCGTACACGGCCGACGGCTCCCGCACCGACGGGCCACACGTTCAGCGTCCGGCCGAACTCGAGACCACCATCAAGGTCGCGGCGGGTGACGGCGCCCTCCTCTACGCGGACGCCCTCGGCGTCCAGCCGATCGAGCCGCGCTTCCCGTCACCCCTCGGACTGGTCAAGGCCGCCGACTTCCACAACGAGCCCGCCCCGCTCACTCCGCTCTACCTCCGCCGCCCGGACGCCGTCGAACCGGCCGCGCGCAAGAAGGTGACCACGCCGTGAGGCTGGAACCCTTACGCCGCAAGGATATTCCCCGCTGTGTCGAGATAGAGAAAATCCTCTTTCCCGGCGATTCGCCGTGGACCGCCTACGCCTTTCACGCCGAGCTCGACGCCGGCGGCCACTATCTCGTCGCCCGTCCGGAGGAAAGTGACGAGGTCCTCGGTTACGCCGGGCTCGCCGTCGTCGGCCGCCGCGGCGACTACGAGACGAGCATCCACACGATCGGCGTCGACCCCGAGCACCAGCGCAAGGGCATCGGCACCGCGATGCTGACGGCGCTCCTCGACCGCGCGGACGAGCTCGCCGCACCGGTGTTCCTCGAGGTCCGCACGGACAACGACGCGGCGATCACGCTCTACGAGCAGCACGGTTTCGAACGCATCGGCCTCCGGAAGCGCTACTACCAGCCTTCCGGCGCCGACGCCTACACGATGGCCCGTCCGCGGGCCCAGGTCCGAGACGAGGTGGCGGGCTGATGCCGCGCATCATCATGGGCATCGAGAGTTCGTGCGACGAGACCGGCGTCGGCCTCGTCCGCCTGCACGACGACGACACGGTCGAACTTCTCGCCGACGAGGTCGCTTCCAGCGTCGACCAGCACGCCCGTTTCGGCGGCGTCGTGCCCGAGGTCGCCAGCCGCGCGCACCTGGAGGCGATGGTCCCGACGGTCGAGCGCGCGTTCGACAAGGCTGGCCTGAAACTGTCCGATGTGGACGCCATCGCGGTCACCGCCGGACCCGGTCTCGCCGGTGCGCTCCTGGTCGGCGTCGCCGCGGCCAAGGCGTACGCCGCCGCGCTCGACATCCCGCTCTACGGCGTCAACCATCTGGCCGGGCACATCGCCGTCGACACGCTCCAGCACGGGCCGTTGCCCGGCCGCTGCCTCGCCCTGCTCGTTTCGGGCGGGCACACGCAATTGCTTCTGGTGGACGACATCGCGTCGGAGATCACCGAACTCGGGTCCACTGTGGACGACGCGGCGGGCGAAGCCTACGACAAGGTCGCCCGCGTCCTCGGACTGCCGTACCCCGGCGGCCCGCCCATCGACAAGGCCGCCAAGAACGGCGACGGCGCGGCCATCGCGTTCCCCCGAGGGATGACCGGCCCGCGTGACGCCAAATTCGATTTCTCCTTCTCCGGCCTGAAGACCGCGGTCGCACGCTGGGTCGAAGGCGCCGAGCGCCGCGGCGAGGCGATCCCTGTCGACGACGTCGCGGCGTCGTTCCAGGAAGCCGTCGCCGACGTTCTGACCATGAAGGCGATCCGCGCGGCCAAGGAACACGGAGTGGACACGCTGGTGATCTCCGGTGGTGTGGCGGCGAATTCACGGCTGTCCGAACTCGCCGCCGAGCGCTGCGCCGAGGCCGGGATCACCCTGCGCGTCCCGCGGCCGCGGCTGTGCACGGACAACGGCGCGATGATCGCCGCGCTCGGCGCCCACGTGGTCGCGGCCGGACGTCCGCGAGCCTCACTCGACTTCTCCGCCAATCCGGCACTGCCGGTCCAGATCGTCTCGATCTAGCGCGATTCGGCGGCGGTGCGCGGCGCCGGGGCGAGGTTGAGCAGCTCCTCCAGCGCCGCCACCGACAACGCGGCGGCATTGCCGTCACCGTAAGGGTTTCCGGCATGCGTCGGGTGGAGATCGCCGCGCAGGATCTTCGCCGCGGTGTCGGCGATGAGGCCGGTGTCCGTCCCGACCAGCCAGGCGCAGCCCGCCTCGATGGCTTCCCGCCTCTCGGTGACGTCTCGGAGCACGAGGACAGGCGTGCCGAAGGTCGGCGCTTCCTCTTGGATACCACCGGAATCGGTCAGGACGAGCTTGGCGAGCCGCAGCGCGCGTACGAGATCGGGGTATTCGAGCGGTTCGGTGATCGTCACCCGCGGGGTCCCATCCAGCGCGGTCATGACCTGCTCCCGCACGTCCGGGTTGGGGTGCACCGGGAACAGCACCTGGACGTCGCTGTGCTCCGCGACGATCAGTTCGATGGCCGCGAGCGTACGGCTCAGCGGCTCGCCCCAGGACTCGCGCCGGTGTGACGTCACGAGGACGAGGCGTTCGCCCGCCTCGGCGATCTCCATCTCCAGCAACGCGAGCGCGGTGTCCCTCGCCGGGAGATCACGTTCGGCGATCGCGAGCACGGCGTCGACGACGGTGTTGCCGGTGACGGCGATCCGTTGGCGCGGAACACCTTCCGCGCGCAGCGCGGCCGCGGCGCCCGGCGTCGGCGCGAGGTGCAGGGCGGCGATGCGCGAGATCATCTGCCGCGTCCCCTCTTCGGGGAACGGCGCGGCGAGGTCGTGCGTGCGCAGCCCCGCTTCCAGATGCACGACCGGGATGCCCAGCCAGAACGCGGCGAGCGCGCCCGCCAGTCCCGTCGTCGTGTCACCCTGGACGACGACCGCCGCGGGCGCGACCCGCCGCAGCAGCTCGTCGAGCGCGGGAAGCACCCCGGAAACGAGTTCCGCCTGGGTCCCGGTGGTTCGCGGTGGGATGTCGAGCCAGGCGTCGACAGGCAGGCCGAACGGGATCAGCGCCTGTTCGACCATGCCCTGATGCTGTCCACTGTGGACGACGAAGGGCCGTAGGTGCGGGTGCTCCGCCAGCGCCAATGCCAGCGGCGCGAGCTTGACCGCCTCCGGGCGGGTTCCGGCCAGCAACATCACGTCCACGCGTTCGCGCTCCTCATCCACGATTTCCAGTGTCCCGCAAAACGCGGGTGGCGGCCGCCGGCGCACGAGGGGCACACGCCGGCGGCCGTTCCGTCCAGGGAAGCGTCAGCTCCCCATTTCGCCGAGCCGTTTCGTGCGGCGGTAGCCGGCGATGACCGCGATGGTTCCGAGAACCAGCAGGATCACCCCGATGGCCAGCCACCAGCCGACATCGGCCCCGGTGGCGGCGAGGGCACCCACCCCGCCACCGGCGACGCCGACTCCGGCGCCAGGCAACTTGTACATTTCGGCCTCACTTCACCCTGGTCAGGCGGTGGTCGCCGGACGCCGGTTGCGGACGACGCGGATCCCGACCGGAACGGCGACGGCACCGAGCAGTCCGAGACCGATCCACAGCCCCGCGCCCGAGGCGAGCGGCACGGGCAGACCGGCCGGACCGCAGGTGGCCGACGAGACGATCACGTCGCCGGAGCCGAGCGGGTTGAGGGCGCCGCCCAGCAGCTTCACGTGGATCGCGTTGACGGTCAGGCTGCCGTCGTTGTTCTTGATCTGTTCGTTCAGGATGATCGTCGCGACGTTGACGGTGCCGAGACCGACCTTGACCTGGGTGTTCGGTGCCGGCGTGGAGTCGACCGCGCCCGCGCTGCCGAGGTTCGCGCCGACGAGGTTCGTCCCGCCCTGCACACCCTTCTGAGTCGCGGTGCAGGTGGCTTCGACGAGCTTGACGCCGACGTCGCCGAGCGCGCTCTTGAGCAGCGGCAGGCCGACATCGGCGGTGCTCGCCTTGGCCGTCACCGCACCGGAGTTGTCGTCGCGTTTGGCTTCGGTGTTGATCGCGCCAGCGGTGAGCACACCGGTGACGTTCGCCTTCGCGAGACTGTTGGTGGTCGGCCCGGAGGTCTTCGCTTCGGCGAGCGGCCCGGCCTTCACCGCGTCGAGGCCGAGGAGCTTCACATCGACCTTGACGCCATAAGCGGAGCCGTCACCGGGGGCCGCCGAGGCGGGCACCGCACCGGCGAGAGCCACGCTCGCCACCACAGCGGCGAGCACTCCGCCTCGTCGCAAGAGGTGCGTGTTCTTCAACTGGTCCTCCGAATTTATTCGTGGGGGGGGGCTTTCATCTGCGGTCGGCGCATGGGCACGACCGTTGCGGACGAATCCTCAGCTGGCCTGACTCGGCTAGCGGACCGTCTATCGCCGAGTGTTTCCCAAATTGAACGAAAAACTGCGAGTATCACCTGATCGGGTGACCTTGGGGGACATTTACCGCACGTCATTGATAGCGTCACTCGTTCGGGCTAGCCAGTTTCTCCACGATCGTGCCGAAAGGGCTCATGATCACATTCACAACGTGAACCCCGGTCGGATGAGCCGGCTCCCGCTGACTTACTCTCGTCGGCGAGGTCCCCGTCCACTTCGTCGAATCCGTCGTCTGCTGCGCCTTTGCTGAGAGGGTCACCGTGGCCGTTGCGAGCGCTCCTTTGCCTGGTCCCCGCCGGTTTCCGCTGCGTATGGCGGTGCTGGCGGTGATCGCCGTCGCGGTCGGCCTGGTGCTGGCCGAACGCCTGTATCGGGTGTTCGAAGTACAGCTTTCCGGGCTGATACTGAGAGTTATCACCACATCGGGTGTCTTCGTCGCCGGTGAACGTGAGACTGTCTACTTTGGGTTGTCCGGCGATACTCCACTCGGGTTAAGAATGACGCCGGAATGCTCTTCGGCATTCATGTTGCTACCCCTGTTGTTGGTGACCGCCGTCATGTTGTATTTCCGTCCCAGAAATGCGAAGAGGCTGTTCTCTTCGTTGGTGATTTCCGCGATCGCCGTCATTCTTGTCAATCAGATGAGGGTTTTGGCGATCGTGGGACTCGTGAACATGATGGGTATCGACGAAGGTTATTACTGGGGTCACACCCTGCTTGGCTCGATGGTCAGCGTCATCGGCGGCGCGGTCGCCCTCGTGCTGTTCGTCTGGCTGAGCACGCGCAAGCCGCGGGCCGAGCGCGGGACAGCCTGATGGGCGGCGGCTCGATCAAGATCCTGCTCGCGATCACGCAGGCTTTCGCGCTCACCATGAGCGTCGCGTTCATCGTGTACGTGGTCGTGATCGTCGTGCCGTACCTGCGGCGCAGGCCCGCGCCCGTCGGTGACGCCGCCGACTTCACCTGGCACTTCTTCGTCCCGTGCCGGGACGAACAGACCGTCATCCGCGAAACGGTGCGCTACCTGCGTTCGACGTTCCGGCACGCGCACGTCTGGGTCGTCGACGACGACTCCGAGGACCGCACGGCACGCGTGGTCAAGTCGATCTGGCGGCGCAACGGCGGCTACGACCCATACCTGCACCTCGTTCCCCGGCGCCGTCCGGAGGCGAGGACGGGCAAAGGGGACGCGCTCAACGCCGCTTATCAGGCGCTCAACGATTGGATGGGCCCGGACGCGAGCCGTGACGACGTCGTCGTGGTGGTCGTCGACGCGGACGGCCGGCCGGCGGAGAACTGCCTCGAGGTGTGCGCCGCGGACCATCTCTTCGGCGACGAGACGATCGGCGCGGTGCAACTCGACGTCTGGATGGGCAACGCAGGCACCCGACCGCCGGGAAAGAACTGGTTCTCGCGCGCCTTCGGGCTGAAGCTGGCCCAGATGCAGGATCTCGAGTTCCGTACGGCCATCGCGGCGATCCAGACCTCGCGCGGGTTCACCGGCACGATCTCCATGGGCGGCAACGGTCAGTTCACGCGACTGTCCGCATTGGACTCGATCGCGGGCGAGGACGCGCAGCCGTGGCGCGGTTCGCTGCTGGAGGATTTCGAACTCGGCGTGCACCTACTGACCGCGGGCTGGCGAACCGGGTACACGCCGGACTCCCATGTGAAGCAGGAAGGGCTGTACAGCCTGCGGCGGTTCCTGGTGCAGCGCACCCGCTGGGGTCAGGGCACGATGCAGTGTTCCCGGTATCTCCGCCGGATCTGGGATTCGCCGCATGTGAGCACGCTGGGCGCGGCGGAGATGATGTACTACCTCGCGCAGCCGTGGATGCAGTTGCTCGGCTCGCTGCTGTACCCGATCCCGTTCTTTCTGCTGCTGTTCACCACGGCGGGCGATCCGGCACGGATGTGGACCTGGTTCGCCGACGACGGCGCGTGGATCCTGTTCGCCATCTACGGCTCGTTCGGGCTGCTGCCGTTCATCGTGTGGGGCCCGATCTATCAGCTCAAATGCCTGAAGAGCCGCAATCTCCTGCGTGGGCTCGGGATGGGCTTCGCCTACGCGCTGTACATCTACACGTTCTACATCACGTCGTGGCGGGCGCTGTTCCGGCTGGTGCGCGGCCGCAACGGCTGGTCGAAGACGCGGCGGAACACCGAGCACGCCCCTGGGGTCAAGGTCGCGCTGGACTCCTGACCCGCTCCGCGGGGGGGGGGGGGGGGGGGGGGGGGGGGAGGGGAGGGGGGGGGGGGGGGGGGGGGGGGGGGGGGGGGGGGGGGGGAGTGGGAGGAGTAGCGGTAGCAAGAG
>NZ_JBVJCE010000015.1:116468-130920 GCF_055588925.1 Amycolatopsis sp. NPDC041971 | reverse complement strand
GGGGTGTGTGGTAGAGGAGGTGACGCACCACAGCACCCTCTTTGGTTTTCCTTTTTCTCTGAGCCCCCTCCCCCCCCCCCCCCCCCCCCCTTCGCCCCCCCCCCCCCCCCCCCCGCGAGGGTCAGGCGGCGGGGAGGATCCGGACGTCGTCCGCCTTCACGAAGGCGATCCGGTGTCCGAACTGGATTTGGACGTACCTGGTCTTGCCCTTGACGACCACGTGGTTCGCCGGATCGAACGTGGTCGCCGAGTAGTACTCGGAGCCGAGCAGGTTGCCGAGCGAGTACCGCTGCCCGGCCGAGAACGTGTACGGCAGCGGGACGACCTGCTGCGCCGGCACATTCGCCGGGTACGCCTCCGCCTCCGGATACGCGCGTCCGAAGACCGGCACGGTCGCCAGTCCGGGCTTCGGCGTGACGACCAGGCCGAACGCCGGGCTCGTCGTGCGCTGGTCGCGGAACCAGCCCTTCTGGCCGAGGTACCAGATCGCCGTCCAGCCGTCACGCCGCTCGGCGACCACGTACCGCTGGCCGGTCTCCGCCCGGCTGCCGATGTCGGAGACGGCCATCGTGCTCGACGAACCGTCCGGGCGCAGGCCGATGTCCTTGAGCAGCGGCGCCGAGTCGTTCGGCTCGCTGCGCAGCACGACCGAACCCGAACCCCTTGCCGGGCAAGGCTTTCCGGCGGTCTCGCAGCCGGTGAACGCGGGCTTGTTCGTGGCGAAGTCCGGCGTGATGGTCACCAGCGGCGAGCCGGGGCGGCCGAAACCGGACAGCGGCGCGCCCATCAGGTCGAAGTAGTGCGCCCAGTCCCAATACGGGCCCGGATCCCAGTGCATGCCCTTGATGGTCGAGGGGATCGTGCCCGGCACGTTGTCGTGGCCGAGGATGTGCGCGCGGTCGAGCGGGATGTCGTACTTCCGCGCGAGGTAGCCGACGAGCTTCGCGGAGGTGCGGTACATCGCCTCCGTGTACCAAGTGCCCTTCGCGGCGAAGCCCTCGTGCTCGATGCCGACGGACTTCGCGTTGACGTACCAGTTGCCCGCGTGCCAGGCGACGTCCTTGGTCGGCACGTGCTGCGCGATCTGACCGTCGGACGAGCGGATCGTGTAGTGCCAGCTCACGTACGTCGGGTCGGTGACAAGGTCCATCGCCGTGTCCCAATAGCCCTCGGTGTCGTGGATGATGATGTATTCGACCTTTTGGCTCTTCGGCCGGTTCGCCTTGTCGTGGTTGCCGTAGTCGTTGTCCGGCAACTCCTGGTACGGCGCCGGCACCGAAAGGCACGAGACCGTCTTCGGGCACTCCGTCTTCGGGTTCTCGGCCTTGGCGCGCACGGGGCTCGTCGGTGTCGCGGCGAGGGTGACGTTCTGACCGTCGTCGGTCGTGCGGCTGACGCCCTTGGAGATGGTGTCGAAGACTTCGTCGGCGAAGGACTGCGCTCCCACCGCGTCCTTCGCGCCGCTGTAGCGCGCGACGGCGGCCTTCCAGTCGCCGGTTTCGCGCTGGTACTTCGCCAGCAGAGCGGCGCCACCGCGGATGTTCTGGGTGGTGTCCGCGCGCAGCGTCGCGACGTCCTGCCCGATCAGCGCGGCCGCCTCGTCGATGGTCTGGAGGCCGGGCGGGGGAGGCTTCGGCGCCGGTGTCGCCGGGAGTTTCGCGCGGCGGGCGTCGTCTCCACGCGGATCCTCCTCGCCTTCGTCGTGATGCGTGCCTGTGCCCGCTTCGCGCAGGTCGGTCAGGTGCATCGGGCCGTAGCCGGCGGACGTGCTCGGAGTGCCGGCGTTGAAGTCCCAGCGCGACTCCAGGAACGAGACGCCGAGCAGGACGTTCTCGGGAACGCCGAACTCCCGCGCGGCGGCCGCGAAGTCCCCCTGCCGCTGCTGGTCCGCAGGGGTGGCTTCGGCGGGCACGGCGGCGAGAAGGCCGGCGGCGAGGGCTAGGACCGCGAGTCCGGCGGTCCGTTTGGACCGGCGCCGGAGCGGCTCGAGGGCGACAGGACGGAAGGGACGCGGCATGGGCGTGAACCCCCAGTGACTAGGTCTGGTGAACAGGACCGACCCCAATGGTCGGAACCTAACCAGAAACCGGCCTGCTCCGTAAGGTCCCTCCGGATCGCGTTCAGGGGGCTGAACGCGATCCGGTGGCAAGGTGGGGGCATGACTGGGGTGAAGGAGCTTCTGCAGGAGAAGGACCATGTCTTCCTCGACTTCGACGGTCCGGTGTGCGACGTGTTCGCCAGGTTCCCGGCGAGTGAGGTGGCGGACAGGCTCAAGCGCCTGGTCGGACCCGATCTGCCCGCCGAGGTGAACGCCTCCGCCGATCCGTTCGACGTGCTCCGATACGCGGCCTCGTGCGGTCCGAACGCCGCGCACGTCGTCGAGCGGCAGCTCAACCGCCTGGAGGGGGAGGCGGTCGCGCTGACCTCGCCGGCGCCCGGTGTCGCGGAAGTCCTTCGCGAGTGGGTCGCCCAGGGGTTCACGGTGACGATCGTGAGCAACAACTCCGTCGACGCGATCCGGTCCTTCCTCGCGCTGCACGAACTCGCCGAACAGGTGCGCGGGATCAGCGCGCGGATGACGAGCGACCCCGCGCGGTTGAAGCCTCAGCCGACGCTCCTCGACGCCGCGGTGAAGGCTCTCGGCACTTCACCTCGGCAGTGCGTCATGGTCGGCGACTCGGCCGCCGACATCTTGGCCGCTCGCGCCGCCGGTGTCGCTTCGATCGCTCTCGCGACCACACCGGCGAAGCACAGGACCCTCGCCGCCGTCGGCCCCGATGCCCTGGTGACCGACCTCGCCGACTTGCGTTTCGCGGGCTAAACGCGATCCGGCGTGGTCTGGCGACCAAAACGCCCGGTCAGGCGCTCGGAGTCAAGGTGAGGGGACCCTGCTTGCGGAGCTGGCACTCACATGGCTAGAGTGCTAATTGCACGGCCCGAACACGCCCCGGCACCCGCGACGGCGGGGGTGGTAGGAGCCGTAACTCATCCTGCCAACGCTTTCGACGACCGTGGAGGTCAACCCGGTGAGCGTGAACATCAAGCCGCTCGAGGACAAGATCGTTGTCCAGACGAGTGAGGCCGAGGAGACGACCGCTTCCGGCCTCGTCATCCCCGACACCGCCAAGGAGAAGCCCCAGGAGGGCAAGGTTCTGGCCGTTGGCCCGGGCCGCATCGACGACAAGGGCAACCGCGTCCCGCTCGACGTTTCCGTCGGCGACGTCGTCATCTACTCCAAGTACGGCGGCACCGAAGTGAAGTACAACGGTGAGGACTACTTGATCCTCTCCGCCCGCGACGTGCTGGCCGTCATCAACTGACGTCCGCTCTCAGCGCATGACGCCCCGGGCCCCGCATTGCCGGGGACCGGGGCGTTCGTGTTTTCCGAGCTTTAGAACTGGAAGGTAAGCGGAACACGCCATGCCCAAGCAGATCAGTTTCGACGAGGACGCTCGTCGCGCGCTCGAGCGCGGGGTGAACAAGCTCGCCGACGCGGTCAAGGTCACCCTCGGCCCGCGCGGACGCCACGTCGTACTCGACAAGAAGTTCGGCGGCCCGACCATCACCCTCGACGGCGTCACCGTCGCTCGCGAGATCGAGCTCGACGACCCGTTCGAGAACCTCGGTGCCCAGCTCGCCAAGAGCGTCGCCACCAAGACCAACGACGTAGCCGGTGACGGCACCACGACCGCGACCGTGCTCGCGCAGTCGCTGGTGAAGGTCGGCCTGCGCAACGTCGCCGCCGGCGCCAACCCGACCGCGGTCGGTCGCGGCATCGAGGCCGCCGCGGAGAAGGTCATCGCGGTGCTCAAGGAGAAGGCGACCCCGGTCAAGGGCCGCGACAACATCGCCCAGGTCGGCACCGTCACCTCGCGTGACGCGGCCATCGGCGCCCTGCTCGGCGAGGCCGTCGAGCGGGTCGGCGAAGACGGTGTCATCACGATCGAGGAGTCGTCCACGCTGGCGACCGAACTCGTGATCACCGAGGGTGTGCAGTTCGACAAGGGTTTCCTGTCGGCGCACTTCGCGACCAACCCGGAGGAGCAGAAGGCGATCCTCGAGGACGCCTACATCCTGCTGGTCCGCGAGAAGATCTCGGCGCTGGCCGACCTGCTCCCGGTGCTGGAGAAGGTCGTCGAGGCCAAGAAGTCGCTGCTGATCATCGCCGAGGACGTCGACGGCGAAGCGCTGTCGACCCTCGTGGTGAACTCGCTGCGCAAGACGATCACGGCCGTCGCGGTCAAGGCGCCGTTCTTCGGTGACCGCCGCAAGGCGTTCCTGGACGACCTCGCGGTCGTCACCGGCGGCGAGGTCATCTCGGCCGAGATCGGGCACAAGCTGTCCGAGACCACGGTCGCCCAGCTGGGCAGCGCCCGCCGGATCGTCGTCACCAAGGACGACACCACGCTCGTCGACGGTGGCGGCACCAAGGACGACCTCGCCGCACGCGTCGCGCAGATCCGCAAGGAGATCGAGAACACCGACTCCGACTGGGACCGCGAAAAGCTGCAGGAGCGGCTGGCGAAGCTCGGCGGCGGTGTCGCGGTGATCAAGGTCGGCGCGGCCACCGAGACCGAGCTGAACGAGCGGAAGCACCGCATCGAGGACGCCGTGGCTTCGACCAAGGCGGCCGTCGAAGAGGGCATCCTGCCCGGCGGTGGCTCGGCGCTCGTGCACGCGGTCAAGGAGCTCGACGGCGGCCTCGGCCTCGAGGGCGACGAAGCGACCGGTGTGCGCATCGTCCGCGACGCGCTGTCCGCCCCGCTGTTCTGGATCGCGACCAACGCGGGCTACGAGGGTGCGGTCATCGTGAACAAGGTCCAGGAGCAGAGCTGGGGCCACGGCTTCAACGCCGCCACCGGTGAGCTCACCGACCTGCTGGCCGCCGGCATCGTCGACCCGGTCAAGGTGACCCGGTCCGCGGTGGCGAACGCCGCTTCCATCGCCCGGCTCGTGCTCACGACGGAGAGCTCCATCGTCGAGAAGCCGGTCGAGGCGGAGCCCGCCGCGGCCGGTCACGGCCACGCGCACTAGTTCCACCCCTCGAAGCGGGGCGGTACTCCCTCCGGAGTGCCGCCCCGTTTTGCTGTCCCGGCCCCCTTGTCGGAGCGACTTTAGCGGGCTAATCGCGATCCGGTGGCAGGGGAGCGCGACCGCGGGCGGAGCGACTTTAGCGGGCTAATCGCGATCCGGACGGCGGCGGCGCGGCGGCCGGGCAGACCGCGTTTAGCCCGCTAAACGCGGTCCGGCGACGTAGGTACCCAGGCCCGGGCGGAGCGACTTTAGCGGGCTAAAGGCGATCCGATGGCCGGGACGCGGAAGGGCGGCACCCCACCCGGATGCCGCCCTTCCGCGTCGCCGATTCGGCCGGATCAGCCGTTCGACATGCTCAAGGTGCGCTTGCCCGCCTTGATGATGTGCTCGCGTTCCGATTCCGACAGCCCGCCCCAGATCCCGTACGGCTCGTGCACGGCGAGCGCGTGGTTCCGGCACATGGCCAATACCGGGCAGGCCAGGCATACGGCTTTGGCCCTCGCCTCGCGTCGGGCTCTGGCCGGCCCCCGCTCGCCGTCAGGGTGAAAGAAGGACGCGCTGTCCATGCCTCGGCACGACCCTTCGAGCTGCCAGTCCCATACATCCGCGTTGGGCCCGGGGAGCCTGCGTGTGTCCGCCATCCTGACCGCCTCCGTCATCCGGTCGAAGCGTTTACCTGCTCTGCTGCGCTGCGGATACTCCATTCGGTGCAACGGCGGTAACGTTAGAAGCGCGCCAATACTTGTTCAAGCGATTCAAGACGATTCAGCCGTTAGGCATCCCCCGGATGTGTGAGCGGTACTTTTCGTTCCGGTTGCCCCGGTCCCTGCGTGCCTGGATATTGGGTCGAGTGGGATCTCGGATCAGCAGTGAAGAACCCACCCTGCCGGTGGCCTCGGTCGCTCGCCGGCTCGGGGTCGCACCGTCCACCCTGCGCACCTGGGACCGCAGATACGGCGTAGGACCGAGCCGCCACACCAACGGCCGTCACCGTCGCTACGGCAGTTCCGACATCGGCCGTCTCGAACTGATGCAGCGCGCGTTGCTCCGCGGTGCCTCGACGGCCGAAGCGGCGAAGTACGCGCTTGAGCAGATGCCCCGCACGGCGACGGCGCCTTCGGAGACCGCCGTGGTCCGAGTGGAGGAGCAGGCAGCCGCGCCGCCGACCGAGGATCACGACGTTCCGTCCCGGCTCGCCAGGCGGCTGAGCACGACCGCGCTCGCGATGGACTTCGGCGCGGTCCAGCGCATGCTCGCCGACACGATCCGCGAACTCGGTGTGCTGCCCGCGTGGACCGGCGTCTTGTCGCCGGTCCTGTCGGCGCTCGGCGCTCGCTGGCGCGGTGTCAGCGCCGGCGCGGAGGTCGAGTACCTGCTCGCCGAATGCGTGTACGCGGCCCTCGTCCGCGCGACGCCGGTGCTCCGCGAGCCGCGTAACCAACGGCCGGTCCTGTTGACCTGCGTGCCGGACGAGCGCGACAACCTGCCCATGTACGCGCTCGCCGCGGCGCTCGCGGGACGCCGGATCGGTGCCCAGCTGTTCGGCGCCTCCCTGCCGGCCGAGGTGCTCGCGGTGACCGTCCGCCGCAGCGTCCCGGCGGCGGTGGTGCTGTGGTCGGGGCGGCGTGCGACCGCGGATCCGCGCCTGTTCGCCAGGGTGTCGCGCGGCCGTCAGCGCAGCAGGATGTTCGCCTGCGGACCGGGCTGGGATCCCGCCACGCTCCCGGACAAGATCGAACTGCTCGGCGAACTGACGACCGCCGCCGACCGGATCGAGCACGTTCTTGTCGGTGCGAGGCGATAGAAAGGACGCATGGAAGCGTCCTTGCGGTCCGCCGCGTTCGGCGACGGCGTGCCGCCGCCGAACTCCTTCGCGGTGCCCGCGTCGCCTCGCGGACGGTTGCTCGCCGCGATCGGGCTCGGTGCCCGCGGCCGGTACGCGGCGGCGGCCACGCTGCTGAACGGGTTGCGCGCGAGCGAGGATCCGGTGCTCGCGTCGCTGGCCGCCAGCACGCTGGCGTCGCATCGACGGCAGCTGGGCGGGCACGCGGCGGCGCTCGTCCTCGACGGCGAGGCGCTCGCTCAGGTGATCTCGGAGCCACGACGTGAACCCGACCCCGACGGTCTGGACGCCGAGGGCGCGCGGGCGGACGCGCTCCTCGGTCTCGCGGCGGACAATCTCGGGCGTGGTCGGCTGACCGCCGCCCGGCGGCTGCTGGCCCGTGCGGAGGTGCACACCGGCAACTGGCGGACCCGGACCAGGGCCGGTTGGGTGGGCGCGGAAATCGAACTGGCGAGTAATATCTCCGCCGCGGGGATCGCACCTGCGGAAAGGGCGCTGGAAACGGCGCGGGCGCGGGGCGCGTCCCGGCACGTCGTCAAATCACAGCTTGTACTCGGCGTGACGATCGTGAATGCCGGTTCCGCTGAGCGGGACCGCGCGAAAGCGCTGGTCGAGAGCGCGCGGGAAACCGCCGATAAATACGAATTCAATTCACTTCTGTGGGTGGCGTGCCTGGTGTCGGCCGACTTCGCGGCGGGACACGCCGATGAGTATCGATTCAGAGGGGCCGAACTGTTGCACGCAGTGTTACGGCACGCAGATCCTTGCGGGAGGCGGCTCGCACGGGAATCTCCGTGGGTCCCGGGCTGAGGGCGTCTAGCCTGTTGGAGGGCCCATTCCGGCAACCGGGCTAAGAACTTTCAAAAAAAGCCACCGGATCGTGTCAAGGTTCGGGCTAAAGCGTCCGATAGGGGAAGTGGAATGTCACCCGGCTGCAGGAAGGAAACCCCGTGACGACGGTCTTGATCTGCGACGACCGACGCAGTGTCCGCGAAGGGCTCACTCGAGTGATGTCCGCGGTACCAGGGGTCAGTCGCATCGACTGCGTAGCGCACGGTGACGAGCTGCTGGCCCGGTACTCCCGTCAGCCGGTCGACGTCGTGCTGGTCGGAACCCAGCGCGCCGTGCCGACTGGCGTCGAAGCCACCCGGCGGCTCGTCTCGGCGAACCCCAAGCGAACGTGATCGTGTTCGGCGCCCCGGACGACGCGGGCAGTATCGCCGCGGCCATCGCCGGCGGTGCTCGCGGCTACCTGCGCTGGGACGCCTCGCGTCCCGAGCTGGTCGCCGCACTGGCTCACACGCTCGCCAGCACCTCGGTGCCGGCGCCGCGTCAGCCGTCCGACCCCGGCGTCCAGCTCACCGAGCGCGAACTCCAGGTGCTCCGCGGGATGAGCCAGGGCAAGAGCAACGGACAGATCGGCCGCGAGCTGTACCTGTCCGAAGACACCGTGAAGACCCACGCGCGCCGCTTGTTCCGCAAGCTCGGCGTTCGAGACCGCGCACAGGCGGTCGCCCACGGATTCCGCCGTGGACTTGTTTCCTGACAACGCTTTCTTGATTTCATCGCTGAGATTGCACAACGGGTGACGAACGGGCCGGGGGTGTACCCCTGGCCCGTACCTGTGTTCCCCGTCACGCTTCGTGCCTTAACGTTCACCGCTCGGGCACGCTGGCCCGAGCGTGTCCACCTCCGGGTGGACCGTCGTACCCCACTGCGTTCCGGCTCGTGGAAAGTTCGATTACGAGCGAAGGGGACCAGCAAGACCCTGGTTCAGCGCGCTCGCCGGAAGGTCGGCGCGCCGATGACGGCCGTCAGCGAAGGCGGCGGGCCCGGGCGGTACGGTAGCTGTCACCGGTAGTGGTCTCCGAAGTCACACGCCGGACTCTTTGCACGCCTATACGTAACACTGGGACTGTTGTCTGCGATGGCCAATGTGGGGGACGGACTGGATGAGCCGGTCGCCGCTGCTGTTGAGGGTGATCCTCAAGCGGTCGAGCGGTTGCTGGCGGCCATCCGTCCTTTGGTAGTGCGGTACTGCCGCGCTCGGGTTGGCAGGCAGGAGCGTTCGTTCGCTTCCGCAGACGACGTTGCTCAGGAGGTGTGTCTCGCGGTGCTCACGGCATTGCCTTCGTACCGTGATCAGGGTCGCCCGTTCCTGGCCTTCGTCTACGGGATCGCCCAGCACAAGGTGGCCGACGCGCATCGCGCCGCGGCCCGCAACCGCGCCGAGCCGGTCGCCGAAGTCCCCGACGAGGTCGAGGGCGACGTCGGTCCCGAGCAGCGTGCCCTCCAGGGCGAGCTGAACGAGCGCATGTCGCAGCTGCTGCGCGTACTTCCCGACAAACAGCGTGAGATCGTGGTCCTGCGGGTGGTCGTGGGGTTGTCCGCCGAAGAGACGGCCGAGGCCGTGGGGTCCACCCCCGGCGCCGTCCGGGTGGCCCAGCATCGCGCCCTCGCGCGCCTACGTAAGGTTCTGGCCGCTGAGGAGGTGATCTGAGTGACCGATCGCGACCATCGGTTCTCCCCTGGGACCGATCGTGAACTGACGGCTTTCGACAGAGGGCTGACGCCCTCGGAAGCCGAGTTCGCAGCTGATCTGTCGGCCGTCCAGGCCGATGACGCGCTGCTCGACGCCCTCGGTGGCTCGGATCCGAGGATGGCCGACGACCTCGGCGATCAGGAGCTCAACGCGCTGCTGCTGGCCTGGCGGCGGGACATCGACAGCGAACCGCTCGCGGAACTCGTCGACGTCGACACCGCCGTCGTCACCGTGAAGACCGCCGCGCTCGCCCGCAAACACGGGGGAAGACGCCGGCTGCTGGTCCCGGTGGCCGCCGCCGCGGCCGTCCTGGCCATCGCCTTCGCCGGTACCGGTCTCGCCGCGAAGGACGCGCAGCCTGGTGACACGCTCTGGGGACTGACCAAGGTGCTTTACGCCGACCACGCCCGGTCGGTCGAGGCCGCCGCGGCGGTCAAACTCGATCTCGAAAAGGCGAACCTCGCGCTCGCCGGCGGTCGCCTCGACGACGCGCGCAAAGCGCTCGACGAGGCACAGGCCGCGCTGAGTCAGGTGACCGACGAAGAGAACCGCGACCAGCTGCTCGAACAGCACCGCCAGTTGAGTGCTCAGCTGCAGAACCCCGGACAACAGCCGTTGCCCCCGGATCAGCGGTCGCCGTCGCAGACCCCGGTCGCGACCACGCCTCAGCTCACGCCGAAGCCGACTCCCGCGCCGACGTCGCTGCCCGGAGGCGGCAACCCCGGCACGACTCTGCCGGGCACCACGACTCCCTCGCCGACTCCGCCGACCTCATCCAGCGAACCGCCGCCGCCCACGACGTCGACGACACCGCCGGCCTCGGGGAACGATCCCGGTGGCTCGCGGAACGAGCCGTCGCCCGGTGCCGGAGCGCAGGTGCCCGCCGCGGGCGAGACGACGTAACACCCCGAAAACGCCGAAGGGCCTGGTGAGATCGCTCTCACCAGACCCTTCGTGTTGTCTCAAATCGCCTTTAGCCCGCTAAAGGCGATCGCCTTGAGCGGGCTAAACGCGATCAGTAGGCGCTCTCGTTGGCGGTGACACCGTCCGCGAACCCGCGGCAGTAGTCCCAGCTCACGTAGTCACCGGGGTTCGGATCGAACGCGGGCTCGTGCGGCCGCATCCGGCCGTCGGCGAGCAACTGCTCGAGACTGGCGCGCAGCAGATGCCAGTCGTGGTAGTGGGGTTCGTCGCATTCACCGCAGTCGACCACGATCCCGCGTACCCCGCGCGGTTCGAGAAGCGCCTGGTAGACAGCGAGATCGGAGAGATCGGCCAGCAACTCGGTGCGCTCTTCGTCGCTGATCGGCTCGTCGAGCCGGTCAGCGTCGTCGATGAACGCGCGGGCCGGGTCGTCCGGGTCATCCGCGAACGGGTCTGGGGGCAACGCATCTTGCGGCACGCCTGCACGCTACCGGGCGCCCACCCGGGCCGGGCGGCCGCCCGGCCCGGATATCATGAGGGGCAGGCCCTCGCCGTGATGCAAACAGCTACGGCGGCTCCCCCTCAACACCGCCAGGAAGGCCCTTCGCCTGCTATGTCCAGCGACAGCGTCACCGCCCCCGTCCCGAGCAAGTTCGCCATGCTCGGGCTGACCTTCGACGACGTGCTGCTGCTGCCGGCCGAGTCCGACGTGGTGCCCAGTGCGGTCAGCACCCGCACCCGGCTCTCCCGCAACGTCACCCTGAACATCCCGCTGGTCTCCGCCGCCATGGACACGGTCACCGAAGGCCGGATGGCGATCGCGATGGCGCGCCAGGGCGGAATGGGCGTGCTGCAGCGCAACCTGCCGATCGACGACCAGGCCGCCGCCGTCGAGGTCGTGAAGCGCTCTGAGGCGGGCATGGTGACCGACCCGGTCACCTGCTCGCCCGAGGACACCCTCGCCGAGGTCGACGCGCTGTGCGCGCGGTTCCGGATCTCCGGGGTGCCGGTGACGGACGCCGCCGGAAGCCTGGTGGGCATCATCACCAACCGCGACATGCGGTTCGAGGTCGACCACACCCGTGCGGTGCACGAGGTGATGACGAAGCCGCCGCTGGTCACCGCGCAGGTCGGGGTCACCGCGGAGGCCGCGCTCGGCCTGTTGCGCCGCCACAAGATCGAGAAGTTGCCGATCGTCGACGGCGCCGGCAAGCTGCGCGGGCTGATCACGGTCAAGGACTTCGTCAAGACCGAGCAGTACCCTAACGCCTCCAAGGACACCAACGGCCGCCTGATCGTCGGCGCCGCCGTCGGCGTCGGCCCGGACGGGCACAAACGGGCGATGGCGCTGGCCGACGCCGGGGTCGACGTGCTGATGGTGGACACCGCGCACGGGCACTCCCGCGCCGTCGTCGAGACCGTCGCGCTGCTGAAGAAGGAACTGGGCGACACCGTCGACATCGTCGGCGGCAACGTCGCGACCCGGGCCGGCGCGCAGGCGCTGGTGGAGGCGGGCGCGGACGGGATCAAGGTCGGCGTCGGCCCCGGTTCCATCTGCACCACCCGCATCGTCGCCGGGGTCGGCGTGCCGCAGATCTCCGCGATCTACGAGGCCGACCAGGCGGCGCGCCCCGCCGGGATCCCGGTGATCGGCGACGGCGGCATCCAGTACTCGGGCGACATCGCGAAGGCGCTCGCGTCCGGCGCGTCCACCGTGATGCTCGGCAGCCTGCTCGCGGGCACCGCCGAATCGCCTGGTGACCTGATCCTGGTCAACGGCAAGCAGTTCAAGACCTACCGCGGGATGGGCTCGCTGGGCGCCATGCAGTCGCGCGGCCAGGCGAAGTCCTACTCGAAGGACCGCTACGCGCAGGACGACGTGCTGAGCGAGGACAAACTGGTCCCCGAGGGCATCGAAGGACGGATCCCGTTCCGCGGGCCGCTCGCGAACGTCGTCCACCAGCTGGTGGGCGGGCTGCGGTCGGGTATGGGCTACGCGGGCGCGTCGACGATCCCCGAGCTGCAAGAGGCGCAGCTGGTGCGGATCACCGCGGCGGGGCTCAAGGAGAGCCACCCGCACGACGTCACGATGACCGTCGAGGCGCCGAACTACACCACCCGGTAGTCCGCCCCTTAAGACACTTACGCGTTCGGTTCCGTTCTCGGGAGACTTGGTCCGCTGATCAAGTCTCCTGGGAGGAACTGATGTCGTTCACTTCGCGGCGCACCGCGCTGGCCGTCTTCGCCGCCGCGGCCCTCGGGCTCGGCGGCGGGGTGGCGGCTTCCGCCGTCCCCACCGCTTCCGCCGCGCCTTCCGCACCCGAGGCCGCCGCTCTCCAGGCGTCTCCGGGTGAGCTGTGGAAGCGCACCGAGCTGTACTTCGGCACGACGAAGCCGGGCGGCGGGGAGCTGACCGACGCCGAGTTCACCGCGTTCACCGACAAGGCCGTCACGCCGAGGTTCCCGGACGGATTCACCGAGCTGACCGGGCGAGGCCAGTGGCGCGGTTCGGACGGGGTGATCTCGCGGGAGAAATCGAAGGTGATCATCGTCGTGTACCCGTTCAGCGACCGCGACGCGAACCGCGAGATCGAGGAGATCCGGACCGACTACAAGAAGGCCTTCGCGCAGGAATCCGTCCTCCGGACCGACTCCGTGGAGAAGGTCTCCTTCTGACCCTCCTGCCCCACCCGCGCGACTTTAGCGGGCTAAACGCGAAACGGGTGGGGCGAATGGGGCAGGAGTGACTTCGGGCCCGGTTCGGGTGCCCCGTGCGCAGGTCACCCACGCGGCCTAGCGACAATGGGGTGTAACGGTCGTCGGCGAGAAGGGACTTGACGTGCGGGATCTGGTCGAGATCGGCATGGGCCGCACCGCGCGGCGGGCGTATGACCTCGATGACGTGGAGATCGTGCCGTCGCGGCGCACCCGGTCGTCGTCGGTCGTGTCCACCGCCTGGCAGATCGACGCGTACCGGTTCGAGCTGCCGCTGGTCACCCACCCCACCGACGCGATCGTGTCGCCGGGAACCGCGGTGGCCGTCGGCGAGCTCGGCGGTCTGGGCGTCCTCAACGCCGAAGGGCTGTGGGCGCGGCACCCGAACGTCGAGGACGCGATCTTCCGCCTGGTCCGGGCGGCCGAGGACACCGAGGACCCGACCGCGATCGTGCGCGAGCTGCAGGAACTGCACTCCGCCCCGATCAGGCTGGACCTGCTGACCGAGGCGATCAAGACCGTCCGCGAGTCCGGGGTCACGGTGGCCGCGCGGGTCAGCCCGCAGCACGCCGCCGAGCTCACGCCGGACCTGCTCGCGGCCGGCGTCGAGATCCTCGTCGTGCAGGGCACGATCATCTCCGCCGAGCACGTCCAGCGGGACACCGAGCCGCTGGACCTGAAAGACTTCATCGGACGGCTCGACGTCCCGGTGATCGCGGGCGGCGTCAGCGACTACCGCACCGCGATGCACCTGATGCGCACCGGCGCGGCAGGCGTCATCGTCGGGCACGGGGCCAGCCGAGGCGTGACGAGCACCGACAGCGTGCTCGGGATCGGGACGCCGATGGCGACCGCGATCGTCGACGCCGCGGCCGCACGCCGCGACTACCTCGACGAGACCGGCGGCCGGTACGTCCACGTGCTCGCCGACGGCGGCATGAGCGTGTCCGGCGACATCGCCAAGGCCATCGCCTGCGGTGCCGACGCGGTCATGCTGGGCGCGCCGCTGGCCGCCGCCTCCGAGGCGCCGGGGCAGGGGCTGTATTGGACGTCGGCGGCCGCGCACCCGTCGCTGCCGCGTTCGCGCGTGGCGCTGGGGCCGGACTACGCCGTCGACCTGAAGACGCTGCTCTTCGGGCCGTCTTCGGACGCCGAGGGCGTCGTGAACCTCTTCGGCGCGCTTCGCCGCGCGATGGCGAAGACGGGCTACTCGGACCTGAAGGAGTTCCAGCGGGTCGGCCTGACCGTCCGCCGCTGACGCTCGCTCCCCGGCCCGGGGGGGGGGGGGGGGGGGGAAGGGGAGGGGGGGGGGGGGGTGGTTGCGCTGCCCCCCCCTCCCCCCCCACCCCCCTTTTTCCCCCTGGTTTCGTTTTGGCCCCCCAACAGCACCCGAG
>NZ_JBVJCE010000015.1:109117-116458 GCF_055588925.1 Amycolatopsis sp. NPDC041971 | reverse complement strand
GGGAAAGGGGGGGAGGGTAGGGAGGGGGGGGGTCCAGGGGGGTTGGCGCGACTCCCCGCCCTGGCCGCTTCCCCCTCTCCCCGGATCGCGTTTAGCCCGCTAAACGCGATCCGGGCCGCTTTGCGCTCACGTGCCCCACTAGTCCCATCAGCCTCATGTGTCCCTCGTGTGTCGCGTTTAGCCCGCTAAAGGCGCTCAGGTGGGCCGGGGGCGGTAGCGGGCCGAGCCGAGGGCGCGGGCGATCTTCCGCTGCAGGTCTCGCAGGATCGGGAGGGTTTCGTCGTCCGCGAAGCCCGTGGTGACCGACCAGTCCATCCCGGAGCCGAAGACGTCGCTGGCGAACACGATCTCGGTGGCGATCAGGGTCTTGCGCCACTCCGAGGCGCGTAGCGGTCCTTCGTCGGCCAGCGCCGCGCGCAACCTTCGCGCCTGCTCGAAGAGGTCGGGCACGTCTTTGAAGCCCATCGCGACGGCGAGTTCGTCGGTGCAGGCGGCCGGTCCACCCCATTCCGCCAGGCCACAGCGCAGTACCGTGCGCTCGTCACGCGTCAAGTCGATCGCCACCGGAGCATCCGTATCCACCGGTCGATGATGCCTCAGCCGCGTTCGCGCATCCGGGTGGAAGGTAACTGGCCGGTAACTTACCTCTGGTCAGAAGAGGTGGCCGAGGTTACAGTCGAAGGTGTGACTGCCAGTAACACCACCACTGAAGACGCCTTCGACTACGACGTGATCGTCGTCGGCTCCGGTTTCGGCGGCAGTGTCGCCGCCCTCCGGCTGACCGAGAAGGGCTACCGCGTCGCCGTCATCGAGGCGGGCCGCCGCTTCGCCGACGACGAATTCGCGAAGACGTCCTGGGACCTTCGCCGCTACGTCTGGGCGCCCCAGGTCGGCTGCTTCGGCATCCAGCGCATCCACATGCTCAAGGACGTCATGGTGCTCGCCGGCGCGGGCGTCGGTGGCGGTTCGCTGGTCTACGCGAACACGCTGTACCGCCCGCTGAAGCCGTTCTACGTCGACCCGCAGTGGTCCCACATCACCGACTGGGAGTCCGAACTCGGTCCGCACTACGACCAGGCCAGCCGCATGCTGGGCGTCGTCACCAACCCCAGCGTCACGCCGTCGGACGTCGTGATGAAGGGCGTCGCCGAGGACATGGGCGTGGCGGACTCGTACCACCCGACGCCGGTCGGCGTGTACTTCGGCAAGCCGGGGGAGCGCGCCGAGGATCCGTACTTCGGTGGCGCGGGCCCGGCGCGCACCGGCTGTACCGAATGCGGCGCCTGCATGACCGGTTGCCGCGTCGGCGCCAAGAACACGCTGGTCAAGAACTACCTCTACCTCGCGGAGAAGGACGGCGCGAAGGTCATCCCGCTCACCACCGTGAGCGCGATCAGCCCGCTGAACGCGGGTGGGTACGAGGTGAGCATCAAGAAGACCGGGACCACCTCGCGCAAGTTCCGGCACAAGCTCACCGCCGCGCAGGTGGTGCTCGCCGCCGGCACGTGGGGCACGCAGAACCTGCTTCACGGCATGCGTGACACCGCCAAGCTGCCGAAGCTCTCGCCGCGCCTCGGCGAACTGACCCGCACCAACTCCGAGGCCATCATCGGCGCCGCCCGCACCTCGGTCGACGAGGAACGGAATTTCAGCCGCGGCGTCGCGATCACGTCGTCGATCCACCCCGACGACAACACGCATATCGAGCCCGTCCGCTACGGCAAGGGCAGCAACGCGATGAGCCTGCTCCAGACCATCGCCACCGAAGGCGATTCGGCGGTCCCGCGCTGGCGTCAGGCCGTGGACTTCATGGTCAAGCATCCGGTCCAGACCGTGAAGCTGCTCAACGGCTACCGCTGGAGCGAGCGCACGGTGATCCTGCTGGTGATGCAGAGCCTCGACAACTCCATCACCACGTACACCAAACGCGGGCTCTTCGGCCGCCGCAAGTACACCTCCAAACAGGGCCACGGCGAGCCGAACCCCAGCTTCATCCCCGCGGGGCACGAGGCGAACCTCCGCACCGCCGACCACATCGGCGGGATGGCGGGCGGGACCTGGGGCGAGATCTTCGACATCCCGTTGACGGCGCATTTCATCGGCGGCGCCCCCATCGGCACCTCGCCCGACAACGGCGTGATCGACCCGTACCACCGCGTCTTCAACTACCCTGGCCTGTCCATTGTGGATGGTTCGGCGATCACGGCGAACCTCGGCGTGAACCCCTCGCTGACCATCACCGCGCAGGCCGAGCGGGCGTTTTCGTTCTGGCCCAACAAGGGGGAGCAGGACAACAGGCCGTCACAGGACTCGCCGTACGTGCGGCTCGACCCGATCGCGCCGAAGAACCCCTCGGTTCCGGCGGACGCGCCCGCGGCGCTCCGGCGCTAACCCGGACCCCGCCCCGCCGCCACCTTCAACGGACAGGCTTCGCCTGACGGGTAGATTCCAAGAGGTGACAGCCTCCGAACGCGCACCCGTCCTGCTGAACCGCGTCCGCGCCCTGCACGACGAATGGGAGCGCGTCGTGCGCGGGATCGACGAGGAGACCGCGCGCGGCCCCAGCGCGCTGCCCGGCTGGACGCGGGCGCATCTGCTGTCCCACCTCGCGCGGAACGCCGACGGCCTGGTCAACCTGCTCACCTGGGCGAAATCGGGCGTCGAGACGCCGATGTACGCCGGCGAGACGGCCAGAGACCACGACATCGAGAAGGGTGCGTACCGGTCCGTCGAGGAGATCGCCGAGGACGTCGCCGGCTCCGCAGCGCGCTTGGTCGAGGTCGCGGAGAGCTTGCCGGACGACGCGTGGCAGGTCCGGGTGCGAGCCAGGCGGGGCCGTGACATCCCGGCGGAATTCGTGCTCTGGCTCCGGCTCTCCGAAATCTCGATCCATCTCGCCGATCTCGATCTCGGCTACGACTTCACCCGCGTCGCCGATCTTCTCGGCGACGAGTTCGACACCGTGGTCGGCAACGCCATCGGGATGTACGGCGGCGACCTGCCCGCCGTGCTCCTGGTCGCCGCCGAAGAGAACGGGTACCGCCACGAGTGGCGGATGAGCGAAGGGGAACTGACGACGCTGACCGGGACCCGTGGCGAGGTGTTGGCCTGGGTCACCGGCCGCGGCGACGGATCCTCGCTGGACGGTGACGTGCCGACGCTCCCACGCTGGCTGTGACCACCGTTCGAAGAGGAAGGGATGCACACCTTCGGGGGTAGGGCCGCAACCTGCCCGTCCCATGGGCGTCTATCGGGCATGAAGCTGGAGAGAAGGGCGTTCCTCAAGCTCGCCGGCGCGACAGTGGCCGGGGTGACCGCGACGGCGTGTTCCGCCGCGCCTCCCGCGCAGGCGCCCAGTTCGGCTCCCGGCACGTCGTTGCCGCCGAGCACCGGCGTCACACCACCGTCCGGCCCGCCGGATTGGGCCGCGCTGCGGAACAAGGTCTCCCTGCTCCTGCCGGGGGATTCCGGTTACGACAATGCCAAGCGCGTGTTCAACCCCGCCTTCGACGGCCGCAAGCCCGCCGCGATCGCGAAATGCGTCAAACCCGAAGACGTGCAGGCCGCTGTTTCCGCCGCCGCGCGGCGGGTTCCCATCGCCGCGCGCGGTGGTGGGCACAGCTATGCCGGGTACTCGGTTCCCGACGGTGGCTTGATGATCGACCTGGCCGGAATGTCCTCAGTGGACGTTCAGGGGGACCGGGTCGTGATCGGTGCGGGCGCGCGGCTGAAGAACGTCTACGCCACCCTTGGCGGGGCGGGCCGATGCCTGCCCGCGGGTACATGTCCCAGCGTCGGTATCGCCGGACTGACGCTCGGCGGCGGAATCGGGGTGCTCGCCCGCAAATACGGCCTGACCTGCGACCATCTGGTGTCCGCGCAGGTCGTCACGGCGGACGGGAAATTCCGGACGGCGTCGGCGGATTCCGAGCCTGAACTGTTCTGGGCGTTGCGTGGCGGGGGAGGCGGCAACTTCGGTGTCGTCACCTCGTTCACCTTCCGCACGGATCCGGCGCCATCGGCGGTTTCGGTGTTCTCCCTGCACTTTCCGGCAGGCAGCGCGGACGACGTGCTCGCCGAGTGGCAACGCTGGCTTCCCGGAGCGCCGCCGGAGTTGTGGGCGAACGTCGTACTGTCCGGAGGACCCCAGGTCGGCGTGCGCGTTTCCGGTTGCTATGTAGGCGATTCCGCTTCCTTGGGCAAGCTGCTGGACGGCTTCGCCGGCGCGACGCGTTCCGTCAAGCAACTCGACTATCTCGGTGCGATGAAGTACTTCTCCGGCAGTGAAAACCGACAGTCCTTTGTGGCCTCGTCGCGGATTCTCGGCGAACCAGCGGATCCCGCGAAGCTGACGTCCGTCCTCAAGGGCAGGAGTGGAATGGACCTGCTGGTCGACGGTCTCGGCGGCGCGGTCGCCGACATCGCCCCGGACGCCACCGCGTTCTGGCATCGGGAGGCGATCGGCAGCGTGCAGATCTACGGTCAGGCGGACGCGCGTAACCGTTCCGTGGCAACGGATTCCGTCGCGGAAGTGGTGGCGGGGCTCGGGCTGGACGGGGGCTACGTCAATTACATCGACCCCGCCCTGCCCGACTGGATGACCGCCTACTACGGCGGCAATGCCGCCCGTCTCAAGCAGGTGGCGAAGACCTACGACCCGGACAAGGTGTTCGGTTTCGCGCAGGCCGTCACCCCGGACTAGAGGTCGATGCCGGTGAAGACGGTGACCCGTTCCTCGGTGAGGTCGTGCATCGCGGCGAGGACGCCTTCCCTGCCCACACCCGATCCCTTGACGCCACCGTAGGGCATCTGGTCCGCGCGGTAACTCGGGACGTCGCCGATGATCACGCCGCCGACTTCGAGTTCTGTCGACGCGTAGAACGCGAGATGCACGTCGCGGGTGAACACTCCGGCCTGCAAGCCGTAGGCGGATTCGTTGACCGACGCGAAAGCCTCGTCGACACCATCCACAATGGACACGGCGAGCACCGGCCCGAAGATCTCCTCCGCCCAGGCCTTTGTGGACGATGGCACGTCGGTGAGCACGGTCGGCTCCACCGTCGCGCCCTCTCGCTTGCCGCCGGTGAGGATCCTCGCGCCCGCCGCGACGGCCTCGTCGATCCAGGCGACGATCCGCTCCGCGGCGGCCTCGTCGACGACCGGGCCCACGTCGGTGTTCTTGTCGTACGGGTCACCGGTTCGCTGTGCCCGCACGGCTTCCACCAAGGCGGGCACGAACTCCTCGGCGACTTCGCGTTCGACGATGACCCGCTGCACGGCGATGCAGGACTGCCCGGCCTGGTAGTTGCCGAAGGTCGCGATGCGCTCAGCCGCGCCTTCCGGATCCGGCCAGTCGCGCAAGACGACGGCGGCCGCGTTGCCGCCGAGTTCGAGCACGACGTGCTTGCGCGGCGCGGCGTCCGCGAGCGACCAGCCGACCGGACCAGAACCGGTGAACGACACGACCGGCAGCCGGGGATCCGCGACCAGCGCCGACGTCTCCTCGTTGCCGAGCGGCAGTACCGAGAACGCGCCTTCCGGCAGATCCGTTTCGGCCAGGATCTCGCCGAGGATCAGCGCGGTCAACGGCGTGCGCGGTGCGGGTTTGACGATGATCGGGGCGCCGACCGCGAGCGACGGCGCGACCTTGTGCGCCACCAGGTTCAGCGGGAAGTTGAACGGCGCGATGCCGAGCACCGGGCCACGCGGAACGCGGCGAGTGAGCGCCAGCCTGCCTTCGCCGGCCGGGTCGGTGTCCAGGCGCTGCAGGTCGCCGCTGAACCGGCGGGCCTCCTCGGCGGCGATCCGGAACACCGACACCGCGCGCCGCACCTCGGCGTCGGCCCATTTGAGCGGTTTGCCGTTCTCGGCGGTGATGACCTCGGCGATCTCCTCGGCCCGGCCCGCGATGACCCGCGAAACGTGGTCTAGCGCCGCGGCGCGGCTGTGCGCCGAGGAACGCCGGAACTCCTTCGCGACGCTCGCCGCCGCGCTCACCGCTCGTTCGACCTGCTCCGGTCCGGGCACCGCGACGGTGGCGACTTCGCTGCCGTCATAGGGGTGGTGCACGGTGACCGTCGAAGCGCCCTGCTCGGGGCGTCCGGCGATCCAGGCGGGGCGTGGCTCCGGGGTGATCATGTCCATGGGTAAGAAGGTATTCCAGTCAGGGCTTGACGAGCACCTTGAGCGCTTCGCGGTCCGCCATGGCGCGATAGCCGTCGGGGACCTCTTCGAGCCCGATGGTCCGGTCGAAGACCTTGCCCGGCTGATACCGGCCCTCGACGACGTCGTCGAGCAGTTCGGGGATGTAGTGGCGCGCGGGCGCCACGCCGCCGGTGACGGTGATGTTGCGGCGGAAGAGCGACGGGCCGATCGGACCCTCGGTGTACTGCGGCACGCCGACGCGGCTGACCGTGCCGCCGGGACGGACCGCGCCGACGCCCATCTCGAAGGCGGGCTTCGTGCCGACGCATTCGAGGACGGTGTGCGTGCCTTCGCCGTTTGTCAGCTCTCGCACCTTCTCGATGCCTTCATCGCCGCGCTCGGCTACGACGTCGGTCGCGCCGAACTCGCGGCCGAGGTCCGTGCGGCTCCGGTGACGGCCCATGAGGATGATGCGCTCGGCGCCGAGGCGCTTCGCCGCGAGGACCGCGGAGAGGCCGACGGCGCCGTCGCCGATGACAGTGACGGTTGTGCGCTCGTTCACGCCCGCCTTGACCGCGGCGTGGTGGCCGGTCGAGAACACGTCGGAGAGCGTGAGGAACGAGGCGAGCAGGTCGTCGTCCTCGGTGTGCGGCAGCTTCACCAGCGTGCCGTCGGCCTGCGGGACACGGACGGCCTCGCCCTGGCCGGCGTCGACGTCCTTCGCGCCCCAGTTGCCGCCGTGCAGGCAGGAGGTGTGGAGGCCTTCGCGGCAGAACCGGCAGGTGTTGTCGGAGTAGACGAACGGCGCGACGACCAGGTCTCCCGGCTTGAGCGTGGTGACGTCGGAACCGACGGCCTCGATGACGCCGAGGAACTCGTGCCCGATCCGGACGCCGCGGTCGCGCGGGGGCATGCTGCCGTACGGCCAGAGGTCGCTGCCGCAGATGCAGGACCGGACCACGCGGAGGAGGGCGTCGGTCGGTTCGTTCAGCTTCGGGTCCGGGACGGTCTCGACGCGTACGTCGCCGGCGCCGTAGATGACAGTCGCTCGCAAGACGGGTCCTTTCCTCGACTGGCCCCAGTATGGGCGCGTCGGGGTTTGGCCGCTTCCCAACACCCAGGGCAGGGGGAGGGTTGGTCTGGTTCACCAAGTGCCTTTTTTTGGTGTGGGCAAGGGGGGTGGATCCAAGGGAGGAT
>NZ_JBVJCE010000015.1:102304-109107 GCF_055588925.1 Amycolatopsis sp. NPDC041971 | reverse complement strand
GCCCCCGCCCCCCCCACCCCCCCCCCCCCTCCCCCCCCCCCCCCCCCCCCCCCCCCCTCCCCTTCCTCCCCCCCCCCCCCCCCCCCCCCCCCCCCGGGCCGGGGAGCGCGTTCAGCGGGCTAAACGCGCTCTGTTCGCGGGCGCGACCGATAGAGGTCGCGCAGGAGGAGGACCTCGGCCCCGTGGTGGATGGCCTCGCGGTTGATGTGCAGGACGAGCGCCGCGAGCGGGTACTCCGCGTACGGGCCTTCGGCCTCACCGCAGGGGCGCTCGAGGTCTTCGGCGGTGAGGCCGCGGACGCCGTCACGCCAGCGCGCGTAGGCGTCGTCGAGCTGCTCCAGCGCTTCTTCGGCCGAGGCCGCGTACGGGAAGGTCTCGTAGTCGACGGCCGGGCCGCCGAAGTGCGACGCGTTCCGCGTCGCGAAGACGCCGACGATCATGTGGGCGAGACGCCAGGCGATGGTCGTCACCGGCGGCGGGGAAGGTTCGGGATACGCCCAGTCGATGACGACTTTGCCGGTCTTGCTCACCTGGATCGTCCAGCTGTTCTCGGCGGGTTCCCAGAAGTATTCGTCGTCGCCGAGGGTGTCCAGCCGTGGTCGGAGATGCTGTGTCCAGTGCCTGTCGAGCTGTTCGGAGAGTTCCTTGCTCCAGTCGATGCCCATGTCTTCGACGGTAGGGCGCCTCGCGGTCATGCGCCGTCCTGAATCGCGAGGGGGTTGGCGGCGAGGTGACCCGGCCCACCTGGGACGATGGTGAGGAAGCGTACTGCTCTGATCTGGAGGTTTCAGGTGCCCAGTCCCACCGGTCCGGTACTCGTCGTGGACTTCGGGGCGCAGTACGCGCAATTGATCGCGCGCCGCGTGCGCGAGGCGCAGGTCTACTCCGAGGTCGTCCCGCACACCGCCGCCGCCGAGGACATCCTCGCCAAGGACCCCGCCGCGATCATCCTTTCCGGTGGTCCTTCCAGCGTGTACGCGGAGAACGCCCCCGCGCTCGCGCCCGGGCTGGTCGACGCGGGCGTGCCGATCCTGGGGATCTGCTACGGCCACCAGGTGCTCGCGCAGGCCCTCGGCGGCACGGTCGAGCCGACCGGGATCCGCGAGTTCGGCCGCACCGAAGTCCGCGTCGCCGGTGAAGGCGGCGTGCTGCACGCCGGTCTCCCGAGCAACCAACCCGCCTGGATGAGCCACAACGACAGCGTCACCAAGGCCCCCGAGGGCGCCACCGTGACCGCTTCGAGTGACGGCGCCGCCGTCGCCGGGTTCGAAGACGTCGAGCGCCGCGTCGCCGGCGTCCAGTACCACCCCGAGGTGCACCACTCGCCGCACGGCCAGGAGGTGCTCCGGCGTTTCCTGCACGACATCGCGGGCATCAAGCCGCAGTGGACGACGTCGTCCATCGTGGACGACCAGGTCAAGCGCATCGCCGAGCAGGTCGGCGACGGCCGGGCGATCTGCGGGCTCTCCGGCGGTGTCGACTCCGCCGTGGCGGCCGCGCTGGTCCAGCGCGCCATCGGTGACCGGCTGACCTGCGTGTTCGTCGACCACGGTCTGCTGCGTTCCGGTGAGCGCACCCAGGTCGAACGCGACTTCGTCGCCGCGACCGGGGTCAACCTGGTGACCGTCGACGCGCGCGAGCGGTTCCTCGACGCGCTGGCCGGGGTCACCGACCCCGAGGAAAAGCGCAAGATCATCGGCCGCGAGTTCATCCGCGTGTTCGAGCAGGCCGAGCGCGACCTCAAGGCCAAGGGCGACTACAAGTTCCTCGTCCAGGGCACGCTGTACCCGGACGTCGTCGAATCCGGCGGCGGCGAGGGCGCGGCGAACATCAAGAGCCACCACAACGTCGGCGGGCTGCCCGACGACCTGCAGTTCGAACTCGTCGAACCGCTGCGCCTGCTGTTCAAGGACGAGGTACGCCGCGTCGGGCTGGAGCTCGGCCTGCCGGAGACGATCGTGCAGCGGCAGCCGTTCCCGGGTCCGGGGCTGGGCATCCGGATCATCGGCGCCGTCGATGCCGAGCGGCTCGAGACGCTGCGCGCGGCGGACGCCATCGCGCGGGAGGAACTCACCGCGGCCGGGCTCGACGGCGAGATCTGGCAGTGCCCGGTGGTGTTGCTGGCCGACGTCCGCAGCGTCGGCGTCCAGGGCGACGGGCGGACCTACGGGCACCCGATCGTGCTGCGACCGGTCTCGTCCGAGGACGCGATGACCGCGGACTGGACGCGGCTGCCCTACGAGGTGCTGGAGCGGATCTCGACCCGCATCACCAACGAGGTCGCCGAGGTGAACCGGGTGGTCCTGGACGTCACGTCCAAGCCGCCGGGCACCATCGAGTGGGAGTGACCGCCCCCGCTCCGACTTGCGTTTAGCGGGCTGATCGCGATCTGCCGGACCCTGGGCACCCAGGCGACCGGATCGCGTTTAGCCCGCTAACTGCGCTCTGGGGCCCTTGGGCACCCGCGCGGCTCGGATCGCGATTAGGGGGCTAAACGCGATCGGGCGGGGTCGGAGCGCGGCGGCCGCCGGATCGCGATTAGGGGGCTAAAGTCGTTCCGCTCCGGGGTGCGAGCAAGGCGAAGGCCCCGGCGAGGGGCCGGGGCCTTCGGAGTGGGGTGGATCGTGAGCGGGGCCGCTAGCGGCGGCTCTTGCGCACCGAAGCGGCGAGAAGCAGGACGCCGACGAAGATCGCCCCGCCCGCCATGACCCACCGGAAGTCGAACTGCGGGAGCCAGGAGGCGCCGTCCGAGAGGACGTAACCCGACACCAGCAGCGTCGCGATCCCGACGATCAGGGTGAAGACGTCCACCCCGCGCTTCGCGGGCTGAGCCGACTGAGTCGACTGGGTCTGCGTGCTGTCGTAGTTGTCGTAGTCGTACTCAGCCACGACGCACCTCCACATTCCCGACGCCGTTTTCGACCTTCAGAGTGATCTTCTGCCCGTTGCTTCCCGGCGCGGTGAAGTCGACCGTGTCCTCGCCGATCCCTGAGCGGGACTGGCCGAGGCAGTCGAGCTCGCCCGCTCCCGTCTCGCAGGAGACGTTCACTTCGGCACCCATCGGCACGAGCACCGTCGAGTTACCCGCTCCGTTCGAGATCTTCGTGCTCACCGAAGCCCCCGCGGGCAGCTTGGTCAGGTCGATGGCGATGTTCCCTGCCGAACGGTGGTACTCCGGCAGCACTTCGGACACGTGGCTCGGCGTCGCCTTCAGATCGCCGATGCCGCCCTTCGCGGAAAAGTTCTCGAACGGGACCGTGGTGAGCGCCATCCCGACGATCGCGAGCGGCACCGCCAGCCCGATCAGCCCGCGACCGCCCCGCAGGAACGAACCGGCCACCAGCCCGATGCCGACCACGCCCAGGGTGAGCCCGACGACGTGCTGCGGGGTGAACCACGCCTCACCGTCCAGACCCAGGACGGTGCCGACCCCGGCCACCAGCACGGCGATCCCGAACGTCGCGGCGCCGATCTTCGACTTGCGGCCGCGAGGCGCCGGCGGCGCGGGAGGCGGCGGAGGAGTCTGCGGCGGCATCCCACCGGACGGCGAACCGTTCGGCAGGTCCCAAGCCGACGGGTCGGCCGCGAGCGGGTCCCAGCCGCCCGCGGTCGCCGTCGAGGTGGAGGTCGCCGACGCCGACGCCATCGAGAAAGCGGCCGTCGGATAGGCCGGAGTGGGCATCGTCGGCCGGTTGAACTGACCGCGGTTGCGGTGCAGCAGGTACAGCGCGACGGCCATCAAGGCGAAACCGATCAGGCCGGTGCCGTCGGTCATCCAGCCGCCGCTCAAGGTCCACGTGAGACCGGGGAACAGCAGGATCAGCAGCAGCACCGCGAACGCCGGCGAACTCGACGCGCGCCCCCGTCCGATCAGGCTCTCGAACGCGGAAACGGGGTCGCCCTCCCGCGGCAGGAACAGCCAGCCCAGCAGATAGACGAAGACGCCGAAACCGCCGAACACGGTCGCCGCGACCAGCGCGACACGGACCACGGTCGGGTCGATGCCGTACCGGTAGCCGATGCCGGCGGCGACCCCGGCGAACTTGCGGCCGGCCACCGGACGCACCGGCCTGCTCCGCCAGAAATCCTTGACGGTCTCCTCGAAGCCGGCCGCGGGGCCGCGCTTCGGAACGTGTGTCTCACTCCCACTCATGCCACAAAGAATGCGCTCCGGCGGGCCCTCACCACATCCGGGAAGGTCCCTGAGGTTTTTCCAGCGGGAAGAGTCAGGGGTTTCCCCGATGGATCAGTACCCCCTGGCGTGTGACCATGGAGAACGTGCAGGAATCCGCCCCCAACGACCTCGCCGAACAGGTGAAGCCGACGATCATCGAGCGCCCCCCGGTGCCCGTTTCCGGCAGCCTGTCCCCGGCACCGTTCGAGCCGCCCAAGATGTACCGCCGCCGCTCCGGCCGCGCCATCGCGGGTGTCGCCGGCGGGCTCGCCGACCACCTCGGCGTCAAGGTGCTCTGGGTCCGGACGGCGTTCGCGTTGCTGGCCGCGCTGAACGGCGTCGGCCTTCTCGCGTACGGCCTGCTCTGGGTTTTCGTCCAGCAGCAATCCGGTGAGGTCGAGCCGGAGCAATCCGCGCCGAAGGAGAAGCAGCAGGCTTTCGGCCTGATGGCGCTGGGTGTCGGCCTCGCCGTCGCCAGCGGCACGCTGACCGGCCTGATCAGCGGCTGGGTCGCCATTCCGCTGGCGCTGGCCATGATCGGTGCGGCCGTCGTCTGGCGGGAGGCCGACGAGTCGCAACGACGGCGCTGGCGCCTCGGCGCCAAGGGTGGTGTCGCCACGGCGTTCCTGGGCGGTGGGGGCTGGTCCGCCGCGATCCGCGTGGTCGCCGGTGTCGCGCTGGTGATGACCGGCATCGGCGTCGTCGTCCTGCAGAGCGGCAGCATCGACCAGGTCAAGTTCGCGCTGGTCGCCGTGATCGCGACGCTGTTCGGCGTGGCCGTGCTGACCGTCCCGTTCTGGCTGCGACTGGTCCGCGACCTGTCCGACGAGCGCACCGCCCGCATCCGCACCGACGAACGCGCCGAGATCGCCGCGCATCTGCACGACTCGGTCCTCCAGACTCTCGCGCTGATCCAGAAGCAGGCGGATTCGCCGCGTGAGGTCGCCCGGCTCGCACGCGGTCAGGAACGCGAGCTGCGCGGCTGGTTGTACGGGCCGTCGGGGTATGGCAAAAGCAAGAAGACCGAGGAAGAGGCCGTCAGCGGTCAGCTGTCCGAAGTGCTCGCGGCCGCGTGCGGCGAGGTCGAGGACGCGTTCGCGATCTCGGTGCAGCAGGTCGTCGTGGGGGAGGCCACGCTGAACGAGCCACTGACCGCGTTGGTCCAGGCGGCGCGCGAAGCGATCGTCAACGCCGCCAAGCACGCGGGTGTCGACGAGGTCAGTGTGTACGCCGAGGTCGAGCCGACGGCGGTGACGGTTTTCGTGCGGGACAGGGGCAAGGGATTCGACCCCGATGTCGTGCCGGGCGATCGGCACGGTCTGGCCGATTCCATCCGGGGGCGGATGGAACGGCACGGGGGCAAGTGCAAGCTTCGTACCGCACCGGGTGAAGGAACCGAGGTCCAGCTGGAGATGCCGGTCAAGGCGGGGAAGGGTGCGGCGTGAGGTCGCTATGCTCACTCCGACAGGGCGAGCGAGGGAGCATCGTGTGACGGAGAACCAGCAAACGCGGGAGCCGGTCAAGGTCTTCCTCGTCGACGACCACGCGCTCTTCCGCGCCGGCGTGCGCACCGAACTGGATTCGATCACCGACGACGTCCGCGTGGTCGGTGAGGCGGGCTCGGTGGCCGAGGCGGTCGCGGGCATCGCCCGGACCAAGCCGCAGGTCGTCTTGCTCGACGTGCACATGCCCGACGGCGGCGGCGCCGAGGTCCTGCGCCGGGTCCGGCCGGAACTGCCGGACGTCGTGTTCCTCGCGCTGTCGGTCTCCGACGCCGCGGAGGACGTGATCGCCGTGATCCGCGCGGGGGCGCGGGGTTACGTCACGAAGACGATCTCGTCGAAGGAGCTCGTGCGCGCCGTCGTGCGGGTTTCGGACGGTGACGCGGTGTTCTCGCCGCGGCTGGCCGGATTCGTGCTCGACGCGTTCGCCGACCGGCCGGGTTCCGCGCCGATCAGCGACCCGGACCTCGACCTGCTGACGCCGCGGGAACGCGACGTGTTGCGGCTGCTCGCGCGCGGGTACGCGTACAAGGAGATCGCGTCGGAGCTGTTCATCTCGGTGAAGACCGTCGAGACACACGTGTCGAGCGTGCTGCGGAAGACGCAGCTTTCGAACCGGTACGAGCTTTCGCGCTGGGCTTCCGACCGGCGTCTCGTGTAGGTGGCGCCTGTTCTCATCGGCCTGGTGGCCGTGTTCTTCCTCGGCATGGGGTTGCTCGGGCTCGCCGCGCCGGGACGGCTCATCCGGCCGTTCGGCATCACGCTGGAGTCGGCGACGGCGCGGACCGAAGTGCGCGCGGTGTACGGCGGCTTCGGTGTGGCTGTCGCGGTGCTGCTCGGTTTCGCGGCTTTCGACGTCGGCGGGATCCGGCGGGGCGCCGCGATCGCGGTGGCCGTCGCTTTCGTCTGGATGGCTGCGGGCGGCTGGTCGCGCGGTTCGCCGAACGACCGGAGCGGTTCTATCCGAGCCGGCTCTACTTCTGGGTGGAGCCGGTCATGTCCGCCCTGCTCGTTGTCGCGGTCGCGTCGGCCTTTTGGGGGGGGAAAAGGCGCGGTGTAACCCCCCGACACCCACCAGCCTGGCTTCGTCCCTCCAAGCAGAGTCAAAAACAGGGTTCTTGCTACTC
>NZ_JBVJCE010000015.1:0-102294 GCF_055588925.1 Amycolatopsis sp. NPDC041971 | reverse complement strand
TTTTGGCAGGAAACGCACAGCCCCTCAACCCCACCCCCCCCCCCCCCACCCGTCCCCCCCCGCTAAAGGCGAGTCACCCGGAGCTCGGCGGGCCCGGTCGGACGCCACAACGTCGTCGTCACGGCGCCGCGTCCCCGGCGGCGGCGAGGGGGCGCTCCGCCGGGGCGATAGCAAAGGTCCCTTGCTCCCTCGGGCGGAGCCGGGTCAGCGTGACCCCGCCCAGCACGACGACCATCCCGGCGATCACCCGGAGGTGCAGCGGCTCGGCCAGGAACACCGCCCCCAGCAGCACCGAGACCACCGGCAGCAGGTACCCGACGATCGACGCCGCGACGGCACCCTCGCTCGCGAGGAGCTGGTAGTTCAGCGCGAACGCGATCCCGGTCGACCCGATCCCCAGGATCACGACCGCGACGATCGCGCCGGTGCTCAGGCGCACCGGTTCGAAACCGCCCATCGGCATCGCGAGCAGCATGAACCCGGTCGCCAGCAGCATCTGCCCACCGGCCAGTGAGAGCGGCGAGTCGCCGGTGCCGGTGAGGTACTTGCCCTCGTACACGAACGCGAACCCGTAGCTCGCGGCCGCCGCGAGGCAAGCCAGCGCGCCCCAGCTGACCAGGCCGGACGCCTCCCACGGCGCGAAGATCAGCAGAATCCCGGCGAGCCCGACGACCAGCCCGGCGACCCGTACCGCGGTCATCTTCGTCCGCGCGCCCATCATCGGCGCGGCCAGCAGCACCCACAGGGGTGTCGTCGAGTTCAGCACCCCGGTGATCCCGGAGTCGATGGTCAGCTCACCCCACGCGAACAGCAGGAACGGCAGCGCGTTGTGGAAGAACGCCGCGACGGCCAGATGTCCCCAGATCCGCCGTCCCGATGGCAGCCGGTCCCGGCCGAGGTAGCAGAGCCCGATCAGCACCGCCGCGCCGAGCACCACCCGCGCCAGCACCAGCTGCACCGGCGAGAACGCGCCGAGCCCCAGTTTGATCCAGAAGAAACTCGATCCCCACATGAGCGCCAGCGCGCCGATCCGCAGCAGGGTCTTCGTCTCGCCCACCCCAGTCCTCCTTAAATGCCTGGCTCAGCTTCGCCGCGCCGACGCGTAAGGACAAGCGAAAATAACTGCAGGGAGGGTTAAGAAGAACTGTAAGATCGGGCCATGCTGGACGTCCGCCGCATGCAGGTCCTCCGAGCCGTGATCAGCAGTGGTTCGATCACCGCCGCCGCCCGGAATCTCGGCTACACACCTTCCGCGATCAGCCAGCAATTGTCCACCCTGGAAAGGGAAGCGGGCGTCGAACTGCTGGAGCGCGTCGGCCGCGGCGTGCGCCCGACCCCCGCCGGTTCGCTGCTGTCCGAACACGCGGAAACGCTGAGCACGCAGCTCGCCAAGGCCGAAGCCGCGCTCACCGAACTCAAGGAAGGCCGCACGGGCAGGCTCGCGATCCGCTACTTCGCCACGGCGGGCGCCTCACTGGTGCCGTTGGCCGTCGCCGCGCTGCGCCGGGACTTCCCAGGCGTCCGCCTCGACCTGAAACTGGTCGAGCCCGACGATTCGATGCCCGAAATCGAGTCGGGCAAGGCCGACGTCGCGATGATCGTGCTCCCCAGCAGCAGTCCCCGCGTCAAGGGTGTCGAGTACATCCACCTCCTCGACGACCCGTACCGCGCGATCCTGCCGAAGAACCATCGGCTCGCCCGCAAACGCGTCCTCGATCTCGGCGAACTCGCCGAGGATCCGTGGGTCGGCGTCGACGGTCTCCCCGGCGCCTGCCGCGACATCCTGCTCGACGCCTGTGGCGCGGCCGGATTCGCCCCGAACCACGTCGTCGAATCCGAGGATTACCAGACGGCACAAGGGTTCGTGGCCGCCGGCCTCGGCGTCGCGCTGATTCCGGAGCTCGGCCTCGGCGCCCCGCACCCCGGCGTCGCCATCCGCAAGGTCCGCCGCCCGGATCCGGTCCGTTCCATCCACGCGGCCGTCGCCGCGCACGCCAGGGAGCACCCCGCGGTGCGCCGGTTCCTCGGCGCGATCCGAGAAGGGGCCGGACAGGTAAGCGGGACTGGTCGAGTGGGCACGAAAACCGGCTGAGCTCGAACAGCCGCACGGGCGGTCGACAACCTGGCTGGGAAGCCACGAATCCCGCCAGAGAAAGGACCTCCGTGCGTCCCCTGATCGTTCTGCACGGCTCTTGGCACCAGCCCGCCCATTTCGACGATGTCGTCGAGCGCCTGCGCAGGGAAGGCGCCGAGGTCACCATCCCCGATCTCGGCGGGCGTCCGATCGCCGAAACCACCCGCACCGTCCAGGAACTCGTGGACCGGGCGGCCGAGCCGCCGGTGGTGCTGGCGCACTCCTTCGGCGGGCTCACCGCAAGCGGGCTTCAAGGGACTTCGCACCTGATCTTCCTGGCCGCGATCGTCAGCGAGCCAGGGGAAACCGCTCAGTACTGGCTCGAGCGGATCAAGGAGGAAACCGGCCGTGAACCCGACCAGGTGCCCTTGACCTTCGACGACGCGGGCCTGACCCACCTCGACCCCGCAGCCGCCCGCGAGGCCATGTACGCCGACTGCACGGACGTCGTCGCCGAGCGCGCCATGGCGTTGCTGCGCCCCGAGCCCGTCACGATCTTCGACGAGTCGTCGGATGGCGCGGCATGGAAGGATACCCCGAGCACGTACGTCACCTGCACCGAAGACCGGGCGCTCGCTCCGGAACAGGTGGCTCACTGCGCCATGCGCTGCGAAACGACGGTGACCTGGCGGGCGAGTCACAGCCCGTACCTCAGCCGTCCGGTCGAACTCGCGACGCTGGTCCGCGAACGGCTCTAGCCCCGCCCTCGCCCCGCCACCACCCTCAACGGGCAGGCGGTGCCTGGCCGGTCAGATCAGGAACAGTTCCGCGAACAGCACACCGATGAGGATCGCCGCCACGACGGCACCCGCCACGAGCAGCCACTTGCGGGTGTCGGGCGACTTCGCCGCGGCCGGCGCGGTGGGCGCGTACTGCCGCGCCGGCGGGGCGTACTGCGGCTGCGGCTGCGGCGGCTGATACTGCGGCGGCTGGTGCTGGGGGTACTGCGGGACCGGCTGCTGCTGCGGCGCCTGGTTCATCGGCATCGGCATCGAGGCCGGAACCGTCGGCATGGCGGGCGCGGTCGGCGGGATGAACGCCGTCTGCCTGCCCTCGGTGATCGCGCTCAGCGAGCGGACCGTGTCGGCCATCGTCGGCCGCGAATCCGGCTCCGCCCGCAACATCTTGCGCAGCGCACCGGCCAGCGGGCCGGCGGTCTGGGGCGGCCGTTCCGAAGACTCGCCGTCCTCACCGAACGGCGGCACCCCTTCGACGGCCGTGTACAGCGTCGCGCCCAGCGAGAACACGTCGGACGCCGAAGTCGCCCGTTCGCCGCGCGCCACCTCGGGCGCCCGGTACGCCGGGCTCGGCCCCCCACCGGTGATGCCGATGTCGGTGAGCTTCACGCCGCCGTCGTCGGCCAGCAGGACCGTGCCTGGTTCGACGGTCCGGTGCACCACCCCGGCCTCGTGCATCGCGGCCAGCGCGCGGCCGAGCACGATGCCGAGCCCGGCGGCCTGTTCCGCGGTCAGCCTGCCGTGCTCGGCGAGGAAGGTCGCCATCCCGCGGGACGGGATGTACTCCATCACCAGCCACACGTCCGGCCCGTCGGGCAGCACGTCGTACACCTTGATGGCGGTCGCGTGCTCGAACTTGGCCGCGTCCTTGCCTTCTTGGCTGACGACGGCCTTGGCCTGCTCCGCCCGGTCCGGCGGCAGGCCGACGGGCAGGTACATGCGCTTCATCGCGACCGTGCGCAGCAGACGCGTGTCGAACGCCAGCCACACGATGCCCGCCCGGCCACGCCCGATGGGCTGGTCCAGGCGGTACCGGCCGCCGACGATGGAACCTTCAGAACTCAATGCAGCCTCGGATCAAGTGCCAGGCGGGGGCGAACTCACCGGCGGGTCGGATGAAGTCGGCGGTTTGGGCGTCGTCTTCGGCGGAGTCGGTGTGTTGGGCGGCTTCGGGGTCGATTTCGGCGTGGTCGGCCGATCCGGCTCGTCCGTCTGACTCGCCTTGCTCGACGTCTTCTTCGACGAACTCGCCGTCTCCTTCGGCGGCTCGGCCGGTTGCGTCTCCGTCGGCGTTTCCGTCGTCTCAGGAGCCGATGGCGCGGCCGAAGGAGTCGGCTTCGTCGACGAGTTCCCCACCTGGGCGGGCGCCTCCGGGTTGTTCGGGCTCAGCAGCCAGAAGCCCAGCGCGGCCAGCGCCACGACCACGACACCGCCGATGATCGCGGGTTTCTTCCACGCGCCCGGCTTCTCGTCGTCGTCCACCGGGCTGGTCTGCGCCCGAGTGGGCGGCGGAGGCGGAGGCGGCTTGTCGTAGTCGTCGTCGTAGGCATCGTCGTCGTAGTCGCCCGCGGGGACCGGGACGGCGCGCGTGGGCGCCGGGTCGCCGCCGGGGTGGCCGCGTTCGGCGAGCAACGCCGTCTCGTCGTAGTTGTCGTACCCGTCGTAGTCGTCTTCCGGGTAACCCGACGCGGGCGGCTGGTGGTAGTCGTCTTCGTCGTAGTACGAACCCGCCGCGGCCTGTTCGTCGAGGAGCGAGCCCGAGTGACCGGCCGCTTCGCTGTCGAGCGCCTGGGTCGCGCCCGCGCCGGCGATCACCCCCGCGACCGGGGCGGCGAGCAGGGTCTCGTCCGCGGGACCGCCCAGCGGCGTTTCGCCCCGCGCGACAGCGGCGAGGAGTTCTTCGCACTCTTCGGAGGTGGGCCGGTGCCGTATCTCCGGGTGCAGCAGCACGGCCAGCACGCTGGCGAGCGGGCCGGACTGACGCGGCGGGATGATCTGCCCGGCCGCGACCGCGTGCAGCAGGCTCAGCGTGTTCTCGCTGAGGCCGAACGGCGGCTGGCCTTCGCAGGCCGCGTAGAGCGTCGAGCCGAGAGAGAAGACGTCGGACTCCGGGCCGGGGTCGCCGCCGATGGCCACCTCGGGCGCCAGGTAGGCGGGGGTTCCGGCGATCATCCCGGTCTTCGTGACCGTGACGTCGTCCTTGGCCCGCGAGATACCGAAGTCGGTGATCTTCACGGTGCCGTTCGGCGCCAGCAGGATGTTGCCGGGCTTGATGTCCCGGTGCACGATGCCGACCGCGTGCGCCTCGGTCAGCGCCGCCGCGACCTGCGCGCCGATCCGGGCCACCTCCGTCGGCGGCAGCGTCCGCTCCTCCTGCAGCACCTGGGCGAGACTGGTGGAGTTCAGGTACTCCATGATCAGGCACGGCTGGCCGTTGTCGTCGGTGACGACGTCGAACACCGAGATGGCGTTCGGGTGGTGCAGCCTGGCGGCGATCCGTCCCTCGCGCATCGTCCGCTGGCGGGCGTCTTCGGCGTCGTGAGCCTCAAGACCGGGTTGCAGCAGCAACTGCTTGATCGCCACCGTGCGGCCGAGTACCTCGTCGTGCGCTTGCCACACGGCACCCATCGCGCCCGTGCCGATCCGCCCGGCGATGCGATATCGACCGGCGACCAGGCGACCCTCGTCGCTCACGCGACCTCCCTTTGGGCTCCGTCTTCACGTCGCGGAGTGGTCCGCGCACGCGGTGCGGCCGTCAGCACGCCACAGCGTTGGAGCGTATGCACATGTAGTGGTCTGTGTGCCGGCTTTTCCGAGACCGACTCGTGACAAGGCTAGGCGCTCACTCTGCGCACACAAACGCGGCACGCACTGATCGCACTGGGTGGGGAGCCGTTATACGCGGGGTGTCCGTCACATGTGCTGTGCGGAGAGCAGCCGCGCGTCGGTGATCAGACCGGTCGTCTCGTCGGCGAATTCCAGCACCTGCGTGACCCGCACCAGGCCGCCGTCCGGGTTGCGCATGGTCACCACGGCGAGGATGGTGCCGTCGGCCTGCTCCCGGAGATCCTGGATCTGGATCGCGTCCATGGCACTCCACGCCTCGACCATCCTGCCCATTCCGGACTTGGCCAGTACCGGCGTGAGCAGCGACATCGCGCCGGACGGATCGGCGTCGACGGTCTGGTAGAACTTCCGGACCGCGTCGATCTTGTCCTCGGCCGTGGTGACCGCGGCCGGTTTGGAGACCGGTTGTGAACTGGCGCTGCTGGACGCCGAACCCTGGTGCGTGAGCGAGCCCGATGCGGTACCCGAAGACGGCTGGGCCGGGGTGCTGGTGCTCCCGGGCGTCGGCGTCTCCTGCTTCCGCTGCGGCTGCGGGGAGTCCGGCACGGCGAGCCCGCCGAGCGCGGCGGCCCCGCTCATCATCTCGGGTGCGGCGGCGCCCGGCGCCGTGCCTTGGCGCTGGGCGCCCGCGAGCACGCCCGCGGTGACGACGGCGCCCGCGACCAGCAGTCCGGCGGCCACCAGCCCGGCCAGCTTGGCCCGCCGGGCGGCGCGGCTCTCCGGCTCTTCTTCTTCGGGCTCGGGCCGCGACGACGGCACTTCGCGGGTGCGGGCGGGAACGAACTTCTGCGGCTCGCGGAAGACCTGCTCGAGGTACTCACGGTCCACACGGGTGTCGTTCAGGATCTCTTCCGGGATGACGTCCTCGACACGTACGGCGTCCTCACGCCGTATGCGCTGTCGATCAAGCACGAAATTCCTCGCTCTGGTCCGGGGCAGGCGCTGAGCCGTTCGGCCGGCGCCTCTGGTCCGCGCGGCCGTCTTCTGAACGGTGCAAACCTTGCAGTCGCCAGGTAACCCTGTACGGACGGTTCACGGCCAGTCTCTATCGCCGGAATGCCGTCGCGATACGACGAACGGCAGCTTAGGTCACCCACCCGGACCAGGGACGACCGCTCATCGCACCGCACGTGCAGAGGAACAGGACACCTGCACGTGCGCGACCGGTCACATGCCGTCATCGACGATCTTGTCGTCGTCACCGAAGGTCAGCGTGCGCTGCTCCATGGTCTTCGTTCCGTCTTTGTGGGTGACCTCGACGGTGTTGACCGTGACGCCGCGGCGCTGGTCGATGCTGACCTTCTTCACCTCGAAGTAGGCGACGTCCGCGTAGCGCTCACGAAGGCCCTGCGCGCCTTCTTCGCCCAGGCTGCCCGAGGTCACCGAAGAGGCCTCGTGGGGATCGGTGGTGACGTTGTTGAGGAAGATCTCGGTGTTGTCGCCCATCGCCTGCGCGTCCGGTTGCGACGCGTACCAGGGGGACGTCGTGGTGGTGCGGTCGGCGGGCACGACCGGCGGCTTCCGCGGCCGGTCGCCCGGCGGCGGCGCGGGCCGCCCGGACGTGACCGGCCCGCCCGAGTCCGGATGGGACTCGCTGCCGCCGGAGCCGTCGCTGTCCGACGCGGTGCCGGAGTTGGCGGAACTGCGGTCGTCCCTGGTGGAGGAATCGGTCTCGGAGCTGGACGGCTTGCCCGCCGCACCGCCCGGCGGCGGTGTGACCGGATTGCCGGCGAGGCCTTCCTGTGTCAGCGGGCTGCCGCCGCGGTATCCGGGCCAGCCGCCTTGGCTCTGCTGCTCCGGGAGGGGTTTGCCGACCAGGAACGAACCGGCGAAGAGCAGACCGACGACGACCAGCGCGGACGCCGCCGCCGCGAACCAGGCGGCCTTGCGCCAGGTCTTGGGCGGGGTCACCGAGGCGGGCACCGTACCGAGGTCGAAGGTGCTCAGGCCGTCGACGGGCGGGGCGAGGTAGACGCGGACGTCGTCGTCACCCTCGTGATCGTCGATCTCCACCGGCTCGGGACGGCGGGGAGCGGGGGCGGTCAGCGTCACCTTCGTGCGCTGGGCGGCCTTCGCGCGCCGTTCCTCGGCGGAGAGCCGGACCGGTTCGATGAACGAGACCTCGACGCGGGCCGGGCGTTCTGGGTGTTCTACGGGTACCTCGCGAGCGGGCTGGGGGAGCGGCAGACGGCCGCTCGTCGGGGCGTAGCCGGGGCTCGGCACCCTCCCGTTCCGCGGTGGCGGCAAGGGCAGGGAACCGGTGGAGGGCGGGGCGAACTCACGATGTGCGTGATGCCCGTGCCCGGTCGGACGCCGCCGCCTCGGCGGCACGGGTGGGGTCCAGCTCTCGGTACCGCCCGCCCGGTGACGGCCCACGTGCGTGGCGCCGTCCCGTCCCTGGTGTTCCGCCCAGCCGTTCATGTCCGAGCGACCCCCTCGCGGGCCGTCCCTGACGGCGATGTGACACCGGTTGAGCCGAACAGACCAGCGCTTTCACGGGATCCCTCGCTTGCAGACTCCCGGGCACTCTCGTGAGCAAATGCACGCGCATGCGACGGTGGACGCGCGGGGCCATCGCCCCCGCGCGCCATACGGGCATCGCCCGACCCAGACGCAAGGGTCATCACGAGGTCCACACTAAAAGTTCGACACGCGCAAGTCTTCACCCACTCTGCAAGTTGCAGATGTTTCACTCGGTCGGGCGCGGCCGAACGGGCCTTGGTGACGTAACGCAGTGCTATCCGTGCTGGTGGAGCCGGTCAGTTTCCGCTGCGGTACTTCTGCTGGGTCGATTGCAGGGCTTTGGTGGCGGTGATTCCACTACCCGCTGCAAGTAAAACGGCGATGATGTCGAGCGTCGTTCCCCCACTGGTGAGCAACCAGGCGAAAAGCGAAGCCGCGGTGGTACCCGCTGCGATCGGCCAGCGTGTCTTGACGTACTGGGCGATGGGCGTGCCGCCCGCGCGCTTACCCGCCGCGTTGTTCAGCATGGCGAGATAACCGAGATGGCCCAGTGCCGCCAGGACACCGGCGATCGCGATGATCACGGCGATGAGGTTAATCATGTGTCCAGTTTGCCTGTTCTTTTATCGCGCTGTTCGCGATCGTGCTGCCAGGGCGTGACTATCACCTGATCGTTACGTGAACTCCGAGGGCGCCCTGTCATCACGATCGCGAGGCCTGGCGGCCGAAAGGCGCGCGACTTCAAGGGATCAAGAGATTCTGGTCACGTCGGCCTCGGTCACCTCAGCGTCGGTCACGTGGGGCTCGGTCACGTCGGGCTCGGTCGGGCCGACCCTGTGCCATCGCCTAGCGCCCCAGCCTGCCCCGGCCCAGGTTCAGCAGCGCCATCGCCAGCTGCCGTCCCTCCGGCCCGAGTTCGCGGTAGCGCGCCAGCACGTCCATTTCGCGGTTGTAGACGATCCGGGTGCCGCCCGCGGCCATCCTGGCCGCACCGATCGTCTTGGAGACTTCGACGCGGCGTTTGACCAGCCGCAGGATCTCGCCGTCGAGCCAGTCGATCTCCGTGCGGAGCTCATCGATCTCTTCGGCCGTGGCGGTGGTGGGTTCTTCGGCGTCCGGCTTCTGTGTGGTGTTCATCGGGACCTTTCTTCGGTCCGGATTCCCTGCTGGCCCCCGGAACAGCGTAAAGCCCCGGGGTCCGTGGACTCCGGGGCTTTACGGTGATGGCATCGCGGCACTATGCGATCACGGGAGCCGGAGTCCGGGTCCCGTAAAAAAACCGCGTCGCGTGCCGCATGCCGATCATTATGCCACAGCGAAACCGTCCTCCGGCTTGAAGCGGCGGCGCGCTCCGCGGACGCGGGCGTGCACGAGGACGCTCATGGCCAGCCAGAACATCGGCATCGCCGGCCAGAAGAACCGCGCCTCCGAAGCCGTCCAGCGGATGATCAGCAGCACCGAAAGCACGACGGCGACCGCGAGGTGGACCCGCACCGCCGGATGCCCGAAGACGACTGGTCGCCGCTTCGGCGTGGGTTCGGGCAGATCGGCCGTGAGCGCGGCGAGTTCGTCCGTGTACTTGGTGGAATACACAGTGCCGAGCCGCTCTTCTACTTCTTCGAGAGTGAGACGGCCTTCGCCGCCGGCGGCCTGGATGAGCGAGACGACCCGCTCCCGGTCGGTGTCGGCGGCCCTGAGCCGGGAGGGAATTCCGTTGGTGTCCATGGCATCCGATCCTCCGCCGCGAACACCGTCCGCGCGTCGGACGGCAGGCGGCAACACCGCCTACGCCCGGCGCTGTAGCGTGGACCGGCGATGAACACCCTCTTCGATCTCCCAGCGGACGGTCCGGCCAAGCCCCGGCACGCGGACCTGCTCGACGACCTGAACCCGGCACAGCGCGAAGCCGTGACCCACGCGGGCTCGCCGCTGCTGGTCGTCGCGGGCGCGGGTTCGGGCAAGACCCGGGTGCTGACCCGCCGGATCGCGTACCTGCTGGCCGAACGGGATGTGCACCCCGGCCAGATCATGGCGATCACGTTCACCAACAAAGCGGCCGCGGAGATGCGGGAGCGGGTGAGCGACCTCGTCGGCCGCCGCGCGAACGCCATGTGGGTGTCGACGTTCCACTCCATGTGCGTGCGGATCCTGCGCCGTGAGGCCAAAACGCTGGAGATGTCGTCGAGTTTCTCCATCTACGACTCGGACGACACGAAGCGGCTCATCACCCTCGTCGCCCGCGATCTCGACATCGACCCGAAGAAGTACGCGGCGCGCACGCTGGCCGTGCACATCTCGAACCTCAAGAACGAACTGATCGAGCCGGAGACGGCGGTCGCCGACGCGGGCAACGACCTCGAACGCCGCGTCGCCGAGGTCTACGTCGAGTACCAGCGGCGGTTGAACCAGGCCAACGCGTTCGACTTCGACGACCTCATCATGCGGACGGTCGAACTCCTGCAGACGTATCCGGACGTCGCCGAGTACTACCGGCGGCGGTTCCGGCACGTGCTGGTCGACGAGTACCAGGACACGAACCACGCGCAGTACACGCTGATCCGCGAACTGGTCGGCACCGAGGCGAACGAGTCCGTGATCGAGCCCGCCGAACTGTGCGTCGTGGGTGACGCGGACCAGTCGATCTACGCCTTCCGCGGGGCGACCATCCGCAACATCGAGGAATTCGAACGCGACTTCCCGAACGCGCGGACGGTGTTGCTGGAGCAGAACTACCGCTCGACCCAGACGATCCTGAACGCGGCGAACGCGGTCATCGCGCGAAACCCGAACAGGCGCGCCAAGCGGCTGTGGACCGATTCAGGTGACGGCGAGAAGATCGTCGGCTACGTCGCGGACAACGAGCACGACGAAGCGGCGTTCGTCGCGGGCGAGATCGACGCGCTGGCGGACAAGGGCGAAGCGGACTACTCCGACGTCGCGGTCTTCTACCGCACCAACAACCAGTCACGTGTCTTCGAAGAGATCTTCATCCGCCTCGGCCTGCCGTACAAGGTCGTCGGCGGTGTGCGGTTCTACGAGCGGCGCGAGGTCCGCGACATGCTCGCGTACCTGAGGGTGCTGGCGAACCCGGAGGACACGGTCAGCCTGCGCCGGATCCTCAACGTCCCCAAACGCGGCATCGGCGACCGCGCCGAAGCGGTCATCGCGACGTACGCCGAGCGCGAGCGCGTCTCGTTCGCGCAGGCGTTGCGTGGCGCCGTCGACGGCGAGGTGCCGCTGCTGAACCCGCGTTCCGCCAAGGCGATCACCGGTTTCGTCGGGTTGATGGACGAACTCGGCGAGGTCGTCGAGAGCGGCGCCGAAGTCGCCGACATCCTCGAAGCGGTCCTGGAACGCACGGGCTACCGCGCGGAACTCGAAGAGTCCGACGACCCGCAGGACGCGTCGCGGGTGGAGAACCTGACGGAACTCGTCACCGTCGCGCGGGAGTTCACCGAATTCACCGCCGAGGTCGCCGGTCCGGACGGTGAACTCCCCGAAATCGACACCGTCGACACCGTGGACGCCGGAGTGCCGGAGCCGGGCTCGCTGCCCGCGTTCCTGGAGCGCGTTTCGCTGGTGGCCGACGCGGACTCGATCCCCGCTGCCGACGGGGGCGATGACGGCGACGGGCACGACGCGGGCGTGGTCACGCTGATGACCGTGCACACCGCGAAGGGTCTCGAGTACCCCGTGGTCTTCGGGACGGGCTGGGAAGACGGGATCTTCCCGCATATGCGCGCGCTCGGTGACCCGACCGAACTGGCCGAGGAGCGCAGGCTCGCCTACGTCGCGATCACGCGGGCGAGGAAGAGGCTGTACGTCTCCCGTTCGATGGTGCGTTCCGCGTGGGGCCAGCCGCAGATGAACCCGGCTTCCCGGTTCCTCGACGAGCTTCCCGCCGAACTGGTCGATTGGCGCAGGCTCGCGCCTTCCTCGTCGTCCGGTGGTTTCGGTTCCTCAGGTGGTTCGCCGCGTGCCGCGACGACCTGGGGAAGCCGTGGTGGCGGCGCCTCGCCGTCGAGGTCGACGGGTACGAGTCCCTTCGGTAAAGGTTGGAAGGACACCGTCGCGCTCAAACTCGACGTCGGTGACAGGGTCAGTCACGACAAGTACGGGCTCGGGACCGTCGTCGCCTGCGACGGTGCGGGCCCGCGTGCCACGGCGACGATCGACTTCGGCGACGCGGGCAAGGTCCGGCTGATGCTCATCGGCAGCGTCCCGATGGTCAAACTCTAGCCCTGACCTGCGGTTTCCTCGCCGCGTACGAAAACTGTCGGACCCCTCCCGTATACCTGTGCCATCGAACACGAGTTCGATGCGCTGGGGCAGGCCGACCGAGCCGGTGTGCCCCGATCAGGAGGAGGGGGCGCACGGTGTGGACGGGGTCTTGTTTGGGGTTCTCTCGAGTGGGGTACTCGAATATCTGCGGGGTGTTGAAGAAGGGGCGGGGACGGATCGGGGTCCGGAACCGCCGGAAGTGCTCAGGCTGGTCGCGGCCTGGCGCGCGTTACTGCGGACGCACGAACCGGACGGGGCCGGACGGTGCGTCGTATGCGGGCACGCGCGGCGATGGCTGTTCGGGCCGCGGCCAGCCGGGTGCCGAACTCTTTCCCGGGGACTTTTCGCCGGATGGCGGCCGATCGAACGGCGCCCGGCCGGTCTCTGCACGGTATGGCAGATCGCCGTGGGGTACTTCATCCGGAAGCTGCCCGACGGCTTCGCTTGAGGGCCCCGAAGGCGACACCTGCTCCGGGCCGGATGGCCTACGACGCTTCCCGATGTCCTCGAAACCGATGGTCTCGAAGGGGGAAGCGGAGGTCCTGAAGGCGCGCCAGAGCGTCGTTGCCCGGCGCGCCCTTGCTGCGGGCGGGGTCACCGATGTGGCGAATAGGTGCTGTGTCGAAAGAAGAGTCGCGCGCCGATCAGCCGACGCTGACACCGCGGGCGGAGAGCCACGGGCGCGGGTCGATCTTCTTCGTGCCGTTCTGCCACACCTCGAAGTGCAGGTGCGGGCCGGTGCTCTGGCCACGGTTGCCGACCTCGGCGATCTCCTCGCCGCACTTGACCTTCTGGCCTTCGCGGACGGAGAACGAGTTCATGTGGCCGTAGACGTGGACGGTACCGTCGGGAAGCTGGACCTTGACCCAGAGGCCGAAACCGCTGGCGGGGCCCGCTTCGATGACCGTGCCGTCGGAGGCCGCGACGATCGGGGTGCCGATCGGGGCCGCGATGTCGATGCCGAGGTGGCTCGTACCCCACCGGGCACCGAAGCCCGAGGTGAAGGTGCCCTTGGTCGGCATACAGGTCTTGGGGCGCTTGGCCTCTTCTTCGGCCTTGCGGGCCGCTTCGGCCTCACGCTTCACGCGGGCCTGGGTGATGCTGTTGTTCTCCGAGAGCTTCTGGGCTTCGGCGGAGGCGTTCGTCGACTGGCTCGTCGGCAGCAGCTCGGGGGCGCCACCACCGGCTCCGCCGCCGAGGGCGAACGAGGCGCTCGCGTCCTGGGTGCTGGCCAGCGGGGTGACGGCGGCGTCGGAGGATTCCGAAACGGACTTCAGGGTCTGCCCGGCAGCGGCGGCCGCGAAGGCGCCGGCAGCGACGGCTGCGACCACGACACGACCGCGAAGGGCCGAGGACGGGGGCGACAGGCGGTGCGAGCCCCGGACGCGAACGACCGCACCATCGAGTGCGTTCTCGAGCGCCGGGGAAGGAGCTTGGCCGCCGGGGGAGCGGTGTGAAGCCAAGACGGGGCCTTCCATGTTCGGGGAGTCGGATCAAGAGCCCGGGCGGGGGAACCCGGTGAACGACCTCGGGGGTGGTTCGTTCGGTGCTCTCATTCGTGATCTGACTGTAATGGGGACCCCGGGACAGTAACGAAGCGGCACCCCGAACAGCAAGATCTGGCGGCGCTCTCGGCCGATCGGGCTACGGCGATCTGGCCGTTGTCCAGTGGGGATTACCCAAAGTTAAACCAGGTTTACTCACCAATCTGTGACTTGCGTTACAAGATCACAGGGCCATTCGGGGGTACCGAAGGGCCGGAAGGGAGGCAAACGAGGGAAATAAGTGGTTGCCCGACCGTGTTGAAGGAGGTTTACCCCGACTGGCCTGTCTTACACGCCTCTTCCGCGCATCGTCAGCGACTCTTCAGTGCCTGGCTGAGCGCCGGTGAGACCTGCGGCGCCCCTGCTGCCGGGCCCCGCCGACCCCGGCTTGCTAGCGTCGCCGTCGATGACTTCGCGCTCACGGCACCCTGGCGGCGGCTCCGCCGGGCAAGCCGTCCCCGGTACCGCGTCCGCCGAACTTCTCCGGAGCGAACCGGGCTCCCGCTCGCGAGGGCTCCTGCTGTCGGCGGGGCTGGTGTCGGCCGGGGCGGTCGCACTGGCCGCCGGCGCGTCGCTGCCCGTCATCCAGGGTGGTTCGCCTGGTTTCACCGCCGGTCCCCTGCTGGTCGTGCTGGCCTTGGCGCCCGCGGTGGCCGTGCTCTACGCGCTGTTCACCGGGCGCACCGGGCTCACGGCCGGGTTGGTACTCGGGCTCACCGCGCTCGCGCCCGGGCGGCTGCTGCTCGACCTGCAGTTGCTCGCGGACGGATCCCTCGCCGCGCGTCCGGAACTGTTCCTCGCCGACAGGCTGCTCGCGCTGCCTCCGGCCGGGCCGGGGCTGTGGCCGCTGGTGGTGGGCCACTTGCTCACCCTCGCCGCCGGGGCGTTCGCGGCCGGGACCGCCCGGGACGAGGCGGAACTGGCGGGTGAACTCGACGGGCGGCGTCGCTGGCGGCTGCTCGGGCCCGTGCTCGGCGTGGCCGGTGCACTCGGCCTGCTGCTCGCACCCCTCGGCTCGGGCAACGCGTATCTCCTGGCCAAGAACGCCTTCGAGGGTCCGACGGTCGCGATGGCCGGGTGCCTGCTGCTCGCGGCGATGCTTCCGTTGACCGTGCTCGTGGCGGTGAATTCGCCTTCGGCCGGAGTCGGCAAGGGCGGGTTCGCCGGAGCCGGGCTGGCGGCGCTCGCGGTCGGGGTCCCGGCGGTGGTGGCGGGGCTGGTCGTGGACCGGCTCTCGGTCGCGCCGGGTTCGGTGGTGGTGACCGTCGCGGGTCTGGCGCTGGTCGGACTAGCCTTCACCAGGTTCGACGTCGCGGAGGCGGGCGAGACCGTCACCGGTGACCTCGCCGGCGAGGCCAGGCTGCCCGGGCTGTTCTGGTGGCGGCTGGCCACCGGTGGCCTGGGGTTGCTTGCCGCCGCGGCCGCCGCCGCGGGTGCGCTGTCCCCGGTCCTGAAGGCCAACGGTGCGACGCCCGTCCCCGAGACGCCGTCGCGCTGGCTGCTGCTCGGCGCCGCCGTCGTGCTCGCCGTGCCCGCGCTGTTCGTCTTCGTGCCCCGGCTCTCGGCGTTCGCCAGGGGAATCGTCGCGGCGACGTGGGTGGGTGTCGTCCTCGCGGGCGCGGGCGTGCTGAGCGCGGCCTTGTCCGTGACCGAGGACAAGGCGGTGGACCCGGCCCTGTTCGGGGTCGACCTTCCGGTGCCGTTGCCGGACAAGATCGGCTTCTCGGCGGGCCCCGGCGTCACGTGGACGTTCATCGCGCTCGTGCTGGCGGCCGTGGCCGCGCTCGCGGCGGTGATCACCGGCGTGGTGGAACGCGACGTCGCTGCTGACACCGACGACACCGACGACACCGATGACACCGATGACACCGACGACACCGATGACGCCGATGACACCGCCGTTGTCGCGACGGACAGCGGGTTGGACGGTTCGCGGGCGAACGGCACGGTGCTGACCCCGGTCGTCGCGGCGGCGGTACTGGCGATCGCCGCGTTCGGCACCCCGGTGTTCACCGCGCCGGGCTACACCGCTTCTGGTCTGTGGTCGAACTTCGGCGCGGCCTCATGGGGTCTGCTCGGCGCGCTCGCGGTCTTGTTAGGCCTGTACGCGCTCGTCGTGCGCTCGCGGCCGGTCGCGGCGGCGTCCGCACTGGCCGGTGCCGCGCTGATACTCGGCTTGCGTGCGGCGGAACTGCCGCTCGTCGGCTCGGAATACGACGGCTCGTCGGCGGGGATCGGGTTCTGGCTCGCGCTGGGCGGCGTCCTCGTCTCCCTCGTCGCGGCCGGGATGGCCGTCGCGGGTGCGCGGCGGACCGGATGAGGCGCCGTCTCCTTCGGGTCGTGCTGGCCGAGTTCGAGGTCGCGGACGGTTCGGCGGTCGCGCTCGGGCGGGCGCTGCGCGACGACGGCGCGGAGGTCGTCTACGCCGGACGTCTCGACACCGTCGAACAACTGGTCCGGACGGTCGAACAGGAGGATCCGGACATCCTCGGCGTCTTTCGCGGTGCGAGCGAACCGGAAGGGCTCGCCGAAACGCTTCCCGGCGTTCTCCTCTTCGCGGTCGGTAACGGCCCGAGCGGGTTCGAAAACGCCTTCGAAAGCCTGGAAGAGGCGGCGAACTGGGTCTCCGGTGTGCGGTCTCACACCGTGGAAACACCGTCTGACCGCGTACGGTGACCGACTTCACCAGGTGCGGAGTGCCCGGCTTCTGCGCAGGTCGCTAACCTCGACTGGTCCGACAGCGCGGTCCGGAAACGGACCACCACAGTGGCGTGTCGTCAGGAGACTGGAGTAGTGGACCTCTACGAATACCAGGCGAGGGATCTCTTCGCCGCCCACGGAGTACCGGTTCTGCCGGGTGCCGTGGCAAACACCCCCGAAGAAGCCAAGGCCACCGCCGAGAAGATCGGCAACCAGGTCGTCATCAAGGCGCAGGTCAAGACCGGCGGCCGCGGCAAGGCCGGCGGCGTCAAGCTGGCCCAGACGCCGGACGAGGCCGCGGAAAAGGCCGAGGCGATCCTCGGTCTCGACATCAAGGGCCACATCACGCGTCGCGTGCTGGTGGCCGAAGCCTCGGACATCGCCGAGGAGTACTACTTCTCCTTCCTGCTGGACCGTGCGAACCGCACCTTCCTCGCGATGGCTTCGGCCGAAGGCGGCGTGGAGATCGAGCAGCTGGCCGTCGAGCGTCCCGAAGCGCTCGCGAAGATCCCGGTCGACGCGATCATCGGTGTCGACAAGGCGAAGGCCGTCGAGATCCTGACCGCGGGCAAGTTCCCGGAGAAGGTCGTCGACGAAGCCGCCGACGTCGTCGTGAAGCTCTGGGAGACCTTCGTCTCCGAGGACGCGACCCTGGTCGAGGTCAACCCGCTGGTCCGTGACCCGCAGGACAAGATCATCGCCCTCGACGGCAAGGTCACCCTCGACGAGAACGCCTCCTTCCGTCAGCCGGGCCACGAGGCCCTGGTCGACAAGGACGCGGAGAACCCGCTCGAGGCGAAGGCCAAGGCCAAGGACCTCAACTACGTCAAGCTCGACGGCGAGGTCGGCATCATCGGCAACGGCGCGGGCCTCGTGATGTCCACGCTGGACGTCGTGGCGTACGCGGGCGAGAAGCACGGCGGCGTCAAGCCCGCCAACTTCCTCGACATCGGTGGCGGCGCGTCGGCCGAGGTCATGGCGGCCGGTCTGGACGTCATCCTCAACGACACCGACGTGAAGAGCGTCTTCGTCAACGTCTTCGGTGGCATCACCGCTTGCGACGCGGTCGCGAACGGCATCGTCGAGGCGCTGAAGATCCTGGGTGACGAGGCCACCAAGCCGCTCGTCGTGCGGCTGGACGGCAACAACGTCGTCGAGGGTCGCCAGATCCTCGCCGACGCGAACCACCCGCTGGTCACCGTGGTGGACACAATGGACAACGCGGCCGACAAGGCCGCCGAGCTCGCCGCGGCAGGTGCGTGAGATGTCGATCTTCATCAACGAGAACAGCAAGGTCATCGTCCAGGGGCTCACCGGCTCCGAGGGCATGAAGCACGCGACCAAGATGCTGAAGTCCGGCACGAACATCGTGGGTGGCGTCAACGCCCGCAAGGCCGGTCAGACCGTCGCGGTCGAGGGCAAGGACCTCACCGTGTTCGGCACGGTCGAGGAGGCCATCAAGGAGACCGGCGCCGACGTGTCGGTCATCTTCGTGCCGCCGAAGTTCGCCAAGGACGCGGTGATCGAGGCGATCGACGCCGAGATCCCGCTCGCCGTGGTGATCACCGAGGGCATCCCGGTGCACGACTCGGCCTACTTCTGGGCGCACGCGGTCGCGACGGGCAACAAGACCCGCATCATCGGGCCGAACTGCCCCGGCGTGATCAGCCCCGGCAAGTCGAACGCGGGCATCATCCCGGCCGACATCACCGGTGCCGGACCGATCGGCCTCGTGTCGAAGTCCGGCACGCTGACCTACCAGATGATGTACGAGCTGCGTGACATCGGTTTCTCGACCGGTGTCGGCATCGGCGGCGACCCGATCATCGGCACGACGCACATCGACGCCCTCGAGGCGTTCGAGGCCGACCCCGAGACCAAGGTCATCGTGATGATCGGCGAGATCGGCGGTGACGCCGAAGAGCGTGCCGCGGCCTACATCAAGGACAACGTGACGAAGCCGGTCGTCGGCTACGTCGCGGGCTTCACCGCGCCCGAGGGCAAGACCATGGGCCACGCCGGCGCCATCGTCTCCGGCTCCTCCGGCACGGCCGCCGCCAAGAAGGAGGCCCTCGAGGCCGCCGGCGTCAAGGTCGGGAAGACCCCGAGCGAGACCGCCGTCCTGGCGCGCGAGCTGTACAACAGCCTCTGATCCCTCGGAGACTGACGCTTTCCCCGGCGGGCCGGGCACCCCACCGGTGCCCGGCCCGCCTCTTTACGCCCGGATCGCCTTTAGCCCCCTAATCGCGATCCGGCGGCCGTGTCGCGTTTAGTGGGCTAAACGCGATCCGGAGGGGTGCGTCGCCTTTAGCCCCCTAATCGCGATCCGGTCGTCGCGGAGGGGTTCCGCACGGAACCTGATCGGGTGTACAGACGTCTCAGAGCCCGAGGCGTGGGGTGACCGCGTGTGCGCTAGCGTTCGAGCATCACAGCCGCCTCGTTTGTCCCGGGAGTCCCGCGCGCCCCGGGGTGCCGGTCGACGACAGGAGAGCATTCGGATGTCCTATCCCAGCGGTGGGCCCGGCTACCCCCAGCAGGGTGGCGGCCAGCAACCCCCTCAGTCCCACCCCGGCTCGGGAGCCTTTCCACAGCAGCAGGCGCCTTCGCAGGCCGCCCCGCTGAACCTGGCGCTGCTGCTCGCGCTCGCCGTCACCGTCCTCGGCCTGGTGCAGTTCTTCATCGGTTTCTCCGACGAAGCCGACGCCGCCAAGGAGGTCTCGGTCTTCCTCCTGGTCGGCGGTCTGCTCGCGGCGCTGCACGCGTTGCCGCGTGGTCCGAAGACGCTGCCGTTCGCCGCGCTGTTCAGCGTCCTCGGCGCGTTCGGCGCGCTCGACCTGATCGTCGGCTACCCGACCGTCGACGGCGGTGAGGGCCGCACGGAGGTCTCGCTCCCCGGCATCCTCACCGTGGTGCTGATCCTCGGCATCCTGCAGATGCTGATCGCGGTCGCCGCGCTGCTGTTCGAGCACGACGTCATCAAGCTGCCCGCCGCGAAGCCGCAGCAGCAGCAGGCACCGCAGGCCCCGTACAGCCAGCAGTTCCCGCAGCAGAGTCCGCAGGGTCCGTTCGGCCAGCAGAGTCAGCAGGGCCCCGCCGCCACCCAGGTCCAGTCGTTCCCCGGCGCGGGCCAGCAGGGTCAGCAGGGTCAGCAGCAGGGCGAGCCGTCCGGTCCGTTCTCGCAGCCGGGCGGGTTCCAGCCGCCGGTCACGCAGCCGCCGGGTCAGCAGGCCACGACGTACGCGCCGCAGCAGGGCCAGTTCTTCCAGCAGCCGCCGTCCTCCTCGTCGGAGTCGGGTCAGAACCCGGGTACACCGCCCGGCGGTTTCGGCCAGCAGAGCTGATCTTCCGAACGCGAAACACCCGCTGTGACTCTCCGTGTCACAGCGGGTGTTTCGTTTTTCCGGGTGACCCGACCGGGTGGGTTGGGCCACGTGCGCTGTCCGGCGGCGGCGTGCCTCACCCGGACGGCCCAGTCCGGATGTCATGGTGCGGATCATGAAGCTGCTCACCCGCGCCGAACGCCCGCCGGGCGAAGAGCCGGTGAGCGACCTCGTCCCCGAGCCGGAGGTGTCCAGGGCGAAGCGGGTTCGTGTGTTGCTCGCCGTGGCCTGCCTCCCTTTGCTTTCCTCCTATACCGCCGTCGCGGCCGTTCTCGCCATGGTGTCGTTCGCCGCCGACCGGTCACGGTTCTCCGCCACCGGAGCGCTGCTCGCCGCCGGTCCGGGCTGGCTCGCTTCGTGGCAGGTGGAACTCGAACTCGACGGTCATCCGCTCGGCGTACTGCCGCTGCTGCCGACACTCGTCGTCGGGTGGCTCGCCGCGAGGACGGCCGCGCGTGCCGCCCGTCGTCTCGGCGGCCGGACCCCGGCGGACGCCGTCCCGGTGGTGACGGTGACAGTCGGGGCGCACGCGCTGTTCGGTGTGCTCATCGCCCTGATGGCGGGCGGATCACCGATCGGGGTGAACCCGCTGACCGCCTTCTGCGTGCCGGGGCTCCTCGCCGGACTCGCCGCCGTCGCGGGAATCGCCAAGGTCTGCGGGCTCGCGGCCGCGGTGCGGGACCGGTTCGACCCGGTCGCCGTCCACGGCCTGCGGGCGGGAGCGCTCGGTCTCGCCGCGTTGATCGCTTGTGGCGCGATGGTGTTCACCGCGGCCACCGCGCTTTCTTGGTCCACTGTGGACAGTCTGTTCGAGCCGGGCTTCGGCGTGAGCTTCGGCATGTTCGTGCTCTCCGTTGCCTACCTGCCGAACGCGGTCGTCACCGCGCTGTCGTTCACCACCGGACCGGGTTTCTCGGTCGGTTCGCTGACCGTCGGCATGTTCGGCTACCAGGAAGGCAAGCTGCCAGGGGTGCCGCTGCTGGCGGGGATCCCGTCGCACCACGCGGTCTGGTGGCCGGCGTTGCTGCTCCTGCCCGCGCTGGTCGGCGCGTTGGTCGGCTGGCGGATCCGCGCGATCGACGAGGACCCGATGCTGCGGATGCGGGCGGTCGCCGTCGCGGGCGCCCTCGTCGCGTTCGGCTGCGTCATCCTCGGGACCCTCTCCGGCGGAAGGCTCGGCGACGGACCGTTCGACCCGGTCAGCGTGCCGGTCGGGGTCGCGTCGGTGATCGCGTTCTGCTGGATCGTCGTCCCCGGCGGGTTCGTCGCGTTCTTCGCCGGACCGCACGAGGCTCCCGAACCGCCGGGTGAACCCGAGGACATCACCGAAGTAGAAGAAGAAGCCGTCGAGCCCGAAGACGACGAACCGGCAGAGGAAACCGAAGCCGAAGCGGGCGACGAGGCCGAAGAATCGGCGGAGGGCGCCGACGAGACCCCGGTGGAACCCGAGCCCGAAACCGAGCCGGAACCAGAGTCCGAGCAGGACATCGTTGTGACCGAGTCCACCGACGGGTCCGGCGACGCAGGCGCCCCCGGCGACGACCGTTAGGGTTGTCGCGACCAGGTGAAGCGCCGTACGCCCGAGTGCGTACCGCCGTGGCAAGGAGCCCGTTCTGGCTAGTCGGTTGGACCTGCCCACTCCGGTGAAGCTCGTCGTCCTCGCGTCCGGTTCCGGCACGCTGCTGCAGGCCGTGCTCGACGCGGTCGAGAAACCGAACTTCCCCGCGAAGGTGGTCGCCGTCGGAGCGGACCGCGCCGGGATCGAGGCGCTCACCCGGGCCGAACGCGCGGGCGTGCCGTCGTTCACCGTGCGGATGGCCGACCATCCGGACCGCGCGGCGTGGGACGAGGCGATCACCGAAGCCGTCGCCGCCTACCGGCCGGACCTGGTCGTCTCGGCGGGGTTCATGAAGATCCTCGGCGCCGAATTCCTCGCGCGGTTCCCCGGCCGCGTGATCAACACGCATCCGGCGTTGCTGCCGTCGTTCCCCGGCGCGCACGCCGTGGCCGACGCGCTGGCGATGGCCGTCAAGGTCACCGGCTCGACTGTGCATTTCGTCGACGCCGGAGTCGACACCGGGCCGATCATCGCGCAGGAGCCGGTGATCGTGGAGCCCGACGACGACGAAGACGTCCTGCACGAGCGGATCAAGGCCGTGGAACGCAGGCTCCTGGTGGAAACGATCGAAAAGCTCGGCCGGAGCGGGTGCGCGGTCGAGGGACGAAAGGTGAGGTTTTCGTGAGTACCGCACAGGGACAGCGTCCCGTCCGGCGCGCGCTGATCGGCGTCTCCGACAAGGCTGGTCTGCTCGAACTCGCCACCGGGCTGCACGCGGCCGGTGTCGAGATCGTGTCGACCGGCGGGACGGCGAAGGTCATCGCGAACGCCGGGGTGCCGGTGACGCCGGTCGAGCAGGTCACCGGGTTCCCGGAGTCCCTCGACGGCCGGGTCAAGACGCTGCACCCGCGTGTGCACGCGGGCCTGCTGGCCGACCGCGACCGCCCGGAGCACGTCGAGCAGCTCAAGCAGCTCGACATCGCGCCGTTCGACCTGCTCGTGGTCAACCTGTACCCGTTCACACAGACCGTCGCCTCGGGCGCGAGCCCGGAGGACTGTGTCGAGAACATCGACATCGGTGGCCCGGCGATGGTGCGTGCCGCGGCGAAGAACCACAACAGCGTCGCCGTCGTGGTCGACCCCTCCCGCTACGAGTGGGTGCTGGAGCGCGTCGCCGCCGGTGGTTTCGAGCCTGCCGATCGCAAGCGGCTCGCCGCGCGGGCCTACGCGCACACGGCGGCGTACGACACCGCCGTCGCCTCGTGGTTCGCCAACGTCTACGCGCCCGCGGACGACTCCGGCTTCCCGGACTTCACCGGTGCTTCGTGGGAACGCGGCGACGTGCTGCGCTACGGCGAGAACCCGCACCAGAAGGCCGCGCTGTACAAGCACTCGCGGCCCGGTCTCGCGCACGCGGAACAGCTGCACGGCAAGGCCATGTCGTACAACAACTACGTCGACACCGATGCCGCGCGCCGCGCCGCCTACGACTTCGACGCTCCGGCCGTCGCGATCATCAAGCACGCCAACCCGTGTGGGATCGCCGTCGGTGAGGACATCGCCGAGGCGCACCGGAAGGCACACGCGTGCGACCCGGTTTCGGCCTACGGCGGGGTGATCGCGACCAACCGGCCGGTGAGCCGCGAGGCCGCCGAGCAGATCTCCGAGGTGTTCACCGAGGTCGTCCTGGCGCCGGACTTCGACGCCGAGGCACTGGAGATCCTGCGGCGCAAGAAGAACGTGCGGCTGCTGAAGCTGCCCGCGATCACGTCGCCGGATCCGATCGAGTTCCGGCCGATCTCCGGCGGCATGCTGGTGCAGACCGTCGACACGATCGCCGCCGAGGGCGACGACCCGGCGAACTGGACGCTGGCCACCGGCGCGCCCGCCGACGAGCGGACGCTGGCCGACCTCGAGTTCGCGTGGCGTTCGCTGCGCGCGGTGAAGTCGAACGCGATCCTGCTGGCGAACGACGGCGCGACCGTCGGCGTCGGCATGGGCCAGGTCAACCGGGTCGACTCCTCGCGGCTCGCGGTCTCGCGGGCGGGAGACCGGGCGAAGGGGTCCGTCGCCGCTTCGGACGCTTTCTTCCCGTTCCCGGACGGGCTCGAGGTCCTGCTCGAGGCCGGCGTCCGCGCCGTCGTCCAGCCGGGCGGCTCGATCCGCGACGCCGAGGTCATCGCCGCCGCCGAAGCCGCCGGGGTCACCCTGTATCTCACCGGCACGCGCCACTTCGCCCACTGAGGCCGACTCGCCTTTAGCGGGCTAAACGCGATCCGGCCCCGGACTTGCGTTTAGCCCCCTAATCGCGATCCGGGGGTGCCCGCGGGCGTTCCCGGTGCCCGGCCGCGGCCGTCGTGCCATGCTGGCCGCGGATCGCGTTTAGCCCGCTAAATGCGATCCAGGGCGCGCGTCGCGTTCAGCGGGCTAAACGCGACGCGGATGTACGCGAATCGGTAGGGGAGGATCGGTGCACCAGCCGCCGCAGGGGTTCGGCCAGGGGTCGGGTTACGGCCCGCCACCTGGGCAGGGCTACGGACAGCAGCCGGGTCACGGCCCGCCCCAGCCCGGCTACGGTCCGCCTCCCGGCTACGGTCCGCCTGGCTACGGGCAGCCGCCCAAGAAGAAAAAGACGGGGCTGATCGTCGGCCTGATCGTGGGCGGCGTGGTCCTGCTCGGCCTGGGCATCCCCGGCGGCATCTTCGCGTCGGAGTACTACTCATCGGTCGGCGAGGCGCCGGTCTCGCAGCAGCCGCCCGCCGAGTGCCAGGTCTCCCCGGAGGTCCTGAACAAGACGGTCACCACCAGCTTCCAAGGCGTCCGCGAGAACGAGATCAAAGCGGGCAAGACCGTCATCAAGCAGTACGGCTGCTCCTGGCGGCCGCCGGAGAGCGACAACGTCCACGACCGTTCCCTCCAGATCATGGTGTACCGCCACGAGGGGCCGGACGCCGAGAAGCGCGCGGCGGAGTCCTCCGCCGGGTCGGCCGCGCCGTCCGAGCGTCAGCAGCAGGTGCAGGGCATCGGGGAGAAGGCGGTCCTCGTCACCTTGGACACCGACAGCGCCTTCAGCGGCGCCGAGCTCCGGTACACCCAGGGCGTGTACGTCGTCATCGTCACCTACAAGGGCTGGGACAAGGGGTTCTTCACGAACTCGCCGATCCCGCCGGCGGAGTCCGCCGAAGCGGCGAAGTCCGTCGGCACCGAGATCGCGAAGAACCTGCCCCGCTAGCCGTACAGCCCGTTGAGCCAGGCTGTCCACGCCTTCTCGGCCTTGTCCGCGTCGGCGTCTTCGGCGAACAGATGGTGTCCGATGCCGACAGGCCGGCCCCAGACGTTCCGGCCGTAGAAGCGGTACAACGCGTCTTCGGTCCGGACGCCGATGAAGACCGGTGTCAGGTAGTCGACGACCCCTTCGACGCCGAGGACTTCGAGGCGCACCCGGTCGCCGACGGCCGTCGCACCGATGGCCGCCCGCACGGCTTCGAACGCTTCCGGAGCCGTGGACGCTTCGGGCGCGTCGGTCTTGAAGTACTTCGCCTGGCGCCGGTTGAAGTGCGTCAAGTACTCGTCCAACGAGTGGAAGTAAAACGACGTGTGCTGCTCGCACGCGTCGTATTCGACGTCCCAGTCGTCGAGGATCGTGGTGTGCTCATAGCGCAGGTACGTGCCGCCGTCCTTCGGCTCGAGGACGTACTCGAGCGTGTTGAACCAGCCGTGCTCGTCTTCGGCGTAGGTGACGAAGTGCTGTGACGGCTTCCAGACGGTCACCATGCCGCCGTTGGGGGTGAGGCCGGACTCGGCACCACCGTCGCGGGGTTCGTACCGGATCGGCCAGAGCCAGCCGCCGCTGCCCGTGGTGATCGCGGCCCAGGTGTCGGCGGGTGTCGTGGACAGGAAGCCCTCGAAGCGGACCTCGGATTCCTTCGCCATGACTGTTCCTCTCTCGTATGCCTTCATGAGAGCGACGCCTGGCCGGGGGCCGTTTCGACAAACAGATCGCGTTTAGCCCGCTAAAGGCGACGTGGCGCAGGTCACATTCGGAGGAGGTCGAGATCTGGGGGACGGCGGCGTCCCTGGCGTGTCCGCGAAGGCGGCGACCCGAGGAGAGCGACATGCAGCAGAGCACGATCGACGAGATCCTGAACCGCCCCCTCAGCCAGGAGCTCCTGGCTCGTGACCTGGCCCGGCTGGCCTACACCGCGCTCGACGGCACGCCGCGGTCGATCCCGATCGGCATCCACTGGAACGGCAAGGAGATCGTCCTGTGCACCCCGACGAACGCGCAGAAGTTGCCGGCGCTTCGTCGCGATCCCGCCGTCGCGCTGACGATCGACACCGAATCCCACCCGCCGAAGATCCTGCTCATCCGCGGCACCGTCGAACTGGACCACGTCGACGGCATCCCCGACGAGTACCTGCAGTGGAACGGCACCTATGAAATGCCGCCCGAGCAGCGGGTCGAGTGGGAGGAAAACGTGCGGTCGCTCTACGACAGCATGGTCCGCGTCGTCGTGACACCGACCTGGGTCAAGCTCATCGACTTCGAGACCACCCTGCCCTCCGCCGTCGAAGAGCTCCTGCGACGGCAGGCAGCGCGTCAGAGTGCCTGAACCCTTCCGCGCCTGTCGATGAACACGCCTTCGTGTTCTCGGCGCGTTCCTTGTGACGTGGGTTCGCCGCTGCCGGTCCGATGTCCCTAATGTCCCTGATGTCCCTGATGCGACATTGGGGACGCTGACCGGTACCCGATCCGCCACTCGCGAAAGCCGCCTTCGCAACCTTGAGCGTGGCGAGTTTCCAGCCGTGTACCACTAGGTTCCCGGCCCCGGACGGGGCAGGTCCGGTGATCGTTCCCGGCTCGCTTGACAACCGCTGTGCCACCCGGTCTACTGGAGCCATCGAACAAGCGTTCGAAGTGCCGCCTTCCCCGCGGCGCGTCCGGCGCCGTCCACAAAGGACGGTCCAGATGTCGTGGGGAGGCGGGTCCGTTGACAGCGGAGGTGGTCGAGGCACGGGCCTTGCCGTTGGCGAGGCTGGCGGCTTTGCCAGGAGTGAGCACGGCCAGTGGCGTGGCTTCCGCGGCCGAACACGCGAGGACGACGGGAAGGGTGCTCCCGGTGTCCCCGGCGTTGTCCGGTCTGCTGCCCGCCGCGGGGCTCCGGCGCGGGAGCACCGTTTCGGTGCTGGGGTCCACGTCACTGATGCTCACCCTGCTGGCCGCCGCGACCGCCGGCGGTGCGTGGGCGGTCGCGGTCGGCCTGCCCGCGCTCGGGGTGGTCGCCGCCGCGGAACTCGGGGTCGAGGTGGGCAGGCTGGCGCTGGTCCCCCGTCCCGGTGCCGAGTTCCCGGCGGTGACCGCGGCTCTGCTCGACGGCTTCGATCTCGTGGTCGTCGGTCCGGGCCCGGCCCGGCCCGACGTGGCGAGGCGGCTGTCCGCCCGCGCGCGTAATCGTGGTTCGGTCCTGCTTTCGCTGGGTTCCTGGCCCGGTGCGGAGGTCGAGTTGAGTTGCCGTCGCTCGCGCTGGACGGGCTTCGAGGGAGGTGGCGCGGGTCATCTGCGCGCCCGTGAGGTCGAGGTGCGGGCCGGTGGCCGGGGCGCGGCCGCCCGGCCGATGTCGGCCTTGCTGCGCTTTCCCGGCGAGGGCGAAGTCGAGCGAGCCGATTTCCCCGCGACCAGGTGGGGGACGGCATGAACCCACCTGTGCGCATGCTGGTGCTGTGGTGCCCGGACTGGCCGGCGGTCGCCGCCGCGGCCGTCGCGGGCGAACCCGTCGGCCGCCCGGCCGCGGTCTTCTCGGCGAACCGCGTGGTCGCGTGCACCGCGGTGGCCAGGGGATACGGGGTCCGCCGCGGGATGCGGCGGCGCGAGGCCCAGTCCTGTTGCCCGGATCTGGCGGTCTTCGGTGAGGACGACGGCCGTGACGCCCGGCTCTTCGAGTCCGTCGCACGGGCGGTGGAGGAGCTGGCCGTCGGCGTCGAGGTGGTGCGCCCCGGGGTCGTCGCCGTTCCGGTCGACGGCGCGGCCGGTTACTTCGGCGGTGAGCACGGTCTCCTGGAACGGCTGGTGGACGAGGTGTCCGTGGCGGCGGGGGTGGAAAGCCAGGTCGGCGTCGCCGACGGCCTGTTCGCCGCGACGCTCGCCGCCCGTCGTTCGACGCTGGTGGAGCCCGGTAAGACGGCGGAATTCCTGGCGCCGCTGCCCATCCGCGAACTCGACCAGCCCGAAGCGGGCCGGACCGAGCTGGTCACCTTGCTCAAGCAGCTCGGCCTTCGCACGCTGGGCGCCTTCGCGGCGCTTGAAGAAAGCGACGTCTCCGCGCGTTTCGGAACAGAGGGTGTGCTCGCGCACCGGCTGGCACGAGGACGGTCCGAACGTCCGCCGTCACGCCGCCGTCCGCCGCCGGAACTCTCGCTCGCGAAGGCGTTCGACCCGCCGATCGACCGGGTCGACGCCGCCGCGTTCGTGGCGAAAGGACTCGGCGAACGCTTCCACGCCGGGCTCGCCGCACACGGGCTGGCCTGCACCCGGCTCGGCATCTACGCCATCACCGAGACCGGGGAACAACTCGGCCGGGTGTGGCGGTGCGCCGAACCGCTGACCCCGCTCGGTGTCGCGGACAGGGTGCGCTGGCAGTTCGAAGGCTGGCTGAAAGCCAAGGACCGCCCCCATTCCGGGGTGGTGCGGCTGCGGCTGGAGCCGGAGGAGACCGTCGAAGGCCGGTCGCTGCAGCTCGGGTTGTGGCAGGCGGGCGCGGCGGGCGTGCTGCGTCCGTCCACAGAGGACGAAGGCCTGTCCGGTGAACGTGCCGGCCGCGCGCTGGTGCGGGTGCAGGGACTGCTCGGCCCGGAGAGCGTCTTCACCGCGGTGCTCGACGGCGGCCGAGCTCCCGCCGAGCGTGTCCGGCTGGTGCCGTGGGGCGACAGGCGGGAGAAGTCGGCGCAGGCGGACGCGAACTGGGCCGGGAGGCTCCCGTCACCTTCTCCGGCCACGGTGTTCGTGCCGCCGGTTTCCGCTCAGGTACTGGACGAGAACGGGCGCGCCGTGGAGATCACCGCGCGGCGCCGGGTCAGCGCCGTGCCGTTCCTCGTGAGCTTCGAGGGTGAGCAACGCGAGGTCCTCGCCTGGGCGGGGCCGTGGTTCGTCGGCGTCCGGGCCGGGGCGGGGCACGCGCGGTCGGGAACCCGGATGCGGTTGCAGGTGCTGCTGGCCGACGGGGCCGACGCAGAGGAAGCGGTGCTGCTCCGCTTCGAACACCACAAGAATCCGATGTGGACACTGGAAGGGAAGTACGACTGAACATGGACGAGGAGTACACGTGGCTGGTGCGACGTTGGCTGGAGGAACCGGCCATCCCGGTACAGCGTGCCGAGCTGGACACCGCCTGGGCGGCGTGCGTTCCGCGCGCGGAAGTGTTCGTCCCCGCCCCGAGAAGCTCGACCGAGAATCGGTGACCGATGGGCTGGAACAACCCTCCGCGGCCGTGGAAGGACCTCGCCCGCGAGCTCGCCGGCGAGGTCCCGCCCGGTGACGGCGGGGACAGCCCCGCGTGGAGTGCCAAACGTGAGGGTTATCAGCCGCCCGCGGACCTGTCCGGGCTGATCGGTGACGACGACGGGGCCACCGCGCGCCGGGTGCCGTACGCCGAACTGCACTGCCATTCGAACTTCAGCTTCCTCGACGGGGCGAGCCATCCCGAGGAACTGGTGGAGGAGGCCGCGCGGCTGGGCCTGGACGCGATCGCGCTCACCGATCACGACGGCATGTACGGCGTGGTGCGGTTCGCCGAAGCGGCGCGGGAACTGGGCGTGCACACCGTTTTCGGCACGGAGCTCAGTTTCGGCCTGTCCGGGCCGCAGAACGGGTTCGCCGATCCCGAGGGTGAGCACCTGCTCTTGCTGGCCAAGCAACAGGACGGCTATCTGAGCCTCAACCGGGCGATCACCGCCGGTCAGCTGTACGGCTTCGACAGGCAGTCGTTGTCCCCGAAGGAAAGGGCGGAGAAGGGCAGGCCGGTCTACGACCTGCGCGCGGTCGCCGAAGAGGTCCGCGGGAAGTGCGTCGTGCTCACCGGTTGCCGTAAGGGCGCGGTGCGCAAGGCGCTCGTCACCGAAGGCCCCGCCGCGGCCGTCGAGAGACTGAAGGAACTCATCGACTGCTTCGGCCGCGAAAACGTCTATGTCGAGCTCATCGACCACAGCCTTCCCTTGGACAGCACGCACAACGACCTGTTGAGCGAAATGGCCGAGGAGTTCGGGCTCCCGACGGTGGCGACCACGGCCGCGCACTACGCCCGGCCGGAGCGAGCCCCGCTCGCCGACGCGCTCAGCGCCATCCGCGCCCGGCGAGGCCTGGAGGACATGGAGGGCTGGCTGCCCGCCGCGGGGACGGCGTTCCTGCGATCGGGGGAGGAGATGGCCGAGATCTTCGCGCGGTACCCGGGCGCGGTGCAGCGGGCGGCGTTGCTCGGCCGGGAGTGCGCGTTCGAACTCCACCACATCGAGCCGAAACTGCCGCCGTTCGACGTGCCGGAGGGGTACACCGAAGCGTCCTACTTGCGGTACCTCACCAAGAAAGGCGCGAAGGAGCACGAGAAGAACAAGGACGAGGAGTACCGCGAAAAAGCCGGGAAGCTGATCGACCACGAACTGGAGATCATCGAAGAACTGGGCTTTCCCGGCTATTTCCTGATCGTCTGGGACATCGTGCGGTTCTGCCGGGAGAAGGACATCCTCTGTCAGGGCCGCGGATCGGCCGCGAACTCGGCGGTCTGCTACGCGCTCGGCATCACCAAGGTCGACGCCGTGCGCTACGGCCTGCTCTTCGAACGGTTCCTCGCGCCGGATCGCGACGGCTACCCGGACATCGACCTCGACATCGAATCCGACCGCCGTGAGGAGGCGATCCAGTACGTCTACGAGAAGTACGGGCGGCTGAACACCGCGCAGGTGGCGAACGTGATCACCTACCGGGCCCGGTCCGCGGTCCGGGACGCGGCGCGGGCGCTGGGGTACTCGCCCGGCCAGCAGGACGCGTGGAGCAAGCAGATCGACCGCTGGGGAGCGTTGCGCGCCACGGAGAAGGACCACGATCACGACATCCCCGAGGAGGTCGTGGAACTCGCCTGCGCGCTTGAGGACTTCCCGCGGCATCTGGGTATCCATTCCGGCGGGATGGTGATCTGCGAGCAGCCGGTGAGCGAGGTCGTCCCGATCGAATGGGCCCGGATGGAGAATCGCAGTGTCGTGCAGTGGGAGAAGGACGACTGCGCCGCCGCGGGGCTGGTCAAATTCGATCTACTCGGCCTCGGAATGTTGTCGGCCCTGCATTATATGATCGACCTGGTTCGTGACCACAAAGGGGAAGAGGTCGACATCTCCGAATTGGATCTCAAGGATCAGAACGTCTACGAAATGCTCTGCCGGGCCGACGCGATCGGCGTCTTCCAGGTGGAGAGCCGCGCGCAGCTGGCCACCTTGCCTCGCTTGCGTCCCAAGAAGTTCTACGACCTGGCTGTCGAGGTCGCGCTCATCCGGCCCGGCCCGATCCAGGGTGGTTCGGTGCATCCCTACATCCGGCGGAAAAGTGGCCAGGAGAAATGGGATTTCGACCATCCGACGCTGGAGAAAGCGCTGAAGAAGACCCTCGGCGTACCGTTGTTCCAGGAACAGATGATGCAGATCGCCCTCGACGTCGCCGATTTCACCCCGGCCGAGGCGGATCAGTTGCGGCACGCCATGGGGGCCAAACGTTCCGAACAGAAGATGGAACGGCTCAAACGACGTTTTCTCGAAGGCGCCGCGAAGAACGACATCGGGGGAGAGCTCGCCGAGAAGATCTTCGGCAAGCTCAAGGCGTTCGCGAACTTCGGTTTCCCGGAGAGTCACGCGCTGAGTTTCGCCCTGCTGGTGTTCGCGAGCGCGTACTTCAAGCACTACCACCCGGACGCGTTCCTGGCGGGGTTGCTGCGCGCGCAGCCGATGGGGTTCTATTCGCCGCAATCGCTGGTCGCCGACGCGCGGCGGCACGGGGTGCGGGTGCTCGGCCCGGACGTCAACGCGAGCCTCCCGCACGCGACGCTGGAACCCCTGCCGGGAGGGGGAGAGCTGCTCGCCGTGCGGGGTGGCCTGTCCACCGTGCGGATGATCGGCGAGAAGCTGGCGAAGAAGATCGTCGAGGAACGGGAACGCGAAGGCCCGTTCGCGGATCTGGCCGAGGTCGCCCGGCGCGTACGGCTGACCAAACCGCAGGTCGAGGCGCTGGCCGCGGCGGGCGCGTTCGGTTGTTTCGGGGAGACCAGGCGAAGCGCGCTCTGGGCGGCGGGCGCGGTCGCCGGCGAAAGCCTGGAGAAACTGCCAGGGCTCACCACCGGGGTCAAGGCCCCGATGCTGCCGGGAATGGACGAAATCGACGTCGCGGCCGCGGACGTCTGGGCCACCGGGCTGTCACCGGACAGCTTCCCGACCCAGTTCATCCGGGAGCACCTCGACGGACTCGGCGTCGTCACGGCGGCGGGCCTGCGCGAGGTCCCGCACGGCACCCGGGTGCTGACCGGGGGCGCGGTGACCCATCGCCAGCGGCCGGCGACCGCGGGCGGCGTCACCTTCCTGAACCTCGAAGACGAGACGGGGATGATCAACGTCATCTGCACGATGGGGGTGTGGCAGCGCTATCACCGCGTCGCCCGCGGCAGTCCCGCGCTGCTGATCCGCGGTGTGGTCGAGCGCACCGGCGAGGTGGTGAACGTCCTCGCCGAACAGATCCGGCATCTGCCGCTGCGGATCACCGCCAAGTCCCGTGACTTCCACTGAACCCTCTTGACGATCATCGGAAAGTCGTGCTGAAGTTGTTCCAGCGTCGCAGTGCACCCGGCAAAGAGACCGTCGCGGGCATGGAGGCGCCGGACCATGGGAAATCATGGAAACCCCCTCTCGGACGAACGGCCGGTTGACGGCGTTCGGAAATCAACTCATTCAGGTTCACGACTGGCTGCGTAAAGAGCTGGCCAGGCTGCACGACGACCTCGGGTCGGTCGCGGCGGGGCGTGCCGAACGGCTACGCGATCTCCGGGCGCATTGCCTCACCTTCTGCTCGGCGCTGACCAGGCATCACACCGGGGAGGACGGCGGCGCTTTCCTCGTGCTGGCGGAGAAATTCCCGCAACTGCGCCCCGCGCTCGAAGAGCTCGCGCACGACCACGACGTCGTGAGCGGGATCCTCGAGCGGCTCGAAGAGCTGGTCGCCGGTGTCGGCCCGGAGTCGAGTCAGGACGAGATCCTGTATGTCCAGCGGGAACTGGACGGGCTCACGGCGATCATGGAGACGCATTTCCGGTACGAGGAGAAGCGGATCGTCGAGGCGCTCAACTCGCTGGACATGCCGGAGTGGCAGGAGAAGAAGCCGCCTTTCCTGCTCAAATCCCATTAGGACACGATCTGTCCTATATGGGCTTTATCGTTCTTCTCATCGCACCACGACGACTGAGGAGAACTCGATGAGCAACCCGATCCCCGACGGCTACAACTCGGTCACCCCGTGGATCATCTCGCGCGACTCCGCGGGCGTGATCGACTTCCTCGAGCGCGTTTTCGACGCCGAGCCGCTGGGCGAACCGGTGTACGTCGAGGGCGGGAAGATCGGGCACGCCGAGGTCCGGATCGGCGATTCGGTCGTCATGCTGTTCGACGCGCGCGAAGACTGGGTCGACACCCCCGCGTACCTGCGGCTCTACGTCGAGGACAGCGTGGAGACGCAGCGCCGGGCGATCGAGGCGGGCGCCGAAGAGGTGACGAGGCAGACCGAACTCTTCTTCGGCGACCGCGTCGGCCGGGTCCGCGACCCGTTCGGCAACCTGTGGTGGATCCAGACCCGGGTGGTCGACCTCGACTATCCGGAGATGGAGCGCCGGATGAACGATCCGAAGTTCATCGAAGCCATGAACTACGTGGCGAGCGCGGAGATCATCCCGAGCCGCTGAATTCGGTAAGGTGGTGACCGCGACGCGGAGGTGAGCCGGTGGAGCACCACCCACTCCGGGGCAACCCCGGGGAGTACGAGGACAGCGAGACAAGGCGCCCCGCGCGAGAGCGGCATGCTTCGCGTACGGGTCCGCGCGGATGACAGGAGAAAAAGTCACCTCAGCGTCGCTTCTCGAACCCATGCCGGTCTGGCGGTGGCGGGTGGCCCGCTGGGCGACCTTCGACGACTGCGCCGCCGCGCTCGACCTGACGCCCGGTGAACTCTCGTGGTTCGCCGACGCGAAGGGCTGGAACAGGCGGGCGGCCGAGCCGATCCGGCACTACACCTACCGCTGGATCCCGACCGCTTCGGGCGGCGTGCGGCTCATCGAGCGGCCGAAGCCGCGGATCGCCGAACTGCAACGCAGGATCGTGCGGCACGTCGTCGAGGCGCTGCCGGTGCACGAGGCCGCGCACGGATTCCGGCGTGGACGTTCGCCGATGTCCTGCGCCGCGCCGCACACCGGCCGGGAAACCGTGGTCAGGATGGACCTCGAAGGGTTCTTCCCGACGGTGTCCGCGCGCCGGATCTCGGCGCTGCTCGCTCTCGCGGGCTATCCACCCGCCGTGGCGGAGGCGCTGGCGGGCGTGCTCACCACGGCCGTTCCGCCCGATGTCCTCGCCACCGTGCCCGGGGGGCGGCGGGATCCTGCGCGCGTGCGGCTGCTGAGAAACCTGGCGGCCACGCATCTGCCGCAGGGCGCGCCGTCCTCGCCCTCGGTCGCGAACGCGGTCACCCACCCTCTCGACCGGCGGCTCGACGGCCTCGCGTGTTCACTGGGCGCCGCCTACACGCGGTACGCCGACGATCTGGCGTTCTCGGGGGATTCCCTGCCGCTGCACCGGTTGCTGCCCGGTGTGCGGCGGATCGTGACCGACGAGGGGTTCCGGCTGCGAGACGACAAGACGTCGATCGCCGGAGCGCACCAGCGGCAACGGGTCGCGGGCCTGGTGGTCAACAGCGCGCCCGCCGCGGCACGAGCCGACTACGACGCCCTGCGCGCGCTGCTGCACAACTGCGTCCGAACCGGCCCGGAGGAGCAGAACCGGATCGCGCATCCGGACTTCCGCGCCCATCTGCTCGGCCGGATCGGCTGGATCGCCGCGTCGTCGGGGCATCGGGCCGCGAAGCTGCGCGACTTGTTCGGCGGGATCACCTGGGCTTAAGCGGGTATGCGATCCTGGACGGGTGATCGAAACTGCCGAGGACTACCGAGAAGCCGTCCTTTCCCAGCAATGGTGGGAAAAACGCAGTTTCGTCGGCTGTGATTTCACCGAAGCCGACCTGCGCGGGCTGCGCACCCAGGGCTGCACCTTCGACCAGTGCGACTTCACCAAGGCCGACTTCGAAGGTTCTCGCCACGAGGCGTCCGCGTTCCGCTCGTGTACCTTCGACCGCAGCGTACTGGCGAGCACGCGGTGGAGCTCCTGCTCGATGCTGGGATCGTCCTTTGTGGACTGCCGGTTCCAGAAGATCGTCTTCACCGAATGCGATCTGTCGCTGGTCTCGCTCAGCAAGGCGCGTTTGTCCAAAGTGGACCTCGGTGGGCTGCGGCTGCGTGAGGCGAACCTGCTCGAAGCGGACTTGACCGGTGCCGACCTGCGCGGCGCGGATCTCACCGGTGCCCGGCTGGCGGGCGCGAAGCTCGAGGGCGCGGACCTGCGCGGCGCGCGGCTCGACGCCAATGGCCTGGTGCAGGCGAACCTCGCGGGCGTCCACGTCGACACCGAGACCGCGGTGGCCTACGCCGCCGCGCACGGCCTCGTCATCCACTGACCCCGCGTGCGAGGAACGGTCCGTTCCTTGCGAAATTTGCAAGGAACGGACCGTTCATGGCGCTCGCGGGCTAGTCGATCGGCGGTTCGCCCGGGTCCAGCTCGATGAGGTCGCCCTCGGCGAGCAGCTCCTCGATGGACGCCGGCAGCAGATACGCGGATCCACCACCGGGCTGGTTGAACCACGGGATCGCGACCCCGGCGAGAGCCTCGAGCGGACGCTGCACGCGGTACACGTGGTACGGCCGGTTCACCCACTCCGGCACGAGCGAGCGCTCCTCGAACGGCGTCCCGGCCGCGTAGGTCAGGTTGCCGGTCGGGCCGCCGAAGCGGTCCAGCTCGCTGCCCGCGGGCAGCTCACGCAGCTCCTTGCCGCGGAACAGCGTCAGCGGCGGCTCGCCGTTGAGCGGCGAGATCGGCCAGTTCTGCTTGGCGTCGGGCGCCCCGGCGGCGTTCACCGCGGCCGGCGGGCGGGGCGGTTCCTCGCGCCGCATCGGCGGCGGAGGCGGCGTCACCGGCGGTTCACGTCGCGGCGGCGGGGGCGGCGGGCTCGCCAGCACCGGGTTCGGCCGCACCGGGGGCGCGGGCGGGACCGGTGCGGGGGCGGGCTCGTCGTCCACATCGTCGCCGAGCAGTTCCTCGGCCGTCGTGAACGCCGTCTGCTCCTGTGCCGGGATCGACTCCCGCGGCGGCACCGGATGCGAACCGGTCGCGACCTCGGGGGAGAGCGTCGCCAGCACGGGCGGCGCCGGAGCCTGCTCCTCCACGGCCCGCTCTTCGACAGCGGGCTGTTCCTCGGGAGGCGGAGCGCCGTTCGGGTTCAGCAGGACCTTGCCGAGCATGAACGCGGCCGCGTCTTCGGCGTCGCCGAACACCGCCGGGTTGGCCAGCTTCCCGTCGTACCAGCCGACCCGCCAGCCACCGCCGTCGACCTGCTCGACGCTCCAGCCGTGCTCAGTGGAGGAGCCGATGCGGTAGACGTCTTCGGGCACGTCGAGGTCGTCCAACTTCGCCTGCAGCTCGTTCAGCACCGGCACGGGGTGCTCGGCGCGCCGCGGCCGTTCCGGGACCACGCGGCGCGGGGCTTCCTCACGCCGCGGCTCGGGTTCGGGGCGGGACACGGGCACCGGCGGCGGGGTGTCGACCTGCGTGACCTCGTTGTCCGACGGCGGCGGCACGTCCGGCTCCGCGTCGTGGGTGAGGAGGGGCAGCTCAGGACCGGCGTCGGCCTGCTCGACCGGGGTGTAACCGGTGGTCGCCTCTTCCTCGGGGGGCGCGTACGGCTGGTCCTCTTCCTGCCGGGCGTACGCGTCCTGCTCCGCCACGTGAGGCTGCTCGTAGGCGTCGACCTGCGCGGGCCGCGCGTACGTGGTGGCTTCCGGGTCGGCCCTCCGCGGTTCCGGCGCGGGTTCGGCGTGCTGATGCGACGCCTCGTCCTGCCGGGCCTCGTCGGCGTAGGCGTCCTGCTCGGACTCGTGGAACTGCGCCTCGTCGTGCGCGTACGGGTCTTCGTAGCGGCCTTCGTACTGCTGCTCGGCGGCGGCCTCGTGGAAGTCCTGCGCCTGGTAGTCCTGGGTGTGGTAAGTCTCTTCGTACCGCTGGGCCTGCTCGGCCTGATCGGGAACGGTGGACTCGGCGGCGGGGATGGCCGCGGCCGCCGCGATCGGTGCCGCCGCGGCCGCGGCCGCCGCGGCCTGCTCCGGACCCTGCTGGTGCGGCGCCGGGACGGGCGGCTGAGCGGCCTGGTTCGGACCGGGCCCGGCGGGACCGGGCTGTCCGGGAGCGCCCTGGCCGGCCTGCTGAGGCGGCACCGGGCCGTTCTGCGGCGGACCCTGCGGAGGCGGGCCCGCGGGCATGCCATTGGGGCCACCCGGGCCGTTGGGGCGCTGCTGCGGGGGCTGATTCCCCCGGGTGAGGTATCCCGCCGCGGCCTGCAGCGTCGGGGCGTCGACCTCGGGCAGCGTGAACTCGTTCTGCCGGACGTGGTCGATCAGATCGAGTTCCGGTGAGACGCCGTACTCGCGCAGGTAGAAGTTCACGGCGGCGGGCCAGATCCACTGTCCGTCGCTGTGGAAGGCGACCGGGACGGTGGCCTCGGGGGTCTGCGCGAGCCTGTCGATGTCGTAACCGCGTTCGGTGACCACCAGCGGCGCGCGGTCGAGGTAGTCGAGCAGCCTGTCCTGCTCCTCGATCTCCAGGTCGGGCCGGTTGATCACCGGACGCCCGGCCGGGCCGATGGTGTCGAAGATGCGGGCGATGCGGAAATGCGGTCCGGGCTGCTCGGGGCCGAGGCCGGACATGCGCCGGATCAGCCATTCGGGCACGTTCTCCTCGGAGCGGGGGAACATGCGAAGTTCGTCGGAGAGTGCCTGCGGAGGCGGCGCGAGGCGCCACTGGGGCTCGTCGCGGTTGTACTCGAGGTTGTAGCTGGACGGGTGATCCAGCTGGTAACGGGCGTTGAACCAGGTGCCGCGGCCGTCGCGATACATGCCGGCACGGAGCCTGCCGAACAGCGTCGCGATGTCATGGGTCGCGACCCACTCGTGCGCGGTGCCGTCCTCGGTGATGATCTCGCCGGTCATTTCGTGGTACCTGCCGACGGCTCGGTACTCGGCGGTCACCTTCCGCCAATCACGCGGCGCGGCCCGCAGCAGGGCGAGGCCGATCTGTTTGACCAGGGTGTCCTGCTCGGTCGCGTTCAGCTGAGTCGTCGGTTGTGCCACGGTCACATTTTGACCGTATCCGCGCCCGTGTGCACCCCGCATGTGGGTTTTGCCGCTATTGACTCCTCCAGAAGTCGCCCTGACCTGGTGCCGGCTCACTCACCCGGGATACTGACGGCGTGAATCGATCTGCCCGCGAGACCGTGAAGGACGAGGACTGATGGCGGTGGCCGGACAGCGGCGTGACCGTGGGGCACTGCTCCATCACCTGCCGTTCCTGGTGGTGATGCTGGTGATGGCCGTCGCCGCCCTGCGGATCGGCCAGTACCACTGGCGACAGGGAGCCGCGCTGATCGGCGGCGCGCTGCTGCTCGCCGGTCTGCTCCGGGCGGCCTTGCCCGAGGCGAAGGCCGGGCTGCTGGCGATCCGGGGCAAGCCGGTCGACGTCCTGACCTACGGCGCGCTGTCCGTCTTGATCCTGTTCATCGCGTTCACGATCACCGGCGGTCCTCTGTCCTGACTCGGCTCAGGACGCCATGGCGGGGCTGAGCCGGGCTTCGCGGCGGTCCAGGCCGCCGGACACCACGGCCAGCGAGAGCCCCAGGACGGCCAGCGACGCACCGACCCAGTTGGGCGCGACCAGGCCGAGTCCGCCGGCGATCACCAGGCCGCCAAGGTAGGCGCCGATGGAGTTCGCGATGTTGAACGCCGACTGCACGGCGGCGGAGACCAGCGACGGCGTCCCGCCCGCCTTCTCCATGATCCTGGCCTGCATCATCGGGCCGATCATGAACCCGGCGAGGCCGACGAAGAAGATCGTCACCGCCGCTCCGACCTTGCCGTTCGCGGTGAAGGTGAAGATCGCCAGCGCCGAAGCGAGCCCGATCAGCGAGACGTAGAGGCTCGGCATCAGCGCCTTGTCGGCGAGCCTGCCGCCGAGGTAGTTGCCGATCGTCATGCCGACCCCGGCCAGCGAGAGCAACAGGGTGACGTGCGACGGCGAGTAACCGGTGACGTCGGTCAGCATCGGCGCGATGTAGGACAGGCAGGCGAACACGCCGCCGAGGCCGAAGGTGACGATCGCGAGCGCGAGCCACACCTGCGGGCGGCGGAAGGCGCCGAGTTCGCCACGCAGCGACGGCTCGACCGGTTTGCCCTGGTGGGGGACCAGTTTCGCGATCGCGGCCATGGCGACCAGGCCGATCACGGCCACGACACCGAAGGTCGCGCGCCAGCCGACCTTCTGGCCGAGCAGCGTCCCCAGCGGCACGCCGACGACGTTGGCCAGCGTCAGGCCCATGAACATCATCGATACGGCCTTCGCGCGTTCGCCCGGCTTGGCCAGGCTGGACGCGACGACCGCGCCGGCGCCGAAGAACGCGCCGTGCGGCAGGCCGGCGAGGAAGCGGAAGGCGACGCCGAAACTTTGGTTCGGCGAGAGCGCGAAGAGAATGTTGCCGAGCGTGAACAGCCCCATCATCGCCAGCAGCATCGTCTTGCGCGGCAGCCGGACCGCTGCGGCGGTGAGCAGCGGGGCGCCGACGACGACGCCGAGGGCGTAGCCGGAGATGAGGTAGCCGGCGGACGGGATCGACACGCCGAAATCGGCGGCGGCTTCGGGCAGCACGCCCATCATGACGAATTCGGTGGTCCCGATGCCGAAGGCACCGATGGCGAGCGCGAGCAGCGCGACGGGCACGGCTCTCCTTCCGGGGTCGTACTTGGGTAAACGATTACTCACCCCAGCGTCGCGGATGGGGAGCTGAATCGATTTAGGTCTCAAACATAAAAGAAGACAGCGCGTGCGGCCTCGCTGTCCTGCGTCCAGTTCAACCGACTGAGGGGGCCTTTGTCATCCCGGTTTCGGGTGAGGCTGCCCACGCTCGGCGGCGCGCGGCGAGCACTCCCTGGGGCAGCCCGGGGAAGAGCTCGTCGAGATCGTTGCGGCGTAAGGAGTTGTAGCGGGTGGTCCCCTGCTGGCGGCCCATGATGACGCCTGCTTCGCGCAGGGTGCGCAGGTGATGGGTGAGTGTGCACTTGGTCACGGCGACGTCGAAACCGCTGCACGAGATCTCGGTGCCGGAATCGGCCGGACTCGCGCTGTTGCCGCTGGTGGCGACCACCGCCCGCGGCCGCGGCCGTCGTCCTCTTCCGCTGGGGGCTGGCGACCTGGCCGGTCAACCCGCCGATCCAGCACCGGCTGATCGAGCTTTCCCGCCAGAACGCCGGGCTCGTCCTCTCACTCAACGCGTCCGCGAGCTAACTCGGCGTCGGTCTCTTCGGCGTGGTCGGGGGAGCCGTGCTCAGCGGCGGCCCCCGTCTGCTGCCCGAGATCGCGGCGATCCGACCGCGCTCGGCGCGGCCGTGGTCGCGGCCGGGGTGGCGGAGCCGCGTGAAGCAGCCCGCGCTGACCGAATGACGCCTATTCGGCGCGAGTCTGGACTTCGCAGTCGGGGCCGGGGAAGACCAGCCCTTCGTGCCCGTCCGCGAACCGGACGAGATACGGCGGGGCACCGTGTTCACCGCGTACCTCGAGGATTTCGCCGTGCTGTCCGGCCGAGCCGACCGTGCGTCCGTGCACGTGGATCTCGTCTCCGACGGTCGCCTGCATGAGAACCACCTCCGAAGCTTCAAGGTTAGAAGCGTCGGAGCGATCCCGCTACAGTGTCGTCATGATCCTCGAAATCCTTGGAGGCGCGACGCCTCACGTCCGGTGAGCCCGTCGATCCGGGTCCGCACGCCTTCGGAATTGCGTGCGGCCAGAAGAAGGAAATCCCACTCCTGCTGGGGACATCTCGTCGCGGCACCACTGTGGCCGCAGCACGGCGCGAATCTCGGCACCCTCCTGCGGACCTGCGACGCGGTGGGTGCCTGTCTTGCCGTACCGAGGTTTCCCTGGGTGCCGGAAGCCTTGCGCCGCGGGAACACGTTGCGGCGCCCGGCTTGTGTGCATTGGGTTCACGACCCGCCGGGCTGGCTGGCGCGGGAGCGGGCGGCGGGCACCGCGATCGTCGGTGCCGAACTCGCCGACGAATCGGTGCGCCTCGCCGATCTCCCGGCCGCACGGGGCCGCGCGATCGCCGTGCTCGGCCATGAGCGACAGGGCATCCCACCGGAAGCGCTCGAATTTCTCGACACCGTCGTCGAAATTCCGATGGTGGGTACTGGCGCGAGTCTCAACGTCGCCGTCGCGGGCAGTCTCGTCCTGTACAAATTGGCGGGCCTGCTGTGACCGTCGCCGATAGGCTGGCCGGATGACCGACGTACTCGACAAGGTGGCCGGGCGAAGCGGCGAATTGGTGCTTCGACGGGCCGGGGAAGACTTCGAGGTCATCGCCAACGGCGTCTTCCTGATGGACACCCGGAACGGTGAATCCGAACGGTTGCTCGTCTCGGTGGCGGCCGATCTGGTGCCGGGCAAGGCGCGGACGCTGATCGGTGGTCTCGGTGTCGGCTATTCGCTGCGCGCCGCGCTCGACCACCCCGGTGTCGGCGAGATCGTGGTCGTCGAGCGCGAGCCTGCCGTGCTCAAGTGGAACCGCGAGGGGCCACTCAAGGACGTGCATGGCGACGCGTTGTCCGACGAACGGGTCACCGTCGTCGAGGCCGATCTGGTGAAGTGGTTGCGCCGTACGGAAGAACGGTTCGACGCGCTGTGCCTCGACATCGACAACGGTCCTGAGTGGACGGTCACCGACGGCAACGCGAAGCTGTACCTGAACGACGGGCTAGACCTGCTCGCCGCGCGGCTGCGGCCCGGCGGCGTGCTCGGGGTGTGGAGCGCCGAGTCGGTGCCGTCGTTCGCGAAGCGGCTGCGGGGGCGGTTCGGGGAGGTGCGGGAGCTGAAGGTCCCGGTACCGCAAGGAGAACCGGACGTGCTGTGGTTCGCGCGGGTGTAGCGGACGCGGCACGGGACAATGCCCGCTGGTGTGCCGGGCCGGCACTTTCACCGGCCGGGTCTGGAAGTCGGCACACCGGACGCCGCCGCTGTACCCGCGTGGCGCGGCGCGACCTCGGCCGCCGCTGCGCGTCTGGCTGAAATGATCGCCGCATGGAGATCACCACCTGGCACCTCGAACAGACCTCGCCGGACGACCTGAGCGCGGCGAAACCGCCCTCCGTCCCGGTGACGGTCACCCGCGCCGAGCTGGTCAGCCCGGAGTTGAACCGCTACCTCTACACCGCCGTCGGCGGCGACTGGTTCTGGATCGACAGGCTCGGTTGGACGTGGACGCAGTGGACCGAGTGGCTGGACAGGCCGGGCGTCGAGACCTGGGTGGCGTACGCGCAGGGGACACCGTGCGGCTACTTCGAACTCGACGGAGCTACGGATGGCGAAGTCGAGCTCGCCTACTTCGGCCTGATGTCGTCCTTCGTCGGCAAGGGCGTCGGCGGGCACTTGCTGACCGTCGCGCTGCGGGAGGCGTGGGCGCTCGCGGAGCGCTGGCCGGGCAAGGCGACGACGCGCCGCGTCACGGTCCACACCTGCACCACGGACGGCCCCGCTGCGCCCAAGAACTACCAGGCACGCGGCTTCCGGCTGATCCGCACCGAGGTCGAGCAGGCCGAACTGCCCGCCGAGACGCCGGGACCGTGGCCGGGAGCCGCGAAGAAGTAGCTACTTCGCGGGAGCCTTGGCAGCGGCCTTCGCCGCCTTTTTGAACGCCCGCACCTCGCCGAGGGTTTTCGCGTCCACGACGTCGGCGATCGAACGCCGTGAGCCGCGGTCGCCGTACGAACCGGTGGCCGCGCGCCAGCCCTTGGGCTGAACGCCGAGCTGCTTGCCGAGCAACGCGAGGAAGATCGCGGCCTTTTGGTCGCCGAAGCCGGGCAACGCCTTGAGCCGCCTGAGGACTTCGGGGCCGTCCGGCTTGGGACGGCCGGCGGTCCAGATCCCCGCCGCGTCACCGTCGTAGACCTCGACGACGTGCTGGGCGAGATCCTTCACCCGCCGGGCCATCGAGCCGCCGTAGCGGTGGATCGCGGGCGGGACCACGCAGAGCTCGACGAAGGCCTCGGTGTCCATCGCGTAAATCTTCTCGAGGTCGAAACCGCCCATCCGGTCCGCGATCTTCTGCGGACCCCGGAACGCGTGTTCCATCGGGAACTGCTGGTCGAGGAGCATCCCGACGAGCAGCGCGAACGGGTCTTCGGTCAGCAGCCGGTCCGCTTCCTCGTCCCCGACCAGGTGCAATGCGCGCGTCATGCGCCCAGGATCTCACGACCGGGCCGCCGCGCGCCCCCTCATCCGTGCGGATCGACCAGCAGGTCCGCGGCCGCCGTGGTGATGGTGGCCGACACCACCGCAAGCGCGGGGGAGTCGAGTTTCCACTGCTGCCAGAACAGGGGCACGTCGATCGGGTGACCCGGGTCGAGAGAGGCGAACGTGCCGTCCCGCAGGCGGTCGCCGATCTGCGCGAGCGGCACCATGCCCCAGCCCATCCCGGCCGCGACGGCGTCGAAGAATCCTTCGGACGAGGGAACGTAGTGCCGCAGGGGGCGCGCGATCGTGCCGCGCTCGCGGGCGAAGCGGTCCTGGAGATCGTCACGGCGGTCGAAGACGACGACAGGTGCTTCGGCGAGGTCGAGGTCCGTGCCGAGGGCCGGGCTCACGACGGCCAGATAACGCATGTGCCCGAGCCGGTGCACCGAACACCCCGCGACCGGATCGGGTGACGACGTCACGGCGGCCATCACCAGGCCCTCCCTCAGCAGGGTCGTGGTGTGGTCCTGATCCTCGCGGTGCAGTTCGAAGCAGATCTTCTGCTCGGGCGGCACCCGGGTGAGCGCCGGCAGGAACCACGTCGCCAGCGAATCGGCGTTCACCGCGATCGGCAGCCGGACCGGTTCGTCGCCCGCGGTCAGGCCGAGTTCGGCCCGCGTGTCGGCCTCCAGCAGCGCCAGCTGACGACCGAACCGCACGACGGCCTGCCCGGAATCGGTGAGGCGCACCGGTTTCGTGCGGATCAGCAGGACCCGGCCGGTGCGCTGTTCCAGTGCCTTGACGCGCTGGCTGATCGCCGACGGCGTCACGTGCAGGGCCGAGGCCGCCGCGTCGAACGTGCCTTCGTCGGCGACGGCCAGCAGCGTGCGGACCAGGTCGAGGGGCAGATCTGTCATCACGAACGCTAATGTTACGTAAGAATCTTTAGCTGTACTGTTGACTCCTGGATTTCTACCGTGGTCGACATGGGAGACGTTCTGTTCAGCGCGGTCGCCGGGTTCGGCGCGACCATGGCCCTCATCGTCGCGATCGGCGCGCAGAACGCCTTCGTGCTGCGGCAGGGCATCCGGCGCGAAGCGGTACTCGTCGTGGTGCTGATCTGCATCTTCTCGGATGCCATCCTGGTCAGCCTCGGCGTCGGCGGAGTCGGCGCCCTGGTGGGGACCTCACCCGAAGCGCTGACCATCGTCGCCCTGGTCGGTGGCGCTTTCCTGCTTTGCTACGGCGCTCTCGCGGCCCGTCGCGCGTTCAAGCCGGCGGCGCTGGAAACCGGTGGTCCGGAGACCGGCGGATCGCTGCGCCGCATCGTGCTGACCACGCTGGCGATCACCTGGCTGAACCCGCACGTCTACCTCGACACCCTTCTCCTGCTCGGCGCGATCGCGGCCGGCCACGGCAGCGACCGGTGGGCGTTCGGCGTGGGCGCGGTGTCGGCCAGCGTGCTCTGGTTCCTCGCGCTCGGTTTCGGCGCGCGGCTGCTCAGCGGGGTCTTCCGCAAGCCGTCGTCGTGGCGGGTGCTCGACGGCCTGGTCGCCGCGACGATGATCGCCCTCGGTGTGACGTTGGTGATCAGCGCCTGATCACGGCAGCCGGGCCAGCACTTCGGCGCTGAGCACGAGATCGGCCGCGGCCGCCGAGTCACGGATCGTCGCCGACCTCGTCGAACCGGGGATCGCGATCATCGACGGCGACTTCGCGAGCAGCCAGGCCAGGCACACCCGTTGCCGGCTGACACCGATTTCTTCGGCCACGGAAAGGAACTCGCCGCCGATCCCGCGGAGCGGGCCCCACGGCAGATAGGCGAGTCCGAGTTCGGTGCACAGGGCGAGTTCCGGTTCGTGCGCCCGCTGCGCGGGCGAATGCTCGTTCTGCACCGAAACGAGTGTCCCGCCGAGGATTTCCTGTGCTTCCAGTATCTGCGCACTGGACACATTGGACAGTCCGGCGAGCCGGATCTTGCCTTCGCCGGCCAGTTCCTTGATCGCGCCGACGGATTCCGCCCACGGCACGTTCTCGTCGGGTTTGTGCAGCTGGTAGAGCCCGATCGCGTCGACGCCGAGCCGTTTCAGCGAGCCCTCGCAGGCGTTCTTGAGGTGCGTGGGTGTCCCGGTGACGGTCCACGAGCCGTCACCGGGACGGCCGCGGCCGCCCTTGGTCGCGACGAGCACCGCGTCCGAGCCGCTGTGGCCCGCCAGCGCTTCGGCGATCAGCGCCTCGTTGTGCCCGGTTTCGCCCGCGTGCCAGTGGTAGGAGTCGGCCGTGTCGATCAGCGTGACACCGGCGTCGAGCGCGGCGTGGATCGTGGCGATCGCGCGGTCGCGGTCCGGACGGCCCTCGATCGACAGCGGCATCGCGCCCAGTCCGATCGCGCTCACCTCGACGTCTCCGATGGTGCGGTAACGCATGTGCTCAGGCCTTTCTGGCGTCTTCGACGGCTTCACTGAACCAATCGGTGGTGGTGGAGAAGGTGAAACCGAGACCGGTCGCGCGCGAGGTGTCCAGGACGGCGTACCGGTCGAAGGAGAACGGCGAGGCGTTCCGCTCGACGATCCGGAACCGGGGCTCGACCGAAATCGCACGGGCGATGTCCACGGCGGAAACCTCGCCGTGCGAACCGGCGTTGACCGGACCCGTGAAGTCCGCGAGCACGGTCCAGGTCAGGAACTCCGCGATCTCCCGCGCGTGGATGAACGTGGACGGCCGCGGGTTCGCGTGGATCTCCACGGGTTCCCCAGCGTCCAGCCGTTCGACGTAATGCCGCAGCCGTCCGGTGAAGTCGTCGTCACCGACGACGTGCGCGACCCGCACCGAGGCGAACGGCGTGTCTGCCGCCGCGAAGACCGTCTCGGCCTGCCGCTTGCCTTCGCCGTAATGCGCTTCCAGGAAATCCTCGTCGTGCCAAGGAAGCCCGAGCTCCGCCGTCGAGTGGGAAACCAGCGATTCGGCCATCGGGGTCTCCGTCCGGACCTGGTCGTAGACCTCGATCGTGGACGTCATCACGTACCGCTCCGCGCGGAGGACGCGGCGTGCGATCGCCGCCTGGACCGGGGTGTAGCAGACCTGGTCCAGCACGACGTCGAAGGAACGAGGACCCAGCGCGGCCCTCAGCCCGGCTTCGTCGTCGCGGTCGGCGATCAGGTGGGCGACGCCGACGGGCGCCGGGGTGGAGCCGCGGTTGAGGACGGTGACGTCCAGCCCGGCGTCGCGCAGCCGCTCGACCACCTCCCGGCCGAAGTACCGGCTTCCGCCCAGAATGAGCACTTTCTTCATGCCCACCAGTGTTACGGTGGCGATCCGGGCTCTAGAAGGGGAAACCATGGGTGAATCAGCCGGAACGCTGAAAGAAACTCGGCCGAATCACGGTTTCACGGAAAGCTCACTGGATGTGATCGACCGGCGACTCCTTGAACTCCTCCAGGAGGAAGGCCGCATCACCTTGAGCGAGCTCGGACGTCGCGTTTCGCTGAGTCCAGCCGCTGTCGGCGAGCGCGTCAAACGGCTCGAAGCCGACGGCACGATCATCGGCTACGCGGCGCTCGTCTCGCCCTCCGGGATCGGCCTCGGACTGCGGGCGTTCGTGCGGATGGCACCGCACAGCGGGTTCACCGTCCGGCATCCGCGCACCCGGAAGATCATGGACCGGCCGGAGATCCTCGAACTGCACCATGTGGTGGGGGAGGACTGCTGGATCCTCAAGATCGCCGTGCGCGACACCACGCACCTGGAAGACCTGCTGGAGGATCTGTCCACGCTGGGCGCCACGACGACGTCGATCGTCATGTCCAGCCCGATCGAGCGGCGCGTGCTGCTGCCCTTGTGATCCGTCGGAAGCGACGTCGTCGAGCGGCTGGAACGACTGCCGAAGCGCGGGCCGCCGTAGATATCAGGGCCTGGTCGCGTGCACCACGAACACCGACCGGATCCGGTCCGGCGTTTCGATGTCGAGGCGTTTCACGCTCACCTCGGTGAAACCCGCCTCGGAGGCCAGTTCCGCCGCCTCTTCCTCGGTTTCCGGCAGCTTCAGGTCAGAGGGGACGATGGCGGCGAACGCCTCCGACGGCCGGAACGCCGACGCGAGCGGCAGGCTGAAACCCGCCCTGCCGCCCGGGCGCAGCGCCCGCAGCCAATCGCGGAGCGCGGCCGCGCCGAGGAAGTGCAGCGAAGACGCGCACAGTACGGCGTCCACGCCTTCGTCCTCCACCGGCGACGGAACCGCCGAGGCGACCTGCCAGGTGATGAGCTTGCCGGGATCGCGCGTCGCCGCCTTCGCCTCGGCCTGGGCGATCATGCCCGGCGAGATGTCGATCGCGAGCACTTCGCCCGGCTCCAGGCGCAGCGCGGCGAACGCGGCCACACCCGTACCGGTCGCGACGTCGAGAACTCGTTCGGGCGCCGCAAGGCCGAGACCGTCGACGAGCGCGTCGGCGACGAGGCCGTGAAAAGTGTCTTCGTCGTAGTGTGCGGCGATGCCGTCGAACAGTCCGGCCGCGATCTCCTCGCGCACGCCGGCGACCTCATCCGGGAGGCGGCGCCTGCCGGCGAAACCCAGGTCGAGGCGGTGATACCAGCACAGTTCCGAATCGCCTTCGAGCCAGCAGAGCAGGACGTCGACGCCGTCGAGTTCGGCGGGGAAGTCGATCAGGAGCGGGGCGAACCCCTTCAACTCCGCACCGGTCCGCTGGACGGTCGTCATCAGATCGTCCAACCGGGCCTGCGCGGCCTTCCACTCCGGCATCCCGCCGAGCGCGGTCTCCCGGCCGCCGGGGCGCAGGGACGCGGCGAGTTCGGCCGCGTCGGCGCGAAGACGGACCAGCTCGTCGAGCACGGGACGTAGCCGGGCGAGCTCGGCGCGGGCTTCGGGAACGGTGAACAAACCCATGCGCCGATGGTCTCAGCCCGCTCGGTCGCGCCGCCGGGCGAGTCTCGACGCGAGGCCCGCGCCGATCAGGAGGAAGCCCGTCGCGAGCAGCCCGCCGATGAAGAGCCAGCTCGTGACGCCGTAGGTGACGTCGTTCTGCGGCAGGTACTTCACCAGCCGGAAACCCCATTCCGGGACGGCGATGGTCGCCACGCCGGGCGCGACGCCCCAGACGAGACCGCCGAGGATCGGCCCGGTCGCCGAGAGCGCGCCGAGCAGCCCGACCGCCAGCAACAGGAGCCCGCCACCCACGAGCAGGCCGATGCTCAAGACGTCACGCTGGGTGCTGAGCGTCGCCTGGACGAGCATCTGCTGCCGCAGGCCGCCCCAAGACAACAGGCCGAGGGCGACCGGCGTCAGGATCAGACCGCCTGCGCCGCTGAGGACGCGACGCACGCCTCGGCCCGCGCGCGAGTCTTCGGCGCCCAGGTCGTCGTCGACGGGTTCGTACGGTTCATACGACTCGACGTCCTCGTACGGCCTCCGCGGGTCCTTCGGTGGCTGCTCGTACTCGCCGTACTCCTGGTAGTCCTCGTCGTCGTACTCCGCGACGTACCGGTGCGATGACATGGGCGGGTCACCTCCCTTAACCGGACTACGGACCTCGGCCCCCTTCGGTTCACTTCGATCTCCGCAAAGCGCGTTTAGCCCGCTAAACGCGATTCGGGCGGCGCCGCGAGAAGGTGCCCACCAGGCCGGCCCCGATGAGCAGAAATCCGCTCCCGATCAGGGCGCCCATCGCCAGCCAGGTCACCAAGCCCATCCCGAGGCTCGCCCCGGTCAGGTCGTGGATGAGGCGCATGACGTCCAGCGGGCTCAGCAGGAACGCCAGCCCCGGCAGCACACCCCACAGCAGTCCGCCCACCGCCGGCCCGATCCCGGACAGCGCTCCGAGGAGCGCGACGCCGAGCAGGAGCACGCCGCCGAGGGCCAGCAAGAACAGGCTGAGCGGGTCTTCACCGACGGACATGTACTGCGAGAAACCACGCTGCAACCGTGAGCCGCCGTAGATCGTCAGGCCGAGAGCGGCGGGTGTCAGCAGCACTCCGCCCAGCGCGCTGAGCACGCGCGGCACGGCCCGGCTCGCTTGCCTAGGCTGGGCGCCGTAAGGCTCCGGGACCTGGGACTGCTCGTACGGGGGCACGGCGTAGGGATCGTTCGTCATGGGACCGCCCTTTCCGGTGGGCCGGCAGAGGAGTGCTGTTCGATGATTTCGCGGCCCGCGCGGTTCCGTGACGGCCGGATGGCCGTCGTCCGACCAGGTGACGTCGGTCACAGCGTCCTCGTGGAGACTTGATACCGACCACTACTGGAACCATCCAGGACCGTTAAGCAGTACGCTTGTACCGCTACCGGAAAGACTGAAGAAGAACGCGAAGATCCGCGGAAGGAGCACCGCTGCTCATGGCCAAGATCAAGGTCCAGGGCACCGTCGTCGAGCTCGACGGTGATGAGATGACCCGCATCATTTGGCAGTTCATCAAGGACAGGCTGATCCACCCGTACCTGGACGTGAACCTGGAGTACTACGACCTCGGTATCGAGGAGCGGGACCGCACCGACGACCAGGTCACCGTCGACTCGGCCAACGCGATCAAGAAGCACGGCGTCGGCGTCAAGTGCGCCACGATCACGCCGGACGAGGCGCGCGTCGAAGAGTTCGGCCTGAAGAAGATGTGGCTCTCGCCCAACGGCACGATCCGCAACATCCTCGGCGGCGTGATCTTCCGCGAGCCGATCGTCATCCAGAACATCCCGCGCCTGGTGCCCGGCTGGACCAAGCCGATCATCATCGGCCGTCACGCGCACGGTGACCAGTACAAGGCGACCAACTTCAAGGTCCCCGGTCCCGGCACGCTGACCATCAGCTACACCCCGGACGACGGCTCCGAGCCGATGGAGTTCGAGGTCGCGAAGTTCCCCGAGGGCGGCGGCGTCGCCATGGGCATGTACAACTACCGCAAGTCCATCGAGGATTTCGCGCGCGCCTCGCTGCAGTACGGCCTCGACCGCGAGTACCCGGTCTACATGTCGACCAAGAACACCATCCTCAAGGCCTACGACGGCATGTTCAAGGACGTGTTCGAGGAGATCTACCAGGCCGAGTTCAAGGCCGACTTCGACGCCAAGGGCATCTCTTACGAGCACCGCCTGATCGACGACATGGTCGCCGCGGCGATGAAGTGGGAGGGCGGCTACGTCTGGGCCTGCAAGAACTACGACGGTGACGTCCAGTCCGACACGGTCGCGCAGGGCTTCGGCTCGCTGGGCCTGATGACGTCGGTGCTGCGCACCCCGGACGGCAAGACCGTCGAGGCCGAGGCCGCGCACGGCACCGTGACCCGGCACTACCGCCAGCACCAGCAGGGCAAGCCGACCTCGACCAACCCGATCGCGTCCATCTACGCGTGGACCCGGGGCCTCGAGCACCGCGGCAAGCTGGACTCGAACCCGGAACTGATCGGGTTCGCGAACAAGCTGGAGCAGGTCGTCGTCGAAACCGTCGAGAGCGGCAAGATGACCAAGGACCTCGCGCTGCTGATCAGCAAGGACCAGGCCTTCCAGACCACCGAGGAATTCCTCGCGACGCTGGACGCCAACCTGGCCAAGAAGATCGCCCAGGGCTGAGTTTCGCGTCGAGTGTGTGAAAGCCCCCTTCCCTCGCCGGAAGGGGGCTTTCGCGTACTTGTGACCGTGGGTAGCACGCCCGCCGTCCGGTTGGCGCCTCCGGGTGGTTGGCAATCCGGGATCTGGGCGGCCGTCCCGGCTTCTGCCACTCTGGTCCAGACAGAAAACGATTCCCTTGTTCGAGGAGTGACCATCATGGCCATCTCGAAACCGGTCTTGTTCATCGGCGGCGGACTCGCGCTGATCGTCGTCGTCGCCATCTCGGGACAGGACAGGGAGTCCAGCGCTTCGAGTCCGACCGGATGCCAGGTCGTGGTGACGGCCGACGTGCTCAACGCGCGCGACGCCCCCGGTGGGCAGAAGATCGTCGGCAAGTACGTCAAGGACGCGAAGATCGACGCGCAGCCGGTGGTCGAGAAGGGCTTCCGCAAGATCGCCGAGGGCAAATGGGTCTCCGCCGAGTTCACGACCCCGATCGAAGGCGCCAAATGCGGCCCGTGACCTGCGGCTTCGCGTTTAGCCTGCTAACCGCGGCGGGCCTGTGACTTGCGGCTTCGCGTTTAGCCCGCTAAACGCAAGTGGGCGCCTTCCTCGGCCGCCAGCACCTCGCCGCTGAACTCCTTCCGTGCTTCGGCGACCGAGACCGCGCGGTCGGAGCCTGGCCAGAAGTGGGTCAGCAGCAGCCGCCGGGCACCCGCGCGCTCGGCCCAGTACCCGGCCTCGCCCGCCGTCGACACCAGGCGCGGCGTCTCGTCAGGAGAAGGGCCCTGCAACGTGGCGTCCGCGATGAGCAGGTCGGCGTCGCGCGCCAGCTCCGCCAGGATCGGGCTCGGCCCGCTGTCCCCGGTATAGGCGACGGTGAGCCCGGGCGCGGTCAGCCGGACGCCGTGATTCGGTACATGGTGCGGCAGCGGGAACGTGGTCATCCGGAACGGCCCGACCTCGCGCGGCGGACCGAGTTCGGACACGTCGAAGATCGTCGTCGGATGCGGTCGCGGCTCCATCGCTTCGAGCCGCCGCACCGTGCCCGGCGTGCAGTGCAGCGGGATCCTCGGCTCGTCCGGCAGCCCGTAGGCGCGGGCACGGCCGAGCGCGCTCACGTCGGCGCAGTGATCGGGATGCTCGTGCGTCACCACCACCGCGTCGACCCGGCCGCCGGGACAGTGTTCGAACAGCCGTGACGCGGCGCCGTAACCGAGGTCGAGTACGACCTTGAACTCCTCGTGGACCAGGAGGAAACCGGCGCAGGCCCGGCCCGGTTCCGGCCAGGCGCCGCAGCTGCCCAGCACGGTCAGCTCGCTCATGCGCGCAGTCTCGCAGAGCGCACGCCGTGCCGGTTCTGTCGGACCCCCCGGGTAGCGTGCGAAGAGTGCTGACCGTCTCCACTGTGAATGTCAACGGCCTCCGTGCCGCCGCGAAAAAAGGCTTCGTCGAGTGGCTGGGCTCGACGACGGCCGACGTCGTCGCCTGCCAGGAGGTCCGAGCCGAGCTCAAGGAGCTCCCGGCCGGCGCCGCCGCGCCCGAAGGCTGGCACGTGGTGCACGCGCCGTCGGCGCAGAAGGGGCGCAACGGCGTCATGCTCTTCAGCCGGGCCGAGCCGGAAGAGGTCCGCATCGGGTTCGGCGAGCCCGAATTCGAGGACAGCGGCCGCTACGCCGAGATCCACCTGCCGGACGTCGTGGTCGCGAGCCTGTACTTGCCCAGCGGCGACGTCGGCACCCCGCGCCAAGACGAAAAAGAGCGCTTCATGGCGGCGTTCCTGCCGTACCTCGTCGACCTGCGCGCCAAAGCAGCGGCCGGTGGCCGTGAGGTCGTCGTCGTGGGCGACTGGAACATCGCCTACGACAAGACCGACTTGAAGAACTGGCGCGGCAACCAGAAGAGCTCGGGCTTCCTGCCGGAAGAGCGAGAGTGGCTCGGCCGCGTGTTCACCGAGGCCGGGTATGTCGACGTGCAGCGCAAGCTCGAGCCGGAAGGCCCCGGCCCGTATACCTGGTGGTCGTACCGCGGGAAGGCGTTCGACAACGACTCGGGCTGGCGCATCGACTGTCAGATCGCCACCCCCGGCCTGGCCGAGCGGTGCACTTCCGTCGTCGTCGAGCGCGCCGAGTCCTACGACCAGCGCTGGTCCGACCACGCGCCGGTGACGGCGACGTACCGGGACTGAGCGACCGGCCGAAGGTCCAGGATCACGGCTGTTCGCCGTGACCTCCGGGATCCGGTCAGGCACAATCGAGTTCGACGCGGGGCCGGGGTTTGAGTACTTCGGCACGTACTTCGACCTGAAGGTTCGAGCAGGTGCTCGGTCGCCCGGTCGATCTCATCAGCGTGACCAGCATTCGAAATCCGTACCTCAAACAGCGGGTGCTGGAGACACGGGAGCTTCTCTAAGCGGCGTGACGCTCGCTTTGAGGGCTGCGGAGCTGTTGAGCGAGTCAGTCCCCTGACCTCGGGCGTATCGGCGCGTTTCGCGACATCCTCATCCACGGTTACGCGACGGTCGACGATGCCTTGGTGTGGCAGGTACTCACTGAGAGACTTCCTGGATTGATCGGTGTTCCGCGGCGGTTGCAAGATGCGTAGGTCCGACCACGCGCCGGCAACGTGCTCCGGATAATCTGCGCGCGGGAGATCCGGGGGTTGCGATGGAAACGAACGAAGCCAGGCGTATCGAGGCGACCAACGCCGAGCGCTACGCCATGTCCGGCCAGTACGGGTGGGAGTTCAGCCCGGACGCGCCGAACCTCCTGGAGCGGTGGACGGTGCTGCCGTTCAGTCAGCGCGGGGACAAGCGGATGGCGTTCGGCGCCCTGAGCGGCGCGTATCAGGGGCTGCGGTTCAGCGTCTTCGACTATCACCGCCGCCCGACGGTCACGAGCGTGCACACGCGGTGGACCAACAAGAAGGTCAACGAGCTCGACACGATCTCGATCGACACGGTCTGGGTGGTCACCCTGCCCGCGCCGATGCCGAATTTCCAGATCGTGTCGAGTATCGAGTCCGCCTGGGACGTCGAGCAGTACCCGGAGCCCGCCACCGCGGACCGGAAGTTCAACCGCTGGTACAAGCTGATCGACACCGACCCGAACGTCGCGGTCGGAGTGCTGACACCGCAAGTGGCCGCCACGATGCGCTCCTCGAAGCTGCACACTTGGTCGCTGGTTGGCGCGGAGTTGGTCTACGTCGAGAATCCGACGTTCGGCCGGACGAAACCGGACGAGATCCTCGCGACGCTCGGCAAGCTCGCGCAGCTGGTGCCGCTGCTGCCGTTCCACCTCGGTGGCGGACAGCCCGCCGCGCCGCCGCCGCCACCGCAGCAGCCCCAGTACCCGCAACAACCCCAGTACCCGCAACAGCCGTATCCGCCGCAGAATCCCGGGTATCCGCAGCAGTATCCGCCTCCGCCGCAGTACGGCCCGCCGCCGTATCCGCCGCAGCAGCCGGGATATCCGCCGCCCCAGTACCCGCCGCCGCACTACCCGCCGCCGCACTACCCGCAACCCGGGTATCCGCCGCCGGGTTACCCGCCGCGCGGTTACTGACGGGCTGTCCACACTGGACTCTCGACGAAATGGTTGTCGAGTTTTCCTGGCTGTCCAAGAGATCTCGGACGTTCGCCTCGTCGTGGCCGACTTTTCCAGTACGTCCGCCGACGAGTCCGCGGCCGCGCGGAAAGCGTGTGTGGTCAGCGGCGGAACGACGAGCATGAAGAACATCTCGGAGGAGCCGGCGTGATAGTGCGTCGCCGCTCCAACGGCTCCGACGTCCAGCTGTGTTCTCGCCCCGCTCCTGACTCCGCTTGTGGCCAAGATACGTGGAGCCATGCCGACGATAGTTTCACCACTGATAATTCGCGGGCAAACTATCTCCTGTCGAATGGACTGAGGTCGTGAGCGAAACGCGGGCGCGATCGACGCGGTGGTCGGCGCATGGCGGCGCGAACGGGTCGCCGGGCGACTCGGCCGGGTGGCGATGCTGACCACGCCGATGGTGGAAGCCGTGTTCGCGAGGCACGGCCTGAAAAACGGAGAGTTCGACGTGCTCGCGGCGCTCAGGCGATCCGGGAAGCCGTACACGCTGATCTCGTCCGAGCTGTCCGCGACGCTGATGATGTCCAGGGCCGGGATGACCAGCCGTATCGACCGGCTCGAGGCGGCTGGACTGGTCGAACGGGCGCTGAACCCCGAAGACCGGCGCAGCTTCCGGGTCACGCTGACCGAGCGCGGTTTCGAAGTCGTCGACGTCGCGATGACCGAGCACACGGCGAACGTCGCGAAGCTCCTGTCGCCGCTGGGTGAGGACCTCGGCGTCCTGGATGCCGCGCTGCGCCGCCTGCTGGTGTCCCTCGACGAAAACTGAAGGGGCCCTGCGCCACTTCACATGCGGCGAAGGGCCCCTCCCTGAATGGATCAGCAGTGCAGGTTGCCCCCGGGGTTGACGCCGAGGATGCCGGTGAACTGCTGGTACTTGTTCACGCGGCTCTGCACCTGGGCCGGGTTGCCGCCGTTGCACTCGATGCTTCCGTTGATGCTGCGGATGGTCTCACCGAAACCGCGGCTGTTGACCATCGCGTTGTGCGGGGTCATCGTGCCCGGACCGTTCTGGGTCATCCAGTACCAGATGCCGGTCTTCCAGGCGACCGCCGCGTCGTTCTGCACCAGCCACGGGTTGGTCAGCAGCGGCAGGCCCAGCGCGTCGCCGGCGGCCTTGTAGTTGAAGTTCCAGCTCAGCTGGATCGGACCGCGGCCGTAGTACGCGGCGTTGCCCGCGGGGCAGCCGTAGGACTGGCTCGTGTCGCAGTAGTGCGGGTAGTTGGCCTGGTTCTGTTCGACGATGTGGACGAGGCCGCCGGTTTCGTGGCTGACGTTCGCCAGGAAGGCGGCCGCTTCCTGCTTCTTCACCGTATCGCTGCCCGTGCCGGCGAAGGCCGGATACGCGCTGAGAGCGGTGACCAGGCCGTTGTAGGTGTAGAAGGGGTTCCGGCTCGGGAACATCTGGTTGAACTGGGCCTCGCTGACCACGAAGCCGGACGGGTTCGGCGGGTTGGTCGTGCCGCCGCAGGCGCCCTGATCGGCCCACACCTGCGCTTTACCAGGGGTTTCGTTCTGTGTCCACCACTTCGCGGACCAGTTGTGCCCGTTGTGGGAGGCGGTGTTGCCGCCCCGGTAGACCGAGCTCGCGTTCCACGGCGCCACGCAGTCCGCGGCGGAGGCGGATTGGGCCGGGACGACCACGGCGACCGTGGTGGCGGCGATGGTGGCGGCGACCGCCGCGAGAATACGTCGAAGAGACATCGGTGGCTCCTTCGTGCGAGGGGACCATGCAGGGATTGGTCTATACCTTTTAAGGGGTATGGCCACAGGTATAGACCATTGCGCACAAGAAACCAACCGGGAGAAGTGGGGTATTGCCTGTTCGGCCGCGCGGTGACAGCCGAATGGCGTAATGCTGTCCGCTTTTGCCCTGAACCGATTCCGGCGGTGACAACTCTGAGAAGAGGGGTGCTCGAATGATCCCCCCTGTGAGGGGCTAGTCTCGGGCCCCGAGTTGATCAGAACCCACAGGTCTTGACACGCTCTGTAGTTTTTTGACCAGCAGCCTGGAAATGCTCACTCGTTCGGGTTAGCGTTCCGGTTCGGCAATGTCACGTCACGGGAGGCACTCCGGTGCGGAACCCAGTTCATCTCCTGATGCGATCGGCCCTGCCCGCGGCCAGGGCCGCGGCGGTCGTCGCGATCCCGGTCGCCCTGCTCGTCGCGGGTGCCGGTCCGGCATCGGCCGCGGAGTCGGCGACGCGTTCGGAGATGGCGTTCGGTCTTCTGGGCCCGGTCGGCTTGATCGCCGTCGCGCTCGGCATCGTCGGGATGGCTTTCGGTGTGTTCCGTCAGCGCCGGAAGGCCCGCGCGGCCGCCGTCGCCCTCGCTCCCGTGGCCCCGGCCCGGCCCGCCGCCCCGAACGTCGCCGCGATGGCCGAGGCCGTCCTCGCGAACGACGCCCTCACCCGCCAGCCGCGCCCCTGACCTGCGTCCTCCCGGTCCAGATCGCGTTTAGCCCGCTAAAGGCGACCTGCCCTCCCGGATCGCGTTTAGCCCGCTAAAGGCGAGTCCGCCCGCCTGGGTGCCCCCGGCCCCTCGGATCGCGTTTAGCCCGCTGAACGCAGGTCGGGGGCGAGGCCGGGTAGATCGCGTTTAGCCCGCTAAAGGCGACGTGGCGGATTTCTTGGGTAGGTACACCTAGTCCGGCCCGGATTGTTTAGCCGCCCGCTGATCGCCACGCTCGGGTCCATGACGGTGACGCGGCGTCGCAGCCGGCCCGGTGACCCCTTCCCGCGCGCTCTGGACCGGGCGATCACGGAGAGCGGTCTCGGCCTCGACCGGATCCGGCACCGGCTCGCCCAGCAGGGCGTCCGGGTCAGTGTCGCGACCTTGAGCTATTGGCGGACCGGAAGAAGCCGCCCCGAGCGGTGCGACTCCCTGAAGGCGGTCGCGCTGCTGGAGCGGCTGTTCGAACTTCCGCGCGGTTCGTTGCTGAACCGGCTGGGCCCGCGTCGCCCCCGGGGACGGTGGGGCGACGCGGGAACCGGATCAGACTCCGGAGTTGGTGCGGATCCAGCTGCGGAAGTAGGGGACGTCCACGTAGATCGACGGCCCGGTCGCGCAGGTGCTGCTGTTGTTCCCCGCGCGGCTGGTGGCGCCGACCAGCTGCCAGACACCGTTGACCTGCTTCACCTGCGGGCCACCCGAGTCGCCGTAGCAGGCGCCCTTGTTCCCGTCGGGGTTGTTGGTGCAGATCTCGCTCGCGCCGCGGATGCCGAGGCAACGGCTGTCGGCGACGATCGAGGTGTTCAGCTCCTGCAGGGTGATCGGGGCACCGCAGGCGCCACGCGGGGCACAGGTCTGGCCCCAGCCGATGATCCGCGTCGCGGTGCCGACGGCCCCGGACGAATCGGCGATCGTGATCGGCGCCTGCGACACCGCCGTCGAGAGACGCAGCAGCGCCAGGTCGGCGGTCGGGTGGGCGATCCGCTGGGCCACGCGGGCGACGGTGCCGCCGCTGGTGCGGTTCGTGGTGCCGACGCGCACCTGGTACGGCGTGCCACAGTGCGCCGCGGTGACCACCCAGGTCGAGCTGATCAGTGAGCCACCACACTGGTGGCCGCCGCCGCTCGACTGCTGCGACGCCATGAACGAGTAGACCTGGGTCGCGTTGCCGCCGCCGACGATGTTCGGCTGGACGCCGCCGGTGGGCTCGGTCGCAGCCGCGACGCCGGGGAGCGAGAACACGGCCGCGGCCGCGATGGCCAAGCCCATCAGCAGGGATCGTGCCTTCATCTGGGTTCTCCTTCGGTGTGGCCGGAAGATCCGGTGCCATGAACGCTAGGAATCGGACACCGCGCTCAGAACCGTCGGAAGTATGTGGCGGTTAACCGTTTAGAACGTTCGGCCGGGGGTGAGGCCGGGTGACCCGCCGAGCGGGGGCCTGAGAGAATCCGGGCGTGTCCGACGAACTGAAGCGCCCGCGGGTGCTCTCCGGGATCCAGCCGACCGCCGACTCGTTCCACCTTGGCAACTACCTGGGTGCGCTGCGGCAATGGGTGCGGCTGCAGGACACCCACGACACCTTCTACATGGTCGTCGATCTGCACGCGATCACCGTCGAACAGGACCCAAAGGTGCTGCTCGACCGCACACGCCGCTCGGCCGCGCAGCTGCTCGCGCTCGGCGTCGACCCGGCTCGCAGCGCGCTGTTCGTCCAGAGCCAGGTACCCGAGCACGCCCAGCTGGGGTGGGTGCTGGAGTGCCAGACCGGGTTCGGCGAAGCGAGCCGGATGACGCAGTTCAAGGACAAGGCCGCGAAGCAGGGCACGGATCGCGCCAGCGTCGGCCTGTTCACCTACCCGGTCCTGCAGGCCGCGGACATCCTGCTGTACCAGGCGAACGAGGTCCCCGTCGGCGAGGACCAGCGGCAGCACCTGGAGCTGACGCGCAACCTCGCGCAGCGGTTCAACAATCGCTACGGCAAGACTTTCACCGTGCCGGAGCCGCATATCGTCAAGGACACGGCGAAGATCTACGACCTGCAGGAGCCGACCGCGAAGATGAGCAAGTCCTCGTCGACCGGCAACGGCCTCATCGAGTTGCTCGAAGACCCGAAGAAGTCGGCGAAGAAGGTGCGCTCGGCGGTCACCGACACGGGCCGCGAGATCGTCTTCGACACCGAGAACAAGCCGGGCGTCTCGAACCTGCTGACCATCCTCTCCGCGCTGACCGACCAGCCGGTCGCCGAACTCCAGAACTCGTACGAGGGCAAGGGCTACGGCGACCTGAAGAAGGGCGTCGCGGAGGCGTTCGTCGAATGGGTCACGCCGGTGCAGGAGCGCGTCCAGTCCTACTTGGACGACGTCACCGAGCTCGACAAGGCGCTGGCTCTCGGCGCGCAACGGGCCAGGGAAGTCGCTTCGGTGACTTTGCGGAACGTCTACGACAACATCGGGTTCCTTCCCCCGGCAGGCTGATTCGCGCTGCGATGTCGTCGCCGTGTGGTTAGCGTTCGACGGTGGCGAATGATGACGGCGCGAAGCCGGAAGAGGATAAGCTGTTACCGCGTTTGAGGCGGAAGTACGGCTGGCTCGATCACCTCATCCGGGCGAACGACGCGTTCACCGAGCGCTACGGCAACCACTACGCCGCCGCGATCACCTACTTCAGTGTGCTTTCGGTGATCCCGATCTTGATGGTCGCCTTCGCGATCCTCAAGATCGTGCTCGCGGGCGATCAGGTGGTGACGAACCAGCTCGTCGACGGCATCAAGAAGTCGGTCCCGGAGGGGCTCAGCGATCTGGTCGGCAGCATCATCAAGGCGGCGCTGGACTCCGGCGGCGGTATCGGGGTGTTCGGTCTGCTGCTCGCGCTGTACTCCGGCGTCGGCTGGATGTCGAACCTGCGTGACGCGCTGACCGCCCAATGGGGCCAGGAAAAGCAGAAGCTCCCGCTGGTTTCGACGACCATCAAGGATCTGCTGTCCCTCGTCGGGCTCGGCCTCGCGCTGGTGGTCTCGTTCGGTCTCACCGCGGCGGGCAGCGGCGTCGGGCGGTACCTGCTCGAACTGGTCGGTCTCGAGAACCAGGGCTGGGCCGTGTTCCTGCTGAAGGTCGCGACGATCGTGCTCGGCCTGCTCGCGAACACCCTGGTCTTCCTGTGGGTCATCGCGAGGCTGCCTCGTGAGCATGTCGCGTTGCGCAGCGCGGTCAAGGGCGCGATCTTCGCCGCGGTCGGGTTCATCGTGCTCCAGCAGGCCGCGACCCTTTACCTCGGCAGTGTCACGAAATCACCGGCGTTCACGTTGTTCGGCCCGGTGATCGGCCTGCTCGTGTTCGCGAACCTCGTCTCGCGATTCCTGCTCTTCGTCACCGCGTGGACGGCGACGGCGAAGGAAAACTCGAAGACGGTCATCGAGCCGCCGGCCCCGGTTCTGATCCACCCGCGGGTGACCGTTCAGCAGGGGCCGGGGCTCGGTGCCGTCAGCGGGGCTTTCGCGACCGGCGCGTTTTTGGGCTGGCTCGGCCGCCGAAAGTCCTGAAGCTCCGGCTACTGACCGGGGTTCCGAGAAGCCTCCTGTGCGACGGGCTGTCACGGCCGGGGCGGCCGCTGCCCGCCGATCTCGGCTACTCGCCCGCCATGGCCTTCTTGCGCTGGTGACCGACGACGAACGACGCCACGATGACCAGGAAGACGACCAGCGTGATGATCCAGCCCGTCACCCCGAACGGGTCTTCGGCCGCGGCCGCGGCGCCACTGTTCGGCGCGCCCTCGGCGTTCGGCGCGGCATTGGCCGGAGCCGCTACCACCGGGTCCGGCGGCCGGTATTCGATGCGCCCCACCGGTTCGGCGTTGGCCTCGCGCAGCGCGATACCGTAATCGAGGAGCTTCGCGGCCTGTTCGGTGACCCGCGTCGGGCGCTGCTCAGCGCGAAGCATCACCACCCCGACCCGGTGCCCGTTCTGGACCGCGCTGCCGGCGTAGGTGTGGCGCGCGTCATCGGTGAAGCCGGTCTTTCCGCCGGTGAAACCGGGATAGTTGCCGAGGAGTTTGTTGTCGTTGTAGATCGTGACGACCGGTTTTCCCGCGGTGGGCGGGATTTCGAAGCTCCTGGTCTTGACCACCTTGGCGAATTCGGGGTTCTTCATCGCGTGGTGGAAGATCAGGCTCATGTCGTAGGCGGAGGTCGACATGCCGGGACCGTCGAGCCCGGACGGTGTCGCGGCCCGGGTGTCCGTGGCGCCGATGCTGGTGGCCAGCGCGTTCATCTTCGCGAGGGCCGCGTCCACACCGCCGAGCACGGTGGAGAGCGCGTGCGCCGCGTCGTTCCCCGAGTGCATCAGCAGGCCGTGCAGCAGCTGGTCCACTGTGTACTGACCGCCCGCGGCGATGCCCATGCAGGTGCACTCCTGCTCGGCGTTCTCCTTGGTCGGCACGACGACCTTGTTCGGCGGCAGTTCGGTGACCACCACCAGCCCGAGCAGGATCTTGATCAGCGAGGCGGGCCGCTGACGGGCGTGCGGATCCTTCGCGGCGATGATGTCGCCGGTTTCGAGATCCTGCAGCACCCAGGACGCGGCGGTGCTTCCCTCGGGCGGGTTCAGCGCGCGCTTCGGCAGCACGAGCCCGCATTCGGCCATCCGGTCGCCCCCCACCGGGACCGGCGGGACCGGCAACGGCGCCGGCGCCGTCTCCCCGGGGCGCGGTTTCTCGGAGGTGTCGACCGGCGCGGGAGGCGTCGTCTTGTTCGCGCACGGCTGCGCCTGGGCTGGTGGCTTCGGAGCGGCTGTGGCCACCGGCGTCACCGCGAGGGCGAGCACACCGGAAACGAGGACCATGAGCGACCGGGAGATAGCGCTGTGCACCCGAGCAATGTAGCGTCGCCGGGCTCGCTGCATACTCAGGGGCATGCGCATTTCGCGAGGTACTTCGATGTTCCTGCTGGGTTTCGGCGTGTGGTCGTGGATCATCTGGATCACTTTCGCCAAGAACCTCTGGGACAGCGACCGCGCCTGGGCCGCCGACGGCTCACCCACCGCTTACTTCATCGTGCACGCGGTGCTGACGGTCGTCTCGTTCGTGCTCGGCACCATCATCGGCCTGATCGGTCTGCGCACGCTTCGTGGCGCCAAGTCACAGAATGCGGAAAAGGCTGACGCCTGATCAGGTTTGTCGTCCTTTTGACGGTGGTGGCCGGGCGCCGCCTCCCATACGTTCACTCCACCGAATCATGGAGGTGGAATGTCCCGGATCAGACGACTGCTCGTCCCCGCGCTCGTCGCGGCGGCGGCGGGAAGTGTGTTCGCGGCCCCGTCGGCGAGCGCCGCGCCCGCACCCCAGTGCGACACCGCTAGCGCGCCGTTCAACTACGTGGTGCTCTACGACCCGCGCACCCCGGAGCGCAAGGTCGACGCCGAACTGCGCGCCAAGTGCGGAGAGAAGGTCGCGTACTACCCGGAGATCGGGGTCGCGGTCGCGACCTCCCGCAACGCCGACTTCCAGGCGAAGATCGGCGTCTTCCGCGCCTACTCGGGCGGCCGTGACATCGCGTTCCCGCCGGCGGCCCCGGCCAGGTCGACCCGCTCCGCCGTGGTCGACACCAAGGAGAGCGAAGAGACCACCAGCGTCGCCGTCGACGAGGACCTGTCGGCCCAGCAGTGGGACATGCGGGCGATCCAGGCTCCCGAGGCGAACAAGGTCTCCGGTGGCAGCCGCTCGGTGACCGTCGGCGTGCTGGACTCGGGCATCGAGCCCACCCACCCCGCGCTGAAGACGGCACTGGACCCGAAGGTGTCCGCCGGCTGCAACTCGGGCGCGCCCGACACCACCCCCGCCGCCTGGGCGCCCACGAACTCCGACCACGGCACGCACGTCGCCGGCACGATCGCGGGCAAGGACACCGCGCGCGGCTTCACGGGCGTCGCGCCCGGCGTCAAGCTGGCGTCGGTGAAGGTCGTGAACGACGACGGCCTGATCCTCCCCGAGGCCGCGGTGTGCGGGTTCATGTGGGCGGCGAAGCACCGCTTCCCGGTGACGAACAACAGCTACTACATCGACCCTGGCATGTTCTACTGCTCGAAGGAGCCGGGCGACGCGGCCGCGTACGAGGCCGTCCGCCGCGCGGTGGTCCACTCGACCGGCCGTGGCGTGCTGAACGTCGCCGCCGCCGGCAACAGCGGTTTCGACGTCACGAAGCAGACCACCGACCCGAACCGCCCGCACCCCGTCGACTCGAGCTGCGGCATCCTGCCGAAGGCGATCGAAGGCGTCGTGACCGTCTCGGCCATCGGCTACGCGGGCACGAAGTCGTCCTATAGCAACTTCGGCGCCGGTCAGGTCGAGGTGACCGCCCCCGGCGGTGACCGCGCCCAGCTGCCGCCCGCCGGCCAGGGCGCCGGTTGCCCGCTGTCGACCATCTTCAACGGCGCCTACGGCACCAAGTGCGGTACCTCGATGGCGTCCCCGCACGCCGCCGGCGTCGCCGCGCTGCTGGCGTCCCGCTACCGCCACGCTCCGCCGCGGCTGCTGACCTGGCTGCTGGAGCACCAGGCCGACGCGGTCGAGTGCGGCACCGCGGCGCCGGTCTGTGAAGGCCCGGCGAAGAACAACTCGTACTACGGGCACGGCCGCGTCAACGCTTTGGACGCGGTGAAGTAGATCTTTTCGATCGCCGGGGCCCGTCCGCGTTTCGCGGGCGGGCCCCGGTTTCATTCAGTCCTTCGTACGTCAGCGACGAATCCGAAGCGTTGGCCGATCTGTGGTGCGGTTCCCTTCAGCCTCAGGACGGTGTCCCTGCCTTCACGTGAGCGTTCTACCTCTGTCGGGGGCAGAGACTTCACCTTCAGTGCCGCATCGTCTCTGAAGTTGCGGAAAGTCACCTTGAAATCGAACTCGGCGACCGTAGTGGTGAACGAGGTGTCGAAAGCCTCGGGTCGGCGCCCCTTCATGAGGTCGGCCGAGTATTTCGGCCAATGCCATTCTGCGGTGACCACGTCCCCTTCCTCGACGGTGCGGCCGAGATGGACGTAAACCGTCAGCTTCGGTTCACCTCGCTCCGTCTCCGACCAGCTCGAAGTCGTGGGAACGCGTATTCCTGACTCCGGAGTCGAAGCGGTGGCGTGGACGAAGTCATACGTCACGCTTCGCTTCTCGCGCTTGGTGTACTTGGTGGTGCCGTAGCAAACCGAGGTGAAGGTGAGGTACCGGAGGTGATGACCGGCCGACTTGGCCATCGTCACCTCTCGGCGAATCCAGGTGTCGCCGCTTTCGTCGATCCTTGTTTCCTGCTTCCAGCGGCGAATGCCCACCGGCGTGGTTTTGGTAAGTCCGGCAGGTAGGAATGAAGAAGCCGCTCGGTTCTGGTCAAGCGATCGCGTAGATTTCGGGTGGCGGAGAACGAAATCAGCGCGACGACCACGAAGAGAACGGCGGCCGCTGTCGCGAAGGTCGTACGCAACCAGGCGAGCCCGAGGACCTGGCCGAGTATCCCGATCGTGCTCAAGGCCGCGACCGTGCCTGCGACGACTCGGAGGTAGCCGTGGCGGTAGACGAGATCTTCGAGGTCTGAGAGCAGCGGCAGGAGCCGGTGGGACAGGGTCTTGCGCAGTTCGGTTGTCGTTTCCATGGGATCCCCTTGGATCGGTCAGCCGATGACCCTCCAGGCTAGCTCTGTCAGGCATTGGGGGATCGGCACTTTCGTCGGATCCGCGATCGCGTTCTGCTCGTTAGGTTGTGAACACCTTCGACAGTGGGGAGTTCACGATGTCGGTGTTCGGTCGGGTGGTTCCCGTGGTGGTGGGGCTGGCGATGCTCCCGCTCGTCAGCACGCCCGCGGCGGCGGCTCCGGTGGCACCTTGCAGCGAGGAGCCTCGGGAGCTGCCCATCAACGAGTTCACCGACTATCGCGAGATGGTCCGCGAACTCGGCAGGCTCGAGCGGGTGAGCAAGGGGCGGGTGGCGGTCAAGGAGGTCGGACGGTCCAACCGCGGGCGGGTGATCCACCAGGCGACCGTCGGGACCGGTCCGAAGGTCCTCGTGGTCTCCAGTGAGATCCACGGGAACGAGAAGACCGGCACCGACGCTCTGTTGCGCATCCTCGACTACCTCGGCACGTCGGACTCGCGGGACGCCGAGCGGCTGCGGAAGACCATCACCTTCGTCGCGGTTCCGAAACTGAACCCGGACGGCGCCGAACTCGACCGGCGCGGCAACGACCTGTCGTGGGCGGAAGTGCAGCGGAAGTTCCCGCAACTCAAGGACCGGCCGCCCGCGTGGAACTACCTCAGCGGCGTCCTCCAGGGCGACGACTACCGGAAACGTCCGGGATTCGACGTCAACCGCGACTTCAACCCGGACTTGAACTACGTCCCGCGCGCGGAAGACTTCCCGGGCGCGCCGGATCAGCCGGGCTGGTTCATCACGCCCGAGGCGCGGGCACTGCGTTCGGTGTACGCCGGGTTGACTGCTCAGCGCGGAAAGGTCCCTGACGTCTACGTCGATCTGCACCATCAAGGCGCCTGCGTCCGGCAGGAAGGCAGCAACCGGCTCCTCGACGTCGGCATCGACTACCCGCCGCTGCCCGACAAGTTCTTCGAGCCCGGTCAGAAGTACGCGAAGTACCGCGATGTGTACACAAAGGACGAATCGCGGCAGCTGGCGATCAGCGCGTTCAACGGGATGACGTCGCGCGGGTTCGTCGGGGCGCGGTACCCGCACGGTGCCGATCGGGATCTGCCGGGGCAGGCGCGGTCTTCGTTCGCGCTGAACGGGACGGGGACGGTGCTGTTCGAGGTGCGCGGGCAGACGCAGACGCTGGGACAGCAGCACCGGGAGCACTTCACGCGCGCGGTGATGGCCGGGCTGTACAACATGCTGCGGGACGTGAGCACGGGCGCTGTCGACTACATCGACCCGGAGGCTTTCGACCTACTGCCCGGAACCGCCGACAGCCACTCACTGGACGCGCGCATTCTTGAGTAGCTCGCCCGCCTGCCTCTGGGGTACATGATGGCCCCCTTCCTTGCCTGGGTACAGGAAGGGGGCCATCATGTACTCCGGTTCAGGCTGCCGCCGCCAGGTGGATGTCCGGTCCGGGTCTGGCCGCGGCTACGTCGTGCGCGGCAGTGAGAGAAGCGAGGACGCCGTCGGGGTCGTCTCGCAGCCGGGAGGGCAGAGTTTGCACGACGACGAGGCCCGCCGCCGCATACCGCGTATTGCGCTCAATGGTTCGCGCATAGTCCGACTTGCGGAAATGAAACTCGAAGGAGTCGATCTCCCAAACGAGACCGATATCCTTCCACAACGCGTCGGGACGTCCGATGTAGCGCCCTTTCCGGTCATGGATCGCCGCGTTCCAGTGGCTCGGTGGTGTCGGCATGCGCTGGCTGAGGATCCTGGCGCGCGATTCCGCCATGGACCGGAGATCTACCCAGTTCGTGAGCAGGCGCCGCGGTACAGCGGTACCTCGAAGTGAGCCGTGATCGAGTTCGCGAAGCAGAGCCTTTGGATGGCAACCGCCTTTCTGGACCGCTTCGATCAAGATCGCCTCGACCTGCTCGGCGTTCCCGAGCCGCCGCGCCGTATCCGTCGTGGCCCGGAGCAGCGGCGCCAAGGGAACTTCGTTCCGGATGATCGGCGACGGCAAGCGGATCGTCCGTTCCATCGTCACGAAGCCGGTGCTGCGGATCTTCCGATCATGCGGGATCAGCAGGTGCAGACCCGTGTCCGGTGGCATCGCGGTTGGGCGCAAGCCGTGCCGCCGACAGGCTTCGATTCCGGTGAGAACCGCGTCCGCCCCGCCGTGCAGGAGCCCCGCGGTCACGAGCTGTTCGCTCGTGGGTTCGTTGTTGTGCAACAGGATGATGCCCGGCAGCAAGCGTTGCCAAGGGCCGCCGGGCAGGCAGCGAGTGTAGATCGTCCGGCTGCTCATCTCCAGGCCCTCCAGATCGGACGCCCGGACGACACCGTTGCGACTCCGTTCGTGCAGCAGTTCGGGATGCTGAGCCCATCTCCCCTTCTTGGTCATGAAGCTCAGCGTGAGCCTTGAGCAGACAGTCCCGCCAGAGCTGATTTGCCGACCTGTGGATAACTGCCCCATTGTGGATAACTCAGTTCCTAGTACATGAAGGCCCCCTTCCTTGCGCCTAGCGCAAGGAAGGGGGCCTTCATGTACTAGAGACGAGCCCAAAAGCGTCAGACGCGCTTGAACAGCAGAGCGCGCTTAACCTCCTGAATGGCCTTCGTCACCTGAATGCCGCGCGGGCAGGCGTCGGTGCAGTTGAAGGTCGTCCGGCAGCGCCAGACACCCTCGGAGTCGTTCAGGATGTCAAGCCGCTCTTCGGCGCCTTCGTCACGCGAGTCGAAGATGAACCGGTGCGCGTTGACGATCGCGGCCGGGCCGAAGTACGAGCCGTCGTTCCAGTACACCGGGCACGAGGACGTGCAGCAGGCGCACAGGATGCACTTGGTCGTGTCGTCGAACCGGTCGCGGTCGGCCTGCGACTGGATCCGCTCGCGCGTGGGCTCGTTCCCGTAGGCGATGAGGTACGGCTTCACGGCCTTGTACGCCTCGAAGAACGGGTCCATGTCGACGTAAAGGTCCTTGAGCGTGGTCAGACCCTTGATCGGCGCGATGGTGATGGTGGTCTTCTTGCCACCGGTCTCCAGCAGGTCCTTCATCAGGACCTTGCACGCCAGGCGGTTGATGCCGTTGATCTGCATCGCGTCGGAACCGCAGACGCCGTGCGCGCACGAGCGACGGAACGAGAACGTCCCGTCGATGTAGTCCTTCACGTAGAAGAGCAGGTTCAGCAGCCGGTCGGTGCGCTGCGCCGGGACGTCGTAGGACTCCCAGTGCGGCTCGGTGTCGACTTCGGGGTTGAACCGGAGGATCTTCAGCGTGACGGTGATCGGCGTGTGGTCGGAGGACACGGCCTCCGACTTCTCGGGGGTGGCCGTGGTCATCAGTACTTCCGCTCCATCGGTTCGTAGCGGGTGAAGGTCACCGGCTTGTAGTCCAGTCGGATGTCGGCGGTCAGTTCGGAACCCTGCTTGTAAGCCATGGTGTGCCGCATGAAGTTCGTGTCGTCGCGGTTCGGGTAGTCCTCGCGAGCGTGGCCGCCGCGGGACTCCTTGCGCGCCAGGGCACCGACGACCAGGACTTCGGCGAGTTCGAGCAGGAAGCCCAGCTCGACGGCCTCGAGGACGTCGGTGTTGTACCGCTTGCCCTTGTCCGACACGGTGATCCGGCTGTACCGCTCCTTCAGCGCCTGCACGTCGGTCAGCGCCTGCTTCAGCGTGTCCTCCGTGCGGTACACCGAGGCGTGCGAGTCCATCGTCCGTTGCAGTTCGGTGCGGATATCGGCGACGCGCTCGTCACCGTGCTCCGACAGCAGGAGCGACAGCTGCTCTTCGACCACGTGAGTCGGGTTCTCCGGCAGCTCGATGTGCTCGTGCGCCAGCGCGTACTCGGCGGCGGCGATGCCGGCACGACGGCCGAAGACGTTGATGTCCAGCAGCGAGTTGGTGCCCAGCCGGTTCGAGCCGTGCACGGACACGCACGCCACCTCGCCGGCGGCGTACAGGCCGGGGATGACGTTCTCGTTGTCCCGCAACGCCTCGCCGTGGATGTTGGTCGGGATGCCGCCCATCACGTAGTGGCAGGTCGGGAATACCGGCACCGGTTCGGTGACCGGGTCGACGCCCAGGTACGTCCGCGAGAATTCCATGATGTCCGGGAGTTTCGCGTTCAGCGTCTCTTCCGGGATGTGCGTGACGTCGAGGACGACGTAGTCCTTGTTCGGCCCGCAGCCGCGGCCCTGCAGCACTTCCTGCACCATCGACCGGGCGACGATGTCACGCGGCGCGAGGTCCTTGATGGTGGGGGCGTAGCGCTCCATGAACCGCTCGCCGTCGGCGTTGCGGAGGATGCCGCCCTCACCGCGCACGGCCTCGGAGATGAGGATGCCGAGCCCGGCGAGACCTGTCGGGTGGAACTGGAAGAACTCCATGTCCTCCAGCGGCAGGCCCTTGCGGAAGATGATGCCGAGGCCGTCACCGGTGAGGGTGTGCGCGTTCGACGTCGTCTTGAAGATCTTGCCCGCGCCGCCGGTGGCGAACACGATCGACTTCGCCTGGAAGACGTGCAGCTCGCCGGTCGCCAGCTCGTAGGCGACGACGCCGGAAGCGGCCGGGTTGCCGTCCTCGTCCGGGGTCAGGACCAGGTCGAGCACGTAGAACTCGTTGAAGAACTCGGTGCCGTGCTTGACGCAGTTCTGGTACAGCGTCTGCAGGATCATGTGCCCGGTGCGGTCCGCGGCGTAGCAGGCGCGGCGCACCGCGGCCTTGCCGTGGTCACGGGTGTGCCCGCCGAAGCGGCGCTGGTCGATCTTGCCTTCGGGCGTCCGGTTGAACGGCAGGCCCATCTTCTCGAGGTCGAGGACCGCGTCGATGGCTTCCTTCGCCATGATCTCGGCGGCGTCCTGGTCGACCAGGTAGTCGCCACCCTTGATCGTGTCGAAGGTGTGCCACTCCCAGTTGTCCTCCTCGACGTTCGCCAGCGCGGCGCACATGCCGCCCTGGGCGGCGCCGGTGTGCGAACGCGTCGGGTAGAGCTTGGTGAGGACCGCGGTGCGGGCACGCTGGCCGGATTCGATGGCCGCGCGCATGCCGGCGCCACCGGCGCCGACGATCACCACGTCGTACTTGTGGAACTGCATAGGGATGCTCCGCTTATCAGGAATCGAGCACTGTGGTGGGGCGTCAGTTGGCCGAGATACCGGGATCGAAGGTGAAGATCACCATGGTGCCGACGGCGAGGATCAGCACCATCGAGACGTAGAGCACGATCTTCAGCCAGAACCGGGTGCTGTCCTTGCGGGCGTAGTCGTCGATGATCGTGCGCAGCCCGTTGCCGCCGTGGATCTCGGCGAGCCACAGCATCGACAGGTCCCAGAACTGCCAGAACGGCGAGGCCCAGCGGCCGGCGACGAAGCCCCAGTTGATGCGGTGCACGCCGCCGTCGAGGATGTTCATGATGAACAGGTGGCCGAGCACCAGCACGACCAGTGCCAGGCCCGAGATGCGCATGAACAGCCAGCTGTAGAGCTCGAAGTTGCTGCGGCGGGCAGCGGGGCGCTTCGGCGAGCGCGGCTTGTCGAGTGCGAGAACTTCGGATGCCATGGTCAGTGCCCCCCGAACATAACTTCGACGGTGCGCTTCATCATGAAGAAGGCACCGGGAATCATCACCACGACCCAGATGGCCAGGATGGTCCAGAGCATCGGCTTCTGGAACTTCGGTCCCTTCTCCCAGAAGTCGACCAGCATGACCCGGATGCCGTTGAGCGCGTGGAACAGCACCGCGCCGACGAGGCCGACCTCGAGGAGGTTGACCAGCGGGGTCTTGTAGGTCTCGATGACCTCGTTGTACGAGTCGGGTGACACACGCACGAGCGCGGTGTCGAGCACGTGCACGAAGAGGAAGAAGAATGTCAGCACGCCGGTGATGCGGTGCAGCACCCAGGACCACATACCGGGGTCTCCCCGGTAGAAAGTCCCCTTCCGGCGCGAGGCGCCCGCGGAGGCGCTCGCACCCGCCTCGGCGGCGGTGCTAGGCGTAGCCGTGGTGGACATCGGTGAACGGCCTCCAACGTCATGGCTTGAGCCCGCTGACCGCTGGTTTCCGCGCCTGCCGCCGGGACGTCCACCTGGGGACGGCTCCGGCGACGGTGCCGAGATCATGGTCATCGAGCGTGGATGAAAAGGATGCTAGACCCGCACCTCACGGTGGGCTCACCTCCGGGTTCCTCTGTGTGATGGACCAGACATCGGGGGCCCGCACGATCGGGTGACGCGGGCCGATGACTCACCGATTCGTCCACTGTGGACGGGAGGGGTCGCGGCGAAGCGCCCCTGAACGGTGCGTGACGATTTTGGATCCTTCTTTCGGCCAGGAGGCCGGTTGCTGCCTGCGATTACTCGGCCGTGATCACCGTGTGTGTTTCGTTCGTCGCGCGTACGACTCATGAGTAAACGTTTGTGTTACGTAGCGTGCCTTTCCTATGGCGGCTAAGCGGCCGTTAGGTACCGTCTCTCGGTCGAACCCGGCAGTATCGCCGGGTCGTTTCTTCGGACCATCCGCTGGATCAGCGGGGAGGGAGACACACGTTGCGTCGCATGCGTGGAACCGCGCTGGCCGCCGCCATGGCCGGTGCTCTGGTACTGGCCGGATGCGCGAAGGATTCAGGTGCGGGGAACAACACCAACGCGGGCTCCGGGGACCAGTCCGCCGGCTGCGTGACGGCGCCGAAGCCGCCTGCCGCGGCGGCCGCCTCGACCAGCACCAGCCAGGCCGGTGAGAAGGTCGACGGCAGCAAGCTCAAGGTCGCCCTGGCCTTCGACGTCGGCGGTCGTGGCGACGCGTCGTTCAACGACTCCGCCGCCGCCGGTACCGACAAGGCCAAGGCCGAACTCGGCGTCACCACGGTCACCGAAAGCACCGCCGCCGCGACCGAGGACGAGGCCGCCAAGTCGCAGCGCCTCGACCAGCTCGCCTCGCAGGGGTTCAGCCCGATCATCGCGGTCGGCTTCGCCTACGCCAAGGCCGTCGGCGCCATGGCGCCGAAGTACCCGAACACCCAGTTCGCGATCGTCGACGACGACTCCGTCAAGGCCCCGAACGTCACCTCGCTCGTCTTCGCCGAGGAGCAGGGCTCGTTCCTGGCCGGCGTCGCCGCCGCCTACAAGTCGAAGAAGTGCCACGTCGGCTTCGTCGGTGGCGTGAACACGCCGCTGATCCAGAAGTTCGAGGCCGGCTTCCTCCAGGGTGTGAAGGCCGCTTCTGCCAAGGCCGTCATCGAGGACGAGTACCTCACCCCGGCCGGTGACTTCTCCGGGTTCCAGGACCCGGCGAAGGGCAACGTGAAGGCCGCCGCCCAGATCGCCAAGGGCGCGGACGTGATCTACCACGCGGCCGGCGCCTCCGGTAAGGGCGTTTTCGAAGCCGCGAAGTCCAACAACGCGTTCGCCATCGGCGTCGACTCCGACCAGTACAACCAGAAGACGGTCGAGGCGTCGAAGGACGTCATCATCACCTCGATGCTCAAGCGCGTCGACGTGGCGGTGTTCGACTACCTGCGCGCGCTGGCGAAGGGCGACCTGACGTCGCTGCCGAAGCGGTTCGACCTCAAGGTCGACGGCATCGGCTACGCCACCTCCGGTGGCAAGATCGACGACATCAAGGACGTCCTCGAGGGCTACAAGGCGCAGATCGTCTCCGGGGCGATCACCGTCTCGGACAAGCCGCAGAAGTAAGCTTCACCAGGCAGCAGGGCTCGGAAGGACGACCCTTCCGAGCCCTCACCTGTTTAACCCCCAGAACTGGATGGCTTTTTCATGAGCGCTCCCCAGGCCGAGGTCACCGACGCCCCCGACCGGGGTGAACCGGCCGTGCAGCTGACCGGGATCACGAAACGGTTCCCCGGCGTCGTCGCCAACTCCGACGTCAACCTCACCGTCGCCAAGGGCGAGGTACACGCCGTCTGCGGCGAGAACGGCGCGGGCAAGTCGACCCTGATGAAGATCCTGTACGGCATGCAGCAGCCGGACGAGGGCGGCATCGCGATCAACGGCGAACCGGTGAAACTGCGCAACCCGCAGGACGCCATCAAGGCCGGGATCGGGATGGTCCACCAGCACTTCATGCTGGCCGACAACCTGACCGTGGGGGAGAACGTCTTCCTCGGCGCGGAGAACCTGCACGGCATCGGCCGCGCGGCCAGGGCGAAACTGGCGGAGCTCGCCGAGCGGGTCGGCCTGCACGCCCGGCCGGACGCGCTGCTCGAAGAACTCGGCGTCGCCGACCGCCAGCGCGTGGAGATCGTGAAGGTGCTCTACCGCGGCGCCCGGATCATCATCCTCGACGAGCCCACCGCGGTGCTCGTGCCGCAAGAGGTCGAGGCGCTGTTCGAGACCGTCCGCGCCATGAAGAAGGACGGCTTCACGTTCCTCTTCATCTCGCACAAGCTCGACGAGGTGCGCGCGATCGCCGACACGGTCACCGTGATCCGCCGCGGCACCACCGTCGGCACGGCCGACCCGAAGACGATCACCTCACGCCAGCTGGCCGAGATGATGGTCGGCTCGGAGCTGCCCAGCCCCGAGACCCGTGAGTCCACCGTGACCGATCGGCCCGTCCTCCGCCTGGACGACGTCTGCTTGAGTGTCGAGGGTTCCGAGCGGAACGTGCTCGACCACATCTCCTTCACCGTGCACGCGGGTGAGGTGCTCGGGATCGCCGGCGTCGAGGGCAACGGCCAGACCGAACTCGTCGAGACGATCATGGGCATGCGCAAGGGCGGCGGCCGGATCGAACTGACCGAGGCCGAAGGCAAAGTCGTCGAACTGCACAAACTGGGGACGCTCGCCCGCCGCGAGGCCGGGATCGGATACATCGCCGAAGACCGCACGCGGCACAGCCTCCTGCTCACGCAACCCTTGTGGGTCAACCGGATCCTCGGCTACCAGACCCGCGAGCCGGTCGCGAAAGGACAGTTGCTCGACATCGCCGGCGCGCGTGAGGACACTCGCCGCATCGTCGCGCAGTACGACGTCCGCACGCCGGGCATCGACGTCCCGGCCGCCGCGCTTTCCGGTGGTAACCAGCAGAAGCTGATCGTCGGACGTGAACTTTCCGGCAATCCGGTGCTGCTGATCGCGTCGCATCCGACGCGCGGTGTCGACGTCGGCGCGCAGGCGTTGATCTGGGAGCGGATCCGCCGGGCGCGCGCGGCCGGGCTGGCCGTGCTGCTGGTTTCGGCCGACCTCGACGAGCTGATCGGGCTTTCCGACACCATTCGGGTCATGCTGCGCGGACGACTGGTCGGCGAGGCCGACCCCGCGACCGTGACCCCGCAGGAACTGGGCTCCGCGATGACGGGTGCCTCCGAAGACTCTGAAGAAAATGGAGGCACAGCGTGAAGGGGTTCTGGCCGCGCGGCTCCCAAGGTGATCGATGCGCGCGCACTATCGCGGGAGGCACGGCGTGAGTTCCTGGCGTACGAGGCTGCTGCCGCCTCTGCTCGCGATCGTTTTCGCCGTCATCCTGACGGCCATCGCGCTGATCATCTCGGGCGCCGACCCGATCCAGGCCTACGGCACGATGATCGGCCAGCTCTTCAAGGGCTCGACGGCCATCGACACGGTGAACCTCGCGACGGTCTACTACCTGTCCGGGCTCGCGGTGGCCATCGGCTTCCAGATGAACCTCTTCAACATCGGTGTCGAGGGTCAGTACCGGTTCGCCGCCATCGTCACCGCCATCATCGGCGGGGCACTGCGGCTGCCGCCGGTGATCCACGTGCTGGCGATCCTCGTCGTCGCGGTGGCCAGCGGCATGCTGTACGCGGCCATCCCGGCCGTGCTGAAGGTGACCCGGGGCGTTTCCGAGGTCATCTCGACGATCATGCTGAACGCGATCGTCGGCGGCATCGTGGCGTTTCTGGTCAACGCGGATCAGTTCGGCGTGCAGACCGGCAACAACATCGCCACCCGCGAAATCGACGTCACCGGCCGGATCCCGGGGATCCCGATCCTTTCCGGTGAGCTGTTCGGCTTCGTCTTCATCGCGGCGCTGATCGGCGCGGCCTACTGGTTCATGCTCAACCGGACCCGGTTCGGGTTCGAGCTCAAGGCCTCCGGTGAATCTACGACGGCCGCCGCCGCCGGTGGGGTGAACGCCAAGAAGATGACGCTGATCGCGATGCTGCTTTCCGGTGGCGTCGCCGGCCTGGTCGCGATGCCGGAACTCCTCGGCCGCGACTTCAGCTACGGCATCACCTCCACCCAGATGTACGGCTTCACCGGTATCGCGGTCGCGCTGCTCGGCCGCAACCATCCGGCCGGGATCGCGCTGGGCGCCCTGCTGTGGGCGTTCCTCGACCGGTCCGCGGTGTCGCTCGAGCAGATCAACGTGTCCAAAGAGATCGCCACGATCATGCAGGGCGTGATCGTGCTGTCGGTCGTCATCGCGTACGAGATCGTGCGCCGCGCGGACCTGGCCGCCGAACAGCGTCGCGTCGGTCGCGCGCTGGCGGGTAAGGGTTCCAGCGTTTCCGAGGGAGGTGCGGTGTGAGCACGGACGTTCTTTCGCCCAACACGGGCGGGACCACCATGCCGGTGAAGCCGTCGAAGCGCCGCATCCCCGGCTGGCTCAAGGGCGCCATCTGGGGGCTGCTGGCGGTCGGCGTGCTCGCGATCGCGTCGTACGCCACCGGCGTCAACACGCTGACCTCGACCAACACCGCGCACACCGCGCTGAGGCTGGCGCTGCCGATCCTGCTCTGCGCGCTCGGCGGGCTCTGGGCCGAACGCGCGGGCGTGATCAACATCGGCCTCGAAGGCATGATGATCCTCGGCACCTGGGGGGCTGCCTGGGGCGCGTTCTACGGCGGCGTCTGGGCCGGATTGCTGGCGGCAGTGGTGTTCGGCGCGCTCGGCGGGCTGCTGCACGCCGTCGCGACGGTGACCTTCAACGTCAACCACATCGTCTCCGGTGTGGCGATCAACCTGCTCGGTCTCGGGGTCGCGAAGTACCTGGCGAACCTGGTGTTCACCCCGCTTTCGGGGAACCCGCGCCAGTCGCCGCCGGTCCCGAAGTTCGACACCTATTCGGCGACGTTCCTCTCGGACTGGCTTTCGGATCTGGAGAAGATGCAGCGCGTCTTCGTCTCCGACCTCGCCGGAATCCTCAACGGCCTGGTCACCGAGGTCGCGCCGCTGACGATGATCGCGATCGCGCTGGTCCCGATCAGCTACCTCGTGCTGTGGCGGACGCGGTTCGGCCTGCGGCTGCGCTCCTGCGGGGAGAACCCGGTCGCGGCCGAGTCCCTCGGCGTGAACGTCTACCTGCACAAGTACGTCGCCATGATCATTTCCGGCGGGCTCGCCGGAATGGGTGGCGCGTCGCTCGTGCTGCTCGCGGGCGGGGCGGACTACCTGGAGAACCAGACCAACAACCGCGGGTACATCGGCCTCGCGGCGATGATCTTCGGCAACTGGCGGCCGGGCGGCCTGCTCGGCGGCGCGGCGCTGTTCGGTTACGCGGACGGTCTCCAGCTCGCCGGTGGCGGCACCGCGGTGCTCGCGCTGCTGTACGGCGCGGTGATCCTGCTGGCCGTGCTCGTGGCGGTGCAGTTGTTCCGCCGTCAGTGGATCGCCTCCGCGCTCGGTGTCGTCGGCGCCGGTCTGCTGTACGCGATCTACTGGACCAACGACGACCTGCCCAGCGACCTCATCCCCTACACCGCGCACTTCGTGACGCTGATCGTGCTGGCGGTGGCTTCGCAGCGGCTACGGCCGCCCAAGGCGGACGGCGCGCTGTACCGGCGAGGTGAGGACTGACATGGCGGAGTACGACTGGGAAGCCCTGCGGGCTCAAGCCATCGAGGCGGCGAAGTCGGCGTACGCGCCGTACTCGGGTCTGCACGTCGGTGTCGCGGGTGTGGTGGACGACGGCCGGATCGTCGTCGGCTGCAACGTCGAAAACGCTTCGTACGGCTTGGGCATGTGCGCGGAATGCACGATGGCGGGACAGCTGCGGCTGACCGGCGGCGGCAAACTCGTCGCCGTCGCCTGCCGCAGCGGCGCCGGTGACCTGCTGATGCCGTGCGGACGCTGCCGTCAGATCCTGTTCGAGCACGGCGGTGCCGGCTGCCTGGTGGACACCCCGAGCGGCATCCTGCCGATGTCCGCGGTGCTGCCGGACGCGTTCGGGCCGGACGACCTGCCGTGAGCGCGTTCGCCGCCGTCGACGTCATCCGCGTGAAGCGGGACGGCGGACGGCTGTCCGACGAGCAGATCGACTGGACGATCGACGCGTACACCCGCGGCGACATCGCCGAGGAGCAGATGGCCGCGCTCGCGATGGCCATTTTCCTGCGGGGCATGGATTCCGGCGAGATCGCGCGCTGGACCGGCGCGATGATCTCGTCGGGGGAACGGCTGGATCTGCGGGTCGGTCGTCCGACCATCGACAAGCATTCGACCGGTGGCGTCGGCGACAAGATCACGCTTCCGCTGGCGCCGCTCGTCGCGGCCTGCGGGGCGGCCGTGCCGCAGCTGTCCGGACGCGGGCTCGGGCACACCGGCGGGACACTCGACAAACTGGAGTCGATCCCCGGCTGGCGTGCCGCTTTGTCGACATCGGAGATCATCCGGCAGCTCGACGAGGTCGGCGCGGTGGTCTGCGCGGCCACCTCCGGGCTGGCTCCCGCCGACAAGAAGCTGTACGCGCTGCGGGACGTGACTTCGACGGTGGAATCGATCCCGCTGATCGCGAGCTCGATCATGAGCAAGAAGATCGCGGAGGGTTCGGCCGGGCTCGTCCTCGATGTGAAGACCGGTTCGGGCGCGTTCATGAAGACGCTTCCGCAAGCCCGTGAACTCGCGCGGACCCTGGTGGAGATCGGGACTACGCACGGCGTCGCGACGACTGCGCTGATCACGGACATGAACGTGCCTTTGGGATACGCCGTCGGCAACGCGATCGAGGTCGCGGAGTCGGTCGAAGTGCTGCGCGGCGGCGGCCCGGCCGACGTCGTCGAGCTGACCGTGGCGCTCGCGCGGGAGATGCTGGCGCTGGCGGGATTGTCCGATGTGGACCCGGCCGCGGTGCTCGCTTCGGGCCGGGCCTACGAGACTTGGTGCCGGATGATCGCCGCGCAGGGCGGGGACCCGGAGGCGGCGCTGCCGCGACCTGAACACGTCCATGTCGTCGAGGCGCCTGCGGACGGCGTCTTGTCGTCGCTGGACGCTTATGCGGTCGGGGTCGCCGCTTGGCGGCTCGGGGTCGGGCGGGCGCGCAAGGAGGATCCGGTGCAGGCCGCGGCCGGCGTGCTGTGCCTGGCGAAGCCGGGCGACGAGGTTTCGGCCGGGCAACCGTTGCTGGAGCTGCACACCGACACTCCGGAGGCGGTTCCTTCGGCTCTCGCTGCGCTCGCTGACGCCTACGCCGTCTCGTCGGAGGCCCCGGCCTCCGCTCCGCTCGTCCTGGAGACCGTGCGGCCCTGAGCGCGTTTAGCGGGCTAAACGCGCTCCGCGGTGGACTCACGCAATTCGTCCTCTGATTGCGGTAGTTGCACGCGCAACTACCGCAATCAGAGGACGAAACGCGGGGGACATCGACGCCGGCCGTACGCGCTACAAGCGGATCAGTCGGTGGTCTCGTCGACGCCGTCGGCCTTGGCCTTGGCGTCGGCCGCCTTGGGCGCCCGGCCGTTGCGCGAGCTGCGACGCGGCTGACGCGGGGCGGGCGGCGGCGAGGAGATCTGCTGCACGGCCGGGCCACCGCCGAGCATCAGCTCCGCGAAGGTCGCCATGGCCTCGTCCAGCTGGCCGCCGATGCGGCGCACGGACTCGTCGTTGCTCTTGCGCACCAGCGTGTCGACCGAGTCGGTGTCCGGCTGCTTCTGCAGCGTGCTCTCGACCTTCGACAGACCGGAGCGGATCGAGCCGTCGAGGTCGCCGAGGCGGCCGGTGAAGCCGTCTTCGACCTTGTCGAGGCGCTCGGCCAGGTCGTCGAGGCGCGAGGTGACCTTCTCCAGACGGTCGCCGAGGCCGTCGAGACGGTCCGAAGCGTCGATCATCTCGCCGGTCTCGGTCAGCGCGGTCTTGATCGCCTCGGTGTTCGCGGTGAGGCTTTCCTTGGTGGCCTTGTCGAGGTTCTCGACGCGGGTGCGCAGTTCGCGGTCGACGGTGTCGACGCGGTCGCGCAGGGTCGACTCGGCCTGCTCCACGCGCTCGCGCATCGGGCCGATCACCGACTGCGGCAGCGCGTCGGTCTTCACGTCCTGCTTGTCGAGGTGCGCGCCGAGTTCGTCGAGACGGCGGTGGATGTTCTGGAGCTTGTCCTCGAGCCCGTCCATCCGGCCCCCGACGCCTTCGAGGCGCGCGGCCATGCCGTCGAGGCGGCCGTCGAGCTGAGCGAACGGCTTGGCCAGCTTGTCGACGATGCTTTCGACGGCGCGGGTCAGCGCGGCGATCGCGGTGTCCTGTGCTTCGAGCCGCGACATGGTCTCGTCGAGCCGTTCGGCGAGCACGCTCGTCTCGGTGCGGTCGGGCATCTCCGAGAGCCGCTTGCGCACCGCGCCGAGCGAGTCGACCGGGGCCAGACGTGCGTAGATGTCGTCGAGCGCGTCGAAGATCTGCTGCTGTTCGCTCTCACGCACTTCGGCCGCGCGCACCAGCATGTTGCGCATCCGGTCGAAGGACGGGGCTGCAATGTGGTTGTCAGTGGTCACTGCGGTGTCCTTCGTGGGCGGGGAAATGGGAGGGACGTGACGTGAAGCTTATCCATTGCGAAATTGCTCTGCGTATGGCCCCCGGGGATCGGACAATGTCGAGCTCTGCCCCTGATGGCCGATTCAGCCCGTGATCGACAAAGCCGAGGGTTAACCAGAGCGTACGAGTTACCACCATGTAGGGGAATGACAGCCTGGTTACCGTTACGTATGTCCTCTGAAAGCAGCGGTTCCCGCATCCCGGAGGCGGTACTGGCCCGCGCTCCGAAGGTTCTCCTCCACGACCACCTGGACGGCGGATTGCGTCCCGCCACGGTCGCCGAACTCGCTGAGCGGACCGGGTACACGGCCTTGCCTGCCACCGATCCCGTCGAACTCGGCCGATGGTTCCGCGACGCCGCCGATTCCGGCTCCCTCGTCTCGTACCTTGAGACGTTCGCGCATACCTGCGGGGTCATGCAGACCGAGGAAGCGCTGGTCAGAGTAGCCGCCGAGGCGGTGGAAGACCTCGCGGCAGACGGTGTCGTCTACGCAGAGGTGCGGTACGCCCCCGAGCTCTTCGTCGAACGCGGACTGTCACTCGATGCGGTGGTCGAGGCCGTTCAGGCCGGATTCGCCGAAGGTGAACGGAGAGTGGCGGACGGCGGCGGCCGGATCCGTGTCGGGACGTTGCTCTGCGCGATGCGCCAGCAGGCCAGGGCCCTCGAGATCGCCGGTCTCGCCGTCCGCTACCGCGACGCCGGTGTCGTCGGGTTCGACATCGCCGGACCGGAAGACGGATTTCCGCCTACCAGAAATCTCGACGCATTCGAGTTTCTGCGGACGAATAATGCGCATTTCACCATTCATGCGGGGGAGGCGTTCGGGCTGCCGTCCATTTGGGAGGCGATTCAGCATTGCGGCGCGGAGCGGCTCGGCCACGGGGTGCGCATCGTCGAGGACATCAAGACCGACAGCGACGGCACGGTCCATTTGGGACGGTTGGCCGCCTACGTCCGCGACCGCCGGATCCCGCTGGAGATCTGCCCCACGTCCAATGTCCAGACGGGAGCGGCGCGCTCGATCGGCGAGCATCCGATCGGCCTGCTCGCCCGGCTGCGGTTCCGCGTCACCGTCAACACCGACAACCGGCTGATGAGCGGCTGCTCGATGACCAGCGAATTCGCGGCACTGGCCGAGGCGTTCGGCTTCGGGCTCCCCGATCTCGAGTGGTTCACCATCAATGCGATGAAATCCGCGTTCCTCGATTTCGATCGGCGTCTCGACCTCATCAACACGGTCATCAAGCCCGGGTATGCCGCCTTGCGTTCGTTAGCATAGACAACTACCGTTCACTATGTAGGAGTGATTTCCCAAATAGTGAAACGGTGGTCATGATGACGCAGGTGGTGGGCGTGGGGGTCGGCGGAAAAAGACGCTGGCTCGTCCTCGCACTCGGCCTCGCCGCGCAGACCGCGAGCTGTTCGTTCCTCTACGGGCTCCCGTTCCTGGTGCCGTCCATGCAGCGTGCGGAGGGGCTGACGCTCGCCGAAGCGGGAACCGTGGTCGCGGCGCCGAGTCTTGGCCTGTTGTTCACCTTGATCCTGTGGGGTGCGGCCGCGGACCGTTACGGAGAGCGTTTGGTAATGGCCCTCGGACTGGGCGTCTCGGGGTTACTCCTCGTGTACGCGGCCCTCGGCGACCACTCGCTCGTGATCCTCTTTGGGGTGTTCCTGCTCGCCGGTGCGAGCACCGCGTCAGTGAACGCCGCGAGCGGCCGGGCCGTCCTCGGCTGGTTCGGCCCGGCGGAGCGGGGCTTCGCGATGGGCATCCGCCAGATGGCCCAGCCGCTCGGGGTGGGCGTCGCCGCCTTCGGTCTCCCGCCGCTCGCGGATCGCTGGGGCTTTCAGGTCTCGCTCATGCTGCCCGCGCTGACCGCGGTCGCCGTCGCGCTGCTCGTCGCCTGGCTGCTGGTCGATCCGCCGCGTCCCGAGGTCGAAGGGGGCAAGCGGGAGAAGCCGCCGTCGCCGTATCGGAAGGCGGCGTTGTGGCGGGTCCACGGCGCGAGCGCGCTGCTCGTGGTCCCGCAGTTCACGGTCTCCGCCTTCACCCCCGTGTACCTGGTGACCATGCACGGCTGGACGGCGGCGTCCGCGGGCTGGTTCGTCGGCGCCGTCCAGATCCTCGGCGCGCTGGGCAGGATCGCGTCGGGTTACTGGTCCGACCGCGCCGGCAGCAGGCTGCGGCCGATGCGGCAGCTGGCGGTCGCGAGCGCCGCGGTGATGGTGCTGGTCGCGGTCGGGGACGCCACGTGGCCATGGCTGGTGCTGCTCGCGCTCGTGCTGGCCGCGGTGATCACCGTGTCCGACAACGGGCTCGGGTTCATCGCGTCGGCGGAGATGGCCGGGCTCGCGTGGGCGGGACGGGCGATGGGCACGCAGAACACCGGTCAGAACATCGCCGCGGCACTGACACCGCCGCTGCTGGGTCTCGTGATCGGTGATTCGCGGTACGCCCTGGCGTTCTGCGTGGCCGCGGTCTTCCCGATGCTCGCCGTGGCCGTGGTGCCCGTCAAAGACGAAGCAACCATGGCCCCGAGATCAACGCGCCCATTCAGGTGACCCAAGAGGTCTCCCCAAGGGCGCTCCGCGCCCGACGGAAACTTCACCTCGCGCGCCCTCTTTGAGCCGAAGGCCCACGAAAACGCGATGAAGGGGCGCCTCTCCGCTCAACTAGACGTTGAATCGGAACGGCGCCCCTTCGGCGCGCTTTTCGTCAGCGGGCGACATTCATACGGTTCTCGAAGGTCTCGACGAGCTTGCGCCACTCGGACTGCTCGGCGTCGAACGGAGCGCTCGGCTCGAGGCGCGAGGGGTCCGGCCGCAGCACGAACGACACCAGCCAGCCGAGGCTTTCGTTGGTGGCCAGCGCGGTTTCGACGCTGTCGTCTTCGGCCCACTCGGCGGCGTCGGTGATCAGCTCGACGGCCAGTTCCAGCTGGGTCGGGTCGATCGCCTCAGGGCCCTCGGCGATGTCGTCGGCGATTCCGTTCAGCACGTAGGTGTTCTCGATGTCGACGTCGACCTCGAGCTCGCCCGCGGTGGCCTTCGTGGTCACGTCGTCCCAAGTGGACACTTGGGCGAGGTCGTTGTCCGCCAGGTCCTTGCCGTCCGCGATCGCGCGGATGAGGGCCTTTTCGGAGGTGAAGACGTCGATCTCGCCCTCGCTGCCGAGGAAGATCGGCTTGTCGTCGAGGTAGCAGCGCAGGGTGTAGTACTCGGCGCCGGAGGTGATGATCTTGATCGGGTCGATGCCGACCTCGCCCCAGAAGCCGACGGGCTCGTCGTCTTCCTCGTCCTCGTCCTCGTCGTCATCGTCCACGAGGTCGTCGTCAACGGCGGCGGCCTCGGCTTCGGCGGACTCCGCGAGGAAGGTCGCGAGCTCCTCCGCCGTCTGCTCCAGCACCTTCTCGTCGACGTCGGGAGCGGTCACCAGACCGTCGATCGCGTCGAGGACGGTGTCCCACTTCTCCGAGACCGCCTGCGACAGGTCCTCCCAGAGGCGCTCGCCGTCGCGGCCGGAGAAGGGCAGCGTGCCCTGGTCCAGCAGCGAGAAGCTCTCGTGCGCGTCGAGGACTTCGTGGACCTCTTCGAGCTCGCACACGTCCGCGAGCGAACGCACGATGCCGATGATCTCGGCCAGCTCGCCGAGCGTCCACTGGTCCGGCTTCTCGGCGACCAGCTCGGGGACGCCCACCAGGTCGTAGGTGTGGTCGTCGTCCGGGATGAGCTCGGGCACGTTCAGCGCGGGCACGGCCTCCCAAGCGGGGTGGTCGAGCAGGTCGTGCTGCTCGGAGGTCCGTACGAAGGCGGCGAGATGCGCGGCGTCCGGGAAGGCGTACAGGTCTTCCTCGTCGCCGAGGAAGGCTTCCCACTCCTCGCCGTCTTCCCGCCAGCGCGGCGCCCAGAGGGTGACGACGTCACCCTGAGGCAGGCCGAGTTCGATCGGGATGATGTCCTGTGCCATTCCTAAGCCCTCTCGGATTACCGCCTGTGTGCGCGCGACCGGGTGTTGCTTGCCCGACAAGTGCGCGGTACCGCGAAGCCTACGGGTTTCCATCGGAGGGCGCGATCACCCCTGGGCAAGAAGCGACCAACGGATGGCACGATAGGTCCTCTGATGACACTTACAGACCTCCTGCCTGCGGATCCCGACGCAGACTCGCTGTTCGAAGCCTTCTCCACCTGGACGGCCGAGCGCGGGCTCGAGCTGTACCCGGCGCAGGAAGAGGCCATCATCGAAGTGGTCTCCGGGGCGAACCTGATCCTGTCGACGCCGACGGGCTCGGGAAAGAGCCTGGTCGCCGTCGGGGCGCACTTCACCGCGCTCGCGCACGGCCGCCGCAGCTACTACACCGCGCCGATCAAGGCGCTCGTCTCGGAGAAGTTCTTCCAGCTGATCGAGATCTTCGGCGCGGAGAACGTCGGCATGATGACCGGCGACTCGGCGGTGAACGCCGACGCGCCGATCATCTGCTGCACGGCGGAAATCCTGGCGAACATGGCGCTGCGGTTCGGTGCCGACGCGCCGGTCGGGCAGGTCGTCGCGGACGAGTTCCACTTCTATGCGGAGCCGGACCGCGGCTGGGCCTGGCAGGTGCCGCTGCTGGAACTGCCGAAGGCGCAGTTCGTGCTGATGTCGGCGACGCTGGGCGACGTCTCGTTCTTCGAGAAGGACCTCACCCGCCGGACGGGTCGTCCCACCGCGGTGGTCACCTCGGTGGAGCGGCCGGTGCCGCTGACCTTCCGCTACGCGCTGACGCCGTTGCACGAGACGATGTCCGAGCTGCTCAACGGTGGCCAGTCGCCGGTCTACGTCGTGCACTTCTCGCAGGCCGCGGCGATCGAACGCGCGCAGACCCTGATGAGCATCAACGTCACCTCGAAGGCGGAGAAGGAGGCCATCGCCGAGATGCTCGGCGACTTCCGGTTCTCGGCCGGGTTCGGCAAGACGCTGTCGCGGCTGGTCCGGCACGGTATCGGCGTGCACCACGCCGGCATGCTGCCGAAGTACCGGCGCCTGGTCGAGCAGCTCGCGCAAGCCGGGCTGCTGAAGGTGATCTGCGGGACCGACACCCTCGGCGTCGGCATCAACGTACCTATTCGCACAGTGGTCTTCTCGGCGCTGACGAAGTACGACGGCGTGCGGCAACGGCATCTCAAGGCTCGCGAGTTCCATCAGATCGCCGGCCGCGCCGGCCGCGCCGGGTACGACACCGACGGCTACGTCGTCGTGCAGGCACCGGACCACGTCGTCGAAAACGCCAAAGCGCTGGAGAAGGCGGGCGACGATCCCAAGAAGAAAAAGAAGATCGTCCGCAAGAAGGCACCCGAAGGGTTCGTCAACTGGACGGAGAGCACCTTCGACCGGCTGATCGCGGCCGAGCCGGAACCGCTGACGTCGAGTTTCCAGGTCAGCCACTCGATGCTGCTCAACGTCGTCTCCCGGCCGGGCAACGCGTTCGACTCGATGCGGCATCTGCTGGAGGACAACCATTCCGACCGTCCCGCCCAGCGGAAGCTGATCCTGCGCGCGATCGCGATCTACCGCGCGCTGCTCGCGGCGGGTGTCGTGGAACGGCTCGACGAGCCCGACGAGCAGGGCCGCATCGTGCGGCTCACCGTGGACCTGCAGTTCGACTTCGCGCTGAACCAGCCGCTTTCGCCGTTCGCGCTGGCCGCGATCGAACTCCTCGACGTCGAGTCGCCGTCCTACCCGCTCGACGTCGTGTCCATTGTGGAATCCACTGTGGACAATCCGCGTCCGGTGTTGTCGCAGCAGCAGTTCAAGGCGCGCGGCGAGGCCGTCCAGGCGATGAAGGCCGAGGGCATCGAGTACGACGAGCGGATGGAACTGCTCGAGAACGTCACGTACCCGAAGCCGCTCGAAGAACTGCTGGAGGCGGCGTATTCCCGCTACCGGCAAGGACATCCGTGGGTCGACGACTACGAGCTCAAGCCGAAGTCCGTCGTCCGCGACATGTACGAGCGCGCGATGAACTTCGTGGAGTACATCGGTTTCTATCAGCTCGCCCGTTCGGAAGGGCTGGTGCTGCGGTATCTCACCGACACGTACGACTCGCTGCGGCACACTGTTCCCGACGAGGCCAAGACCGAGGGGTTGCAGGACCTCATCGAATGGCTCGGGGAACTGGTGCGCCAGGTCGACTCCAGTCTCCTGGACGAGTGGGAAGCCTTGCGGCATCCGCAAGAGGAAGGCCCGGTTTCGACGAGGCCGCCGTCCGAGCCGCCCGCGGTCACGCGGAACGAGCGGGCGTTCCGGGTGCTCGTGCGGAACGAGCTGTTCCGCCGCGTGGAGCTGGCGTCGCGGCGGGCCTACGGGACACTCGGCGAACTGGACGCCGCGTCGGGCTGGGACGCCGACGCGTGGGAAGACGCCGTCGAGGACTACTTCGACGAGCACGAAACCCTCGGCATCGGACCGGACGCGCGCGGTCCCAAGCTGCTGATCATCGAGAAGGAGACGGAGATCTGGCGGGTGCGGCAGATTTTCGACGATCCGGCGGGCGACCACGACTGGGGCATCAGCGCCGAGGTCGACTTGGCGGCCTCGGACGAGGCGGGCTCGGCGGTCATCCGGATCACGGCGGTGGACCAGCTCTGACGCCTCGGCCGCGTCGACTCACTCACCCACTCGCTCGTGCTAGGAACGGACCGTTCCTTGCAAAATTTGCTAGGAACGGTCCGTTCCTAGCACGCGAGGGCGCGTGAAACGAGGCGTTCACGGACTCGGTGCCGCGAGCAGCCGCCGGCGCCGGACCAGCTGCACGATCACCACGATCAGCGACAGCGCCGGCAACGGATAGCCCAGCATCAAGCCCGCCGTGATGTCGGCGAGCGGCGCGAGGACCGCGGCGACGAACACCCACGTCGGCGCCGTCGGCAGCTTCGCGCCGGAGCGGGCCTTACCCCAAGGTTTCGCCACCGAAAGCCACGCCTGGAAGGCGAGCGCGCTCGCCATCAGCGCGGTCCCGGCCACCAGCGCCACCGGCGCCGGATCACCGGCCCGGGCCGCCACCACGGAATCCTGCAAAGCGCCGGACAGCAGGAAGATCCCGGCGTAGAGCTGGACGAGCGTGATCGCGAACTTCGCCAGCACCCACCAATGCCGGGCGAAACCCCAGGCCGTCGCCGCGGCGAGCATGAAGCCGGTGAAGGCCGACGCGTTGGCGAGCGGCGCCAGCAGGAACGAGTCGATCTCGTGCGCCATGGACGTGGCGGCGACACGGATCGCGCCGTCCTCGCTCGTGTGGCTGATCGTCAGGAGGGTGAACAGCGCCAGGGCCTGCCCCATCCAGCCCACCGACGTGATGACGTGCAGCCACACGGTCAGCTGCCGCCAGGTCTTCGTCCTCATGTCGACAGGCTCGCGTGACCGCCCGGCCCGGCACATCGGGGACGACCCCGAAATCACACCGGAAGGGGTGGGAAGCAGGCCTGGGCGTCGTGGCCGTCGAACCAGAGCCCGACCATGAACGCCATGGTCGCCTCCATGAGCCGCGCCCGGTCGAGGCCGCCCGCGTTCAGCGGCGTGCACCCGATGTCATGCACGAGGCCGCTGACCGTCGCGACAGCCTCCGGCGAACCGCAGAGCGGCACGGCGAGCGGGCGGCCGCCGAACACGGGCGGGGTCATCCGCCAGACGTCCACGGCGCACAGGTTGAACGCCTTGACGACGTGCGCTTCCGGCACCGCGAGCGCGATCCGGGTGGCCTGGTCGGGGATCGTGAGCACGGCACCGGGGCCGACCGCGTTGGTGCAGTCGATCAGCACCTTCCCAGTGAGATTTCCCGCCGCGGCGACGACTTCCGTCACCGACGGCGCGGGGACGGCGAGCAGGATCACCTCACTCGCGTGAGCGATCTCCGCCCAGGTCCCCGCCCGCGCGGAGATCTTCGCGGCGAGGACGTCGGCCTTGGCCCGGTCGCGCGCCGCGACCGTCACCTCGTGCCCGGCCCCCGCCCACTGGCCCCCGAGCGCCTCCGCCATCCCGCCCGCGCCGAAAACACCGATACGCATCTGTTCCGCTCCCTAAGATCGAGTTACCCCATGACCGTAGAAAGCCGTGCGGGTACCGATTGGTTACCGGAGGTCCGATGAACGACGTCTTTTTCGCCGATTGCCGTGCCCGGCTGGCCTTCGACCTGATGGCGAACACCTGGAACCCGGTCGTGCTGTGGGCCCTGCGCCAGGGGCCGCTGCGACCGGCCGAACTGCGGCGACGGCTCGGCGGGATCAGCACGAAGGTGCTCACGGAGACCGTCCGGCGGCTGGAGTTCAACGGCCTGGTCCGCAGGCGTGACTGCGGGCGGACGGCGAAGGTGGAGTATTCGCTGACAGATCTCGGAGCCAGCCTCCTCGGCCCTATCGAAGCCTTCGGGGAGTGGGCGTTCAGGCACGGTGACGAGGTGATGGCGGCTCAGGACGAGGCGACCCAGTTACGCGATCTCGCGTGATCAGACGGCGATCTCACGTGATTGAACGGCGATCTCGCGTGATTGGAGGGCGATCTCGTGAGGGCGGCTAGGCGGGAGGGCGGGCCTCGGCCAGCTTGAGGAGCGGGACGGCCGCGGCGGCGTCGGTGATCAGCGTCGAGACCATCCCGGAGCGCAGAACGGCGTCGATCGCGTCGGCCTTCGGTTCCGTGTAGCCCAGCGCGATCACTTCGGGGACGGCCAGCAGTTCTTCGGCGCTGATGGCGAGCACGTGGTGGGCCAGTCCGGTGGACATCGGGGTGCCGTCGGCGTCGAACAGCCGCGCGGAGACTTCGGCTTTGGCACCGCGTTTCGCTATGGCGCCGCGCTCGGCTTCGTCGAGCGCGTCGTAGACGGTCGATTCCTCGGGCTTCCACGCGCCGATGCTGACGACGGCCTTGGTCAGGTTTTTGAACTGCCCGAACGTCTCCGCGATCCCGGGTTGCCTTCGCAGCGTCTCGGTGGTGCGGCGGTCTGGGAGGACGAGCGGGCCGAAGATCGGGTACGCCTGACCGCCGGAGACGGAGGCGACCCGGCTGACCGTCTCCACCGACCGGTCCCGCATGTCCACCCCCGCCTGCACCCCGCACAGTTGCACGACCGGGCACTTCGGCAACGACTGGATCGCGTCGGTCATCGCGTTCACGGAACGTGCCCACGACAGGCCGAGAACGTCGCCGGGAGTGACGATCTCGGCCAGGAGTCGGGCCGCGAGCATCCCGATTTTGCGCCGGGCGACTTCGCGGGATTCCGGCTCCGGCGCTCGTTCGAGCACGAGGACGCGATCCAGCCGGTACGCGGAGCGGATCTCTTCGGACAGGGCGAGGTCGACCGGCGCGGGCAGGTGGAATTCGACCTTTACGATGCCGCTTTCCCTGGCCGTGTCGAGCATTCGTGCGACCTTGAACCGGCTGATGCCGAACTCGTCGGCGATCTCGAGCTTCGAGGCGCCCTGTTCGTAGAACCGCCGGGCCACCGCGGCCAGGCGTAGCGACTCCACCAGGCCGGGAGCCTGCTTCTTCGCGCTCATTTGAGCATCATAACGCGAGATCCGCACGAAAGGTTGACGTAACACCAGGGAAAAGTTCACCATGCCCTGACATGCAGTCCAAAGCATAAAGCCTGTCTCGCTCGTTTGAGCGGAGAGAAGAGGAGCTGGCATGCGTGCCGCGATCGTGGACAAGCCCGGGGAGATCAGGGTCGGCGAGGTACCCGACCCCGAACCGGGGGATCGCCAGGTCGTCGTCAAGGTGGGTGCCTGCGGGATCTGCGGGACCGACCTCCACATCGCCGACGGGCACTTCCCGCCGACGCCGTATCCGATCGTCCCCGGCCACGAGTTCGCCGGCGAGATCGTCGAACTCGGCGTCGACGTCCCGGGTGGCTGGAAGATCGGCGACCGGGTGGCCGTCGACCCGTCGCTGTTCTGCGGTTACTGCAAGCCTTGCCGGTCCGGTCGCGGCAACCTCTGCGAGAACTGGAACGCCACCGGCGACACCGTCAACGGCGCTTTCGCCGAGTACGTCGCCGTTCCCTCCGCGAACTGCCACCGCATGCCGGACACGATGACCTGGGCACAGGGCGCCCTCGTCGAACCGGTTTCCTGCGCCGTCCACGGCGTGCGCCGGATCGGCGTCGAGGCGGGGGAGCGGTTCCTCGTCGTCGGCGCGGGCACGATGGGGCTGATCATGCAGCAGCTGCTGCAGCGCGCGGGCGCCCACGTCACGGTGGTCGACCGCAACATCGACCGCCTCGGCCGGGCCAAGGACCTCGGCGCGGTCGCGGTCGCGGGTGACGTGAAGGACCTCGACGACGAGAAGTTCGACGCCGCCGCGGACTGCACCGGCGCCGCGCCCGCCATCGAAGCCGCTTTCGACTCGCTTCAGCGCGGAGGTCGTCTGCTGGTCTTCGGGGTCGCGCCCGCCGAAGCACGCGTCGCGCTTTCGCCGTTCCGGATCTACAACGACGAGATCACCGTCGTCGGCTCGATGGCCGTCATGAACAGCTTCGGTGCCGCGCTCGACCTGGTCGCCGACGGCGCCGTCGACACCGCCGCGCTGCTCACCGACACCCTGCCGCTGGAGCAGTATCCCGACGCGCTCGCCCTCATGCGCAGCGGCGCCGGCCTGAAGGTGCAGGTCATACCGGGAGGCGAAAGTGCGTAAAGCAGCCGCTCTGCTCGCGGTCCTCCTGCTCACCCTCACCGGGTGCGCCGGTGCGGGCGCGCTCGGGACCGGCGACCGGACGCTCGTCGTCGCGATCGTCGCGAACCCGCAGATGAAGGACGCCATCGAGCTTTCCGGCGAGTTCGAGAAGGCGAACCCCGGCGTCAGCCTCAAATTCGTGTCGTTGCCCGAAAACCAGGCACGCGCGAAGATCACCGCCTCGACGGCCACCGAGGGCGGTGAATTCGACGTCGTCATGATCAGCAACTACGAGGCGCCGCAGTGGGCCGCGAACGGCTGGCTCGAAAACCTCGACCCGCATATCGCGGCGAACCCGTCCTATGACGCGGACGACTTCATCCCGAGTATCAAGGAATCCTTGTCGCACAACGGATCGCTCTACGCGGTGCCGTTCTACGGTGAGTCGTCGTTCCTGGCCTACCGGAAGGATCTGTTCGAGCAGGCGGGACTCACCATGCCCGCCAAGCCGACGTGGACGCAGATCGCCGGCTTCGCCGCGAAACTCGACGACAAGGCCAAGGGTGTGGCCGGGATCTGCCTGCGCGGCAAGCCCGGCTGGGGCGAGAGCCTCGCGCCGTTCACCACGGTCGCCAACACCTTCGGCGCCCAATGGTTCGACAAGGACTGGAACGCGAAGCTGACCAGCCCCGAATTCAAGGCGGCCGCCGACTTCTACGTGAACCTCGTGCGGAACCACGGTGAGGTCGGCGCGTCGAGCGCGGGCTTCTCCGAATGCGGCACGCGGTACACCCAAGGCCAGGCCGCGATGTGGTACGACGCCACGGTCATGGCGGGGACGAACGAGGACCCGTCGGCCAGCAAGGTCGTCGGGAAGTCCGGCTACGCCCCCGCGCCAGTGGAGAAGACGCGGGCGAGCGGCTGGCTCTACACCTGGGCGCTGGCGATCCCGAAGGTGGCCAAGGACAAGCACGCCGCCTTCAAGTTCATGTCCTGGATGACCGACAAGGCCTACGTGCAGCGCGTCGCCCAGGAGTTCGGCGACTGGAACCGCGTCCCGCCGGGCGTGCGCAAGTCGACCTACGACATCCCGCAGTACCGCGAAGCCGCCAGGGCCTACGCGCAGCCGACACTGGACGGCATCGCTGACGCCGACCAGCGGAAGGCGATGGCGAATCCGGTGCCGTACCCCGGGATCCAGTTCGTCGGTATCCCCGAGTTCCAGGACCTCGGCACCCGCGTCAGCCAGCAGCTTTCGGCGGCGATCGCGGGCCGGATCACCGTGGACGAAGCACTGAAGCAGTCACAGGAGTACGCGCAGACCGTCGGCAAATCGTATCAGGAGGTGCGGTGATGGCCACGCTCTCCGCTCCCGCCCGCACCGAACCCGCCCATGCCAAGAAGGCGGCTCCTAAGCGTGGCACCGACACGCCGTTCAAACGACGGCTGCCGTTGCTACCCGCCCTGCTGTTCGTCGTCGCGGTGACGCAGTTGCCGTTCGTACTGACGGTGTTCTATTCGTTCCAGTCGTGGAACCTGGTGCGCCCGGGTTCGCGGCATTTCGTCGGGCTGCGGAACTACATCGACGTCTTCGCCGACTCGACGTTCCTCGGCGCACTGCTGAACACCGTGGTGTTGACGGTCGTGTGCGTGTTCTTCTCGCTGTTGCTCGGTCTGGGACTGGCGATCCTGCTGGACCGCAAGTTCCTGGGCCGCGGTGTGGTCCGGACCCTGCTGATCACGCCGTTCCTGATCCTGCCCGCGGCGGGCGCGCTGCTGTGGAAGACGACGATGTTCGACCCGACCTACGGGTTGCTGCACTTCGTGTTCGGCACCGACATCGACTGGCTTTCGGAGTTCCCGCTGGCGGCGGTGATGGCCCAGGTCGTCTGGCAGTGGACGCCGTTCATGATGCTGCTGATCCTGGCCGGGTTGCAGAGCCAGCCGAAGGACGTGCTGGAGGCCGCGTCGGTCGACGGCGCCGGCCGCTGGCGGACGTTCACCGCGATCACACTGCCGCATCTGAGCCGGTTCCTGCAGCTGGCGACGCTGCTGGGCGCGATCTACATCGTGAACAGCTTCGACGCGATCTTCCTGATGACACAAGGAGGTCCGGGGACGGCCAGCACGAACCTGCCCTTCTACATCTATCAGCGGGCGTTCCAAGGTTTCGACATCGGGCAGTCGTCCGCGATGGGCGTCATCGTCGTGATCCTGACGATGATCGTCGCGACCTTCGCGCTGCGGCTGATGTTCCGCACGTTCTCGGTCCAGGGAGGCGCGAAATGAAAAGCCGCTTCGGCCCGGGCCTGCTGACGGTCGCGACCTGGGTGATCGCGATCCTGTTCGTGTTCCCACTGCTGTGGATGATCCTCACGGCTTTCAAACAGGAGGCCGACGCCTACACCGACCCGCCGCGGCTGTTCTTCACCCCGACGCTCGACCAGTTCGCGGGCGTGCTCGAACGCGGTTTCCTGCCGTACCTGTCGAATTCGGCGTTCGTGACCGTCGTTTCGACGCTTTTCGTGCTGCTGCTGGGGATCCCGGCGGCGTACGCGCTGTCGCTGGCGCCGGTGAAGGGGACGAGCAACGCGCTCGGTTTCTTCCTGTCGACGAAGATGCTGCCGATCGTGGCGGCGATCATCCCGCTGTACGTGATCTCGCAGAACACCCGGCTGCTGGACAACGTGTGGGCGCTGATCATCCTGTACACCTCGATGAACCTGCCGCTGGCCATCTGGATGATGCGGTCGTTCTTCCTGGAGGTGCCGCAGGAGATGATCGAGGCGGGCCGGATCGACGGGGCGACTCTGCCGATCCTGCTCCGGAAGATCATCATGCCGGTGGTCGCGCCCGGGGTGGCCGCGACCGCGCTGATCTGCGTCATCTTCTCGTGGACCGAGTTCTTCTACTCGGTCAACCTCACCGCCGCGCGCGCCGGGACGGTGCCGGTGTTCCTGGTCGGGTTCATCACCAGCGAGGGCTTGTACTGGGCGCAGCTGTCCGCGGCCGCGCTGCTCGCGTCGCTGCCGGTGATGATCGTCGGCTGGATCGCGCAGAACCACCTCGTCCGCGGCCTGTCGATGGGCGCGGTCAAGTAAGGCCTGGGTCCGGTTGGTCGTGAGTGGCGTCGGGTTAGAACGGACCGGTATGTGCTTACCTACGCCTGACCAGGCCGGTCTCGCGCGCTCAGCGCGTGCCGGGTGTCGACGATGGAGGAATCGGGACGGTGAGTGTCCCGATTCCTCCATCGTCGTAAGGGCGTTGCACCCACCACCATCGAGCAGGAGGATTCCGGACGGTCACTGCCCGGAACCCTCCCCGCTCACACCACCCAGCACGAACCCGAAACGCCACTCACGAGCCCCATGCCCTACTGGACCGACAATGCCTGCCCAGGACAAATATGCACGGCGGTGCGCGCGTTCTCCTCGGCCTCGTCGCCTTCGGGCTCGGCGTTCAGCACGATGACCGTCCCGTCGTCCTCGCTCTGATCGAACAGATCGGGGTCGGTGAGCACGCATTGACCCGCGCCCACACACTTCCCGGTGTCCGCGATGATCTTCATGGATCCTCCTACCAGGTGACCGGAAGGGCGTGGAGGCCGTAGATCGACGAGTCGTGCTTGAACGACAGTTCGTCGACCGGAACGGCGATCCGGATGCCCGGAATACGCTTGAACAGCGTATCGAACACGATCTGGAGTTCCATCCGCGCGAGATTCTGGCCGAGGCACTGGTGCACGCCGAACCCGAACGCGACATGGTGCCGCGCGCCGCGTTCGATGTCGAAGGTGTCGGGGTTCTCGAATCCGTCCGGGTCGTGGTTGCCCGCGTTGCTCAGGCCGACGACACCCTCACCCGCGCGGATGAGCGTGCCGCCGATCTCGACGTCCGCCGTGGCGACCCGTGAGGTCGCGATCTCCGCGATGGTGAAGACCCTCAGGAGTTCTTCGATCGCGGGAAGGGTCTTGCCCGGGTCAGCCTTGATCTTCGCCAGCTGATCCGGGTTCTCGAGCAGGGTCACCGTGCCGAGCGAGATCATGTTCGCTGTCGTCTCGTGCCCGGCGATGAGCAGCAGGAACGCCAGGCCGACGAGTTCGTCGTGGTTCTCCTCGCCCGCTTCCCGCTGCTTCAAGATCTGGCGGCCGAGGAGGTCGTCTTCGGTCGCGTCCGCTTCCTTCTTGGTGACGAGTTCGTCGAGATAGCCTTCGAGCTGCTCGAACGCCGACTGCCGTTCTTCGGGGGTGACCTCCCGGTTGAGCATCTTGGAACTGCAGGTCTGGAAGAAATCGTGGTCCGCATAGGGGACGCCGAGCAGTTCGCAGATCACCAGCGACGGAACCGGCAGGGAAAGCGCTTGGACGAGATCGGCGGGTTTGGGTCCCGCGAGCAGGGTGTCGATGTGCTCGTCGACGATCTGCTGGATTCGCGGCTGGAGCGCTTTCATGCGCTTGACGGTGAATTCGCCGACGACGTCACGCCTGGCCCGGGTGTGTTCCGGCGGGTCCATCGCGATGAGCGACGGGCGGAACGGCTTGTCCTCGCGGCGGATCTGCCGCGCGACCATCATCGGGAACGAGGGATTCTGCCGGTCGGAGCTGAAATGCGGGCTGCTCAGCATTTCCCGGATGTCTTCGAGCCGGGTGAGGGCCCAAGCCGTTTGGCCGGACGGCAGACCGACCCGGGAAATCGGACTTTCCGTGCGTAGCGTCTCGTACTCGGGCGGCGGCGAAAACGGGCATTTCCGGGCCAGCGGCAAGGTCGCGGTGGTTTCCTCGACGTCAGTCATCGGGTGTCCTTCCCCAGTTGTCGGGTGGGTTCGGGCGAGAGATCGGACAGGGCCCCAAAACGTATGCGGATGGTTTCATTCCGCTTATGTCACCAAGGTACTCAAGTGGAGACAGGTCGTCCACTCGCGAAGGGGTGGTTTCCCGGGAAGCGTGAAGGACATGTCCTTACGTGCGAGAATCACGGCCCTGAAGGACCCTTCGAGAGGCGAGGATCATGACTGCCGACCCCGAGACCCGCTTGCGCGCCGACGCGCGCCGGAACCGGGATCAGATCCTGGCCGCCGCGAGAGCCATCTTCGCCGCCCAGGGCGCCGAGGTCCCGATGGAGGAGATCGCGCGCTCGGCGGGCGTCGGTGTCGGCACCCTGTACCGGCGGTTCCCGGACCGGGACGCGTTGATCCGGGCGGTCGCCGTCGACAATTTCGACCGGGTCCTGAGGGATGCGAAAGCCGCGAGGGACCAGGAATCCTCGGACTGGGACGCCCTGATCCGGCTCCTGCACCAGTCGATAGAGCTTCAGTTGAGCATCCAGCTCGCGATGGTCTCGCCCCGGGCACTGGTGATCCTGAAGAGTGACCCCGCGATCAAGGCCTTGCGTGACGAGCTGGTCCTGGTGATGGACGCTTTCGTCCGGGGCGCGCAGGCGGAGGGCAGGCTCCGGACGGACGTCGCCACCGGTGACGTCGCGATCCTGTTCGCGACGTTGCTGCGGCAGATGCCGGGCAAGGGCGAGGAGGTCGCGCGGATGGCGACCCGGCGCTGCATCGGGATCATGATCGACGGCCTGCGGGCCGTCGACGAGAACGAGCCGCTGCCGGGACGGCCTCTGACCGGCGCCGACCTGGACGCGGGAAGGTCCCCCGCGCATCCAGAGGACTAAATGCGGGACGCACGTGCCCTCACGTGCTTGCCCAAAGCGCATCCAGAGGACTAAATGCGGGACAGCGCGTGGCGCAGGGAGCCGGGCTGAAGGGAACTTTCGCCGCGTGTCACGCGGCGAAAGCGTCCTTCGCTACGTGAGATGCGGGGAAAGTCCCCTTCAGCCGCGTCGGCCCCTTGCTCGCGATGTCACGCGCTTCAAAGCCCAAGCGCATCTAGAGGACTAAATGCGGAAAAGGTTAGACGCCCAGCGGATGCCAGACAGTCTTGGCTTCCAGATACCGCCGCAGCCGGGCGATGTCGGCGTCGGTGGTCCAGTCCGGCTCGACGTCCGGGACGGTCAGGACACGCTTCACGGTGCCCGCGGCCTCGCGCGCCAGGTCCGCCCGCGCGGACGGCTCCGCGCCTGTCGGGTCGAGGGCGTTGACGTCGCCGTGCGAGGCCAGCCACGAGCCCAGCTCCGACGCGCGACCGGTGAGGATGTTCGCGACCCCGCCGGGCAGGTCGGACGTCGCCAGGACCTCCGAAAGCGTGATCGCGGGCAGCGGCCGGTCCGCGCTGGAGACCACCACGGCCGTCGAACCCGTCGCCAGCACCGGCGCGAGCACGCTCACCAGACCCAGCAACGACGACTTCTGCGGCGCGAGCACGCCCACCACCCCGGTCGGTTCCGGGACGGTGAAGGAGAAGTACGGGCCGGCGACCGGGTTGGCCGCGCCGAGCACGGTCGCGATCTTGTCCGTCCAGCCCGCGTACCAGACCCAGCGGTCGATCGAAGCGTCCACAATGGACTGAGCCTTCTTGGTGGCCAAGCCCTCCGACGCGGAAACCTCCGCGACGAACTGCTCGCGGCGGCCTTCCAGCATCTCCGCGACCCGGTACAGCACCTGGCCGCGGTTGTACGCGGTCGCCGCCGACCAGCCGCCGAAAGCCTTGCGGGCGGCGGAAACCGCGTCGCGGACGTCCTTACGGGACGCGTGCGAGGCGTTCGCCAGGAACTTGCCCTTGCTGTCGGTGACCGGATACACCCGGCCCGACTCCGAGCGCGGGAACTTGCCGCCGATGTAGAGCTTGTAGGTCTTCGCCACCGAAATACGGTCAGACATCGAGGTAGGCCTCCAGTCCGGTGCGGCCGCCTTCGCGGCCGAAACCCGACTCCTGGTAGCCGCCGAACGGCGCGGCGGGATCGAAGCGGTTGAACGTGTTGGCCCAGACGACACCGGCTCGGAGCTGGTTCGCCATCCACAGGATGCGCGAGCCCTTCTCGGTCCAGATCCCGGCGGAGAGCCCGTACGGCGTGTTGTTCGCCTTCGTGACGGCCTCGTCCGGCGTGCGGAAGGTCAGCACCGAAAGCACCGGCCCGAAGATCTCCTCGCGGGCGATGCGCATCGACTGCTGTACTTCGGAGAACACCGTGGGAGGGAAGAAGAAACCGCGTTCCGGCACCGGGCACGGGCTGGTCCAGCGCTCCGCGCCCTCGGCGTCGCCGGACTCCACCAGCCCCTTGATCTTCGCGAGCTGCTCGGCGGAGTTGATCGCGCCGATGTCGGTGTTCTTGTCCAGCGGGTCGCCCAGCCGTAGCGTCGAGACGCGGTAACGCAGCTTCTCGAGCACCTCCTCGGCGATCGATTCCTGCACCAGCAGCCGCGAGCCCGCGCAGCAGACGTGGCCCTGGTTGAAGAAGATCCCGTTGACGATCCCCTCGAAGGCCTGGTCCAGCGGAGCGTCATCGAAGACGACGTTCGCCGCCTTGCCGCCCAGCTCCAGCGTCAGCTTCTTCGCGGTGCCCGCGATCTGACGCTGGATGGCCTTGCCGACCTCGGTCGATCCGGTGAACGCGACCTTGTTCACGTCGCCGTGGCCCACCAGTGCGGCGCCGATGTCCCCGGCGCCGGGCAGGATGTTGACCACGCCGGGCGGGAGCTCGGCCTGCTGGCAGATCTCCGCGAACACCAGCGCGGTCAGCGGCGTGGTCTCCGCCGACTTGAGCACCACGGTGTTGCCGGTGGCCAGCGCGGGCGCGATCTTCCACGCCAGCATCAGCAGCGGGAAGTTCCACGGGATGACCTGGCCCGCGACACCGAGCGGCTTCGGGTTCGGGCCATAGCCCGCGTAGTCGAGCTTGTCGGCCCAGCCCGCGTGGTAGAAGAAGTGCGCGGCGGCCGTCGGCACGTCGGAATCCCGCGATTCCTTGATCGGCTTGCCGTTGTCGAGGCTTTCCAGCACGGCCAGCTCCCGCGACCGTTCCTGGATCAGGCGCGCGATGCGGAACAGGTACTTGGCGCGTTCGGAGCCCGGCATCTTGGACCAGACGCCGGTGTACGCCTTACGGGCGGCCTTCACCGCGGTGTCCACATCGGACACCGACGCGGTGCCGACCTCGGCGAGCACCTCTTCGGTGGCCGGGTTGATCGTCTTGAGCGGCTCACCGGAGCCGTCGACGAATTCGCCGTTGACGAACGGCCGGTAATGCGGTTTGAGGTTCGCGAGGTCGCGCGATTCGGGCGCGGGCGCGTACTCGAAGATGCCCATGGATCAGTCCACCGTCACGTAGTCGGGACCGCTGTAGTGGCCGTCGGCCTGGGTGCGGCGCTGCAGCAGGAGGTCGTTGAGCAGGCTGGACGCCCCGAACCGGAACAGGTCCGGGTTCAGCCACTGCTCGCCGGCGACCTCGTGCACCGCGACCAGGTACTTGATCGCGTCCTTGGTCGTCCGGATGCCGCCGGCGGGTTTGACGCCGCGCAGTTCACCGGTCTGGACGAACCAGTCGCGCACGGCCTGCAGCATCACGTGGGTGACCGGCAGCGTCGCGGCGGGCGAGACCTTGCCGGTGGAGGTCTTGATGAAGTCGCCGCCCGCCAGCAGCGCGAGCCAGGACGCGCGGCGGACGTTGTCGTAGGTGGCCAGCTCACCGGTTTCGAGGATGACCTTCAGGTGAGCGTCGCCACAGGCGGCCTTGATGGCCTGGATCTCCTCGAAGACCTCCAGATAGCGGCCTTCCAGGAACGCGCCGCGATCGATCACCATGTCGATCTCGGCGGCTCCGGCCTCGACGGCGATCTTGGTGTCGGCCAGCTTGATCTCGCGGCTCGTGCGGCCGGCCGGGAAGCCGGTGGCGACACTCGCGACGTGGATGCCCGTGCCGCGAAGCGCCTCGACAGCCGTTTCGGCCATGTCCGGGTACACGCACACGGCCGCGACCCGCGGGGTGTCCGGGCGGTCCGGATCCGGCCGCATGGCCTTCGCGGCGAGCGCGCGGACCTTGCCCCGGGTGTCGGCGCCTTCGAGGGTCGTCAGATCGACCATCGAAATGGCGGTGTCGATCGCCCAGAGCTTGGCGGCCTTCTTGATGCTGCGCGTGCCGAGTCCCGCCGCCCGCTGCTCGACGCCGACCTGGTCGACACCAGGCAGCCCGTGCAGGAACCGGCGCAGGCTCGCCTCGTCGCGAGTCGCGTCCGCCAGCGGCGACGGGGTGGCCGTCGCCGCTGACGAGCTGGTCGTAGCTGTCATACGGGTGAGTGTAGGCGGCCTACAGGCTGGGCACCGGGGCCTGGGCGGTGGCCCGCGTGGGCAGCACCGGCGTGCAGAACTCGCTGGTCATCGGGAGCTGGCGCTTGAGCGCCGCCTCCGGTGAGGCGGTGAGGTCGACGGTGGCCAGCGTGGAGATGTTCTTGCCGGAGTCGTCACGGAAGCTGAGGGTGGCGAAGCCGGGCAAGTCACCGCCGTGCCCCCAGATGGTGACGTCTTCGGCGCAGATACCCGCGCTCTTGAGGTTCACCTTCATCAGGCCGAGGCCGTACTCCATGCCGCCGGCGGGGACCGTCTTCTTCATCTGCGCGAGCAGGTCCGCGGGCAGCAGACGGCCGCCGAGCAGTGCTTCGAAGAAGCGGTTGAGGTCCTTGCCCGAAGACACCATGCCACCCGCGCCGAAGTAGCGCGAGTAGTTGTAGGTGGTGACGTCGGTGAGGCCGCGCGGCGCGTCGTACAGCTGCTCGTAGCCGCGGGCGGCCGGGCCGAACAGGAACGGGAAATCGCGGGGGAGCGAGGTGTCGCGCAGGTGCAGCGGCCCGGTGACGCGCTCGGCGAGCGCGCGTTCCAGCGGCTTCCGGGTGGTCTTCTCGACCAGCAGGCCGAGAACGTTGTAGCCGGTGTTGGAGTACGCCCAGCTCGTTCCGGGCTTGAACTGCAGCGGCTGCTTCGACACGCTCAGGCGGATCTGGTCGTCACTGTCGAAGTGCTTGAAGCGTTCGGTGTCGATCTCCGGCCCCGTCGCCCAGGAGTCCTCGGGGGCAAGGTCGCGCGGGAGGCCACTGGTGTGCTGCAGCAGCTGGCGGACGGTGATCGGCTCCGGATACGGCAACAGCCCTGGCAGGTAGCGCTGCACGGGTTCGTCCAGCCCGACACGCTTTTCGGCCACGAGCTGCAGGACCAGTGTCGCGACGAAGACCTTCGACACACTCGCGATCCGCCAGCGGCCCGACGCGTCGGGCTTGCCCGGCCGGTCGATGTTCGCGACGCCGCTGACGCCGCGGAAATCGTCGGAGACGGCGACCATGCCGGGGATGCCCGCGGCGACGGCCGCGTCCATCGCGGCTTGGCGCGGATCGGTCTTCCCGGCGGCCACCGCCGGGAAGGCGGTGACGGAAAGCAGTGCGGCACAAGCGATCGCGACGAAACTTCGGCGCATGTGGTGAATCCCCCAGTTCAGGTCAGGCTTCCACTTCGGGTACGTCCTTCTTACGCGGTTTCCGCTTCACGACGACGCCACCCCAGAATGCCAGGCCGGTGATCTTCACCGTCGGCGCGGTCGGCGGCGCCGGGGGCGTCCCGGCGCGGTCCTCCAGTTCGAAGGCGCCCATGAAGCCGATTCCGGTGACGTCCACGTTGATGTCGTCGGGCACGATGATGTCGATCCCGCCCATGATCGCGACCGCGGTGATCGTCGAATGCTTTTCGGCGAACCGCGCGTGCCGCAGATCGAGTTCGGCGCCGCCCCAGAACGCGAAACTGTTGTGCTGCGGCGGGACGACCCAGCTGCCCTTGCGCGCCGCGCCGGACATGACCGCGATCGACGCGCCGGAGCCCGGATGCCCGCCGATGCGATCGTCGGGCAGGCCGAGCGCGCGCGACGTCGACGGCTGGATCGGCGAACGGGACTGCGGCAGATCCGCGGTGACCGGCTTGAGGTCTCCGACGGTCTTGGCCTCGTAGACGGTGGTGAGCCGTTCTTCCAGCTCGTTGATGGTGATGCGCCCTTCGGACATCGCCGCGTGCAGCACCTGCGCGACCTGCTCACGGTCGGCGTCGGAGATGCGCATCTGTTCGGGGCCCGGCAGGGCCGGTTCTTCACTCACGCGGAGGAGCCTAGCGCCGAGGAGAGGCCCGAGCGTCCATCTTATGGTCGACAGTGGCATCCTCCGTTGATGGGGAACTCACTACCCGGCGCCGTGGAGCTGCCGGACGGGACGAAGGTACGTGGACGGGGCCTGGGTCGCCCCTGGCCAGAGGGTCCTTCGCCGGATTTCGGACTGTATTTGGGCGGCGCGAAGCTGCGCCGGAAGCACGATCACAAAATGGACTGGGAGCGGACGTGGATCCGCTGGCCCGACTTCCTGCTGCCGACGGACTGGACGGACGCTCGGCGCCGGATCGTCGACCTGCACACCCGGGCGGCGGCGGGCGAAGGCGTCGAGGTCGCCTGTTACGGCGGAGTCGGGCGGACCGGCACGGTGCTGTCCTGTCTCGCCACCCTTTCCGGGCTGAGCGCCGAGGAGGCGGTGGCGTGGGCGCGGGCCAACCACGACAAGCGTTCGGTGGAGACGCCCTGGCAGCGCCGCTGGGTCGGCTGGTTCGCGCGGCAGGCGTGAAGAGCTAAGTTGACCGGCATGGATGTGCACGTCGTTGATCACCCCCTGGCCAAGGCCAGGCTCTCCACCATGCGCGACGCGCGCACCGACAGCGCCGCCTTCCGCGCGGCGCTGCACGAACTGACCGTCATGCTGGTCTACGAAGCCACGCGCGACATGCCCGTGCGGATCGAGCGGATCCACACGCCGGTGGCGCGCACCGACGGCTACGCGCTGGCGAGCCCGCCGCTGCTGGTGCCGGTGTTGCGCGCCGGGCTCGGGATGGCGGATCAGGCGCACAAGCTGATCCCTGACGCCCAGATGGGTTTCGTCGGCCTCGCCCGCGACGAAGAGACGCTCAAGCCGACGCCGTACCTCGAGTCGCTGCCCGAATCGCTCGCCGACCGGCCGGTGATGGTGCTCGACCCGATGCTGGCGACCGGCGGCTCGATGGAGTACACGATCCGGCTGCTCACCGACCGGGGCGCCACCGGCGTCACCGCGATCTGCGCGCTCGCCGCGCCCGAGGGCATCGAGCACCTGGAGAAGGCCGGGCTGCCGCTGCGGGTGGTGACCGCGAGCATCGACGAGCGGCTGAACGACTCCGGCTTCATCGTGCCGGGCCTGGGGGACGCGGGGGACCGGCAGTACGGAGCCGTCTGACCCGTTTCGCCGCCGGTCACTCTCTACGGATCGCGTTTAGCCGGCTAAACGCGATCCGGCGCTAGGGGGAAGTACATGAAGGGGGCCTTCATGGAGCTAGGCGCAAGGAAGGGGTCCTTCATGTACTTGAGCAGGGGGCCGGGGGGGGGGGGGGGGGGGGGGGGGGGGGGGGGGGGGGGGGGGGGGGGGGGGGGGGGGGGGGGGGGGGGGGGGGGGGGGGGGGGGGGGGGGGGG
>NZ_JBVJCE010000014.1:237865-248079 GCF_055588925.1 Amycolatopsis sp. NPDC041971 | reverse complement strand
AGCTCTACTGGCTTAGTTCACTAGCACACTGTTGAGTTCTCAAGCAACACACCCCGAATCACACCACACACGCGGCCTTATCCGAAGCAGTCATTCCTAGCAGTTTTTGATGGAACACCCACTCAATCACCTGAAGTGAGAGCTTGGTTCGTGTCCCGGTCGGCCACCCGGTTTCCCTGGCGACTTGGAGAACTTTACATGGCCGGAAACCCCCGAAAACAGGGGGGTACCTTAACGGCATTTACACAGGTCAGAGGCTATAAACGGGGTCGATCCCGGTGATCGCCCCGGGAGCACCCAGGTGAACACCGGGGAAGAAACATTGCTCCGAGTACATTGCACCGTATTGAACTCCCAGATTGCTCCGATTAGCGTCGGTTTCATGAGCACTGCGGAACTCGACGGCATCACCGTCGCCTACGACGACCTCGGCAGCGGGTTGCCCGTCGTCCTCGTCCACGGCCACCCCTTCAACCGTTCGATGTGGCGTCCCCAGGCCGAGCGCTTCAGCCGGGAGGGCTACCGGGTCATCACGGCGGACCTTCGCGGGTACGGCGAGACCACGGTCGTCCCAGGCAAGACCGGGCTCGACGTCTTCGCCGCGGACATCGCTCAGCTCGCCGATCACCTGGGCATCGAGCGATTCGTCCTCGGTGGCCTCTCCATGGGCGGGCAGATCGTCATGGAGTTCCACCGCAGCTATCCCGACCGTGTCGCCGGGCTTCTGCTCGCGGACACCTCTCCCCAAGGGGAGACCGAGGAGGGCAAGCGCGTCCGCAACGGCATGGCGGACCGGATCCTCGCGGAGGGACTGAACCCGTACGCGGAGGAAGTCCTGACGAAGATGGTCTCCCCGGAGAACGTCCGCACGATGCCGGACGTGGCGGCGCACGTCCTGGAGATGATGCGCACGACGCCGAGGGAGGGCGCGGCGGCCGCGCTCAGGGGCAGGGCCGAGCGCCCCGACTACCGGGACAGCCTCACCCGGGTGCGAGTGCCGAGCCTCGTCGTCGTCGGGACCGAGGACGAGTTCACGCCGGTCTCGGACGCCGAGCTCATGCATGAACTCATGCCGGGCTCCACCCTGGCGGTGATCGAGGGCGCCGCCCACCTGCCTAATCTGGAGCGCGAGGCCGAGTTCAACACCGTGTTCGCCCAGTTCTTGGCAGTGTCCACCCAAAGGATGACCAAGTGATGCCCTCCCTGTCCCAGAAGACCGTTTTCGTGACCGGTGCCAGCGCCGGGTTCGGCGTCGAGATCGTCCGCCGGTTCGCCGCCGACGGCGCCACAGTCGTCGCGGCCGCGCGTAGTAAGGACCGGCTCGACAAGCTGGCCGACGAGCTGGGCGAGAAGGTCCTCCCCTTCGAGTTCGACGTCCGGGACGCCGACGCGGTGTCCGCGCTCCCCGGCACGCTGCCACCCGAGTTCGCCGAGGTCGACCTGCTGGTCAACAACGCCGGCCTCGCGAAGGGGCTCGAGCCCGCACACCGCGCGAAGCTCGACGACTGGGACCAGATGATCGACACGAACATCAAGGGGCTCGCGCATCTCACCCGCGCGTTGCTGCCCGGCATGGTCGAGCGCGGCCGCGGGCACGTGATCAACATCGGTTCGGTCGCGGGCTCCTACCCGTACCCCGGTGGCAACGCCTATGGGGCGACCAAGGCGTTCGTGCACCAGTTCAGCCTCAACCTGCGCGCGGACCTCCAGGGCACCGGCGTCCGGGTGACCAACGTCGAGCCCGGTCTGGTCGGCGGGACGGAGTTCTCCGTCGTCCGGTTCGAGGGCGACCAGAGCAAGGCCGACGACGTCTACGAGGGCACGACGCCGCTGACGGCCGCCGATGTCGCCGAGTCCGTCTTCTGGGCGGCTTCGCAGCCGGAGCACGTGAACATCAACGTCATCGAGTTGATGCCGGTGGCGCAGAGCTTCTCCGCGCTGCATATCCATCGGTCGGAGTGAGCCAGTCAGGCGCAGCTTGTCCGTTGAGGGTGGTGGCGGGGAGACCGAAGAGGTCGAAGAGCGCCTGCTGCTCCGGGCTCCGCTCGGTCAGCAGGCGCCGGGTCCGCGGGCGGCCGCCGGTGGACGGATAGCGCAGCACCGTCTCCCCTATCCCCGCGAGATTGTCCATCAGTTCGCGGACCGACAGGTTCATCCCGGCGCGGTCGGCCTCGCGCCGCATGAGGTGCGTGACCGTGGACGCGAGCACCGTGACCAGCGTGTGCACCGCTATCCGGTGGGGGGTCCAGTCCCAGCGCGGAGCCGGGCCGGTGACGGCGGGACCGGTCAGCCAGCGGAACGTCGAGTCGAGGTGGGTCCGGGCCCGGTACGCGGTGACGACCTCGGACACCGGCCAGTCGTGGTCGGTGACCAGCACCTGTTTGCCGAAGAACTCGTCGTGCAACCGTGACACGGCGGCGTCGTCGACCTTCCAGGCCAGCCGGATCTCCCCCGGCTTCGTCCCGGTCAAGGCAGGGGAGAGCACCCGTTCGACGCGGCGGCCGCGGGTGATCCGTGCGATTTCGGCGTTCACCTGGCTCCGGTCACCTCGGTACGTGCCCGCGGCCAGTGCGGCGTCGAGGCCGGCGAGTTCGCGCGTCGCGGTGCTCAGTTCCTCGCCGAACGCGCGGGCCTGAGCGTTGTGCAGGGTCTCCGAATGGGTCAGGATCACGCGCCGCCGCACGCCCGCGACCACGGCTCTGGTGTCGAGGGCGGTCAGCCCGGCGAAACGCTCCGGATCGACGGGCTCGCGTGCGGACGGCGGTTTCGCCAGCAACTCCGGATGCTCCGAGAGCGGGAGCGCACCGACGAAATGCCGTCCGAGGTCCAGTTGCGCGGCCTGTCCCGCAGTGAAGACCAGCGTGACGGGGTACAGCGAACGGAGATCGTCGGCGAGCGCGGCGAACGGCGGCGCCCCGTCCCTCGGATACACGTGCGACGCCAGCGGGATCGCGCCGTCCTTGGTCACCACCAGGCCGAGCCCGGCGAGTTCGCAGCGGCACGGGTCGGCCGTGGTGAAGGTGGCGAACTGCGGCACGTCGACGGCGAGCGCGGCGTTCCCCGTGCCCAGCCAGGAGAGCACCGCGTCGGCGATGGTGGTCTCGATCCGCGCGATCCGTTCCGGGGTGAGCCGTTGCAGTGCTCGCCGATGATTCGCCAGGTCGGCCTTGAGGAATTCGCTCGCGACGCTGTCCTCCCACCAGGTGGCCAGGTCCGTGTCCGGTGCTGTCGCCCGGTGCAGGACGGCGAGCGCGAGATGTGTCCCCAGTGTGGTCGCGGCGCGCTGGGCTCCGACGGCTTCGTCGACCCGGCGCACGAAATCGAGCCGTCGCAGAGTGGCCCACACCGCCGCGACGTCACCGAAGGTCCGGTGACGCGCTTCGCCGGGAGCGGAGACGTCGCCGTCCATCGCGCGCCCGATCTCCTCGGCCGTGCCGAGGTAGCGCTGCGACACGACCCTGGGCTTGCCCTCGACCCGCGCGGAGGTGACGAGGTAGTAGTACGTCCGCCCCCCGACCTTCTTGCCGATCACCGAAGCCACACTTTAGGTAATACACTCCGGCCCGGCGATCGGCAACCAAGATCAAGCTCTGACCAGCGGAAACAGTGACCGTCCCCACGGGGGCGACGCGGTGGCGGGATGCGCACTGGCAGGTGGAGCGAGTCCGGCCATAGCGTGCGGGAATGGCATCGGATGCAGACGCGAACGCCCCCACCACCTCGGCGATGCGCCGGGCGCTCGCCAGGGCGCGCGACGGGAAGACCCTCGACCTCACCGAGGCCTCGATCCTGCTCCAGGCGCGCGGCGACGACCTCAAGACGCTGTCCGAGCACGCCTCCCGGGTCCGTGACGCCGGACTCGTCGCGGCGGGCCGTCCGGGCGTGGTCACCTACAGCCGTTCGGTGTTCATCCCGCTGACCCGGTTGTGCCGGGACCGGTGTGGTTACTGCACCTTCGCGACCGTCCCCGGCCGGGTCGAGTCGCCGTTCCTCTCCCCCGACGAGGTCCTCGACATCGCCCGCAAGGGTGCCGCGATGGGGGTCAAGGAAGCGCTGTTCACCCTCGGCGACCGTCCCGAAGACCGCTGGAAGGCGGCGAAGGACTGGCTCGACGCGCACGGGTACGACGACACGCTGTCCTACGTCCGGGCGATGGCGATCCGGGTGCTGGAGGAGACCGGTGTCCTGCCGCACCTCAACCCGGGTGTGCTGACCTGGCAGGACTTCCAGCGGCTCAAGCCGGTTTCGGCGTCGATGGGCATGATGCTGGAGACGACGGCGAAGCGGCTGTACACCGAGAAGGGCGGCCCGCACTACGGCTCGCCCGACAAGGACCCCGACGTCCGCCTGCGGGTGCTGGAGGACGCCGGCCGCAGTTCGGTGCCGTTCACCACGGGCATCCTGATCGGTATCGGCGAGAACTTCTCCGAACGCGCCGATTCGCTGTTCGCGATCCGCAAGGTCGCGAAGACCTACGGCGGCATCCAGGAAGTCATCGTCCAGAACTTCCGCGCGAAGCCGGACACCAAGATGCGCGCGACCCCGGACGCCGATCTCGAGGAACTCGCCGCGACCATCGCCGTCGCGCGACTCGTGCTCGGGCCGAAGATGCGCATCCAGGCGCCACCGAACCTGATCGGCCAGCAGTACGAACTGATGCTGAACGCCGGGATCGACGACTGGGGCGGCGTCTCGCCGCTGACCCCCGATCACGTGAACCCCGAACGCGCGTGGCCGCAGATCGACGAGCTCAAGCGCCGCACCGAGGCACTCGGCTTCACCGTGCGCGAGCGGCTCCCGATCTACCCGGAGTACGTCAAGACCGGCGAACCATGGCTGGACCCGCGGATGAACGCGCATCTCGCGCCGCTGACCGACGCCGAGACCGGACTCGCGATCGAAGAGGCCATCCCGGTCGGTATCCCGTGGCAGGAGCCGGACGGCGGGTGGAAGGAGGCCGGGCGCACCGATCTGCACGTCGAGGTCGACACGGTCGGGCGCACGGAAGACCGCCGCAGCGACTTCGACTCGGTCTACGGCGACTGGGCCGAGATCAAGGGCAACATCAAGACCGCGCCGCAGCGGTTCGACCTCGACATCCGGGATGCCCTGCGCAGCGCGGAAAAGAACCCCGCCGGACTCTCGGACGACGAGGCGCTGGCGCTGCTGCACGCCGACGGGCCGGAGCTCGACGCCTTCACCAAGATCGCCGACGACCTGCGGCGCGAGGTGAACGGCGACGACGTCACGTTCGTGGTCACGCGGAACATCAACTTCACCAACGTCTGCTACACCGGCTGCCGGTTCTGCGCCTTCGCCCAGCGGCGCACCGACGCCGACGCGTACACGCTTTCGCTGGAGCAGGTCGGCGACCGGGTCGACGAGGCGTGGGCCGCGGGCGCGACCGAGATCTGCATGCAGGGCGGCATCCACCCGGATCTGCCGGGGACCGCGTACTTCGACCTCGCGGCCGAGGTGAAACGCCGTCAGCCGGATATCCACCTGCACTCGTACTCGCCGATGGAGGTCGTCAACGGCGCTTCGCGGACGAACCTCTCGATCGAGGACTGGCTGTCGCGCGCGAAGGAGGCCGGTGTCGACTCGCTGCCGGGCACGGCCGCGGAGATCCTCGACGACGACGTCCGCTGGGTGCTGACGAAGGGCAAGCTGCCGACGTCGGAATGGATCAACGTCGTCACCACCGCGCACAAACTCGGCATCACCACGACGTCGACGATGATGTACGGCCACGTCGACACGCCGTCGCACTGGGTCGGGCACCTGAAGCTGCTCGCGAAACTGCAGCGGGAAGGCCTGGAGCGCAACGGGCGGCGCGGGTTCAGCGAGTTCGTGCTGCTGCCGTTCATCCACCAGAGTTCCCCGATCTACCTCGCCGGACTCGCCAGGGCGGGGACGACGCTGCGCGAGAATCGCGCGGTGCACGCGCTGGCCCGGCTGCTGCTGCACGGAACGATCGACAACATCCAGAGTTCGTGGGTGAAACTCGGCGAAGAGGGCAGCCGCGCCGTTCTCCAGGGCGGGGTCAACGACATCGGCGGAACGCTGATGGAGGAGACGATCAGCCGGATGGCGGGGGCGGCCAACGGGTCGTACAAGACGATCAGCGACATGCGCGCGATGGTCGAACCGCTGGGCCGTCCGCTGCGGCAGCGGACCACCGAGTACGGGACGCCGACGGCGGAACGGATCGCCGCCGCCCAGGCGTCCGACGGCGTCGCGACCGCGGTGCGGCGGCCGCTGCTGCCGCTTGTCACCAGCTGACGAAAGCTCCCTGACGGCCCCCTTATTCACATAAGGGGGCCGTCACGTTCCGTGTGGCCCCGATCACAAGGCGCGGGGGTCACGGGCGTTTTCTGTGCTAAACCCGAGAATCACTTCCGGGCAGCCGAGAGGACGTCGATGATCGCGAGCGCAGTCCAGGTGGCCGACACCGCCCGCTATCCGTTGTCCGAGCCGGGAAGCCAGGCGTGGCGCGAAATCGTGTCCCGGACCCGTGCCGAACTGCGGGAAACAGGTTGCAGTGTGCTGGCCGACTTCATCCGTCCCGAGTTGCGCGACGTCCTTCGCCACGAAGGCGCGAAGATCGCTCCGGAGGCGTACGCGAAGGTCGAACGCGTCAACGCCTACAACATCGCCATCGACACTCCGCTGCCCGAGGGGCACCCCGGTCGCACGATCATGGAACGCGGCAACGCTTTCGTGGCGCGAGACCGGATCCCGGCGACCGCGGTCATCCAGCACCTGTACGCGAGCCGCGAGTTCCAGCGGTTCGTGGCCGACTGCTTCGAGCTCCCCGAACTGCACGAACTCGCCGATCCCCTGGCCGGTCTGGTGCTCAACGTGATCGAACCGGGCCGCTCGCATCCGTGGCATTTCGACACCAACGAGTACACGGTCAGCATGCTCACACAGGAAGCGGCCGAGGGCGGCGTCTTCGAGTACTGCCCGAACATCCGCTCCGAAACGGCGGAGAACTTCGACGACGTCCGTGCCGTGCTCGCGGGTGAAGGGGATCACCTGATCCGACGACTCACTCTGCGTCCTGGCGATCTTCAGCTGTTTCGCGGACGCTTCGCGCTGCACCGGGTGAGTAGTGTTCAAGGGGCAGTCGCCCGCCATTCCGCGATCTTCGCGTACAGCGAGCGTCCTGGGGTCATCGGCAGTCCGGAACGGACGAGACAGCTGTTCGGCCGGGTCCTGCCGGAACACGTCGCTTCCGCGGCGGTCCGGGGCGATCAGCTGCTCGACTAAGAACCTGTTGGCGGAGCTGAAGAAGTACCTGAAAGGTGACCACAAGCGTGAACCCCGCACCCTCCATAGCGAGGCCTTCGGCCGTCGCGGGTTCACCGACAGACACTCAGTCAGGAGCTTGGCCGTGCCATTGGATTCGACCGGCAAGATCTCTTTCGATCATATCTACACCGAGCCCGATCCTCGTGCGTTCTTCGGCACCTTGCGCAGACTGGACTACTCCATCCCTCAACAGGCGAGGGCCTACTTCGCGAAACTGATCGACGAGTACCGCGCGAAGACCGACGTCAAGGTCCCGACGGTGCTCGACCTCGGCTGCTCCTACGGCGTCAACGCGGCGCTGCACCGCTGTGACACCTCGATGGAGCGGCTCTACGACCACTACCGGGACAGCGAAGCGCTGAGCCGGGACGAACTGATCGCGCGCGATCGGCGGATGGTCGAGAAGCTCGCCATCAGCGATGAGGTCCGCTTCATCGGCCTCGACGCCTCCGCGCCCGCGTTGGACTACGCGCTCGCCGCGGGTTTCATCGACGACGCGATCCACGCGGATCTGGAGAGCGAAGATCCGACAGAGGAGCAGCGCGCGCTGCTGGGTGAGGTCGACATCGTCATCTCGACCGGCTGCGTCGGCTACGTCACCGAGAAGACCCTCGTCCGGATCGCGCGGGAGAACCGGCCGTGGATGGCGCATTTCGTCCTCCGGATGTTCTCCTACGCTCCGGTCGCCGAGTGCCTCGCCGACCTGGAGTACGACACGACCGGGGTCGACGGCGTCTTCCAGCAGCGAAGGTTCGCTTCGGACGAGGAACGGTCACAGATCCTGGACAATCTGTACGTCGCGGGTGTCGACCCGCGTGGGCTGGAGACCGACGGCCGGCTGTACGCGCGGCTGTTCGTCTCCCGCCCGAACGGTGCGGCCGGCGAACTCGCCTCCGCGCTGAACGCCCTTCCCCTTCGAGATCAAGGATGATCGTGAGCAGTCCGGAACTGTCCACCCGCACGTTCGGCAACGAGGATCTCCTGCCGAGGGTCCCCGTCCCCAGTCTGGAGGACACCTGCCGCCGGTTCCTCGAATGGTGCTCGCCGCTGCTCACCCCCGGTGAGCTCGCTGAGACCGAAGGCGCCGTCACCGAGTTCCTCGCAGCAGGAAGCCCGGCGCACGAACTGCAGAGCGCGCTCGAGGCCTACGACAAGCGCGAAGGCGTCCGCAGCTGGCTCGACACCTTCTGGCCGTACCGCTACCTCGGCCGCCGCGACCGGATCGCGCTCAACGCGAACTTCTTCTTCCTGTTCACCGAATCCCCGCTGGGACAGCTGGAACGCGCGGCCGAGCTGGCGGCGTCGGCGGTGGACTACAAGCTGAAACTGGACGAGGAGCTGGTGCCGCCGATCGTGCCGCGCGGGCGGCCGCAGTCGATGGTGCAGCACAAGTACCTGTTCTCGGCGACGCGGATCCCCGGTGCCGTGCAGGACACCGCGCGCACGCCGTACCGCGAGGACTGGCCGGGGCCGTCGAGGGCGCGGCACATCGTGGTGTTCCACCGCGACACCCCGTTCCGGATGGACGTGATCGCGCCGGACGGCCGCCCGTACTCCCCCGAACAGCTGGTCGCGGGGCTGCAGGTGATCGTCAAGTCGGGGAACTTCATCGAAGACCCGCGGACCTCGGCCGGGCATTTCACCACCAAGGCCAGGGCGGAGTGGGCGGCGACACGGGAAGCGCTGCTCGCCGCCGGGAACGCGGCCGCGCTCGACGACATCGAGACGGCGTTGTTCTGCCTGTGCCTGGAGGACTTCACGCCGGCGGACACGCAGGAGGCGTGCGACAAGCTGCTGCACGGCGACAGCGGGAACCGCTGGTTCGACAAGGCCGTGTCGCTGATCGTGTTCGAGGACGGCACGGCGGGGATCAACGTCGAGCACTGCGAACTCGACGGGACTACGATCCTCGGGTTCACCGACGAACTGCTGAGCGGGACCAGGCTGGAACGGCCGCCCGCCGACGGCGTCCCGGCGTCCGAGGTCATCGAATTCGTCCTAGGTGACGCACTGCGCGAGGACGCCCGTGCCGCGGCGGTGGCCTTCGCCGAGTACGCCGACGCGACCGCTACGAAGACGGTGTCCTTCACCGACTTCGGCGCGAAGCGGGCGAAGGAGCTGGGGATGTCCCCCGACGGCTTCGCGCAGATGGCGTATCAGCTCGCGCACAAGCGGGCGAAGGGGATCACCGGCACGACGTACGAGTCGATCGCGACGCGGCAGTACCAGAACGGGCGCACCGAAGCGATGCGGGTGGTGACGCCCGAGGTGCAGTGGTTCGTCCAGGTGATGGAGGATCCGCAGGCCGACCGGCAGACACGTCAGGCCGCTTTCCGCGCGGCAGCCGCGAAGCACGTCACACGGGCGAAGGAATGCCAGGCGGGCGAGGCGCCGGAGCAGCACCTGTGGGAGCTGCAACTGATCCAGAAACGGCGCGGCGTCGAGGAGCCCCCGGCGCTGTACTCGTCGCCGGGCTGGTTGAAGATGCGCAACGACTACCTGAGCACCAGCTCGGCGCCGTCGGTGAACATCCGGTACTTCGGCTTCGGGTCGACCAGCCCGCAGTGCATCGGCGTCGCGTACGTGCTGCTGCCGGACTCGCTGAATCTGTACCTGTGCACGCCGAAGCACGTGGCGCACGAGATGGAGCTGTTCGCGGCGGAACTCGCGACCGCCATCCGTGAGCTGCAGGAGTTGCTCGCCTAGTACGGTTCAGCCGTGCTGGGGAAGCGCCGGGAACGACCCGGCACCCTCTCGACTGTCCACAAGGGACACTGTCCGCGAAGTTGGTGTCCGGTTCAGGTGGACTGTGCGATTTCGCGAGGGGTCGTGGGGGGGGGGGGGGGGGGTGCCCCCCCCCCTCCACCCCACCCACCCCCCACAACAACAAACCAGCCACC
>NZ_JBVJCE010000014.1:225150-237855 GCF_055588925.1 Amycolatopsis sp. NPDC041971 | reverse complement strand
TGGGGGGTGTTTTCGTTGGGGGGGGGGGGTTTTGGTGGGGGGTGGGGGTGTAGCCCTCCCCCCCCCCCCCCCCCCCCCCCCCCCCCCCCCCCGACCCGGTCGAAAATCGAACATATACGCATCAACTGGACATTCAGTCGCGGGCAGCTCCCCCTGTGGACACTCATGCCACGTCTGCCTTTAGTACGTGAAGGGGGCCTTCACGTACTTCGATAGGGTTCCGACGTGCTGGGGAAACTGAGGTTGCTGGGTGGACTGCTGCTCGTCGTGACGGGGTGCAGTTCGCCGCCGCCACCCGCACCGCCGCCGCCCGTGGAAACGCCGCTGCCGGGCACCGTCGAACCGGCGGGTTGTCTCGGCACCGGGATCACGGTGAAGTCCGGCCCGGTCGAGGCCGCACTGGGCCATCGCGCGGTCGTCCTCACGCTCACCAACTGCGGCACGGCACCGCGCACGCTCACCGGCTATCCCGAAGTCCGCTTACTGGACAAGGAAAAGCGGCCAATGGCCATCGAGGTCGAGCACGGGTCGTCGTACATGGCGATCGATCCCGGCGTCAGCCCGCAGACGGTCCAGCCCGGCGGGACGTTGCTCTCGGTCGTTTCGTGGTCGAACACCGTCACCGTGGGTTCGCCGGAGGCGGGCGCCTATGTGACGGTCGCGGCCGTGAGGGGCGACCCGGAGCAGCGGATCACCGTCGACACCGACCTCGGGACCACCGGCAAGCTGACGCTGACCGCCTGGAACCCGAAGCTCAAGAACTAGAGCTTTGTTACGAGACGGCACGCCTCTGCGACGGTTCCGCCCCGGATCCGAGCCAGTGCCACAGAGCGCCCTTACGATCGGTGAGCCTTTCGATCTTGGGGGAACCATGCCGCGCATCCTGCTCGTCGAGGACGACGTAGCACTGGCCGAAGCGCTCACACTCGCGCTGAAGGCGCTCGGGCACGACGTCGTCGCCGCGCCGACCGGGGAGCGGGCGCTGGAGGCGCTGTTCACCGACCGGCTCGAACTCGATTTCGTCCTGCTCGACGTCATGCTGCCCGGGATGGACGGCTTCGAGGTGTGCCGCCGGATCCGCGCACGGAGCCGGTTGCCGTTGGTCCTGCTGACCGCCCGCGGCGACCCGATCGACATCGTCGCCGGGCTGGAATGCGGCGCCGACGACTACGTGGTCAAACCCGCCGAACCCCGGGTGATCGACGCGCGCGTCAAGGCGATCGGCAGGCGTGCCGTCACCGCTCCCGGGCCGTCGGCCTGCCGGTTGCGGGTGGGACGGCTGGAGATCGACGCGGCCGCGATGAGCGTGACTCGCGACGGCGTCGAGCTGGCGCTGACCGCGACCGAGATCCGGCTGCTCGTCGAGTTCGCCGAACATCCCAACCAGGTACTGAGCAGGCAGGCACTGCTGAAACGGGTCTGGGACTACGGCTACGTCGGTGACTCGCGGATCGTCGACGCGGCGGTCGCGCGGCTGCGGGCGAAGATCGAGGACGATCCGGCTGATCCCGTGGTGCTGAAGACCGTGCGCGGACTCGGCTACCGGCTGGTGAGCGAATGAGATTCGGACTCCGCGCCCGGGTGACCTTGGCGGTCGTGGCGGTGACCACGACGGCGACGGTTGTGATGGCCTTCAGTGCGGCCGAGATCCAAGAGGATGACGCGTTCGACAGGTTCACCGCCGCGGCGAAGACGTCGTTCGGGGCGATGTTCGGGCAGGCCTGGCCTCATCTCGAACAGTTCATGGCGGGCTCTCCTCGGGCCTTGGAAATGTTCTCCCAGGGAATGGACAAGGCAGCGGCGGACTGGATGCTCGTCACGAGCCGTCCCCCGCTGACGAACGACGACTTCAAGGCGCCCGAAGGACCTCCCGAAGTCGTCAAGTCCTCATCACAGAGCCACGACTGGACGACGGGCGCCGAGAACGCGACCCCGCCCGACAGGCGAGCCGCGTTGGAAACGGTGAAGGACGTGGTCCTTCTGCGGACCACGGGACCGGAGAAACTGTTGTCGGCGACCACGACCGATCCGGTGACCGGTCATCGGCTCCTCGTGGTGAGCGCGAACTTCGTCGCGTACTGGGTCGTACAGTTCTTCGACCTCACCACGTTCGAGCAGGATCTGGCGGCCCAGCAGTGGAAGCTGGGGTGGATCGCACTCGGCGTCACCGTCCTCGGCGTGGCGGCCGCCGTCTTCGCCGCGGGCCGGATCCGGCGGCCGGTGCTGCGAGTCGCCGCCGCCGCCCGCGACCTGGGCGGCGGCGCCTTCGACGTGCGCGTCCCGGTGAAGGGCCGCGACGAGCTCGCCGACCTCGCCGCGTCGTTCAACACGATGGCCGATCGGGTCGGCATCGCGATCGAGGAGCTGCGCGCCAAGGACCGCCAGCAGCAACGATTCGTCGCCGATGTCGCCCACGACCTGCGGACCCCGCTCGCGTCGATGGTCGCCACGGTGGCCACCCTCGACGACGCCGGCCCCGAGGTCCGGACCCGTGCGACCGAGCTGCTCGGCACGCAGGCCCGGCGGCTGGCGCGGCTGGTCGAAGATCTGATGGAGATCTCGCGGTTCGACGCGGGTTCCGCGGACCTGCGCCCCGAACTCGTCGACCTGCCCGCACTCGTCGAGGACGCGATCGAGGTGAGCGTGCCGGACACTTTCGTTCAGGTGACGAGCACCGGCGACACGACCGTCTCCGCTGATCCGCGCCGCGTCCACACCATCGTGTGCAACCTGCTGGTCAACGCCGAACGGTACGGCCGGACCCCGATCACGGTCTCCCTGGAAGGCCTTTCCGGCACGGTGACCATCCGGGTCGCCGACTCCGGGCCGGGGATTCCCGACGAGTTGCGCCCGATCCTGTTCGACCGGTTCGTACGCGGCGATCACGCGCGGCAGGCGACCGAAGGCAGCGGGCTGGGATTGTCCATCGCCCGCGAGAACGCGCTGATCCACGGCGGGGAGATCACCGTGCACAACGATGGCGGCGCCGTCTTCACCGTGTGTCTTCCACGGGAGTCACCAGGGTGAGCCAACGTGGCGCGTAGCCGTCGAAGTACGGCATCGGGACGTGCGTGAGGATCAGGAACAACGCGGTCAGCACGCCTACCTGGGACAGCTTCAGCTCGCGGTGATCGAGCCGGTGCCACACCACCAGGACGAAGTTCGTGACCAGCAGGAATCCCCAGCGAGCATCGTCCCAGCCGCCGAACGCGAGCAGCACCGGTGCCCCGATCGCGGCGACGGGCGCCGTTGCGGCGAGCGTCGGCCGGTGCAGGAACAGGAAGCCGCCGATTACCGCGACCGCGATAGGCAGCAGGTAGAGCAGCACGGCGGTGATCGAGTACAGCCACCAGCTCTCGGCCTGCGTGCGGCCGAACAGGTCCAGCGCGTCGACACGGTAGGGAAAGTCCGCTGTGGACAGTGACCGCCGGAGTCCTTCGACAGCGCCGGGAGCGGCGGGTGGCAGCGCGAGGATCCCCAGTCCGAGCACGGCGCCGGGAGCGAGCAGTGCGCACGCGCGCCGAAACGGGAACTTCCGCAACAGCGCGAAACCGAAGATCGGCAGCACGGTGAGCAGCGCGATCTCGTGCACCGTCACCGAAAGCGTCATCGCCGCGCTCGCGAGCACCGGTCTGTCGCGATGCAGGGCCCACAGCGCGCCGAACAGCAGGAGATACAGCATCTGGTCCAGATAGCCGACCTCATGGAAGAGGTAGCCACCGGTCGGCAGCAGGAGCCAGGCGACGATCAGCAACCGCCGGCTTTCGGTGCGGCTATGAAAGAACGCGAGCGCCACGGCCGCCAGTACCGCGCCGAGGACGGCGAAACTGGCGACCGCGAAGACCGAGTAGTCGTTCCCGAACGGCTTCAGGAGCGTGCCCACGAGGAAACGCCGGTGGAAGCCGTCGGTCAGGGACATCGCCTGCAGGGTCGCCGCCCACTCCCCCGGCAACCGAAACCCGGTGTATCCAGCGACGAGGACGGCGATCCCGAACAGCACGGTGAGGCTTCGCCGCGGGGTCTTCCCAGGAACGGGCACCGGGGCCCGGTCGAGCAAGGTGGTCATGGTGCCAAGCTAGAAACGGATCATGTCGCCACCATGACCGCTGATCACCGGCTTCGCACGGCTCTGTCACATCGTCGTCGACGTCAGGAACGCGTGTTCGGAGCCGTCGGCCACGAACGCTGTCCGCGACTTGCCGGTCGTGGGCAGTTCGCAGGAGAGCCACGCCACGCCGGACGGCATGAGCGCCTTCAACTGGTCCGGCGCCGCCGGAACACCGGCCTGGCATTCGTAGGCGTTCAGCACTTTCGAAACGGCCTCGGCGCGCAGCTTCACCACTGCGGACAGCTGGAGGTCGGACGGCCCGGGCGCCTCCACCCGCCCTTCGGAGGTGCCCATCCTCTCCTCGACCCAGGACGCCTCGACGATCTCTCCGACTTCCGGGAAGTCCTCGGCGACCGGCGCCGGGTCGGTGCGGACGGCCATTTTCTCCGGCGGTGCCGGGGCACAGGCCGCGATCAGGACGATCGCGGCCGTGAACCCCAAGGTCTTCCCCATGGTGCGCATGGGGACATCTTCGCTCAGGCGGTGAGCTTCAGGATGTCGATTCCGCGAGTGTTGTCGGCGACATAGACGTAACCCTTGTGCCAGTAGGGCGCCCACGCGCTGGCGTCCGCCGGGCGGAAGTAGGCGATCTGCTTCGGGTCGGTCGGGTCGCTGACATCGAGGAAGCGCGTGCCCTGCCCGTAGAACGACTGCACGAGGATCTTGCCGCGGATGTCGAAGTAGTGCGCGGAGCAGTCACCCGACGCCGGGTCACTGCCTTCCTGACCGGCGACGCTCCAGGTGCCGACGGACTCGAGGCGGAACGGCTTCTCCGGCGTCGAGCGCCAGCCCTCACCGTTGTACGAGTTCTTCAGCGACGAGATCGTCAGCACGCCGTCACCGGCGCAGCCGTCGAGAAAGCTCTCTTCGGTGGCGTAGATGAGGTCGCGGCCGCGCCAGCGGTTCGAGTCGGCGCCGTCGGCCGAGCGGTGTCCGGCCGGGTGGAAGCTGTTGTGCATGAACTTCGACGGTGCCGCCGTCTCCTCGACCCCGCCGCCCGCGTAGGGCACCGGGTCGAACGCGGTCGCGCGGCGGACCTTGCCCTGGACGGGGTCGCGGTGCCGGCCGCTGGTCCAGTAGCCGCGGACGCCACCTCGTCCGGACACCCACGCCACGCCCTCGTCGTCGACCTGGACGTCGTGCACGTAGTCGGTCTTGCCGTCGTTGCGCGCGAGTTCGATCGGGTTCGGGAACGTCTTGGGGTTGCGCGGGTCGCGGATGTCGGTCACCCAGATCGGGCGGCCGCCCCAGTCGGCGGGCTGGTTCGCGGCCTTCGCGGGACCACCGGTCCAGAGGTAGCGGCAGTCGTCGACGCAGCTCGTCGTGTGACCGGCGGGCACCTTGGTGTAGCTCAGGATGGCCGGTTTGTCCGGGTTCTTGAGGTCGATGATGTAGATGCCGGACTCGCCGGTCTGCGTGGTGCCGCCGTAGGCCCGCGGGTCCCGCGCGAGGAAGACGAGCTTGCGCTTGACGTCGACCTCGGTGTCCTCGGTCTCCCAGAGGCCGGGCAGGCTGACCTCGCCGATCAGCTTCGGCGCCGTGGGGTTCTTCGTGAGGTCGTAGACCTTCAGGCCGAATTCGCCGGAAACCGCCATGACGTCGCGCTTGCCGTACTGCAGGAACCCCATCGCGATGGCGCCTTGCGCGTCGGGCACGTTGCCGACGGCCTTGACGTTCTTCACCGCGCCGGGCGCACCCGCGACCCGGGCGTTCTCACTGGCCGGTTTGTCCTCCTCGCCGCACGCGGCGGCGGGCAGGCCGGTGGCGATCAGGGTCGCGGTGACCGTGGTGAGCGCCAGACACGAACGGAGCAACCAGTTTCCTCGCACAGAAACCTCCCAGGCCGATCCCCTCACCTTAAGATCACCACTTTGCCCGCACAACCACCGATGGTCGGTGTCGACTGCTATGACATGACCATGCGCTTGCGTCTTCTGGCCCCGCTCCTCGCCGCCGCACTGGCCGCGGCGGGCTGTACGGAATCCGGCGAACCGCCCGCACCGGACGTTCTTCGCGTGGGCTTGGCCGCCCCGGCGACCCTCCTGCCCGCCGACGTCCGCGACCAGCCCGGACGCATGCTCACCGGCGCGCTGTGGACGCCGCTCTCCGATCACGACCCAGCGACGGGCAAGCTGACGCCGCGCGCGGCGGAAGCGGTCACCAGCGCCGACCGGCTCACCTGGACGGTCAAGCTCAAGGACGGCGGGAAGTTCCACGACGGCACGCCGGTGACCGCCCAGTCCTATGTGGACACCTGGAAGGCGATCGGCGCGGAGCGGTGGCAGGCGTCGCGCGTGGTCAAGGACCTCTTGCGGGCCAAGGAGATCGCCGCGCCGGATCCGCTGACCATCCGGCTCGTGCTCGACCGGCCGTCCGGGCAGGTCCCGGCGCTGCTCTCGTCGCCCGCGCTCGTCCCGCTGCCCGCGTCGGTGCTGAAGTCGCGCGATTGGCCGGGGTTCGCGCGGCGGCCCGTCGGCAACGGGCCGTTCCGGCTGGACGGCGCCTGGCAGCCCTCCGGCGGCAAACTGATCCGCGTGGCGGACGCGCCGGGCAAGGCGCGCGTGGTCGAACTGAAGACCGGCGACGCGGCCGCACAATACGACGAGGTCAAGGCCGGGAAGCTCGACCTCTCCACGTTCGTCCCCGGTGATCGCCACGAGGCCATGCACGCGGATTTCGCGCGGCGGCACGTGATGTGGGCGCTGCCGACCGCCGCCTACCTCGGGTTTCCCTTGACCGCGAACCACTTCTCCGACGCGACCGTCCGGCACGGCTTCGCGCTCGGGATCGACCGCGCCGCACTGGAGGCCGGCGTCCTCGGCAAGCAGGTCGACCCGGCGAAGTCACTCCTGCCGCCCGCCGTCGCCCCCGGTGAACGCAGCAGCACCTGCCGCCCCTGCACCTTCGACGCCGGAGCCGGGAAGTCCCTGTTGACCCAGGCGGAGTTCCCGAACACGCCTGTCCACTTCGGACAGTCTCAGGCCGGCTGGCTGCGCCCGCTCGCGGACCAGGTCAGCGCGGCCGTCGGGGTCCCGCTCGCCGCGGAGCCCGGGCAAGGACCGTTCGCGATCGACGTGGACCTGATGACGCCGAGCCCGCAGGAGACGCTTGCCGAGATCGTGAAGGCCACCGGGTACTCCAGCGACGGGTTCGCCGACCTGCTCAAATCGGCTGAGGAGACCGACTCCGCCGAAAGCGGCGAGGTCTACCGGCTGGTGGAGAACCAGTTGCTGCGGGACCTCCCGGTCGTGCCACTGTGGTCCGGGCACGGGCACGCCGTCTGGGCGGACCGGATCGGCGAGGTGAAAGCGACGCCGTTCGGCGGCGTGGACCTGTCAGGCGTTTCCGTGCGGTGAGCCGAGCGTGCACTCCCCCGCGACGACGTCGATGAAGGCCGAGGTCAGCGGGTCGGGCGTACTGCGGCAATAGGCGGCGAGGATGCGCCGGATCGCCGGATCGGGCCGCAGGACACGGCCGTGGAAGCCTTCGGGCAGCACGTTGGCCGGGACCAGCGCGGGGCCGAGACCCGCCGCCGCGAGCACCGGGGCCGCAGCGGTCTGCTCGGTCCGGACCGCGGCCCTCGGCTGGAATCCCGCCGCGGCACAGGCCTGGTCGACGAGGTCGGCCAGGCCGTTGCCCGGCGCGTAATGCACCCACGCGCAGCCGGCGAGGGTCGCCAGGTCGACGACGCCCGAACCGTCGTCCTCACGCGGTCCGTCGATCGGCAGGACCACGACGAACTCCTCGGTGCCGAGTTCGCGGACCGGCCCGTCCCAGCCCGGCGGGACCGGGCCGACGGCGACGTCGGCCTCCCCCGCTGCCATGGCGTCGCGGAGTTCGTCCGCGTGCCGGAACTCCACCAGCCGGACGTCGACGTCCGGCCGCTGCCTGCGCCACACCCGCAACGCCGCGGGCAGAACGCCGAGGCCGACCGAGTAGACCGTGGCGATCTGCAACTCCCCGGCCTCCAGCCCGGACGCCTGCCGGGCCGCGCACCGCGCGCGTTCGGCGTCGGCGAGGGTGGCGCGGGCGTGCGGGAGCATGGCCCGCCCCATCGGGGTGAGCCGGACGCCGCGCGGCAACCGTTCGAGCAGCGGGCCGCCGACACCCTTCTCCAGCGCGCGCACCTGATGCGACAGCGCGGGCTGCGTCACGTGCAGCGACTCCGCGGCCCGGGTGAAGGAGCCGGTGTCGACGACGGTCACCAGGTACTCGAGTTGCCGCAGGCTGGTCATGAAGAAAGTTTATCGGAGCGGTGATATCTATGCCTTGGACTTATCAGCGCGACGGGTCCAGGCTTGAAGACATGAACGAAGAACACAAGGTCGCCCTGGTCGCCGGGGCCAACGGGGTCATCGGCAAGAACCTGATCGAACACCTGGAAACCCTCCCCGGCTGGCGCGTCATCGGCCTTTCGCGGCGTGGCGGCCCCGGCCAGGTCGCCGTCGACCTGCTCGACGCGGACGACACCCGCGCGAAGCTCGGCGGCCTGGACGACGTCACGCACGTGTTCTACGCGGCCTATGTCGACAAGCCGACCTGGGCCGAACTGGTCCCGCCGAACCTGGCGATGCTGACCAACCTCGTCGACGCGATCGAGCCGGCCGCGCCCGGGCTGCGCCACATCAGCCTCATGCAGGGCTACAAGGTCTACGGCGCCCACCTCGGCCCGTTCAAGACCCCGGCACGCGAAGACGACGCCGGGCATATGCCTCCCGAGTTCAACGTGGACCAGCAGCAGTTCCTGGAACGCCGTCAGGCCGGGAAGACCTGGACCTGGTCGGCCATCCGGCCGTCGGTGGTCGGCGGCACGGCGCTGGGCAACCCGATGAACCTCGCGCTGGCCATCGCCGTCTACGCCTCGATCTCGAAGGAACTGGGCCTGCCGCTGCGCTTCCCCGGCAAACCCGGCGCGTACGACAGCCTCCTGGAGATGACCGACGCCGGACTGCTGGCGAAGGCCACCGTCTGGGCCACCGGCTCGGAGAACGAGGCGTACAACATCGTGAACGGCGATCTGTTCCGGTGGAACGACCTCTGGCCGCGGATCGCGCGGTATTTCGACCTGGAGGTGGCTCCGCCGCTGCCGATGTCGCTGAACGTCGTCATGGCCGACAAGGAAGACCTCTGGACGTCGATCGCCGAGAAGTACGGCCTCGATGCGCCTTACAACGCGGTTTCGTCGTCGTGGGCCTTCGCGGACTTCGTGTTCGGCTGGGACTACGACATGTTCGCGGACGGCTCGAAGGCCCGGCGAGCCGGCTTCCACGAGTATGCCGAGACTTCGGCGATGTTCTTCCGGCTGTTCGACGAATTCCGGAAGGCGAAGGTGATCCCCTGACTCGCCGCTTCCCCTAACCCCGCCCGATGTACGGCATCGCGGTCGCCGTGACGGTCAGGAAGCCGACGTTCGCGTCCAGCGGCAGCCCGGCCATGTACAGCACGGCGTCCGCGACGTGCCGGGCGTCGAAGGTCGGCTCGACCTTGACGCTGCCGTCGGCCTGCGGGATCCCGTTCGCCATCCTCAGCGTCATTTCCGTGGCGGCGTTGCCGATGTCGATCTGTCCACAAGCGACGTTCCAGGCCCGGCCGTCGAGCGAGATCGACTTCGTCAGCCCGGTGACCGCGTGTTTCGTCGCGGTGTAGGCGACGGACGCGGGGCGCGGGGCGTGCGCGGAGATCGAACCGTTGTTGATGATCCGGCCGCCGCGCGGGTCCTGCGCCTTCATCAGCCGCACGGCCTGCTGCGCGCACAGGAACATCCCGGTCAGGTTGGTGTCGACGGCGCGTTTCCAGTCCGCGAAGGACAGTTCGTCGACGGTCCCGCCCACCGACACACCCGCGTTGTTCACCAGGAGATCCAGCCGCCCCCACTCCCTGCGGACCGTCTCGAACAACGCGGCGACGGAATCGGGATCGCCGACGTCGGCGGGCACGGGGAGCGCGTTCGCGTCACCGCCGGCGGTCTCGGCGAGAGCGTCCCCGCGCCGGCCCGCGAGTGCGACGCGGTAACCGGCGCCGAGTAACGCACGGGAGATCTCCCTGCCGAGCCCGGAACCCGCTCCGGTGACGACCGCGGTCTTGCCGTTGCCCATCGATCCTCCTCGCAGACCGTGCCGGTGCGAACCGGCTCGGTGATGGTTTTCCGATTACCCGCCTCCGTTCAGGCTAGCGCGCCGCCGTCAACGGAAACGTTCACCCGGCGGCCGTCGCCCCTTAAGGAAAACCGGTAACCCCTTCACCACATCGCGGCGATTCACCGGATGTGCCCAGGGGGAATTCACACTGTTCACCTCGTCGCCGGAGCGGTGAACTGTGACGAAGAATCCACGTTTCCAGCTGGTCCAGACCGGTGAACGGACCATCCGATGGCGGCTGCTCGGCGGCAACGACGTGTCGCTGGTTCGGCACCCGCCGACTGTCCACGCGCCGAGGAATGCCTCGCCGCCATCACCTGACTCAGCGCGAACATCACCGAGTTGACCAGCGATTTCAGTCATCTCAGTGGGGGCAGGTGGCGCTGGCGCCTGCATACGGGCGACCGGATCGTCGCGATCGCCAGCCACGCCTACGGGCGGCGTATCGAGGCACAACGTGGTCTCGACCGATTCCGGTCCGCCGCCATCGAAGCGTCCATCGGCGAAGGAATCGAGACCATAACGGATTGGCGCCGGAAATACCGCCGTGATTCCGACGGACATTCACCGAATCGTTCTCGGTGACGGCCGATCACGGAAAGTGCGTTTCCCGGAGATCAACCACCATGACGTCGGGCGGGAACGCGAAGCACCGCCGCCGGACAGTGTTGCGGAGCGAGGATTGGCGGCAAGTCACGGAATCCCGTGACGGCTTGGGGACTAGAGAAAGAGTGCAAACAAGATGCGTGCTCGTACCACTCGGTTTCTCGGCACCACCGCGATCGCCGCGTGCGCCTGCCTCACCCTGACCGGCACCGCCTCGGCGGTCGCCCCGGCCAACGGCCTCGGTGAGGTCATCGCCGCGGCGGGCTCGGACACCACCGTCGACATCACCGGCGCGATCCTGGCCAACGCGAACGGCGGCGCCTGGAACAACGACCCCGACGACTTCGTCAACGTGCCGCCGCTGCTGTCCGGCACCCAGACGTTCACCGTCCCGGCCGACCCGTTCGCCGACGAGGTCGTCTACAGCGCCGGCAACCCCACGCCGAACGGTTCGTCGCAGGGCAAGGCCGCGCTGAAGGACTCGCCCGAAGCGGGCGACGGCAAGATCGACATCGCGCGGTCGTCCTCGGCCCGCGGCTCGTCGGACCCCGCCACCTTCGAGTACTTCGCCTTCGCCACCGACGGCGTCACCTGGGCCTCCTCGGCCACCGGTTCGGGCGCCGGCCTGAGCCTGACGCTGGCGCAGCTGCGCGGTATCTACGACGGCTCCATCACCAACTGGAACCAGGTCGGCGGCGCCAACTCCCCCATCGCGGTCTACCTGCCGCAGACCGGTTCCGGCACGCTGAGCTTCTTCACCGGCACCGCCCTCGGCTTCGACCCGACCACCAAACCGGTCACCATCAAGCGGTTCCAGGAGCAAGACGGCAACTCCATCCCGGTCGCCGACCGCGGCAGGGCCATCGCGCCGTTCTCCATCGCGCAGGGCAACACGGTCGTCGCGGACAAGCGGGCGGGCTTCACCGTCAACCCGCTGACCGGAGCCGGTTTCAACGGTTCCCCGGTGTCCGGTTCCGCCGGCAACTACACTCCCGCCTTCACCACGGCGTTCCTGGGTTCGCGCAGTGTCTACAACATCGTCGACTCCCGCACCCCCAGCTACGACCAGGCCAAGCGCGCCGTCGGCTTCGACGACGGTGACTCGGCCTCGACCGCCAGCCCGCTGTGCGGCGGCCAGCTCGCCGCCACGATCCAGCGGTACGGCTTCCTGACCGTGTCGGGCCCGAACGGCCTGTCCTGCGTCAAGTCCTGAAGCTCCTGAAACAGGGAAACGGCCCGGTGCGCGCGCACCGGGCCGTTTCGTGGTTCGAGCGTGTGTTACTTCTTCGGGGCGACGCCGAGGGCGGCGAGCGCGCCGGCGTCGCTGACGCCCAGCCCGGTCCGGTACTCGGGCAGCTTGCCCGCCAGGCCCTTGTCGGCGCGGAGGCGCTTCTCGATGACGAGCTGGCTCGACTGCTTGCGCTCGGCCGGGGTGAGGCTCTTCTTGATGCTCTGCAGTGCGGTGATGCCGGTCCGCGTGCGCGCCTCTTCCGACGGCTGGGCACCGGACACCGTGGTCGACAGCAGCAAAGCGCCGACCGCGACCGGAACCGAGCATGTGACCACCCGGCTGAATCGTGGCGATCGTCGCGCCGCTCGGGGTGCGAGGCGTGCTTCGGAAGCTGCGTGGGTCTTCGGGCTCGTGAGTGTTCGACCCGGTGAGGGGAGCGGGTTTGCCAAAGTGACCTGCCGCCGGTGCCCGATTAGGGCATTCGTCCAGTTCTGCGAGTGGGTCGTGGGGGGGGGGGGGGGGGGGGGAGCAAAAAACCACCCCCGAAACCCCCACCCAAGCCCCAAGCTGCCACCCCGCTCGCGCTGGGTGTTTGTGAGGTCGGTGTTGGGGTACAGCGAATG
>NZ_JBVJCE010000014.1:224780-225140 GCF_055588925.1 Amycolatopsis sp. NPDC041971 | reverse complement strand
CTGGGTGGGCTGTTTTTCTTTTTCTGTTGGGGGTCCTGGGTTTTTCTTCCCCCCCCCACCCCCCCCCCCCCCCCCACGACCCCTCGACCGATACGAGGATTGACCGCTCAGCGCGTGCCGGGTGTCGACGATGTAGGTATCGGGACACTCAACGTCCCGATACCTACATCGTCGAGGGCTTTCCGGCCCCGGTCGGTCCACACCCGAAACCCTCCCCGCCCACACTTCACCCAGCACGAACCCAAAGCGCTAGCGGGGCGCCCTGGGTCACCGGGCTCGGGGGGGGGGGGGGGGGGGGGGGGGGGGGGAGCGGGAAAAGGAGCACCGTCCAACAGAGAGAAAAAAGCAAGAAGGCAAGAG
>NZ_JBVJCE010000014.1:126474-224770 GCF_055588925.1 Amycolatopsis sp. NPDC041971 | reverse complement strand
CGCGCCCCCCCCCGCCCCCCCCCTCCCCCCCCCCCCCCCCCCCCCCCCCCCCCCCCCCCCCCCCCCCCCCCCCCCCCCCCCCACGACCACCTGGACCGAACGGCCAGTCCAGGACGCGGCGCCTTGCCTCACCTATCGAACACTCGCGAGATTCACGGGAACGTCAGCACGATCTTGCCCCGCCCGTGCCCGGTCTCGATCTCCCGATGCGCCGCCGCGGCCTCGCCGAACGGATACGTGCGACGCACCAGGAACCGCAGTTCCCCCTTGGCGTACAACGACGCCAGCATCCCCAGCCGCTCGGCCGACCGTGTCCCGGTGACCACTCGCGCCCCCGCTTCGGGCGCGCGGGCGTGCTCGACCAGGGTGAGCACACGGTCCGGATCCCCGACCAGCTCCAGCGACAGGTCGAAGGCGACCCCGCCCGCGCCGTCGAGCGCCGCGTCGATACCGGACGGCGCGAGGGCACGCACCCGGTCGGCGAGGCCGTCGCCGTAAACCACCGGTTCGGCACCGAGCGAACGGACGTAGTTCTGGTTCGCCTCGCTCGCCGTCCCGATCACCCTCGTCCCGCGCACCACGGCGAGCTGGACGGCGGCCGTGCCCACCGCTCCCGCCGCCCCGTGGACCAGCAGCGTCTCGCCACGGGCGACCCGCAGGGCGTCCAGCGCCAGATACGCGGTCTGCGTCCCCGCCGTGAAACCGCCCGCGACCTCCCACGGCATCTCCGCCGGTTTCGGCGTGACGTTCTCCGCGGGCACCACGATGTACTCGGCGTACGCCTGCACGGCGGTGAAGCCGAGCACCTCGGCTCCCGCGACGAGGCCGGTCACCCCCGAACCGACCTCGTCCACGACCCCGGCGAACTCGTTCCCCGGCACACGCGGCCAGCGCAGCTCGAGCCCGGCGGGTTCCCAGCCCGCCCGCACGGCCGCGTCGTACGGCTGCACCCCCGCCGCCTTCACCCGCACCCGGACCTCCCCCGCCCCGGCGTGCGGCTCCTCCAGCTCCAGCACCCGGAGCACTTCCGGACCACCGGCTTCCGTGAACGCGGCCGCTTTCATCTCATTCCTCCAGTTCGTTCCCCAGCTGTCTGCGCTCAGCTTCGTACCTCCAGATAGCTGGAGGTCAAGAACTGTCGGTGTGACGCTCTAAGCTGCGCTCGTGACGAGCTACCGCATCTCCAGGGCAAGCGCTTCCGACGCAGGCAAGGTGACAGCGCTGATGCACGAATCGGCCGCCTGCCAAGGGGAGTACGCGTCGATCCTCGAGGGTTACCGGGTCACCGAGGACTACCTCGCCACCCATCCGGCGTTCGTGGCCCACGCGCAGCGGGACGTGGTCGGCTTCTACAGCCTCATCGAGTACCCGGCCGAGCTGGACCTGCTGTTCGTCGCCGAGTCCGCCCAGGGCACGGGCATCGGCGCTTGGCTGGTCGAGCATATGCTCGGGCAGGCCGCGGACCTCGGCATGACCGAGATCCGCGTCGTCGCCCATCCACCCGCCGCCGGGTTCTACGAGCGGATGGGTGCCCGTCGTGTCGGGGTCGTGCCGCCCAGTCCGCCGAAGATCACCTGGGAGCGCCCGGAGCTGGTTTTCGACGTCAAGAGTCCACCGCGCGGCTGAACCGGCCGATCAGTTTGCGCAGGTGCCCGGCGAATTCCGGAGAGTCGACGATGTCGAAGTCGGTGTCGAGCAGGCCAAGGTAAAGCGCCAGATACTCCAGCGTGTCGGCGCCCGCCTTGAGCAGGCAAGTCCGCTCGTCGACGGCCTCGACGACGACGGCGGGCGGCACCTTCGCGGCGGCTTCGGCGGCCGGAGCGTGCAGCCGGATCGTCGCGTGGTGCCGCCACAACGCCGCGCCCACGCCACGTTGGAGGTACGCGACCACACCGCCTTCGGGTGGTTCGCGTTCCTCGAAACGTCGTCCGTTGGGCGTACGCGGCCGCACTCGATCGGCGCGGAAGGTGCGCCAGTCCCGCCTGTCGGCATCCCAGCCGACGAGGTACCACCGACGGCTCATGTGCACGAGGCGGTGCGGCTCGACCTGCCGCCGCGTCTCGGATCCGTGGTGCCCCACGTAATCGAACCGCAGGGTCTCGCGGTCACGGCAGGCGTTGGCGATGACCGAGAGCACCTCGGCGTCGACCGTGGGGCCGCCGCCCTGCACCGCGAGCGTCGCGGAATTCAGCGCCTCGACACGGCGCCGCAGCCGCGACGGCAGCACCTGCTCCAGTTTCGCCAGCGCGCGGACCGACGTCTCCTCGATTCCCGCGATCGTGCCGCCCGCGGCCGTGCGCAGGCCCATCGCCACCGCGACGGCCTCCTCGTCATCGAGCAGCAGCGGCGGCATGGCCGCGCCGGCACCCAGGCTGTACCCGCCGGAGACGCCGGGAGTGGCGTCGACCGGGTAGCCCAGGCCGCGTAGCCGCTCGACATCGTTCCGGATGGTCCTGGTCGTGACGTCGAGCCGCTCCGCCAGTTCCGGACCCGTCCAATGCCGTCTGGCCTGCAGCAACGACAGGAGCCGCAACAGTCTCGCCGAAGTTTCCGCCATGGATTCCACCTTGTCCGCAATCGCGGAACGAACCTTTCCTCAATTGTTCCTAACCTAGCCCCATGACCGAAATCAAGCCCTTCCGCATCGCCGTCGACCAGGCCGAACTGGACGACCTCAAGGACCGCTTGAACCGCACCCGCTGGCCGCGTGAGGTCACCGGCGACTGGAGCAGAGGTGTCCCGGTCGCGTACCTCAAGGACCTGGCCGAGTACTGGGCCGACGGCTTCGACTGGCGCGCCCAGGAGGCGGAACTGAACGAGTTCCCGCAGTTCACCACCGAAATCGACGGCCAGACCATCCACTTCCTGCACATCCGCTCGGCCGCGCCGGACGCCCTGCCGGTGCTCCTGACGCATGGCTGGCCGAGTTCGCCGTTCGAATTCCGGCAGGTCGTCGGCGAGCTCGGCGAAGAGTTCCACCTGGTCATCCCGTCGCTGCCCGGTTACGGATTCTCGAACCCGGTGAGCGGACCCGGCTGGGGCGATCTCTTCCGCGTCGCGCAGGCGTGGTCCACGCTGATGGACCGTCTCGGCTACGAACGCTTCGGCGTCCACGGCACCGACGCCGGCGCCGGGGTGGCGGGCATCCTGTCGATGATCGCCCCGCACCGGGTCGTCGGCGTGCACCTCACCGGGACCAGCGCGGGTATGCCGTTCGGGCCCGCCGTCGAACTGGACGGCCTCAGCGAGAAGGACCGCGAACGCGGCGAGCGCTTCAACCGGTTCCAGTCCGACGGTCTCGGCTACCTGCACCTCCAGGCGACCCGGCCGCAGACACTCGCCTACTCACTGAACGACTCCCCCACCGGCCAGCTCGCGTGGATCGTGGAGAAGTTCGCCGAGTGGACCGATCCGGCCAAGAAATTGCCGGACGACGCCGTCGATCGCGATCACCTGCTGACCTTGGTCAGCCTGTGCTGGTTCACCGGGGCGGGCGCCTCCTCCGCGCACGCCCTGCACGAGGGCATGGAGGTCTACCGGCGGATGTCCCAAGGCGGCTGGGACGACGGCGGCGAGGCGCCCGCCGGTCCGCCGCGCGGGATCGCCGTTTTCGCCGGGGACACCACGATCCGGAGTCTTCAGGACGGTCCGGTGGCACACTGGTCCGAGTACGACACCGGCGGCCACTTCCCCGCGATGGAGGTCCCCGGTCTGTTCGCCGAAGACCTCCGTTCCTTCCTGCGAAAGTGCGTCTGACGATGGAACTTCTGAGCCCCCGTGCCCTCAACCGTGCGACCCTGGCCAGGCAGCTGTTGCTCGACCGCGCCGATCTGCCCGCGGTCACCGCGATCGAGCGGCTGGCCGGCCTTCAGGCGCAGGCACCCGACTCGTCCTACGTCGGGTTGTGGTCGCGGCTTCGGGATTTCGAAGTGGACGAGCTGGCGAAACCGCTGGCCGCCCGCGAGGTCGTCCGGTCGACGTTGATGCGCGGCACGGTGCACCTGGTGACGGCCGCGGACGGCCTCACCCTGTGGCCCACGATCAAATCGGTGGTCGAGCGGGGTTTCCTCGGCCACCATTCGCGGGAGGTCGCCGGACTCGATCTCGCCGCGATCGCCGAAGCGGGGCGGGCCCTGCTGGCCGAGCGGCCCCGCACCCGCGCCGAGATCCGGACGGCGCTGGCGGACCAGTGGCCGGACGCCGACCCGCCCACCCTCGCCTACGCGATCCAGAGCCTTCTCCCCCTCGCGCACGTGACCCCGCGTGGCCTGTGGGGCCAGACCGGCCCGGCCGCGTTCGCCCTGCTCGAAGAGTGGGTCGGCGCACCGATCACGGACGGCATCACCCTCGACGACCTGGTGCTGCGGTACCTCAAGGCGTTCGGTCCGGCGACCGTCCGCGACGCGCAGGTCTGGTCGGGGCTCACCAAGCTCAAGGAAGTCTTCGAGCGGCTCCGGCCACGGCTGCGCACTTTCACCGGCACCGACGGGAAGGAACTGTTCGACCTCCCCGACTCACCGCGTCCCGACCCGGAAACCCCGGCGCCGCCTCGGTTCCTGCCCGAATACGACAACGTCCTGCTCTCCCACGCCGATCGCGCGCGGGTGATCCCGGACGGCCGCCGCGTGCCACTGCCACCGGGCAACGGCGGCCGCCGGGGCACCCTGCTCGTCGACGGCGAATTCCTGGCCATCTGGGCGATCAAAGGGGCGACACTGACGATCGAATCGCGAGAACCTTTGCAGGATCAGGATTCTACCGCCGAAGAGGGCGCGCGGCTGCTGGAATTCGTAGTTCCGGATCAGGACCACGACATACGTTTCGACCTCGGCGGATAACGGTCCGGCCTTTTGCCGTAACGAAGGACGGCGTTCGGGCGAAGCATGGCGCGTAGAGCCTGAAGGGAGCGGGCCATGGGCAAGAACTACGGATTCATGACGGTGCTCGCGGGGCTGAGCGCGCTCGCGGTCATCGCGGTGGCGGCGGTCATGCGGTACCCGAACACGTCGGACGTCACGGCGGTGATCACCGCGGCGGGAACGGTGATCGGCACCGTGGTGGGGGCCTTCTTCGGCGTGAACGCGGCCTCGGCGGGACGCGTGAAGGCCGAGGAAAGCCGCGATCAAGCGACCGCGGCGCTGGTGAAGGTCGCGGGCGAGGCGGACAAGGGCAGCGACGTCGCGAAGGCGGCGATGGAAGGCGTGAACTGACCGTCCTCTATGGACGCTAGTCGAGCGCGTCCAGCAGGGCGAGGTCCGGCGGGACGAGCGTCGTGGACAACACGAGTTCTCGCAACAGGTTGTCGTTCAACGCGTTGCCGACCGGCTCACCGACCTCCTCGCGCCGCAAACCGTAAACGCCGCCGGCGGACAACCGCGCCCGGACGTCGATGACGACGTGCTCGACCCGGCGGCTGGTCCACGTCTCGCCGGGACGGAGTTCCGCGAGGACCTCGGCCGTCTGCTGACGAGACAACGGCTGCGGATTGAGGTCGTGCAGGAGATAACGCTGCCCGAAAACGACCAGGACCAGACGTTCTTCCGCACTGAGGCGCCAGCGGCGGGGCGGCACGGTGACGTCGTCGTGCCGGGTGGCGGGCTGCCCGCCGTCGGGACCGGCGACGTACAACTCGAGCAGATGCTCCCGCCTGCCCGAACCGCGGACGAACAGCGGCGTGTACCCATCCGACAGGGGGATCGGCTCCTCGCCCCGGGAGAGCCAGCGGGAATTCGGCATCCGGATGGGCAACTGGCCGGTGTTGCTGACCCACCACCGCCCACCGGTGAAGTTCAACAGCCCGTGCCTGCGGCTGACCTGCACGTCGTTCTCGCCCACACAGACGTCGACCTGCGGCCGATTCCGCCCGAAAGAGATCTCGCCGCCCTCACCGGGATCGACCGACACCCCGCCCGCGAGCGTGAGAGCGAACACCGCGCCGGGAGCAGACGGGGGCACGCCGAGCGCCAAACTCTCGTGCGTCGTCGTGAGCCGCTTCATCGTGCCTCCTCCAGTACCCCGGCAGTATGCGGGACCCCGCCGGGGACGGGTCCCGGTGTCGCGTTCTTCCGTATGTTGGAGTACATGATTGACTTCTCCAAGGACACCGTCTTCAAGCTCACGCCGTGCAAGCCGAAGGACATCGCGCCGACGGTGCAGCCGATCATCATCCCCGGTGAGGAGATCATCTCGTCGTTCAAGGCGGTGCGCGACTTCGTGGTGTTCACGAACAAGCGGCTGATCGCGGTGAACGTCCAGGGCATGACAGGTAAGAAGAAGGACTTCACTTCGCTGCCTTACAACAGGATCCAGGCCTTCTCGATCGAAACCGCGGGCACTTTCGATCTCGACGCCGAGCTGGACCTTTGGTTCAGCGGGCTGGGGAACGTGCGGCTGGAATTCCGGGGGTCGGACATCCGGGCTATCGGGCAGCTGATCGCCACGCACACGCTTTAGCGACTGGGTCGGGTTGACGATGCGGGAATCGGGGCGTTGACCCTGGATCCACCGGTGTGGTTGTCGGTTGATGTGGCATTAAGCGTGGAGGATTTAGGACGTTGAACGTCCCAAATCCTCCACGCTCGGCATCTTTAGTCGCCGGTCTTGGCCGACCCGGAATAGCCGCCGCTTGTCGCCGCCGACCTCCGCGAACACAGCAAGGTGGGTTCGAAGCACGAACGGCCGAGGAGACGGCCGCACGAATCGGTGCGACCAGAAGTGGTGAGAACGGCTAAAACCGTCCTCACCGCTCACGAGGTTCTACATGTTGATCATGTGGCCGGCGAGCCCGTGCACGGCCTCCTTGACCGCTTCCCCGAGAGTCGGGTGAGCGTGCACATTCCGCGCAATCTCGTGCACCGTCAGGTCCCACTGCTGCGCCAAAGTGAGCTCCGGCAGCAGTTCGGTCACTTCGGGGCCGATCAAGTGCGCGCCCAGCAGCTCGCCGTGGGTGGCGTCGCTGAGGATCTTCACGAAGCCGACGGGCTCGCCGAGGCCGTGTGCCTTTCCGTTGGCGGTGAAGGGGAACTTCGCCACCTGGACGTCGAAGCCCTTTTCGCGGGCCTGTTCTTCGGTCCAGCCGAAGCTGGCGATCTGCGGCTGGCAGTAGGTCGCGCGCGGGATCATCACGAAGTCGAGTTCCATGGTCTCGGCGCCGGCGATGGTTTCGGCGGCGACGACGCCCATGGACTCGGAGGCGTGCGCGAGCATCAGTTTGGCGGTGACGTCGCCGATCGCGAAGATGTGCGGGACGTTGGTGCGGCCGCGCGGGTCGACGGCGATGGCGCCGCGCTCGGTCAGTTCCACGCCGGTCTTGTCCAGGCCGTAGCCCTCGACCCGCGGCTGGAAACCGATGGCCTGCAACACCTTGTCCGCTTCCAGGACACGCTGTTCACCGTTCTTCGACACGGTCACGAGCACCTGCTCGCCGGTGTCGTCGATCGTCTCGACCTTGGTGGAGGTCAGCACCTCGATGCCGAGCTTCCGGTAACGGCGCGCTAGCTCCGCGGAGACCTCGGCGTCCTCGAGCGGGACCATCCGGTCGAGGTATTCGACGATGGTCACCTTCACGCCGTAGTTGTGCAGCACGTAGGCGAATTCGACGCCGATCGCGCCCGCGCCGGCGATGATGATGCTCTCCGGCAGTTCGTTTTCCATGATCTGCTGTTCGTAGGTGACCACGCGGTCGCTGCGCGTGGTCCCCGGCAGCAGGCGCGCGGTGGCGCCGGTGGCGATCACGCAGTGGTCGAAGGTGACCCGTTCGCCGTTGACCTCGATGGTGTTGGCGTCGACGAAGGTGCCGTGCCCGTCGTATTCGGTGATCTTGTTCTTCTTCATCAGGAAGTGCACGCCCTTGACGCGACCGTCCGCGACCTTGCGGCTGCGGTCGAAGGCGGCCTGGTAGTCGAAGCTGACCTTGCCTTCGACCTGGATCCCGAAGGATTTCGCCTCTTTGGTCACGATGTGCGCGAGTTCGGCGTTGCGCAGCAGCGCCTTCGAGGGGATACAGCCGACGTTGAGGCAGACCCCGCCCCAGTACTTCTCCTCCACGACCGCCGCGCTCAGCCCCAGTTGCGACGCCCGGATCGCCGCCACGTAACCGCCGACCCCGGCCCCCAGGACAACGACGTCATAGTGTGCACTCATACCCCGAAATCTACCCCTGACCGGGACGGTCCGAAGGGTGAGTCCGCCTACTCAGGGCGGGAGCCGCGGATCTCGATCAGCAGGTCGGTCACCGCGGTCATGATCCGCTCGGTCGCCTCCTCCAGCACCTCACGCGACGGCGTGTGCGTCACGAGGTCGGAGAGGTCCATCGGCGGCCCGGCGATCAGGTTCACCGTCTTACGCGGGAAGGCACGCGGGAGCACGGCGTCGGACGGCAGCAGGTGGTGCGTGCCCCAGTTCGCCAGCGGGATCACCGGGACGCCGGTCTCCAGCGCGATCCGGGCGATTCCGGTCTTGCCGCGCATGGGCCACCCGTCCGGGTGATCCGTGAAGGTGGCTTCCGGGAAGATGGCGACGCATTCACCCTCGCGGACGGCTTTGACGGCGTCGCGGTACGCGCCCGACGCGGTGGCCGCCCCGCGGTAGACGGGGATGTGCTTGCCGGAACGCATGACCGCGCCGATGACGGGCGCGTCCCACAGGCTCGCCTTCGCCAGGTAACGCGGCACGCGGCCGTGCGCGAGGCAGTACGCCGTCACGGTCGTCGGGTCGGCGAAGGACAGGTGGTTCGACGCGACCAGGAAGCCGCCCGAGGCGGGCAGGTGCTCGCCGCCGCGCACCCGGAACCGGGTGGACAGCACCAGGAACGGCCAGACCACGTTGATCGCGAGGCTGTACCAGGCGCCCCGGCCGGCGCGGGCGAAGCGCCGGCCGAAGGCGATCATCTGGCGAAACGTCAGCAAGTCACCCGAAACGGGGCTCAGCGCGGTCCAGCGTTCACGGGGTCTCAGCACCATGGACGTAATTCGTAGCCGAACCAGGCCCGGTTCGGCTGAAACCACGCGCGAACGCGGCGCGGATCACACGCGCTCGAGGACCACCACGGGGATCTCACGATCGGTCTTCTTCGCGTACTCGTTGTAGTCCGGCCAGACGGCGGCGAGCTTCTCCCACAGCTTCGCGCGCTCCTCGCCCTCCAGGGTCCGGGCTCGCGCGGTGAACTTGTCCGCCTTGACCTGGGCCTTGACCTCGGGGTTGGCCTGCAGGTTCTTGTACCAGCCCGGGTCCTCCGGCGCGCCGCCCTTGGAAGCCACGATCACCGGGTTGTCGTCATCGTCGAACTGGTAGATCAGCGCGAACTTGCGGTCCTCGCCGGTCTTGCGGCCCTTGGTGGTGAGGACGAGGCAAGGCGCGCCCTTCTCCCAGTCGTGGCCCACCTCGCCGTCGGTCTCTTCGTAGCGACGGACGTGCTCGTCACCGAAAAGCATGTGTGCGTTCCTCTCCTCGTCCTGGCGTGTACCGGCGCCCTGCCAGTTTGACGCGAATCGGTCGGTGGCGCTGATCAACTCGTGCAGGGTGCCGGGCTCGTCGAACGCGTGACCCGAGTCGGCGACCATCTTCAGTTCCGCGGTCGCCAGCACCTGGCTGAGCTCCCACGCGGTGATGGCCGGGGTGACCACGTCGTAGCGTCCTTGTACCAGAACGCACGGGATGCCCCGGAGCTTCCCGGCGTCGCGCAGCAGCTGGTCCTCGGCCAGCCAGCCGCCGTGCCGGAAGTAGTGGTTCTCGATCCTCGCGATCGCGAGGGCGAACGACGGATCGGTGAACGCGTCGATCACTTCGTCCCGCGGGCGCAGTTTGACCGTTTCCCCCTCCCAGCGGCTCCACGCGATCGCGGCGGGACCGTGCACGGTGGGATCCGGATGGCTCAGCAGTTCGTGATACACCTCGATGAGGTTGTCCTGGCGGCGTGAAAACGGCACCGGCGCCAGGAAACGCGACCACGCCTCGGGAAAGAGGTACGCCGCTCCCCCGCCGTAGAGCCATTGCAATTCCTTCGCCCGCAAGGTGGCCACACCGCGCAGGACGAGTTCCGTGACCCGCCCGGGGTGGGTTTCCGCGTAGGTCAGCCCGAGCACACTCCCCCACGAGCCGCCGAACACCATCCAGTGTTCGATGTCGAGATGCTCGCGCAACCGCTCGATGTCGGCGACCAGATGCCAGGTCGTGTTGACGATGAGATCGGCTTCCGGCGTGGCGCAGTTCGGCGTGCTGCGCCCGCAGCCGCGCTGGTCGAAAAGAACGATCCGGTACCGCGCGGGGTCGAACAGCCTGCGATGTCCCGGGCTCGAACCGCTTCCCGGGCCGCCGTGCAGGAAAATCACCGGCTTGCCCTGGGGGTCGCCGCATTCCTCCCAATAGATCTCGTTGCCGTCACCGACGGGCAACATCCCTTGGACGTAAGGTTCGATTTCCGGGTAAAGGCCGAGCATGTCCGCCACTATGCCCGAAACGCCAGCTTGGAGGATCGATGAAGGCCCGCCCCCACGTGACGCTGGAAGATGTGGCCCGCACCGCGGACGTGTCGCTCGCGACCGCGTCCCGCGTACTCAACGGCACCGCCACCGTCCGGGGAGATCTCCGCGAACGCGTGATCGCCGCGGCCGCCGAGCTGTCCTATACCCCCAACGCGCACGCTCAGGCATTGGCCGGTGGCTCACAGGCATGCGTAGGAGTGATCTGCCACGACGTCGGCGACCCGTATTTCGCCGCGATCGCCGGTGGGGTCATGCGCGTGGCGAGTGAAAACGATCTTCTGGTGATGCTCGCGAGCACGTTCCGTGATCCGGCCAGGGAGGTCGCCTACGTTTCGACACTGCGTGCCCAGCGCGCGTCGGCCATCCTGCTGATCGGTTCCGCGTTCGAAGACAAGGCGTGGGAAAAGGCGATGGCCGCCGAACTCGAGCCGTACCGGCGCGGCGGCGGGCACGTCGCCGCGGTCAGCAGGCACCGCGGGCTCAAAGTGGACACCGTCCAGCCCGACAACCGGGGCGGCGGCGCCGAACTGGCGAAGGCCCTGCTGGACCTGGGGCACCGCCGGTTCGCCGTGCTCGCCGGGCCGAGGAGCCTGACCACCGTCGTCGACCGCCTCGACGGTTTCGCCGCGCAACTGCTGGAGCAGGGCGTCGAACTGGCCGAGGACGACATCTCCGAGGCGGCGTTCACCCGCGACGGCGGCTACGAGGCGATGGAGAAGATCCTCGCCCGGCCGCGGAAGCGGTGGCCGACCTGCGTGTTCGCGGTGACCGACGTGATGGCCATCGGCGCGATGTCGGCGCTGCGCGACGCCGGCGTCTCCATCCCCGGTGAGATGTCGATCGCCGGTTTCGACGACATCCCGGTAGTGCGCGATCTCACGCCGGCGCTGAGCACGGTCGCGCTGCCGCTGGAGAAGCTGGGCGAACGGGCCATGGACCTGGCACTCAAGGCCGCGCCCGGCACCCGGCCGCGGACGGTGCGGATGTCCGGTGCGGTCGTCCTGCGCCGCAGTACCGCCGCTCCCGCCCGCTGAAACCCTTGTGTACGGCCCACGAGGTGACTTAACGTGGGTTGAGAAAGCGCTTTCTCATCCTCGTGCCACGGAGACCCGATGACCTTGATCGCCCTGCCCACCGCCGACGGCGGTCTGGTGGAGTGGACGCCGCGAGGGGCGGAAACGCCCGCGAAACCGGCCTCGCCGCCGACCTCCCGGATCGCTTACGCGGCAGCACACGTCGTCGCCGACCCGCTCGCCCCCGCCGACCCCGAAGAAGGCGCCGTACTGGACTGGGACACGACGCTCGCCTTCCGTGAGCACCTGTGGTCCTGCGGTCTCGGCGTGGCCGAAGCGATGGACACCGCGCAGCGCGGGATGGGCCTGGACTGGGACACCACCAAGGACCTCATCCGGCGCACCGGGGCGCTCGCCGCCGGACGGCCGTGGGTGGCGGGCGTCGGCACCGATCAGCTTCCCGGCGGTGAAGCCCCCGCCGAGTCCATTGTGGACGCCTGGCGCGAGCAGCTGGACCTGGTCGGTGCGGCCGGGGCGATCCCGGTCGTGATGGCCAGCCGCGCGCTGGCCGCGTCGGCGTCCGGTCCCGGGGATTACCATGCCGCGTACGGGAAGCTGCTCTCCGGCGCGGACCGTCCGGTCCTGCTGCACTGGCTGGGCGAGCAGTTCGACCCGGCACTGGCGGGTTACTGGGGCCACGGTGACGTCCGCGAGGCCGCCAAGGAACTGGGCAGGCTCTGCGCCGAGCACGCCGACGTGATCGCCGGGGTCAAGGTTTCGGTGCTCGACGCGTCGATCGAGACCGAGTTCCGCCGGGCACTGCCCGAAGGCGTCAAGTGTTACACCGGTGACGACTTCAACTACCCGGAACTGATCGCCGGGGACGAGCAGGGCCACAGTGAAGCACTTCTGGGCATTTTCGACGCCGTCGCGCAGGTCGCCGGCGCCGCGCTCGCCCGGCTCGACGAAGGCGACAAAGCCGGCTTCCACGGCCTGCTGGACCCGACGGTGGCCTTGAGCCGCGCCATCTTCCGCGCGCCCACCAGGAACTACAAGACGGGCGTCGTGTTCCTCGCCTATCTCAACGGGCACCAGGAGCACTTCCGCATGGTCGCGGGCCGTGAGTCGGCGCGGTCCATCACACATCTGGCCGAATTGCTGCGCCTGGCCGACGCCGCCGGGGCACTCGCCGACCCGGATCTCGCCGTCGCGCGGATGCGTCCGCTGCTGGCCGCGGCGGGGGTGGCCTGATGGACCGGTTGAGCCTGAACCAGATCACCACCAAGGCGTGGTCGCTGCCGGAAGCCGTCGCGGGCTGCGCCGAGGCGGGTGTCCGCTGGATCGGCCTGTGGCGGGACAAGGTCGCCGAGACCGGTGTCGGGGAGACCGCGCGGCTGCTCAAGGAGTACGACGTCGGCGTGTCGTCGTTGTGCCGTGGCGGTTTCTTCACCGGGATCACCCCGGAAGGGTCCCCTGTGGACGGTGTCGCGCAGACCAGGGAGGCGATCGACGAAGCGGCAGCGCTGGGCGCGGACGTCCTCGTCCTGGTCGTCGGCGGCGTGAACGGAGACCTGGCGTCGTCGCGGCAGCGGGTCGCGGACGCGGTCGGCGAACTGGCGCCGTACGCCGGGGAGCGCGGGGTCCGCCTCGGTCTGGAACCACTGCACCCCATGCAGTGCGCCGAACGTTCGGTGCTGTCCACTGTGGAGCAGGCGCTGGCGGTCGCGCTGGAACATCCGGCCGAACAGGTCGGCGTGATCGTCGACGAGTTCCACGTGTGGTGGGATCCGCGGATCGAGGAGTCGATCGCCGCGGCGGCCGGGCGGATCGCCGGATTCCATGTGTGCGACCAGAAGGTGCCGCTGACCGACACCCTGCTCGGCCGGGCGCTGCCCGGTGACGGCCCGATCGACCACCGGCATCTGAAGGCTTGCGTCGAGGCCGCCGGGTACACCGGGCCGATCGAGGTCGAGGTGTTCGACGCCGATCTCTGGCGCCGCCCCGGTGGCGAAGTGCTCGCGGAGACCATCGCGGCCTATCGGGACCACGTTTCCTGACTAAAGTAAGGGGCACTCGCTGCCCAAGGTCCGCTGTCCGGGCGGCCGTGGCCTTCTACCGTTCGCGGCATGAAACCACGGCTGCTCTGGTGGCTGGGCACAGCGTTGCTCCTGCTCGCCGTCCACACCGACTGGAACGTTCCGCTCGCGGCATGGGCGTTCCCGATCTTCCTTCTCCGCTACGCCCGCCTGGTCCCCCTCCGGCGCGCGATCCTGATGGTGGGCTTGTCCCTGCTGATCGGGCAACTCTTCTGGCTCGGCGTCACCAGTCTGCTGTTCGTGCTCTCCGCACTGCTCGCGTTCACCCTGCTGGCGGTGTTGCAGACGACGGCGTTCGTGGCCGACCGCCTGCTCGCCGACCGCGCCGGCCCGATAAGGACACTGGTGTTCCCGGTGACGCTCGTCGCGGGCGAGTACCTCTTCACGGTGATCACCGGATTCGGGGATTTCGGCGCGCTCGGCAGCACCCAGTCCGGGAATCTGCCGCTGCTCCAGACGGCGTCCGTGACCGGCGTGTACGGCCTCACCTTCGTCCTGGCCTGGTTCGCCTCGGTGGTGAACACCGTTTGGGCGGACGGGTGGCCGCGGGCCAAGCGCACGGTCCTCGTCCACGTTTGCCTGCTCGGCCTGGTGTTCGCCGCCGGTGGAGCGCGGTTGCTGTTCGACGCTCCCACGACGAAGACGGTGCGGATCGCGGGGATCTCTCCCTCGGCCGAGGCCGACCGGTCGAGTTCCGACGCATTGGAGCGGATCGGCGTGAAGTATTGGCGGGCACAGGAAGTGCGCGGGGCGGATCCGGTCGCGGTCGGCGCCGCCTTCGCGCCGGTCACCGAGGATCTCGTGACCAGGACGCGGCAGCAGGCGTCGGCGGGGGCGAAGATCGTGCTCTGGCCGGAAACGCACGCCAGGGTGCTGGAACGCGACCAGGCGGCGCTGCTGAGCCGGGTCGGCGCCGAAGCGAACCAAGCGGGGATCCACGTCGGCCTCGCGTACGCGCTCTACACGTCGCAGGCGCCTTACATCCGCAATGTGGCCGTGCTCGTCGGACCGGCCGGCGAGGTGTCGTGGACCTACGACAAGACGCATCCGACGCCGATGGAACCGATGACTCCCGGTCCTGGCACCGTCCCCACCGCGGATTCGCCGTACGGACGGCTCGCGACGGTCATCTGTTACGACGCGGACTTCCCCGGCCTGATGCGCCAGGCCGCGGACAAGGAGACCTCGCTGATGTTCGTCCCCGCCAACGACTGGCAGGGATTCGGCTCGCTGCACGCGGAAAAGGCCACTTTCCGCGCGGTGGAGAACGGCTACGCGCTCTTCCGGCACTCCACCCACGGGAATTCCACAGCTGTGGACGGCCAAGGGCGCGTACTCGGGCACGCCGACTACTACCGCACGGATCAGCAGACGCTCGTCGCGGATCTTCCGGTGCAGCCGAGAACACAGACCGTGTACGGCCGTGTCGGTGACGTGTTCGCCTGGCTGTGCCTCGCGGCCGCCGCGCTCTGTCCTTTATGGACATATCGAAGGAACCGTTAGCGCCCTGTTACGGAAGAGGTGGCGTTCGTAACGTCCAAGCCGAAAAGAACAGTGTTCAACGGTTAAGCTGCCCCGCATGCCGAAACTGCTGGTGGTCGAAGACGACGACGCGATCGGCGGCGTCCTCGAATCGACGCTCCGTCTGCACGGCTACGAGGTTTCCTGGCAGCGCGACGGCCGCACGGCGCTCGCGGCCGCGGCGGAGGGCGATATCGACTTCGTCCTGCTCGACCTCGGCCTGCCGGATCTGGACGGGGTCGAGGTCTGCCGACGGCTGCGGGCGGAACTGCCCGGCGCCGTCCTGGTCATCCTGACCGCCCGGCAGGAGGAGATGGACGTCGTCGTGGGCCTGGAGGCCGGCGCCGACGACTACCTCACCAAACCGATCCGCCTCGGTGAACTGCTCGCCAGGGTACGAGCGCATCTGCGGCGCGGGACGGCCCCGCCGGAGAGCAGGCCCGCGATCGCCGTCGGCCATCTGCGGGTGGACACCGCCGGACGGCGGGTCAGTGTCGGCGGACGGGAGATCTCGTTGCGGGCCAAGGAGTTCGACCTGCTCGCCCGGCTGGCCGAGCAGCCGGGCGTCGCGGTCAGCCGGGACACCCTGATGTCGGAGGTGTGGGACGCGCACTGGTACGGCTCCACGAAGACCCTGGACGTCCACATCGCCGCGCTGCGCCGGAAACTGACCGAGTCGGCGCCCACTCCCGAGCAGGCGCCGCGGATCTCGACGTTGCGCGGCCACGGGTACCGGCTCGAACAGCCCTTCGAGACCTAGTAGTCGCGCAGGTCGGAGACCTCGTCGCGGGCGGCGAGTTGCGCGATCCGCGCCGACGCCGCCACGCACGAAACGATCACCACCGCCGCCAGCATCCCGAAGTACCCATGCGGTGAAGGCGTTCTCTCCACCTGCGCGACGAGCACGAACAGCACCCCCAGCAGATGCCCGGCGATCAGGCCACCGCCGCCGACGACCAGGGCGTCCCCCGCGATGAACGCCGCCACTTGACGGCGTTTCGCGCCGAGTGTGCTCACGATCAGCAGGTCACGACGGCGTTCGTTGAGCGCCGCCCCGAACGACGGTCCCGCCGCGGCGGCCGCGAGGATCAGGGACGCGACCAGGTCCACCTTGGCCGCGTTACAGCCGTCCTTGGTGAAAGCGGACGAGATCGCGAACGCCACCGCCAGCGCGACCAGCGTCACCGACCGCGCCAGCAACGCGCTCCGCCACGAAATGGACAGGGCGAGCACACCCGCGAGCCCCGAGACGAGTGGCCTGAGCACCCCGCCGATCACGCGTTTGCCCTTGCGCAGCCCCAGTTCGATCAGCCGCCACAACAGCATCGTGCCGCCCGCCCAGCCGAACAGCGGCCAGACGAAGCCGAGCGCGAGCAGGACGAAGTCGAGGCCGTAGGGCGACCACCAGGGCGGCCCGTCGTCGGCGGGCACGAAGTACCACTCGCGCAGCACCGGGGGCAGCAGGGCGAGGGCCGCCACGACCACACCGGCGAACAGCAAGAGAACGATTTCCCAGCCGAGCCGTAAGCCGGACGCGGTCAGGAAGCCACCGCCCAGTGGCACCACGAGACCGGCGAGGCCACCGGTCAGCCCGGCGACCGCGGCTTCGGCCGAGGCCAGCGCGAGCACCTGGCCACCGGTCGCGCCGCGGGCGCGCAGGAGGTCGTGATCCGCCCGCAGCGAGCGTTCCGAAGGGGCGGCCAGCAACACCACGAGCACCGTCGCGGGCACCCAAGCCGGCGCCGGTTCCCAGGTCCAGCCGTGCACGGCGAGCAACGTGGTCACGATCGCGACACCGGCCGCGGGCACGCCGAGCCTGGCGGGGCGCACGCGCGCGATCCCGCCGACCCACAACGCCATCGCCGCCATCATCGGTCCCGCACCAGCTTCCCGTCGACCATCGCCCACTGTTCGCCGAACAGCCCGGCCGGGGCCGGTTCGGCCGTGGCCACCAGCAGTCCGGCGGCCAGCCGGTCCGCGGCCTGCACGAGCCTGCCGAGCAGCCGCTCCCCCTCGCGCTGGTCCAGCCAGCCCGCCGGGTCGTCGGCGAGGATGAGTTTCGGCGCGGGCGCGAGCGCCCTGGCCAGGATGGCGAGCCGGATCTGCTCACCGGTCAGGTCGCGAGGCGCCTTCTTGGCGAAGCCGGCGAGGCCCACGAGCTCCAGCGCGCCGTCGACGGCATCGCGGACCGCGGTGCCGGTGCGGCCCGCGAGGACCAGCGGCAGGGCGACGTTGAGCCGGACGTCGAGATCGCGCAGCAGTCCGCCGTCCTGCAGCACCAGCCCGATCAGGTCGGGCCCCGGCGGTGACGGTTCGAACGCGGGCCACTCGACGGTGCCCGCCGTCGGTTTCTTCATCCCGGCGAGCAGGTGCAGCAACGTGGTCTTCCCGGCCCCGGCCCTGCCGGTCACCACCGCGCGGGTCTCTTCGCAGAGCACGCAGGTGACGCCGTGCACGGCGACCACCGCGGTCAAGCCGGAACCGTAGGTGTGCGCCAGCTCGTCGGTGCGGACCAGTGGCGGCGTCACGCCACTCTCACGATCCGGTGCGCGGCCGCTGCGATCTGATGGTCGCGGGTCGCCACGACGACGGCCGTCCCGCGGGCCGCGACGGCGCACAGCAGATCCATGAGTTCGAGCGCGGCGAGCACGTCGAGTTCGCCAGCCGGTTCGTCGGCGACGACGACCTCGGGCGCTCCGGCCAGTGCGACGGCGACTCCGGCCCGCGCGCCTTCCAGCGGCGACAGCGTGCCCGGATAGGTGTCACCACGGCCGGCGAGGCCGACCAGTTCGAGCAGGTCGTCGGCCTGGCGGAGGGAACGGCGGCCGGCCAGCCTGCCTGCCAGCACGACGTTCTGCCCGACGGTGAGATGACCGAAGAGGTTCCCGCGCCTGAGCAGCACTCCGACACCGGGAGAACCGGTGGGGGTGTCGCCACTTCCGGCGGGCAGCACGGCCACACACTCGCCCGGGACGGCGAACCGGACGAGGGGGACGGATCCGGGCCCCGGGCCTGCCAGGACGGCGGCACGTCGGCGCATGGCCCCAAGGTAAAGCGAAGGGGGTCAACATCGCCTTGATCTCAGGTCAACGGACGGCAAAATATCGCGCCGGGTGGGTGATCCTCGTCCTCGTCGGCCACACTCTGTCCGTGCGCCGCCGGATCGTCACCCTCACCGTGCTGGCCGCGGTGCTGGCGATCACCCTGTTCGGAGCGCCGCTGGCCATCGCGGTCGCCAAGTTCCACGAGGGCAACTCGACCCACGACCTCGAACGGGTCGCCGACACCGTCGTCCTCGGCGTGACCGGCGACCTGGCCAACGGCCGGGTCCCGGAACTGAGACCGGTCAAAGCGGAAGAAGGCCGCATCCGCGGGATCAGGGTCGCGGTGTACACCCCGACCGGCAGGCTCCTGGCCGGCAACGGGCCTGACACCGAAGACCGGTTCGTCCGCGACGCGCATTACACCGACATGGCGACGGGGACGCGCGAAGACGAGGTGGTCCTGGCCGTTCCCGTGCTCAGCGGACCGTCGCTCGTCGGGGTGGTCCGCGCCGCCCATCCCCGGTCGGAACTGGACGCCCGGATCCGGCTCACCTGGTTGAAGATGGTCGCGCTCGCCGGTGTCGCGATCGGGGCGAGCTGGCTGATCGGGCGCCGGATCGCCACCCGGCTGGCGCGGCCGCTGGAGGATCTGGCCGCCACCGCCGAACGCCTCGGCGAGGGCGACTTCACCGTTCGCGCGCGCCGGACAGGGGTTCACGAGATCGATCAGGTCGCCGAAGCACTCGACGTCACGTCCGAGCGGATCGGCGAGACGCTGGAACGCGAGCGGACCTTTTCCTCCGACGCCTCGCACCAGCTGCGGACGCCGTTGACCGGGCTGCGGCTGCAACTGGAGGCGGCGCTGGAGAGCCCCGATCGCGACCCCTACGCGACGATCCGCGACGGCATCGCGTCGGCCGACCGGCTGGAACGCACCATCGACGACCTGCTGGCGCTGGCCAAACAGACCAGGGCGCCGCGTGCGCTGCTCGACCTGGGCAAACTCTTCGAAGAGGTCCGCCAGACCTGGCACGGCCTGCTCGCCGGACACGGCCGCGCGCTGCGGATCAGCGGACGCGAGGCCCTGCCGGCGCGGGCGGCGGACGCGGCCGTACGGCAGGTGCTCGCCGTGCTGCTGGACAACGCGGCGACGCACGGACGCGGCACCGTCACCGTCCTCGCCCGCGACGCCGGGGACGCGCTGGCCATCGACGTGCGCGACGAGGGCACGATCGCGGACGGTCACGATCCGTTCGTGACCGGGGAACGGTCCGAAGAGCGCGAAGGCCACGGGATCGGGCTGCGGCTGGCGCGGAGCCTGGCCGAGGCGGAGGGCGGGCGGCTGCGACTGACGAGTCCGTCGCCGACGACGTTCACGCTGCTCTTGCCCGCCGAACGCCCGTCGCAGTAAGAAGGCCCGGGCCTGGCGAGCTAGGGGGGGTTACTCGCCAGGCCGGGCCGGTAGGAGGCAAACGCGCCCCGACAGCGCGCACGGCATGCCACCTGAATGAAGACGGTAAAGACCAACGGGCCAACAGACGGTACACAGCGGATTAACTGACACTTTGCTTTTTCATGTCACAGCGAACGAGCCGCTGTCCGGCCGGGCTGAATCGATCGTGGGAAGATTGACCGCATGACCACCGAGCCGGCGCCGAGATGGCGGAGACTGGAACCGGACGAACGCAAGGAGCAGATCTTCGCCTGCGCGGCCCGCCTTTTCGCGGACCGCCCCTACTCGGAAGTGTCCACTTCGGACATCGCGGCGGAAGCCGGGGTCGCCAGGGGGCTGATCAACCACTACTTCGGTACCAAACGCGAGCTCTATCTGGAGATCATCCGCCGGGCGCTGACCGTGCCGAGGCTCGCCGTCGAGATCCTGCCGGACGGCCCGCTCGAACTGCGCGCCGACGTCGCCATCGACTGGTTCCTGGACATGGTCACCAGCCAGGGGAAGATGTGGCTGGCCGCGATCGCGCCGGAAGGCATCGGCCGGGACCTCGAGGTCGAACGGATCCTCGAAGAGGCCGATCGCGAATCGGCGGACCGGGTGCTCGAAGCCGTCGGCCTCTCCCGCGAGAGCGAGCACGGGCAGGAGCTGAACGCGCTGGTCCGCGCGTTCGGCGGGATGGTCAAGGCGGCGGGCCGCGAATGGCTCGTCCGCGGTTCGCTCGACCGCGCGCAGGTGCACACGCTGCTCAGCAAGTCACTGGTCACGCTGGTCGGTGAGGTCTTCCCCGAGATCCAGCGCGCCGCCCCGCGGCACGGATAGGCGTTGTCCGGTAAGTCTGTTCGATGGGCTTCGTGATCCAGGCGACCGCGGACACGACTTGCAGGACAGCGCTTGAAGAAGCCCCCGGCACCTCGAGGGGGAGGTGGGTGCCAGGGGCTTCGGGACCGGTGACGAGCACCGGTATCCCTCCACACTACGCCGATTCCCTGTCACGGCTCTGTCAAACTTCCGAGAGCGTTCAACTGAGTGAGCCGCTGTTCGAGCCCGTCGAGGCAGCACTGCACGGCGTAACCGTAGAGCCGTTCGTAGTAACCGGCCGCGAGGTCGGGATCCGCGACCAGCGCCGCGATCGACTCGCCCAGCGCCGCCATTCCCGGCAGATCCGCGCGGGTGCGGTACGCCGCGTAGCCCTCGGACCGGTCGAGCTGGAGCGCCATCGCGCTCTCGCGGTCGTCCTCCATCGCGACGAACTGGCAGGCGGTGGCGAGGAGCAGGTTGTAGGCGAACGGCGCCTCGGTGCCGAAGCCTGCGGCGAGCAGACGGCCGATGCCGGTGTTCATGGTCGGCACGGCGGCGGCGACCGACGGCCCGAACAAGGCGAGCCGCCGCGCCGAACCGGGATAGCGGCGCAGCACCTTCCGCACGGTCGGCAGGAACTCGTCGAACCAGTCCCGCCACGCCCACGTCTCGTCGGGCAAGGTCAGTTCGCCGACCACCCGGTCCAGCACCGCGACGACGACGGTGTCGCGGTCGCCGACGTGGTGGTAGACCACCGCGGGGTAGGCGTCGACGGCGGCCGCGAGCTGCCGCAGCGTCCAGTTCTCCAGGCCGGACTCGGCCGAAAGCTCCAGCGCGGCGTCGACGATCCGGTCCTTGGTGACCGCCGGCCGTCCGGAAGCCGCGCGCGACCTCGGCCGGGATCCCGCGTCTTCGGAGAAAGTCGACATGCGGGCTACCGTATCCGCCTTCGGCTGGTCGGACGGCGGGGGCGTCCGGCAGGATCGTGCCCATGCCCCGCGCGCGCGTGAACGGTCTCGAACTCGAATACGACACCTTCGGCTCCCCCGCGGATCCGCCGCTCGTCCTGGTGATGGGACTCGGCGCCCAGATGGTGACCTGGGAGGTCGGCTTCGGCGAACTGCTCGCCGAGGGCGGGTTCCATGTCGTCCGGTTCGACAACCGTGACATCGGCCTCTCGTCCTATCTGGACGATCTCCCCACGCCCGATCTCGCCGCCCTCGCCGCGGGCGACCTGTCCTCCGCGCCGTACCTGCTGTCCGATCTCGCCGCCGACGTCACCGGGCTGTTCGACGCGCTCGGATTCGGGCGGGCGCACGTCGTCGGCGCCTCGATGGGCGGGATGATCGTGCAGCAGCTCGCGATCGACGCGCCGGAGCGGTTGCTCAGCCTCACCTCGATCATGTCGACCACCGGGGATCCCTCGGTGGGGCATCCGGAGCCCGCCGCGCTCGCCGGGCTGACGCGGCCGCCCGCCGCCACCCGGGAGCAGGCGATCGAGGACGGCGTCGCATGGTTCAAGCTCGTGGGCTCGCCCGGGCATCCGTCCGACGACGAATTCCTGCGGATGAAGGCCACCCGCAACCACGACCGGGCCGACCACCCCGCGGGCGCGTTGCGGCAGGCCGCCGCCGTCGTCGCTTCGGGTGACCGCACGGCGAAGCTGCGCGAGGTCCGCGTCCCGACGCTCGTCATCCACGGCGAGAGCGATCCGCTGATCAACGTCAGCGGCGGGAAGGCGACCGCGGAAGCGATCCCGGACGCCGAACTGCTGCTGTTCCCCGGGATGGGGCACGAACTGCCGCGGCAGCTGTGGCCCGCGATCGCCGACGCGATCATCGCGCACGCGCGGAAGGCCTGAGGGGTCAGTATTCCGTCAAGAAGTCCGGTGGAGGCGTAGGGAACCCCGTTCACGCGGACGGATGCCCGGTGACGCGGAGTCGCCTGGGCCGCCGAACCGGACCCGCGACGACGACGGAGACACCACCGAACGGGAAGCCGAAGCACTCGGGTCTCCTCAGCCGCCCGGTCAACTCCGCCACGCCGCCCAGGTGAGGTAAATCGACTCGCCAATCCGGATGGTTCCTGACAGGGTGAGAACGTCACATGTCGTCACCTCGGAGGTAGTAATGACTGAACCGGCACCGTCCCCAGCGGATGGCGAAGAGGACGACACCAAGCGCAAGTTCCGCGAGGCCCTGGAGCGCAAGCAGGCCCAGGCCCGCTCCGGCTCGGCACACGAGAACGCCGGCGGCAAGAACCTGCACGCCCACGGCCCGGCCGCGAACAAGCGCACCTTCCGTCGCAAGAGCGGCTGAGCCCCGGCACGTCCGCGCGCCGGACGGACCTGACGCGAAAGCCACTTTCGGGACACCTGGTGTCCCGAAAGTGGCTTTCGCGACCCTCGGCTCGACACGCACACCGCGGCATACCGGCCATCTCCGGCACCCCGCGGCCGAGTCTCCCAATGCCATGAACGGTCCTTTACTTGCGAAATTTGCAAGTAAAGGACCGTTCATGGCGTTACGGGACGCGAGAGCTACACCGTCAGGATCGACCGCAGTCCGCCGACCTCGGCCATCCGGCGCTCGGCCAGCCTGTCGGCCGCCGTCGCCGGCGGGACCCCGTCGGCCTTGGCCAGCGCGAACACCGCCTTGGTGGTGTCGAAGATGGCCGTCGTCTTGCGCTTGGCCCGCGCGAAGTCGAAGCCGCGCCGCTCGTCGTCGACCTGGATCACGCCACCGGCGTTGACCAGGTAGTCCGGCGCGAAGAGGATCCCGCGGTCATCGAGTTCCTTGCCGATGCCCGGGTGCGCGAGCTGGTTGTTGGCCGCGCCGCAGACGATCTTGGACCGCAGCTCACCGACGGTCTCGTCGGTGAGCACCCCGCCCAGCGCGCACGGCGCGAAGACGTCGAGTTCGGTGCGGATCAGCGTGTCGAGGTCTTCGACGACCTCGACCCCGGGGTACGCCGCGCGGGTGCGTTCGATCGCGGCGGGCGAGACGTCGGTGATGACCACCTGCGCGCCCGCCTCGATCAGATGCCCGACCAGGATGTGCCCGACCTTGCCGACCCCGGCGACGCCGACCTTGCGGCCCGCGAGGTCCGGGACGCCCCAGACGGCGTCCGCGGAGGCGCGCATGCCCTGGTAGGTGCCGAAGGCGGTGAGCACCGAGGAGTCGCCGGCGCCGCCGTTCTCCGGCGAGCGGCCCGTGACGAACTCCGATTCGCGGGCGACGATGTCCATGTCCTGCACGTAGGTGCCGACGTCGCAGGCGGTGATGTAGCGGCCGCCCAGCGACTGGACGAACCGGCCGAAGGCGCGAAGCAGCGCTTCGGTCTTGTGCTTCTGGGGGTCGCCGATGATGACGGCCTTGCCGCCGCCGAGGTCGAGCCCGGCGAGCGCGTTCTTGTAGGCCATCCCCTTCGAAAGAGCGAGGACGTCCGCGAGTGCGGCTTCCTCGGTCTCGTAGGGGTAGAACCGGGTCCCGCCCAGCGACGGTCCGAGCGCCGTCGAGTAGATCCCGATGATGGCCTTCAGGCCGGTGGCTTGGTCTTGGCAGAAGACGACCTGTTCATGGCCGGTACCCTGGCCGAACACTTCGGTCACTGTGGTGACTCCTTGTCCTGGAGTGCACGCTGCTCGTGGCTCACGTGCGAAGTTCCTGCAACAAGGCACAATCCCCGACGAAGGTCGTCCGGCGGCGACGGTGCCACATCGCAAACCTAGATCGCCCCGGTCCGTTCGCCAAACCGGGGACGAGCCGGCTCAGCCGTCGACGACCTCTTGGAGGATGTGGAGCGCGGAGTCGAGCTGACGATCGGACAAGTACGGAGCCGGTCCGAACCTCAGGTACTGGCCGCGGCTGTCGGTCCGGACGCCGCGTTCGGCGAGGGCGGCCCGCAGGGCGCCGGCGTCGGCGCACTTCAGCGACAGGAAGCCGCCGATCCGGTCCAGCGGTGTCTCGCGGTCACGCGTGATGACGTTTTCGCGCAGCCCGAGCTTGTCGAAGCCGTCGGCGAGGAAGCCGACCTGGTGCCGCGAGACCTCCCGCAGGAACTCGGGCGTGAGCCCTTGCTCGGCGAAGAACCGGAAGACGCGAGCGCCCCGGTAGTGGCTCGTCGGGTCGTAGGTCGCTCCGGCGAACCGGTCCGATCCGGAGGCGTAGGCGACCTGGCCGGACCGGCGCTCGTCCGCGAGCGCGCCGAACTCGGCGTACCAGCCGGTGACGACCGGCCGCAGTTCCTGCGCGTGCGCGGGCATCCGCAGGAAACAGTTGCCCTCACCGAGCTGGAGATACTTGTAGCCGCCGCCGAGGACCCAGGCGTTGGTGAGGCCGAGGTCGTGCAGTGGGAACGGGACGACGCCGAGCGCGTGGTAGGCGTCGACGACGAGGTTCACCGACTTCGAAAGACAGACGTCGGCGAGATGCGCGAGGCCCGGCACGAGCCGGGAGGTCTCGAACAGCACGGCCGAGACGAGTACGGCGGCGGTGTCTTCGGTGACCTCGGCCGCGACGCGTTCGGCAAGCGAGTTGACCGGCGTCGAGGGGACGCGGACGACCTCGACGCCTTCCTCGGCCAGCCTTGCCAGCTGACGGCGCAGCGTGTGGAACTCCCCGTCGGTGGTGACCAGCCGCGGACGGCGCGGGAGATCCATCGCCGAAAGGAACCGGATCACCAGATCGTGGGTGCTGGCGCCGAGCGCGATGGCGCCGTGCGGGTCACCGAGCAGCGCCCGGAACCCGGCCCGCATCTCGTCGGCCTTCGCGAACGCCCGGTCCCACTTCGTGTCGACCTCTTCGGCCGTGTCGGCGAAGGCCTCGAGAAGGCCCTCCCGCGCGACGTCCGGCCAGGCCTGATGCGAGTGTCCGGTCAACAGGATCCGGTCCGCCACACCGAATTCCGTGTAGTGCGCCGCGAGCGCGTTGGGGTCGCGGCGGAGTTCGTCAAGGTTCGTCAAAGCCTGCTCCGCACCGCCCAGAGGTCCGGGAACATCGGGGAGAAAAGCGTCGAACGCAGATAGTGCGCGCCCGACGAACCCCCCGTCCCGGTCTTGTCTCCGATGGTGCGCTCGACCATCTTCACGTGCCGATACCGCCACTCCTGCATCCCTTCGTCCAGATCGACCAGGTGCTCCGCCACGACGGACGGCCCGGTGTCATCGCGGTAGACCCGCAACAGAACCTCTTGGAGCGCCGGAGAGGGTTCGAGTGGCTTGGTGAAATCGCGCCCGGTCGGGACGTCGTATTCCTTCACCGCGAGGTAGGCGACGAAGGAATCGAAGAGCGACGGCCGTGACATCGCGTCGGAGATCTGGGCGCGTTGTTCACCGCCTTCGGGGTAATGTGCGAACACCCGCTCGTCCCGGCGGCCGAGAACGGCCTCCAGAACGCGGAATTGAGCCGACTGGAACCCGCTCGAAGCGTCGAGTCGCGCACGGAAACCGGTGAACTGGCTCGGAGTCATCGTCTCCAGCACATCTATCTGCGCGACCACCACCTTGAAGATAGTCAGGATCCGCCTCAGTGTGCGGACGGAGTGAGCGGTGTTACCCGCCTCGAGCTGCTCCTGCAGGTAAAGCGCCTCGTGGAGAACTTGTTTGAACCAAAGTTCATACACTTGGTGGATAACAATGAAGAGCAACTCGTCGTGTTCGTCGGAGCGGGGATGCTGCGCGTCCAGCAATTCGTCCAGCGAAAGGTAGGACGTGTAACCCAATGCGGCCTGAGTGTCGTTCATTTTTCTGTCACCTCATCGAAATGGCGTTGCGCGGGCGGGGCCAATGCCTGGTAAAGATCGTGGAACAGGTCGACCGCGGCCGCCCGGCTCGGCGGCGCGGGTACCAGCTCGACCGGGAGTTCCGGATCGAGCGACGGGAAGGCGCGGAACGTGTGCGTCAGCCAGGTCCGGACGGCGAACGCTTCCGCGTCGGGCAGGTTCTCCGAGTACCCGCTGAAATCCCGGACGAACGCGTCGTACCGCGCGGCGAGGCCGTCGAGGTTCCACGCCCGGCCGGCGAACCGCCGGACGTCGAGGCCCGCCGACGGTTTTCCGAGCATCAACCCGGCGTGATCGGAGACGTCCAGTTCGGCCAGCAGGGCGAGCACCTCGGCCTCGCGGTCGTGCGGAGCGATCCAGGTGCCGTCCTGCACCGGCCCGAAACCGAGGAAGCGCAGACGGCGCACCAGCCGTTCGCGGGCTTGACGGCGGCTTTCGGGGATGCTCTGCCACAGCACGGTCCACTCCCCGGCCTCGCGTTCGCGTCTGCCGAGGGAGAAGATCCGGCGGTCGCCGTCCTCCAGGAGCGCGATCGTGCGGCGGGTCAGCGAGTAGTGGGTGAGCCTGCCCGCCTTGTGTCTCGCGAGCAGGTCGCGGCGGACGAGCCTGGCCAGCGCGATCCGCGCGGCGCCGTCGGAGAAACCGAGTCCGGCGAGCACGGCGACCAGACCGCCGGACCAGACACGGCGGCTCTCACGCGGCGACACGTAGGTGCCGAGCAGGGTCATGACCAGTTCCTGGGGACCTGGCTCACCGTGCGGTGTGACCGATTCGGGCATACGCGCAACTCTATACACCTCAGGCGGCTGCGGTGTAGCTTGATTCGGGTGACGTACTTCGCGGAGTTGAGCTCGCCTCAGGTGGCCGCACTCGCGTCCGATGCGCGCGTTCCCGTGTTGCTGCTGCCGGTGGGTGCCGTCGAACCACACGGACCGCACGCACCGCTGGGCACCGATCCCCTGATCTCGCGGGGGATGTGCGAGCGCGCCGCCGCACGACTGGCGGGTGACCCCGGCCTCCACGTGCTGATCCTGCCCGAGGTGCCCTATGGCGTGACCCGGTTCGCGGCCGGGTTCGCGGGCGGCATCTCGATCGGCGAAGAAACCCTGTACGCGCTGCTGACCGAGATCCGCGAGGCGCTCGCCGAGCAGGGTTTCTCCCGGATCCTGCTGGTCAACAACCATTTCGAACCGGCGCATCTGGCCGTGCTGCGGCGCGTGGCGGAGGCCGACGGCGTGGGCTTCGTCGACCTGGTCCGCCGCCGGTACGCCACCCGGCTCACCGACGAGTTCCGCTCGGGCGAGTGCCATGCCGGGCGGTACGAGACGTCGCTGGTGCTCGCCGACCGGCCGGACCTCGTCGACGCCGCCATCCAGCGCGCACTGCCCGCGGTCCACGTCGACCTGGCGCGCGACGGGGTCACGGACTTCGCCTCGGCCGGGATGACCGAGGCGTACTGCGGCACCCCCGCCCAGGCGAGCGCCGAAGAAGGTGAGGAGACCTTCTCGGTGCTCACCGACATCCTGGTCGAAGCGATCCGGGAGCTGGTATGACCTTCAACCTGGCGACCCATTTCGTGGACCGCCTTCCCGGTGCGCGGACGGCGTTGCTGTGCGGCGACGAAGAGGTCACGTACGCGGAACTGGCGGCACTGGTGAACCGCGCCGGGAACGTGCTGCGAGACCTCGGTGTCCGAAGTGGACACCGGGTCCTGCTGGCACTGAACGACAGCGTCGAGTTCGTGGCCGTCTGGTACGCGGCGCAGAAGATCGGCGCCGTCACCGCCGAGGTCTACTCCTTCCTCCAGCCGAAGGATTACGCGTACTACCTGGACTACACCGAGGCCGTCGTCGTCATCGCGGACGGCTCGACGTTGCCCGCGCTGCGCGAAGCCGGAGCACGGAACCTGCTGGTGATCGGCGACGTGGAGGTGCGGCCCGGTGAGCACTCGTTCGACTCGCTGGTCGCGTCGGCCTCCGCCGAACTGGAGGCCGCGCCGACCACTTCGGACGAGGTCGCGATCTGGAAGTTCACCACCGGCAGCACCGGTTCACCCAAAGCGTGCGTGCACCCGGCGCGCAGCGCGCTGGAGAGCTTCGACCGGTACGCGCTCGGCGTGCTCGGCCTCCGCGAAGACGACCGCGTTCTGGCCGTGCCGAAGCTCTTCTTCGGCTACGCGCGGGATCTGACCGCGTTGTTCCCGTTCGGCGTCGGCGCGTCCGGAATCGTGTTCCCGGAACGCAGCACCGCCGAACTGCTGTTTTCGCTGATCGAGCGCTACCGGCCGACGATCCTGGTCAACGTGCCGACCATGATGAGCGCGATGATCGCCCATCCGAAATCGTCTACTGTGGACATGAGTTCGCTACGGCTCGCGACGTCGGCGGGTGAGGCACTGCCGTCGGAGTTGCATCGCAAGTGGGACAACGTGTTCGGTGTCCCGGTGATCGACGGGATCGGCTCGTCGGAGGCGTATCACATCTATCTGTCCAATGTGCCCGGCGCGCAGCGCGTCGGCAGCCTCGGCCGTGAGGTTCCCGGTTACACCGCTCGTGTCCTCGACGAGAGCGGCGATCCTTTACCGGATGGGGAGATCGGCACCCTGGAGGTGACCGGCCCGACCATCGCGCGCGAGTACTACGGCGACGCGGAGAAGACCGCGCGGACGTTCGACGGCGACACCCTGCGCACCGGCGATCTGTTCAGCCGCGACACCGACGGGTACTTCCACCACCACGGCCGCGCCGACGACCTGCTGAAGGTGTCCGGCGTGTTCGTCGCGCCGAGCGAGATCGAAGACTGTCTCATCGGTCATCCCGCCGTCGTCGACTGCGCGGTGCTGGGCATGACCGTCGACGGCCTGGTCGTCCCGCGAGCGTGCGTCGTCCTGGCGGAAGGCGCTTCCGTGACCGCCGACGAACTGAAGGACCACGCACGGGGGCATCTGGCGAAGCACAAGTATCCGCGCGAGGTGGTCTTCGTGACCCGACTTCCCCGCACGGCCAACGGAAAAATCGATCGGCGCGCGTTGCGCCGGGTGGAGGAAGAGTGAGCAGGATCGTCGTCGTCACCGGCGGGACACGCGGGATCGGCGCGGCCATCGCCGCCCGATTCCGGGCCGCCGGCGACAAGGTGCACGCGCCCGGCCGGGCCGACTGCGACGTCACCGACGAAGACGCCGTCACACGGTACTTCGACGGCCTCGGCCCGGTGGACGTGCTGGTGAACAACGCCGGGATCTCGGCGAGCGCCCCGCTGGCGAAGACGTCGCTGGAGCAGTGGCGGAGCCAGTTCGAGGTCAACGCGACCGGTGCTTTCCTGTGCACACGGGCGGTTTTGCCCGGTATGCGGTCGCGCGACACCGGCCGGATCGTCACCGTCGCCTCGACCGCGTCGCATATCGGCTACCGCTACACGGCCGGATACACCGCGTCGAAGCACGCCGCCGTCGGCCTCATGCGGGCCACCGCCGCGGAAGTGGCGGGCACCGGCGTCACCGCGAACGCGGTCTGCCCGGCCTTCGTGCGCACGGAGATGACGGCCGCCTCCGTGGCCCGGATCCAGGAACGGACCGGCCGTGACGAAGCCGACGCGGAAGCCGCCCTCGCCGCCGCGTCCCCGCTCGGCCGCCTGCTCGAACCCGACGAGGTCGCCCACACGGTGACCTTCTTCGCGGCGCCCGAAGCCGCCGCGATCAACGGACAGACACTCGTCCTCGATGGAGGTGGGATCCAGTCATGAGCCCGTTCCGCGCCACGCCGCCGATCACGACGGACTGGGAGCACTTCGAGTTCACCGTGGACGACGGCGTCGCCACGGTCACCTTGGACCGCCCCGAAAAACTGAACGCGCTCACCTTCGACGCCTACGCGGACCTGCGCGACCTGCTGGCCGAGTTGCCGCACCGCGGCGACGTCCGGGTGCTGGTCGTCACCGGCCGGGGACGCGGCTTCTGCTCCGGCGGCGACGTCGAAGAGATCATCGGCGAACTGCAGAAAATGGAGACCGCGGAACTGCTGGAATTCACCCGCATGACCGGCGCGGTGGTGAAAGCGCTGCGGGAGTGCCCCATCCCGGTGATCGCCGCGGTGAACGGCATCGCGGCTGGCGCGGGTTCGGTGATCGCGCTGGCGAGCGACTTCCGGCTCATGGCGTCGTCGGCGAAATTCGCCTTCCTGTTCACGAAAGTCGGCCTGGCCGGCGCGGACATGGGCTCGGCGTACCTGCTGCCGAGGCTCGTCGGCCTGGGCCGCGCGACGGAACTGCTGATGCTGGGCGACAAGATCGACGCGGCTCGCGCGGAGGCGATCGGCCTGGCTTCCAAGGTCGTTCCCGACACTTCGCTCGCTTCCGAGGCCTCCGCATTGGCCCGGCGTCTCGCCGACGGACCGGCGTTGGCTTACAGCACGACGAAGGTCTTGTTGACCCGCGAACTCGACATGGACCTGGGGAGTTCGATCGAACTCGAGGCGATCACGCAGGCCCTGCTGATGACGGCGAAGGACCATGGGGAGTTCTATGCGGCCTGGACGGCCGGGCGTTCGCCTCAATGGACCGGGCGGTGAGCTTCTCCGTCCCGTGAGGGGCCCCTTCCCGAGTACATGAAGGCCCCCTTCCTTGCGCCTAAGTACAGGAAGGGGTCCTTCATGTACTTCCGGCCGCCGAAAGTCGCCGCACTTAGTCGGCTGATGGCGCGGCCCCAGAACCCGCCGCCCCGAGTAACCGCTCAGCCAGAACCCGGCACCGCTCCCCCAGCTCCGCCGGTTCGAGCACCTCAAAAGAATGCCCCAGCAACACCACGTGCATCAGCAGGAAATCGAGATCCCCGGCCCCGCTCAACACCTCGCACCGCGAACGCCCCCGTTCCCGCACTACGGCCGCCGAGGCCGGAATCTGCGCCCGCACGACCGGAGCGGGTGCGTGCACCAGGAACCGCGCCTGGTGCCGGTAGACCCGGCTGGCGACGTTCTCCTGCACGTACGCCGCCGCGTCGGGTGCCGGGCGCGGGTGGAAACGCCACGAGCGCGGGGAAACCTCGGTCATCCGGTCGACACGGAAGGTACGCCAGTCGTCGCGGTCGAGGTCGTAGGCGAGCAGGTACCAGCGGCGCCCGGACGCCACCAGACGGTACGGCTCGACCCTGCGCACCGCGGAATCCGAGGAGGACGGATACGCGAAGCCCGCCTCGACCTCGTCGCGGCAGGCGCGGGCCAGTGTCAGGAGCACGTCGGGGTCGATCGGCGCGCGGCTTCCGTCGAAGGAGACCACCGAACCGGACAGCGCGCGCACCTCGTGCCGCAGTCTGGCGGGCAGCACCCGGTCGAGTTTCGCCAACGCCCGGAGCGTGGCCTCACCGCTGCCCGCGCCGGCGAGCAGCGAGACCGCGGTGGCGATCGCCTCCTCGTCATCCAGCAGCAACGGCGGCATGTCGTGGCCGGGGCCGAGCTGGTATCCGCCGCCCACACCGTTGCTCGCCTGCACCGGATAGCCGAGCGCGCGCAACCGCTCGACGTCCCGCCGGATCGTGCGCGGGGTGACACCGAGCCGCTCCCCCAGTTCCGGGCCGGTCCACACCGCGCGCTGTTGCAGCAGTCCGAGCAGGGTGAGCACCCGCTCGGTCGTCCCGCGCTCGTCCTCCATGTCACCCATCGTCCCGGAGATAGCGGACCGATCCTGTCCGCTAGGCGTGCCAGAGTAGTCCCATGAACCGCAAGAGCCGCGAATTCCAGGTCAGCTTCGACGCCCTTGACCCCAAGGCACTCTCGACCTTCTGGCGGGACGCCCTGGGCTACCTCCACCCCGGCCCTCCCGGGGTCGAGGTGCCCGAAGGCACCGATCCGCTGGACGCGTGGGACGAGTTCCTCGAGCGGGTCGGCGTGCCCGAGGATCAGCGCAACAGCCGCTCGGCCCTCGAAGATCCGGCAGGCGAGGGGCCGAAGATCTTCTTCCAGCAGGTCCCTGAGGACAAAATCGCCAAAAACCGCCTCCACCTCGACATCCGGGCCGCTCCCGGGCTGGTGGGAGACGAGCGCATGGCGGCGCTCGAAGCCGAGTGCGACAGGCTCGTCGCCCTGGGGGCCAAACGGGTTCAGCGCTTCGAGCCCGAGCAGCCGCTGAGCCTCGGCTTCATCGTGATGAACGACCCGGAAGGCAACGAATTCTGCCTCGACTGAGTCAGAACGTCGTCACGGCGATCGCGTTGTCCTCCAAGGAGCCGAAGTAGAGGGTGCCTGCCCGCTCGCGGACGCCGACGAGCACATGGAACCCGTCGATCTCCCCGCGTAGTTCGTGGACCTGCTTCCCGTCCGGGGTCACGCCGCGCACCCCGCATTCCCGCGCGGGCGCGGGCTGCAAGGAAGTCGGCAACGCCCGGACACCGGCCCGCAACGGCGCGGGGAGCTTCCGCACCAGAGAAAGCGCGGGCACCTTCGGACTCGCAACGGTGATCCAGATCAGCCCGTCGCTGCCGGTCGAGATGTTGTCGGGATACCCCCACAGGTCGTCGACGAGGTAGTCCCGCGTACCCGCCTTGTCGCCGGTGAGCCACACGCGCGCGACCCGGTAGGCACCGGTCTCGGCGACGGCCACATAGGACTCGTCGGGCGGCAGCGCGACGCCGTTGGCGAACTGGAAACCGTCGGCCAGCTGCTCGATCTTCCCGTCCGGCGTGCGCCGCAGGAGCCTGCCGCCGCCGGTCTGCTCGATCAGGTCGTCACGCCAGTTCTCGATGCCGAAGCGGCGCGACGAGTCGGTGAAGTACACCGTGCCGTCGGAAGCGACGGCGGCGTTGTTGCAGAACACGAAGTCGAGGCCCACGGCCGAAGTCGCCAGCGTGGTCACGGGACCGCCCGCGAGCGGCATGGTGAGCAGACCGGCCTTGGCGTCGCAGATCAGGAGGTCGTCGCCGTAGAACTCCAGCCCCAGCGGACGGCCGCCGGTGTCGCCGAGGACGTCGATCCGTTTGCCGTCCGGCGTGACGCGCAGGATCCGCCCGTCGTCGACGCCGGTGTAGATCCGCCCCTGATCGTCGACCACGACGTCCTCGGGACCGTGCCCGTTGACCGGGATGACCATGACCTCGCCGAACGCCATCGCGTGTCTCCTAGCGATAAGTGAGTAGCTTCGCGGCTTCCGCCTCGAAATGCGGATGTTCGTTGAACGACAACAAGGTCACCCCGCCGCGGCCGGACACCAGTTTGGTGATGCCCGCGTTCACGGTGACCCGGTTCAGCTTCAGCAGCCCCACCTCGGGCGTGCCCATGAGCGCGCCGCAGACCGTCGCGATCACACCGCCGGAGCTGAAGACGACGGCGTGCTCACCCTTGCCCAGCGACGCCACGACGTCGGCCAGCGCCCCGTTGACCCGCTCCAGGAACCGAGGCCAGGTTTCGGCACACGGACTGTCGTCACCGGCGGAGACCCAGGCGTTCAGCGCACCGTCGAGAGCGGCCTGATACGCGCGCGAATCGGTCTGCTGAACGCCGGCGGCGTGATACTCCGCGATGTCGACGTGGTCGTACTCGTTCCAGCGCTCGTCTTCGACGACGGCGATGCCGGAGTCGAGCGCCTTCAACGCCGTCGCGGCCGTGTCCCGTTGGCGAGCAAGGGAACCCGCTCGCGCCTGGGTGAATTCGACACCCCGGCGCAGCAGTTCTTCACCGACCACAGTGGACTGTTCGAAGCCGCGCGGCGAGAGCTGGTCGTAGTTCTCCGCGCCGAACGACGCCTGCCCGTGCCGGACCAGGTAGATCGCACCCACCTACGCGTGTCCTTCCGCGATGATCCGGCGGCAGCGCCCGTCGAGGTACCCGACGAACCGCCAGAGGTCCTTCAGCGCCGGGTTGGTCGTCTGTCCTTCGTGGAACCGGTAGTAGAGCTGCTGGATCACCACCGCGAGCCGGAACAGGCCGTACACCTCGTAGAAGGTCCAGTCGCCGATCCCGAGACCGGATCGCTCCGCGTACCGCCGCACGAACTCCTCACGCGTGTACATCCCGGGCACGTGCGTCGGCTGACGGCGGCTGAGCTTCATGACGTCGTCATCGTCGTCCTGTACCCAGTACGCCAGGGTGCTGCCCAGTTCCATCAGCGGATCGCCGAGGGTGGCCATCTCCCAGTCGAGCACGCCGACGATGTCGAGGTCCTCGTCGAGCACCAGGTTGTCGAGCCGGTAGTCATTGTGGATCAAGCAGATCTTGACCTCGGACGGCTGATTTTCCTTCAGCCACGCCATCACCTCGGCGCAGTCCGGGACGTTCTCCGTGCGCGCCTTGAGGAACCGCTCCGACCAGCCGCGCACCTGGCGTTCGACGTAACCGGCACCCTTGCCGAGGTCGGCCAGCCCCGCGGTTCCGACGTCGACGGCGTGCAGTTCGACCAGCCTGTCGACGACCTTGCCGCACAGCTCGCGCGCGCCCTCCGGCGACAGTTCGAGACCGGCGGGCAGATCTCCGCGCAGGATCAGGCCTTCGAGGCGTTCCATCACGTAGAAGTCGCCGCCGAGCACGGTTTCGTCGTCGCAGAACGCGAGCACCTCGGGCACGAAAGGGAAGACCGGCCGCAACCCGTGCTGGACCCGGAACTCGCGGCGCATGTCGTGCGCGGACGCGGCCTTGTGCCCGACCGGCGGGCGCCGCAGGATCAGTTCGCGGTCCGGATAGGTCAGCAGGTACGTGAGATTCGAGGCGCCGCCGGGGAATTGGCGGACCTCGGGCGGCGAGTCGCCGAGTCCGGGCATCCGCCCGACCAGCCAAGTGTGCACCGCGGCCGGGTCGAACGAGTCCTCTTCGCGTACCTCGACGGTCTTGTCCGAGACGGTCATCCGAACTTCTTCAGCAAAGGCGCCGGGACGAACGGGAAGAGCTTCGAGAGCACGCTCCACGGCCACGTCGGCACGAACGCCTTCGCCGTCTCGGATTCGATCGCCTTGACCAGCGCCTGTGCGCCGGGTTCCGCCCTGACGGCGCCCGGAAGTTTCGAGATGTCTTCGTTCATCTCCGATTCGATGAATCCGGGATGCAGCGTGGTGACCTTGATCGGCGTCTTCAGCAGCTCGATCCGGGTGCCCTCGGCGAACGCCGAGATACCCGCCTTCGAGGCGGCGTACGCGGTGGCGTTGCCGGGCACACCGCGAAGCGCGAGGAAGGAGGACACCACCACGAGGTGGCCGTCCTTCTGCTTGCGGAAGATGCCGACGGCGGCCTCGATCTGGGCGGCCGCGGCGAGGAAGTTCGTCTGGAGGGTCTGGCGGTTGGCGTCGAACCGGCCGGTGCCGACCCGCTGCCCCTTGCCGAGCCCCGCGTTCACGATCACACGGTCGAGGGAACCGAGCTCCTCGCGGAACTCCTCGAAGACGGCGAAGACCTGGTCGTGGTCGTTCACGTCCAGCTTCCGGGTGACCACGGTGATGCCGGGATAGGCCTTCTTGAGTTCCGCCGCGAGGGCTTCCAGCCGGTCGACCCGGCGGGCGGCCAGCGCCAGGTTGCGGCCTCTGGCGGCGTATTGCCTGGCCATTCCCTCGCCGAGTCCGGAGCTCGCCCCGGTGATCAGGATGTTCTTCCGCAGGACCATGGCTGGAGCTTACCGGTTGGTAACAACTCTGGAACCCCTCGGACAGGTGGCTGCCCCCGGCGCCTGGAGTTCGCTTTCCGCGGTCCGGGCGAAGCACTCCAAGCGTTTGCCACGTCGTCCGCGCCGAAGTCGACGACGAGCACGGGCTCACGGTGGCCGAACTGCGCTTCGACCGGCCCATCGACCACGGCGAGACGCAGCCGATCGAGTACTCGCTGATCAACCCCGGGCCGCCGTACCCGGAATGCCGGAACACGCGTTACCGCGAGTTCCGGCGTCCCGTGGGCGAGTACGTGCATGGAGGTCCGGTTCGACCCGGGCACCGTCCCGGCGAAATGCCGGCAGTACAGCACCCAAGGGCCCTTGGCGGGAAAAGTACGACTGGGAGTATCAAAGCAGCTTGTTGCGCAAGACCTTTCCGGTCGCGTTGCGCGGTAGCTCGTCGAGGAACTCCACCTCGCGCGGCACCTTGTACCGGGCGAGGTTGGCCCTGACGTAGTCCCGCACCCCGTCGACGTCCAGATCCGACTTCTCGGCCCGCACCACGAACGCCTTCAACCGCTGCCCGAACTCGGGATCGTCGACACCGACGACGGCGGCTTCGAGCACATCCTCACGTTCGACCAGGAGGTTCTCCACCTCGATCGGGAAGACGTTCTCGCCGCCGGAGACGATCATTTCGTCGTCGCGGCCGTCGATGAACAGCAGGCCGTCCTCGTCGAAGTGACCGACGTCGCCGCTGGAGAGCAGCCCGTCGATGATCTCCTTGTTGCGCCCGTCGGTGTAGCCCTGGAAGCTCAGCCCGCTGCCGACGAACACCCGGCCGGTGACATGCGGCTCGGTGATCTTGCCGCCCTTCTCGTCGTACAGCGCGACCTTGCAGCCCACCGGCGCGCGGCCGACCGTGCCCGGCGCCTTGCGCCAGTCCTCGGGGGTGGCCACCGTCGCGACCGCGACCTCGGTGGAGCCGTAGAGGTTGTGCACGACATCGCCGAACGCGGCGGTCGCGCGGTTCCCCAGATCCGGTGACAGCGCGGAGCCGGCGACGAAGATGATCCGCAGACACGAGGTGTCGTATTTGGCGCGGACCTCTTCGGGCAGGTCGACGATCCGTTGCAGCATCGTCGGCACGAGGACCAGCGTGGTGCAGCGGTTCTCCGCGACACCCCGCAGCGTCTCCTCCGGCACGAACTTGCGCCGCATGACGACCTTCGAACCGAGCGCGAAGGACAGGATGAACTGCGACAACCCGGTGCCGTGGAACAGCGGCGCGCCCATGTAGGTCGCCTCGCCGGTCCGCAGCGGGATGCGGTCGAGGAACTGCGCGGAGGCGAGCGCGGAGGTGTGCGGCCGCGGAGCGCCCTTCGGCGTGCCGGTGGTGCCGCTGGTCAGCAGGATGAACCCGCCCGGTTTGGCGGGCGCCGGCCACGGCCGGTCGTCGGTGCTGGCGACCAGTTCGGTGACGATCGGGATCTCGTGCCCGGAGAGCTCGGCGTCCGAATCGACCCACGCGAGGTAGTGGTCGACGTCGCCCTCGACGACGTCCAGCAGGTCGGTGAACTCCTGGTCGTACACGAGCGCTGTGACGCCTTCACGCTTCGCGACGTCCGCGAGCTGCGGTTTGGCGAACCCGGTGTTCATCAGCAGCAGCTTCGCGCCGAGTTTGCCCGAGGCGAGCATCGTCAGCACGAGACCGCGGTGGTCGCGGCACAGCGCGGCGATCACCGAACCCGGGCCGAGGCCGCGCTCGGACCACGCCCTCGCCAGCGCGTTCGACTGCGTGTCGAGCTGTTTGAAGGTCAGCGGGCCGAGTTCGTCGATGATGCCGGTCGCGGTCGAGTCCCGGCGGGCGGCGATCATGTTCGCCCCGGCGAACGGACCCCACTTCCGCACCAAGACCAGCGAACGCAGGCCCTCGTCGACCCGCGGGATGGGGAGCAGGCCCGCTTGGCGCATCACGTCGATACTGCGCACGGTCTCGGTCACCTTGCCCGCCACCAGGGTGGCCAGGCCGGTGGGGTTTCTCATCCGGGCACCTCCGTTGCTGCTGCGGCGAGACACCATGCCCCGGGGTTCGCGTACCGGCGGTATGGGTTGCTACTCGACAGTAGCCGACCGATAGCGCAGGCGCACTAACCGTCTGGTGACAGAAATGTCGGAGGGAACCACCACAATGTGAGTGTGCAGGCGATCGCAGGTCAAGAGGAGGATGGCGACTTCGCGATCGCTCTTTCCGGGCAACCGCCGCGGCGGGGCATGAAGCTCCCGGAATTCGTCGGCGAAGTACAACGGTGGGAGGCGGAGCACTCACCCCGTTGGGTGTTTCCGTCGGTCGAAGGGACATACCCGGCGTTGATCAAGGCGGGCGTCCGGGTGCGGCGCTGTCATGACCTGGCGCTGACCGAGGGGCTACTCCTGGCCCACGAAGGCCGTCCGCAGGAGTCGCGGAGCCTGCGCGCCGCGCTGGCCAGGGCGAACGGGCAGGAGGCGCCCGCCGACGAGCCGCCGCTGTGGGCCGAGGACGACCAGCCGACGCTGTTCGAGACACGCGGCCCGCGGCTGCCTTCCGGCGTCACCGTGCTCGACGCGGCGCGCCGGGTGCTGGCCGAGCAGGAGAAGCGGGTCGCCGTCACCGATCATCCGGAGCGGCTCCGGCTGCTCTTCGCGGCGGAGTCGGCGAGCGCGCTCGCGGCCGCGGAGATGTCCGCCGACGGGCTGCCGTGGCGGGCCGATCTGCATCTGGCGTTGCTCGCCGACCAGCTCGGGCCCCGCGTCCCGGCCGGGCACCGGCCGAAACGGCTGGTCGAGCTGGCGGCGAAGATCAGCGACGCGTTCGGCGGGCGCCCGGTCAACCCGGACGCCCCGGCCAGCGTCGTCCGGGCGCTCGGGCGGGAGGGCATCGAGGTCACGTCGGCCAGGAAGTACCTGCTGCGCGACATCGACCACCCCGCCGTCCCGCCGCTGCTGGAGTACAAGGAACTCGCGCGGCTGCATTCGGCCAACGGCTGGACGTGGCTCGACGAGTGGGTGCACGACGGCCGGTTCCGCCCGCATTACGTCGTGGGCGGAGTCGTTTCCGGCCGCTGGGCGAGCCGGGGCGGGGGCGCGCTGCAGATCCCGAAGATCCTGCGGACCTGCGTCCGGGCCGATCCGGGCTGGAAACTGGTCGTCGCCGACGCCGCCCAGCTGGAGCCGCGAGTGCTGACGGCGTTGTCCGGAGACCGCAAACTGGCCGAGGTCGCCGCAGCCACGGATCTGTACGCGAGCCTCGCCGAGGCGATGTTCTCCGGAGTGCGCCGCCTGCCGGTGCCGGCTTGGGACGACAGGGACGATCGAGACCGCGCGAAGATCGCGATGCTGTCGGCGATGTACGGCGGCACGTCCGGGGAGGCGGGGCCGCTGCTGGCGTTGCTGCGGACCAGGTTCCCCGACGCGGTGTCCTATGTGGAGCGTGCCGCGCAGGCAGGCGAACGCGGTGAGCGCGTCCGCTCCCGGCTGGGCCGGACCTCACCCGCGCCGTCGGAAGCCTGGCGCGCGCTGACCGGCGGCGTCGCGGAGGACGAGGCCGCCGAACTCAAGGCCCGGCAGGCGTCCCGTAACTGGGGCCGCTTCACCCGCAACTTCGTCGTGCAGGCGAGCGCCGCGGACATGACCGCGATCCTGCTGGCGACCCTGCGGAGCAAGCTCCCCACCCCCGCGCACCTGGTGTTCTTCCAGCACGACGAGGTCCTGGTGCACACCCCGGCCGAGTTCGCCGACGAGGTCTCGAAGTCCATTGTGGACAGCATGGCCGAGGCGGCGCGGATGATGTTCGGTCCCGCTTGCCCGGTCCGGTTCCCGCTGCACATCGCCGCCGTGGACACCTACGCCGACGCGAAGTGACCCGACCGTGCCGTCCGCCCAAACACGCGTGTCGTCCATCTGATCACGTGAGTTCCGCCTTCAATCACGTGAGTGCGCCGCTCAATCACGCGAGTTCCGCCTTCAGTCACGACTACCCGTGCCAGGGGGCAACAACACGCGTGGTGGAACTCCGCACACCCGTGATCAAAGACGGAACTCGCGTGCTTGGGCACGGGACTCGCGTGATGGGGCGGCGAACTCGGGTCAGGAGGCGGCGTCGTCCAGTGCCTTGATGACCCGCTTCAGCGAGACGGGGTGGGCGGTACCGAGCGTCTGGGCGAAGAAGCTGACCCGCAGTTCCTCGATCATCCACCGGATCTCCCGCAGCGCGGGTGAGGAGGTTCCTGGCGGCAGCGCGTCGAGCGCCGCCTGGTACTCGTTGCGAAGCCAGGCGATGTCGCCGGTGCGCTGGATGTCGCGCGTGGGCTCGGTCGGGAGCTTCTCCAGCCGCCGTTCGATCCCCCGCAGGTACCGGACGACGTGCTTCAGCCTGTTCTGCCCGGTGTCGGTGACGAAACCCTTGTGCACCAAGCCGTCCAGCTGCGTACGGATGTCCGCGAGCGAATCCGCCGGGCCGCGGGTGTCGGCCAGCCGCGTTTCGACGTCGTTGGCCGCGCGCAGGATCTTCTCGACGTTGGTCAGCACGTCGAGCACTCCGGAATTCAGCCCGGCGCGCACCTTTTCCAGCAGGACGGCGAATCCGGCCTCGTCCCAGCGTGGACCGCCGTTGTCGGCCACGAGTTCGTCGACGGCGCAGTCGACGCAGTCTTCGAGCAGAGCCGCCACGGAGCCGTGCGGATTCCGGTTCAGCACGAGTTTCGACGAGTTACCGAGGTTGCGGGTGATGAACTTCATCGGTGACGGCAGATTCAGCCGCAGCATCCGCCGCGTGCCCGCCCACATCGACTGTTCCTGCTGCCCCGGCGTGTCCAGCAGCCGCACCGCGACGGTGCCGCCTTCGTCCACCAGTGCCGGATACGCCTTGACGTCGTGCCCGCGCTGCTTGCTCGCGAACACCTTCGGCAGCTCGCCGAACGCGGGCGTCGTCAGGCCCTGGCGCTCGATGCTGTCGGCGGCCTTCGAGATCGTCGCGCGCACCTGGCCGCTCAGGTCTCGTTTGAGCGCCTCGATGTCCTTGCCCTCGGACACCTTCTTGCCGCGGACGTCGACCACGCGGAACGTCATCTTCAGATGTTCGGGGACGGCGGACAGCTGCCAGGCGTCGTCGGGGATCACCACCCCGCGCAAGGCCTCCAGTTCGTCGGCGACCGCGTGCGGCAGCGGCCCGTCGGCCGGGCCGACCCGCGAGAGCACCAGTTTCGCGTGATCGGGTGCCGGCACGAAGTTGCGCCGAATCGTCTTGGGCAGCGACTTGATCAGCTGCGTCACCAGTTCTTCGCGCAGGCCCGGCACCTGCCAGTCGAAGCCGTCCGGGGTGACCTGGTTCAGCACCGGCAGCGGAATGTGCACGGTGACGCCGTCGGCGTCCGCACCCGGCTCGAACTGATACGTGAGCTTGAAGGTCTGGCTGCCCTGCGTCCAGAAGTCGGGGTAGTCGGCCTCGCGCACGCCGCCCGCGGTCTCGTTGATGAGCATCGTCTTCTCGAAGCTCAGCAGATCGGGCTCGGTGTGCCGTGCCTTCTTCCACCAGCTGTCGAAATGCCGCGCGGAGACGACGTCGGGCGGGACACGCTGGTCGTAGAACTCGAACAGCGTCTCGTCGTCGACCAGGATGTCGCGGCGGCGAGCCCGGTTCTCCAGGTCCTCGACCTCTTCGAGCAGCGCGCGGTTCTCGGCGAAGAACTTGTGCCTGGTCTCCCAGTCTCCTTCGACGAGCGCGTGCCGGATGAACAGCTCGCGGCTCACCTCGGGGTCGATGCGGCCGTAGTTGACGCGGCGGTCGGCGACGAGCGGGACCCCGTACAGGGTCACCTTCTCCAAGGCCATCACCGCACCCTGTTTGCGTTCCCAGTGCGGCTCGGAGTAGTTCCGCTTCACCACGTGACCGGCGAGCGGCTCGATCCATTCCGGCTCGATCCGCGCGTTCACCCGGCCCCACAGGCGCGAGGTCTCGACCAGCTCGGCCGACATGACGAACCGCGGCTGCTTCTTGAACAGCGCCGAACCCGGGAACACCGAGAACCGCGCCCCGCGCGCGCCGAGATAGTCGCCCTTGGCCGGATCCTTGAGGCCGACATGCGACAGCAGCCCGGCGATCAGCGACGTGTGCACCCGTTGCGGATCGGCCGGGCCGTCCGTGTTGAGCGTGATGCCGAGCGGTTTGGCCAGCTGACGAAGCTGGCTGAAGATGTCCTGCCATTCGCGGATGCGCAGGTAGTTCAGGTACTCGTTGCGGCACATCCGGCGGAACTGGCCGGTGGACAACGCCTTCTGCTGCTCGGTGACGTACTCCCACAGGTTCAGGTACGCCAGGAAGTCCGACGTCTTGTCCGCGAACCGCGCGTGCTGCTCGTCCGCCGCCTGCTGCTTCTCCGCCGGCCGCTCACGCGGGTCCTGAATGGACAGTGCGGCCGCGATGATCATCACTTCGCGGACGCAACCGTTGCGGGAGGCCTCCAGCACCATCCGCGCCATCCGCGGGTCGACCGGCAGCAGCGCGAGCTTGCGGCCGGTCTCGGTGAGCTTCTTGCCGTCGGACATCTCGAAGGCGCCGAGTTCCTGCAGCAACTGGACGCCGTCGGTGACCTGACGGCGATCCGGCGGCTCCACGAAGGGGAACGCCGCGATGTCACCGAGCCCGAGCGAGGTCATCTGCAGGATGACCGACGCGAGGTTGGTCCGCAGGATCTCCGGATCGGTGAACTCGGGCCGGGCGTCGAAATCGTCTTCGGAGTACAGCCGGACGCAGATACCGTCGGACGTCCGGCCGCACCGGCCCTTGCGCTGGTTCGCCGACGCCTGCGACACCGGCTCGATCGGCAGCCGCTGCACCTTGGTGCGGTGGCTGTAGCGCGAGATCCGCGCGGTGCCGGGGTCGACGACGTACTTGATGCCCGGCACGGTCAGCGACGTCTCGGCGACGTTCGTGGCCAGCACGACGCGGCGCCCGGTATGGCGCTGGAACACCCGATGCTGGTCCGACGACGAGAGCCGCGCGTACAGCGGGAGGATCTCGGTGTTCCTGAGGTCCTGTTTGGACAAGGCGTCCGCGGCGTCGCGGATCTCCCGCTCGCCGGAGAGGAACACCAGGATGTCGCCCGGTCCCTCGTGCTGGAGTTCGTCGACGGCGTCGCAGATGGCCTGCGTCTGGTCACGGTCCTGGTCGGCGTCCGGGTCGTCGGGGTCGATGATCGGCCGGTAGCGGACCTCGACCGGATACGTCCGGCCGGAGACCTCGACGATCGGCGCGTCGTCGAAGTGCTTGGAGAACCGCTCCGGATCGATCGTCGCCGAGGTGATGATCACCTTGAGGTCGGGGCGGCGCGGCAGGAGCTGTTTGACGTAGCCGAGGATGAAGTCGATGTTGAGGCTGCGCTCGTGCGCCTCGTCGATGATCAGCGTGTCGTACTGCCGCAGCATCCGGTCGGTCTGGATCTCGGCGAGCAGGATGCCGTCCGTCATCAGCTTGACCAGCGTGTTCTGGCCGGAGTGGTCGGTGAACCGGACCTTGTAGCCGACGGCCTCGCCGAGTTCGGTGTTCAGCTCGGAGGCGATGCGGTCGGCGACCGTGCGCGCGGCCAGCCGCCTCGGCTGCGTGTGCCCGATCTGGCCGCGGATGCCGCGACCGAGTTCGAGACAGATCTTCGGCAGCTGGGTCGTCTTCCCGGAACCGGTCTCCCCCGCGACGATCACCACCTGGTGGTCGCGAATGGCCTCGGCGATCTCGTCCTTGCGCCGGCTGACGGGCAGCTCTTCGGGGAACGAGATCTTCGGGACGTTGTCGCGCCTGCGGGTGACCCGCAGTTCGGCGGCCTCGATGTCGGCCTCGATCTGCGCGGCGATCGACTCGGCGTCACGCCCTTTCCGGGCACCGTCGAGCCGGCGCCGGAGGCGGTGCTCGTCGCGCGACATCAGTTCGGGCAGACGAGCGCGCAGGGCGCCGAGCGGGGAAGGTTGAGAAGCCATGACCGGCACCAGGATAGCCGTGCGTGACGATCAGGGCCTCCGAATATGCCGGAGACGACACCACCCAGGCATTTCGTCCTCTGAATGCGGTGGTCGGCAGTGCGAACCACCGCATTCAGAGGACGAAACGCGGGAGTCAGGAGCGCGTGAGGGAGCCCGGGGTGAGGTCGGCCAGGGTCCGGTGCCCGGACAGGCCCATGGTCAGGTCGAGGTCGGCGAGCAGGCTCCGCAGCACGTGCCGGACGCCGTCCTCCCCCGCGTGCGCCAGGCCGTACACCCACGGCCGCCCCACCAGCACGGCCTTCGCCCCGAGCGCGAGCGCTTTGGCGATGTCGGCGCCGGTGCGGATCCCGGAGTCGAACAGGATCTCGAGCCGGTCGCCGACCGCGGCGACGATCTCCGGGAGCGCGTCGAGCGAGGCGATCGCGCCGTCGACCTGGCGGCCGCCGTGGTTGGACACGACGATCCCGTCCATCCCGGCCTCGACGGCGCGGCGGGCGTCGTCGGGGTGCTGGACGCCCTTGAGCACGATCGGCCCGTCCCAGTGCTCGCGCAGGAACGGCAGCCGGTCCCAGGTGCTGTCCGTGCCGGTGATCATCGAGATCCAGCGCAGGATCGCGGTGGGCGGGTCCTCTTCGGGCGTCTTCTCCAGCAGGCCGCGGAACACCGGGTCGCTCAGCGGGACGCCGAGCCCGATGCCCTTGATGAAGGGCAGGTACGCGTGGTCGAGGTCGTTCGGGCGCCACGCGAGCGTCCAGGTGTCGAGCGTGACCACGAGCGTGGTGAACCCCGCGGCCTTCGCCCGCGCCAGGATGCTCGCGCAGACCTCGTTGTCCGTCGGCCAGTACAGCTGGAACCAGCGCGGCCCCTCGCCACTGGCCTCGGCGACGTCCTCGATGCTCGTGGAGGACGCCGTCGACATGACGTACGGCAGCCCGACCGACGCCGCCGCCCGCGCGGCCGCCGGCTCGGCACCCTCGTGCACGATCGACTGGACACCGACCGGCGCCAGCAACACCGGCGCCGGCACCGGCGTCCCCAGCACCGTCGTCGACAGGTCGCGTTCGGTGGCGCCGGTGAGCATCCGGGGCACCAGGCGCCAGCGGTCGAAGGCCTCCCGGTTGGCGCGGGCGGTCGCGCCGGAACCGGCCGAGCCCGCGACGTACCAGAACGGCCCCGGCTCGAGGATCTCCCGCGCCGACTCCTCCAGTTTCGTGGCGTCGGTGGAGCACGGCGGTAAGGTCCCGCCGAGCCCTTGCAGGTAGATCTCGTTCTGGTAGCCACCGAACCGTTCCGTCACCCAGGCCTCCTTGTCACGTCGCCCGTGCCACCTGTTCGCGGTCCCGGCGGGTCGAAGTGCCCCGGACGATACCCGCCGGTAGCAACCAGGTGAGTTTCTCCGAGCGGATGACCGCGACTGGACCGATCACGGCCAGCAGCAGGACATAACCCGCGATGAACGGCGCGACCCGCGAGTCCAGCCCGGCCGCCGTCGCCATCGCGGCGAGCACCAGCGAGAACTCGCCCCGGGTGAGCACGGTCAGCCCGATGTTCACCCCGGACTGGCGATCGAACCCGTTCAGCCGCGCGGCGAGCGCGCCCGCGCCCAGGTTCGCCGCGATCGTCAGCGCCACCGCGATCAGCACCGGCACGACCACCGAACCGACCGCGCCCGGGTCGATGCTGAGCCCGAAGATGAAGAAGAACAGCGCGCCGAACGCGTCCCGCAACGGGAGCACCAGTTTGTGGATGCGCGGCGCGACCTTCGACCCGCCGAGCATCATGCCGACCATGAACGCGCCGATGGCGTCGGACACCCCGACCTCCTCGGCGACGGCGGCACCCATGACCGCGACACCGACGAAGCAGACGGTCAGCAGTTCGTCGTCGGCCGAACCGAACAGCTTCGACACCACCCGGCCGCCCCAGCGGGCGAGCGCGGCCATCACGATCAGGAACGCGAAGGCCTTGCCGAAGTCGGCCATCGCCGAACCGAAGCTCCCGGCGCCGGACAGCACCGGCTGCAGCAACGCCAGGTACAGCGCGAGGAACAGGTCCTCGATCACGATGATGCCCATGATCAGCCGGGATTCGGGATTGTTCATCCGGCGGGATTCGAGCAGGAGTTTCGTGACGATCGCCGACGACGAGATACCGATGGCCCCGGCGATGACCAGCGCTTCCCGGGTCCCCCAGCCCAGCAGGAAGCCGAAGCCGAGCCCGCCGCCGATGTTGAGGATCAGGTAGATCAGCCCGGACCAGACGAGTTTGCGCCCGCCCTTGGCCAGGTCGTCGAGGGAGAATTCGAGGCCGAGGTAGAACAGGAGGAAGACGAGACCGAGCCCGGCGAGTACACCGAGTTCGGCCGGATCGTCCACAAGGGACAGTCCGGGGGTGTTGGGGCCGAAGACGAATCCGGCCAGCATGAACAGGGGGATGGTCGGCAGCCCGATGCGGGCGCCCGCTCTGGCGATGACACCGGCGGCGAGGAACGCCCCGCCGACGGCCAGCAGGGCATGACCGGAACTCATGGAGACCTCCGATAAATGGCTGATGCGGCTTGAGGACCGGTATCAGCGCGGAGGTGCCCGTGCGGGAGCCTGCGGCACCGCACGGGTGACGACGACGGGTTCGCCCCGCTCAGGGGCCTGACCGACGTCGAGGAGGTCGGCGGTCGCCGTTTCGGCGGGCACGTCGGCGAGGGGGACGGCTTGCCCGCCGTGGAAGGCGGGCAGCGGTTGGGTCGCGAAGACGGCGACCGGATCTTCCGTCTCGGCTCGGCCGTGCCCGTGGGGAACGGTCGGCGTGACGAAGGCGAAGACGAGTAAGATCAGGAGAAAGAAGACGGAACGGTGCCGTGGTGCGGGGGCACGGTTCGTCGTCATCTGACCGGTACTTTACCAGTCCTTTATAGACAAATCGACGAGGGATCCGTCACCGGGAAAGACCCAGACGCGCACAGGTCGTCGTGGAAGGCCGCGGACAACACGTCGACCAGAGTGTCCATTTCGGACGGTGCGGGGCGCGGACGATCATCGTCCCGCCCTGGGTCCGGCGGGTTCGGCGCCCTCGTCCTCGAGCGGACCACCGATGGCGGCATACGTGCCGGGATCGGTGGTCCGCAACACTTCCGCACGCAGGAAACCGACCAACGCCGCGACGAGCACGAGACCGGGCAGGCCCCAGCGCAACAGGAACGTCCCGGCCGGGCCGAGCAGCAGGTCGAAATTGAGCAGGATCAGCGCGAGGACGGCCGACAACGCGAGGATCGCCAGCCCCGGCGCGATCCAGCGGCGCCAAGCGTTTTCGGCGTGCCGTCGCCGTTTGAAAAAGCCGATCACCGAAAGCGAGACGGCGATCATGATCACCACGACCCCGGTGGACGCCGTCGTGCCGAGCCAGGTGAACAGTTCGGTCACCGGATCGCGGTCCGCGATCGCGAACAGTGACACGACCACCAGTGCGAGCGCGGTCTGCGCGAGCGAACCGGCCACCGGCGCGCCGGTGCGTTTGCTGGTCTTGGCCAGCGATCGCGGCAGCAACCCTTCCCTGCCCAGCGCGAAGAAATACCGGGCGACGGCATTGTGGAAGCTCAGCAACGCCGCGCACTGCCCGGTCACGAACAGCGTGTACGCGACGTCGGAGAACGTGTCGCCGAGATGCTGTCCCGCCAGGGTGAACAGCAGGTCGGGGCCCTGGGCGGCCGCGGTGGTGACGATGATGTCCGGCCCGGTGCCCACCGCCAGCGCGAGCGACGAGACGACGTAGAGCACCGCGGTGAGACCGATCGCCGCGAACGTCGCCCTGCCGACCGTGCGGCTGGGTTCCCGCGTCTCCTCGCCGTAGGTCGCCGCGCCCTCGAAACCGATGAACGCGGCGGCGGAGAACGCGAACACCGCGCCCACACCGGTCGTGAACAGGCTCGACGGCTCCAGCGGAACCCACGAAACACTTCCGCCCGCCGGATTCGCGAACAACGCGATGTCGACGATCGCGACGACGGCGACCTCGAGGCACAGCGCCACCCCGAGCACCTTGGCGTTGAGATCGACCCGCAGGACACCGAGCGCGCCGACGACCAGCACCATCACCAGCGCGCACAGCCACCACGGCGGCGGGGATCCGGTGAGGGTGCCCAGCCACGTCGACACCGACCAGCCGAACAGGCCGTAGATGCTGATCTGGATGGCGTTGTAGGAGAACAGCGTGACGAACGCGATCCCGGCGCCGGTGGATTTGCCGACCCCGTTGGCGACGTAGGGATAGAACGCGCCCGCGTTGGTGATGTAGCGGCTCATCGCGGAGTAGCCGACCGCGAACAACCCCAGGATCGGGGCGAGCAGGAGGAACGACAGCGGCACCCCGACGCTGCCGGTGACCGCGTAGTTCGTCGGGACCCCGCCCGCGATGGCGAAGAGCGGACCCGCCGCGGCCACCACGAAGAAGACGATCTGCGCGGCTCCGAGCCGTCGATGGCCGAGACCGCGCCGCGGTCTTTGCGTACCCATGAACCCGTCCCCCCGGACGTCGGTTTGGCGCTGAAGGCTCTTGATCTTGAGAGAGCCATCCCACCCTAGGGCCGGGCCCCCCGGCGAGGTACGTCCGTTCAGGCTAAAAACGGACCTCGGGTCGCAGCGGTACCCGCGCTACCGCTACCTTGGCCGTCCCGCACCACAACGCCGGAGGGCGTGCCATTCATGCGTCGGCTGACCTTGGTCGATTCCCTGTTCTTCCTCGCCCACGACGAGTTCACCGGAAAACCCGCGCTGCGCCGCACGGGGCTCGGCATCGGAATGGCCGGTTCCGCGCTCTGCGATCTCCTCCTCGCCGAGCGGATCACCGTGGAACGCAAGCGAATCCGCCCACTGTCCCGGCGCGGCCTCGCGCATCCCCCGCTGGATCGGGTGTTTTCGGAAATCCTCCGCGAACGCGAGCCGCACACCGTCCGGGATTGGGTCAGCCATCTTCGCCACGATCTCGGTGGAACGGTGGCGGAAAATCTGCTCGCCGCGGGCGTGATCGACCGCGAGACCGACCGGATGCTCATGCGGAAGAATCACCGGTACCCGCCGCGGGATCTGCTGATGTCGACGGCCGCGCGCAGCAAGTCGAGGGCGGCCGTCCTCGGCACCGAACAGCCGGATCCGCATTCGGTCTGCCTGGCGCTGCTGGCCTGGACCATCGGTCTCGACGACTTCTGCGAACCGGAACTCGACCGCGCCGGCCTGCGGAGCTGGGCCGAGTCCACGCACCGAGACCTCCCGAGGGCGCTCGCCGAGCTGATCACGGGGGTGGACGCGGTGAGCGCCGCCGTCGTCTACACCGGCGACAGGCGATGATCGGCGGTAGCCTGACACCCATGCCCACCGACCGTGACCACGACGTCGTACTGTTCGGCGCCACCGGGTTCACCGGTGGCCTGACGGCGGAGTATCTCGCCCGCGCCGCCCCGCCCGGTCTGCGCCTTGCCTTGGCCGGACGCGATCCCGTCAAGCTGGAAGCGTTGCGGGAAAGGCTTTTCTCGATCAACCCGGAGCTCTCCGGACTGTCGTTGTCGCGAGCCGACGTCTCCGATGCGGACTCACTGCGGAAGGTCGCGGAGTCCGCGAAGGTCGTCGCCACCACTGTCGGCCCGTACGTCCACTACGGAGAGCCGCTGGTCGCCGCGTGCGCCGAAGCCGGGACCGACTACGCCGATCTGTGCGGTGAGCCCGAGTTCGTCGACAGGATGTACGTCACCCACCATGCCCGCGCCGTCGAAACCGGTGCCCGGCTGGTACACGCGTGCGGTTTCGATTCGATCCCGCACGACCTCGGCAGCCTCTTCACCGTTTCCCAGTTACCGCGAGGGAAACCGATCCGCGTCGACGGATACGTGCGGGCGGGCGCGGTGCCGTCGGGTGGCACGTTCCTTTCGGCGCTGACGGCGTTTTCGAGGCTGCCGTCGAGTTTCCGCGCCGCACGGGACCGCGCGGCGGCCGAACCACGGCCGGAAGGCCGCCGAGCGCGTGCCACGCTCGGCACCCCGCACCGCGGCCCCGACGGTTTCTGGGCGGTACCGCTGCCGACCATCGACCCGATGATCGTCCAGCGTTCCGCCGCCGCCCTCCCCGCGTACGGCCCTGACTTCACCTACCGGCATTTCGCGGCGGTCAAACGGCTTCCGGTGGTGGCCGCCGGCGCGGCCGGGATGGGCCTCCTCTTCGCCGCCGCCCAGGTCCCGCCCGCGCGGCGGGCGCTGTCGAAGCTGCTGAAGCCCGGCGGCGGCCCGGACGAGCAGCGACGGGCGCGGTCGTGGTTCTCCGTGCGGTTCCACGCCGAAAGCGGCGGTGAACGCGTCGTGACCGAGGTGTCCGGCGGCGACCCGGGCTACGGCGAGACGGCGAAGATGCTCGGCGAGTCCGCCCTGTGCCTGGCGCTGGACGACCTGCCCGCGACGGCCGGGCAGGTCACCACGGCGACCGCGATGGGGCAGGCGTTGATCGACAGGCTGAGCGACGCGGGCCTGCGTTTCGCGACACTGCCCCACCACGTGGGCGAGGGTCAGCCGCCAGCGGGCACGGTGTAAAGCGTGACCTGCGGGTTCGCCGCGTAAAGCCCGTACAGGGTGAAGTCCTTCGAACTGCCCTTCGGACAGGCCTTCGGGCTGTAGGAGGTCCGGTTCTCGCTCGGCCAGTACACCTTGACCCGGGCGCACCTGTCGTCAGAGGCCGTGTCGACCACCCGACCGGAAACCGTCACGGTGTTGCCGCCGCACCTGACGGTGAACTCGGCCCAGCCACCCGGAACCGCCGAATAGTACGGCAGATTCCGGCACGTTTGCTGGATCGAAATCTCTTCGCTCGTCACCGACGGCGCCGCCGTGGCGGGAGTGGCCGCGAACAGCGACCCGAGCGCCATCGCCGTACCCGTGGCGGCGAGGCCGAATTTCTTGATGTTCATCTTCATCCCCTCAGTAGTAGGACTCTGCTCCACGAACCGTGCCAGGCGCGCTGAGTCCTCCGGCGCAGTTTTAGTTCTGGCTGAAACATCGCCAAACCGCGTCTCTCGTGCGTTAATTCTCCGGGGTGCCTGGGGAGGGGGAAGCTGTGCTGCGCGTGCATTTTTCCGGAGAGGATCTTGGCCGGGTCAGGGTCGCGACGAGGCCGGATCCGCTGTGGGAGACGACGCTGAGCCTGCACCGGCTCCAGCGTGGGGACGGTGGCCTGCCGGTACGGAAGTGGCGCGGCACTGTCCGCAGCCGGCTGCCGAAGGCCGCCGGGCCGTTACTGACGCTGGTCCCGCCCAGCGGGTACTTCCCCGACTTTCTCACGCCGTCCGGCGAAGACCTCGAAGAGCAACTGGAACTGGTGAGCGGCACCAAACGCAGCGCCCTGCGCCGGGATCTGGCGATCTTGGCCCGATCCCGGCTGCCGACGCCGTGGGCGCGGGATCTGGGTGACGCCAACCCGGCGGCGCTCGGCGCGCTGACGCGAGCGGTCCGGTCGTACCACCAGGCGGTGATCGATCCGGTCTGGAGCGACATCCTCACGTGCTTCGATCGTCAGCGCGCGAGACAGGCGCGAATCCAGCTCGCCGACGGCGTCGAAGGACTGTTGCGCGGACTCTCCTCCGCGATGCGGTGGAAGGCACCGGTGCTCGAGGTCGACTACCCGGTGCACACCGAACTCCACCTCGACGGGCGGGGGCTGCTGCTCATCCCGTCGTTCTTCTGCTGGCGGACCGGGGTGACCCTGGTCGACAACGACCAGGTGCCGGTGCTCGTCCACCCCATCGAACAGCACCCGCCCGAGTCCATGCCCCACGACCACGGCTCCGCCTTGTCCGCGCTGCTGGGGCACACCCGTGCCGCCGTGCTGGAGACGATCGCGGGCGGTGGCCGGACCAGCGATGTCGCGCACCGCGCGGGCATCTCCATGTCCTCGGCGAGCCAGCACGCCACAGTGCTACGTGAAGCGGGTCTCGTGCTCAGCACGCGCGAGGGCAACACCGTGCGACACCACCTCACGCCGCTGGGGTCGGCCTTACTGCGCAAGAATCTTTGACCGCTTCGCCGTCTGCCGCCAACTGTCAAACGTGGTTATCGTGTGCGCACGCCGCAGTCACATCTGACAGAAATGCCGAGGTTCTGCGGAAAGGGACATCCTTCATGAGTGGCATCCTGTGGCCCGCGATGCGCCGCGCTCTCCGTTCTCGCCCTCGCCGTTACTGGCGCACCATCTGGCCCGGATGTCCTGAACGACCCTTTCATGACACAAGCGGGGCGTCACGACTGACGAGAGGTAAGGCAATTATGGGGGTAGGCGATCCCCTGCCATGAGCGCTGAGTCCACGCTGGACAGTTCCGGGCGGTTGAATTCCCGATTGATGCCCATATGCACAGATCCGCTAAGGGGTCGTGAGTGACAAAGAAGGTTAGAACCCGAATCGCCACTCACGACGCCAGCAGCTCCTCGGCGGTCCGCGTGTTGATCACCCGATCCGGCTCGATCCCCAGTTCGTTGGCCCGCGCGCAGCCGTAGACGAGCCAGTCCAGCTGCCCCGGCGCGTGCGCGTCGCTGTCGATCGCGAAGTCGCAGCCCAGGTCCACGGCCAGGTTCAGCAATCGCGTCGGCGGGTCGCGGCGTTCGGGTCGCGAGTTGATCTCGACGGCGACCCCGTTTTCCCGGCAAGCGGTGAACACCGCCTCGGCGTCGAACTCCGACTCCGGCCGTTTCCCGCGGCCGCCCATCACCAACCGCCCGGTGCAATGGCCCAGCACCCGGACGCGCGGATGCCGGACGGCGGCGATCATCCGCGGCGTCATCTCCCTCGCGGGCATCCGCAGTTTCGAGTGCACGCTCGCGACGACGAAGTCCAGCTGCTCCAGCAGGTCTTCCTCCTGGTCGAGCGTGCCGTCGAGGTGGATGTCGACCTCGATGCCGTGCAGGATCCGGAAGGGCGCCATCGTCTCGTTCAGTTCCGCGACGACGTCCATCTGCCGCCGCAGCCGCTCGGGCGAGAGGCCGTTGGCGACGGTCAGCCGCGGCGAGTGGTCGGTCAGCACCATCCATTCGTGACCGAGCGAGCGGGCGGCCTCGGCCATCTCCTCGATCGGGCTCCCGCCGTCGGACCAGTCCGAATGGGTGTGGCAGTCGCCGCGCAACGCCGCCCGCATCGGGCCGCCGTCGGGCAGCTTCGGCTCGCCGATCTTCTCGAAGTACGCGGGCCGGCGCCCGGCGAGGACGTCTTCGACGACCGCCGCTGTCGCCTTGCCGATGTTCGGCAACGCGGTCAGCGTGCCCGCCTCGGCACGTTTGCGCAGGTCGTCCGGTTTGACCTTGGCGATCACCGAGGCCGCCTGCCGGAAGGCCCGCACCCGGTAGGTCGGCTCGCCCGCGCGTTCCAGCCGGAACGCGATCTCCCTCAACGCCTGCGCCGGTTCCATGGCTACCTGTCTACCCCGTCAGCGGCGAAGAGGCAGCTCATGCAGAACGACGTCGCCCAACTCGCCGTCGTGGAGCTCGGCGGTCTGATACGTGCAGAACGGCTGCCGCCGCCGGTCGGTCGGCGAACCGGGGTTCAGCAGCCGCAGCCCGTTCGGCGTGACCGTGTCCCACGGGATGTGACTGTGCCCGAACACGAGGACGTCGGTGTCCGGGAATTGTTCGTCGCAGCGACGCTCGCGCCCCTGTTTGCCGCCGGTCTCGTGGATCACCGCGAGGCGGACGCCGTCGAACTCCGCCCGCGCGATCTCGGGAAGCCGCGCCCGCAGCTCCGCGCCGTCGTTGTTGCCGTAGACCCCGATGAGCCGCTTGCTCCGAGCCTCGAGTTCGTCCAGCAGAGCGACCTCGACCCAGTCGCCGGCGTGGACGACGACGTCCGCGGCTTCGACCTCGCGCCAGACCTGATCCGGCATCGCCTTCGCGCGCAGCGGCAGATGTGTGTCAGCGATGAGCAGTAAGCGCGTCATTCGTCTCCGATCGCCCCGAGGATCCGGTCCAGGAGGTCTCCGATATGCGCGCGCAACAGCCCCGCCGCACCCTCGGCATCGCCCTTCTTCGCCGCCGCCAGTACCGCCTTGCGCTCGTTCCACTCCTTGCGCCAGCTGGGATTCGCCTCCCAGCCGACCACGGAGATCAGCGCGGCGCGATCCTTGAGGCCGTCCAGCATCGAGACCATCAGCGGGTTGCCGCAGCCGCTGTAGAGCGCGCGGTGGAACCGGCGGTTGAGCAGGCTGAGCACGGCCTGATCCCTGCCCGAAATCGCCGCCGAGGCCTCCTTCAACGCCTCCGCGGCGTCTTCGAGCAGGTCCGGGGAACGGCGTTCCACCGACCGCCGCACGGCCTCGGGCTCCAGCACCATGCGGACGTCGTAAACGGACTTCGCCAGCTCCGCGTCCACTACGCACACAGAGGCGCCCTTGTACGGGCTGAACGTCACGAGCCCTGTGTTCGACAGCACCTTGAGCGCCTCGCGGACCGGCGTCTTCGACACGCCGAGCCGGGTTGCGAGTTCGGCTTCGACCAACGCCTGGCCGGGCTTCAACTCCCGGGTGAGGATGCCGCGGCGAATCTCCTCCAGCACCACTTCGGTGCGGGAGGCGGGCAGGCTGAAGGTCGAGGACATGAGCGGATCATATATGAGATGCCATCCTCAGTGTCATCAGGAAACTGTCATGAGGAAACTGTCATGAGGAGCCTCGAGGAACTCCGTAGGCAACTCGGTTACAACCCGGAGGAGCACCTCGGGAAACCCGTCATCGCGATCCTCGACACCTGGAGTGACATCAACCCCTGCCACATGCATCTGCGCGAACGCGCGGAACAGGTCAAACGCGGGGTGTGGCAGGCGGGCGGGTTTCCGCTGGAGTTCCCGGTCGCGACCCTGTCGGAGACCTTCCAGAAGCCGACACCGATGCTCTACCGCAACCTCCTTTCGATGGAGGCCGAGGAAATCCTGCGGTCCTGCCCGGTCGATGGCGCGGGCCTGCCCGCCATCTTCGTCCCCGCGGGGTCGATGTCGCGTGGGCGCTGGCGGAACGAGGTACTCGGCAGCGGTACCGACATGTGGAAGTACTGGGACGACAAGCGGGCCGGGCTGATCGGCGACGAGGATCTGTCCGAATTGGAGCGTGTGCTGGCCCGTTCTTCCGGCACCTGTATGACGATGGCGACCGCGTCCACGATGATGTCGGTCGCCGAAGTGCTCGGGCTGACCTTGCCCGGCGCGGCGTCGATCCCCGCCGTCGACTCGGCGCACCACCGGATGGCCGCGGCGAGCGGCGCGCGCGTGGTGGACATGGTGTAAGAGGACCTCACCATCACGAAGATCCTCGACGAACGCGCGTACGCCGACGCGATCACCACCGTGCCGGCGCTGGGCGGCTCCACCAACGCCGTCATCCACCTGATCGCGATGGCCGGTCGCGGGCGGGCTTCCCGGCCTCCTCTCCCGGCTGACCGACCTGCTGCACACCGATCGCGTCACCGTCACCGGCCGGACCTTCGGCGAGAACCTGAAAGCGGCGCGGGTGCACAACGACGACGTCATCCGCACCCGCGAAAACCCTGTCGCGGCCGAAGGAGGAGTCGCGGTGCTGCGTGGCGATCTCGCACCGTCGGGCGCGGTGATCGAGCACATCGCCGCCGATCCCCGGCTGCTCGTCCACACTGGACCCGCGGTGGCCTTCGACGACCACCGGGACTTGAAGACCCGCATCGACGATCCCGCTCTCGGCATCACCGAGGATTCCGTTCTGGTGCTGCGCGGATCCGGTCCGCTCGGCGGCCCCGGCATGCCCGAGTACGGAATGCTGCCGTTGCCCGATCACCTGCTGGCCAAGGGGGTCCGGGACATGGTCCGCGTTTCCGACGTCCGGATGAGCGGCACCAGTTACGGCGCCTGCGTGCCGCACGTCGCGCCGGAGTCCCATGTGGGCGGACCGCTCGCGCTGGTCCGCGACGGCGATCCGATCACCTTGGACGTCCCCTCGCGACGACTGAGCCTCGATGTCGATGATGCCGAATTGCAACACCGCCGGACACGGTGGATCCCGCCTGCTCCACGCTTCGAACGGGGTTACGGGGCGTTGTACTTCGAACACATCACGCAGGCCGACGAGGGCTGTGACTTCGGTTTTCTCACGAAAGTGGGCGAAAATCCGGAACCTGACGCGCAGTGACCACCCGACGGAGTGACCCGCTCACCCAACCGGGCGAGTTGCACGACCACAAAACGCGCCCCGTATCTTGAACCTACGTCCGGAACGTGTGGAAGACCCGGATGTTCGATCACGACGCCCGGCCTCGCCGGACCGTGGAGGGTGGAGAGTTGCCGCAGGAACCGCGTTGGCCCGAGTCCCATGCCGAGCAGACGGACATTCTCCCGGTCGTCACGCCCGGGTTCGCGGAGTCTGCCACGCCGGAGGAGCCCGCGCCACCGAAGCGCCGTCGCAGCTACCGCAAGGCCGCCTTCATCGGCGGCGGCGTGTTCGGCCTGCTGGTCGTCGCGTACGCCCTCGATGTGCTGGTCTCCCAGGGCAGCGTCCCCCGCGGCGTCACCGTCGCCGGGGTCGACGTCGGCGGGATGGACCGCGCGGCGGCCGAGAAGGAGCTCCGAGGGGGCATCGAGCCGCGGCTGACCCGGCCGGTGAAGATCGTCGCGGGTGACGCCGAGGAGTCGCTGGCGCCGAACAACGCGGGCCTGCGCCTCGACTGGCCCGCCACCCTGGATCAGGCGGGCGACCAGCCGCTGAACCCGTTCGCGCGGATCGCGTCGTTCTTCTCGACCACCGAGGTCGGCGTCGTCACGCAGACCGACGACGCCAAACTCACCGCCGCGCTGGAGAACCTGCGCGGCACCATCGACCGTGACCCCATCGAGGGCACCATCCGCTTCGAGGACGCCAAGCCGGTCGCCGTCGAGCCCAAAACCGGGCAGAAACTCGACGTCGAGGCCGCCAAGCGGATGATCCTGGACCGCTGGGCCAGTGGCGAGCCGCTGACGCTCGCGGTCACCCAGGCACCGGTCAAGGTCTCGCCAGAGGCCGTCCACGCCGCTCTCGAGCAGGTCGCGAAGCCCGCCGTGGCGGCGCCGATGGTCATCAAGGGCGAGGGCAAGGACGCGGTCGTCAAACCCGAAGCCATCGCGGGCGCGCTGACCTTCGAACCCGCCGACGGTGGCGTGCTGAACCCGAAGGTGGACAACAACAAGATCATCGAGGCCGCGGGCCCGCAGCTGAAGTCCACCGAGAAGGAGGGCAAGGACGCGCAGATCGTCTTCGAAGGCGGCAAGCCGACCGTCCAGCCTTCCGAGGACGCCAACGTCGTCGACTGGGAGCCCAGCCTCAAGCCGGTGCTCGAGGTACTCAAGCGCGCGGCACCCCGCGAGCTGCCGGTGACCTACAAGAAGACCCCGGCCAAGGTGACCACCGAGCAGGCGAACCAGCTCGGCATCAAGGAGGTCGTCAGCGAGTTCAAGACCGGCGGGTTCGCGCCGGACTCGGGGACGAACATCCGGGTCGTGGCGCAGAAGGTCAACGGCGCCATCGTCAAGCCGGGTGAGACGTTCAGCCTCAACGGGTTCACCGGGCCGCGTGGCGCGGCGCAGGGCTACGTCGAGGCCGGCGTCATCAAGGACGGCGCGCCCGGCCGCGAGGTCGGCGGCGGGATCTCGCAGTTCGCGACCACGCTGTACAACGCCTCGTACTTCGCCGGTATGAAGGACACCGAGCACAAGGAACACAGCTACTACATCAGCCGCTACCCCGCCGCGCGGGAGGCGACCGTGTTCCAGAACCACAACGGCGGCAGCGTGATCGACCTCAAATTCACCAACGACACGGACACCGGTGTCGCGATCCAGACCGTCTGGTCGCCGTCGGACATCACGATCCGGCTGTGGGGTACCAAGAAGTACACCGTCGAGTCGATCCCGGGCGGCCGCAGCAACCCGTCCGAGCCGCCGACGAAGTCCGGCCCCGCCGAGAACTGCAAGCCCAGCAACGGCGCGCCCGGCTTCACCACGTCGGACACCCGGGTCATCAAGGACGCCTCCAGCGGCCGCGAGATCCGGCGCCACACCCGGAACGTGCACTACAACCCGCAGCCGAAGATCACCTGCGGCACGGAGTAGTCGCGAGGGCTGAAGGGGGACAGCGCCCTTCAGTCTCTTGACGGTTCACCACGCGCGTCCGGGACGGTACGCTCGGTGACTCACCCGACCCAGCGGGGGTGGTCACCTCGTGAGTTCCCAGGCGACCTTCCGGCAGATCCTCGCGGTCGGTGAACTGCGGGCGATCTGGTTCGCGGAACTCCAGTCGATCCTCGGGGACCAGGTCGCCAGGGTCGCCCTGTCGGTGCTGGTGTTCGAGCGGACCGGCTCGGCGACGTGGCCCGCGCTGACCTACGCGCTCACGTACCTGCCGGACCTGATCGGCGGGCCGTTGCTCGGCGGGCTGGCCGACCGGTTTCCCCGCCGCGCGGTGATGGTCTGCTCCGACGTCGTCCGGGCACTCCTGGTCGCGGTGCTCGCGATCCCCGGCATCCCGTTGCCCGTACTCGCCGTCGTGCTGGTGGTGGTGCAACTGGCCAACGCGCCGTTCACCGCCGCACAGGCCGCGGTCCTGCCGTCGGTGCTCAGCGGGGATCAGTACGTCCTCGGCCAGTCACTGCTGAAGATCACCAACCAGATCGGCCAGCTCGCCGGGTTCGCCCTCGGCGGCGCGGTGATCGCCGCGGCCGGGACCGGCAGGGGCCTGGCTCTCGACGCGCTCACGTTCGGTGTTTCGGCGATCGTCCTGCGCCTCGGTGTCCGCGCCCGCCCCGCGGCGGGTGCGCGAGGTCCCGCGACGTCGACCCTGCGCCGGCTTCGTGCGGGCGCCCGCACGATCTGGTACGACCGCCGGTTGCGCGCGCTGGTCGGTCTCGCGTGGCTGGCCGGTTTCGTGATCGTGCCGGAAGGGCTCGCCGTGCCCTACGCCGCGGAGATCGGCGGCGGGGCGGTGACGGCGGGACTGCTGCTCGCGGCGCATCCCGCGGGGATCGTGCTCGGAGTGTTCGTGCTGGGCCGCCTGGTGCGGCCCGAAGTCCGGTCGCGCATGATCGGGCGGCTGGCGCTCGGCGCGATCGCGCCGCTCGTGGCGTTCTGGTTCCGGCCCTCGCTCCCCTACGCAGCCGGATTGCTCGTGCTGTCCGGGATGTGCGCGGCCTACCAGGTCACCGCGAGCACCACTTTCATGCGGTTGGTGCCCGACACCGAACGAGGCCAGGCCTTCGGCCTCGCCGGGTCGGGACTCATCGCCGTGCAGGGAATCGGGCTGATCGCCGGCGGCCTGCTCGTCGGCGTACTCGGTTCACCCGCGACGACGGTCTCGGTCATCGCACTCGCCGGTCTCGTAGTGGCTGTTCCGGCCACCCGGGCTTGGCGCCACGTGGCCCCGTTTCACCCCCTTTGACCGGAACCGGGTATTCACCAGTTCTGCCCGCGCATGGAGCTCACCCCCTCCACTTCCCCGATACCGGTCACGCGTGGTGCACCCACGCCTACCCATACAGCGTAGTGACACCTAGTATCCAACCGATTACGTTCGACTCCGTGGCGCTAACGAATTGGGCGCTGTGGCGGCTACCCCACCGCGGTTTGATCGGCTTCGTCCTCCTGGTGGACGTCGCGGCGATCGCCGGATCCGCCTGGTCTTTTCTCCGTGTCCCGTTCACCGAGGGCGACGCGATCCCCTTCGCGATCCTGATCACCAGCGCCGTGTTGTACACGGAGTTGTCCCGTCCGGTGGAGCGGGTGCGGGAACGGTTCGCGGGCACGCCGCACATCTCGCTCGACAGCGTCTGGACCTTCGCCGCCGTACTGCTGGTGCACCCGGCACTCGCCGCGCTGGTCATCGCCGTGTCGTTCTTCTACCGCTGGTTCCGCGGGCAGCCGAACCCGTTGTTCCGCCGCACGTTCTCCGCCTCGGCGACCGTGCTCGCGGGCTTCGCGGCCGCCGCTTTCCTCTCCCGGTACGCGGCCCCCTTCGACGTCCTCCCCCGCGACGCCTCCTCGTTCGGGTCGGTGGTCGCGGCGGGCGGGGTGTTCCTGCTGGTCAACACCGCGCTGATGACGGTCGCGGTGTACTACGGCACCCCGCACGAGCGACTGCGCGACGCGCTGGCGAAACCGTTCGAGTACGCGCTCGAAGCGGCGACGATCGCGCTCGGGATCATCGTGGCGTGGGCGCTGCGGGACTGGCCGGTGATGCTGTTGCTGGTCGTCGGGATCACGCTGGTGCTGCACCGCGGCGTGCTGCTGCGGCAACTGAAGCGGCAGGCACGCAGTGACGCCAAGACCGGGCTGCTCAACGCCAAGGCGTGGCGCGAGGCCGCGGCCGACGAACTCGACCGCGCGCGGCGAGCGGGGCGGCACACCAGCCTGCTGATGGTCGATGTCGACCGGTTCAAACTGATCAACGATCGCCACGGGCATCTGGTCGGCGACCGGTATCTGGCGGCGATCGCGGAAACCCTGCGCACCGAGGTGCGCGGCACGGATCTGGTCGGGCGGTTCGGCGGGGAGGAGTTCGTCGTCCTGCTGCCCGGCACGTCCGCCGTGCACGCCCACGCGATCGCCGAGCGGATCCGGTCGAGCGTGGCTTCACGCGCCGGAGACCTGCCTGAGCACGTCACCGTGTCGATCGGACTGGCCGACCGGCCGGGCGTCGCCGATCTGGACGCCGTGATCGCCGTCGCGGACCGGGCGCTTTACGAGGCCAAGAACACCGGACGGAACCGGACTTCGGGCTACCAGGTGACCGGCTGACCCCCGCGTTTCGTCCTCTGAATGCGGTCCTTGCGTGTGCAAGTACCGCATTCAGAGGACGAAACGCGATCAGGGGATTCAACCCAAAGGGATGGGCGGCGTGGCACCAGGCGTCACTACTACGGTGGGGGCATGGGGAATTTCGTACTGCTCGACGCACCGTCCAATCTCGGACTGCGCCCGCCCGCCGAAGGGGTGGTCCCCGGTTGCCACAAGGCACCGGGCGCGCTGCGCGACCAAGGCCTGCTCACCCGTTTGGGCGCAAGAGACGGCGGTGTCGTCACCCCGCCTCGGTATCTGCCCGCCTGGTCGCCCGCGGGCGGCGTACGCAACGCGGCGGGGATCGCGACCTACACGGAGGCACTCGCCGGGCGGCTCGCGAAGATCCGTGCGGACGGCGGGTTCCCGGTCGTGCTCGGCGGCGACTGCTCGATCGCGCTCGCCGCGATGCTGACCCTGCGTCGCGAAGGCCGCTTCGGCATCGTCTACTTCGACGGACACGACGACTTCCGGCACCTCGGCAACTCCGATCACGTCTCCTCCGTCGGCGGTGAAGCGCTCGCCGTCGTGACCGGCCGCGGTCAGCCGGAACTGGCCGATGTGGACGGTCTGCGCCCGTATGTCCGTGACGAAGACGTCCTCGTGCTCGGCGTCCGCGCGGAGGAGTCCGCCGAGGCGCGGGAAGCCGGGCTTCGCGTCGTGACCAGCCAGGAGATCATGGCGTCCGGCACCGGCGGCGCGCTCGCCGCCGCCCGCGAGATCTTCGCGCCGTTGGACGGTTTCTGGATCCACATCGACATCGACACCCTCGACCCGGAATTCGTGTCCGCTGTGGACAGTCCCGATCCCGGCGGGCTCAGCCCGGACAAGCTCGTGGACCTCCTTCGCGGTCTGCTCGCGATCCCCGGCGCCGCCGGACTGGAACTGACCATCTTCGATCCCGACCTCGACCCCGACGGCACACAGGCCGCCCTCGTGGCGGACTGTCTCGTGCGCGCACTGGAGGGAACCCGATGACCAAGGTGACCGTCGCCGACGGCTCGTTCGACGCTCCGCTCTGGCTGCCCGAATCCGGCTCCGGCCCGGGCTTGGTGCTGATCCAGGAGATCTTCGGCCTCGACGACTACCTCAAATCGGTCGCCGCCGATCTGGCCGCACTCGGCTACGTCGTCGCCGTGCCCGAACTGTTCTGGCGGATCGCCCCCGGCTGGTCGGCCACACACGACGAAGCCGGGGTCTCGGCGTCGATGGAGGTCTCCGGCAAACTCGACCCGGCACGCGCCGTCACCGACGTCCTCGCGACCCTGGCGACCCTGCGCGCGTTGCCCGAAACCGACGGGCGCGCCGGCGTCTTCGGCTTCTGCCTCGGCGGCTCGATGGCCTACGCGGCCGCCGCCGAAGGCGACCCGGACGTCGCGGTCTCGTACTACGGCTCCCGGGTTCCCGCGCAACTTCCGTTGCTGGCCGAGATCACCTGCCCGATCCAGTTCCAGTTCGGCGGTGCCGATCCGTACATCCCCGTCGAAGGCGTGCGGAAACTGGCCGACGCGGCGGCTTCCCACGACGGCGCGGAGATCCACATCCACGAAGGCGCGGGGCACGCGTTCCACAACCATGTGGCACCGATGTTCCATCAGCCCGAGCCCGCCGCGGCCGCCTGGGCACTGACGCTGGAGTTCCTGGGGCGGGTATTTCCGGCCTGAGGTCGCGATCGGGCCGGTGAGGCAGGACTGTGTCGCCGGGCCCGAGCAGGCCGCCCGCCGGAATATGTCGGTGCCTCCCGGTAGTTTCCCCACCATGGCCACATTGGTGAGTTTTCACGCCCACCCCGACGACGAGTGCATCGTCGCGGGTGGCGTCATGCGCAAGGCCTTCGAGGAAGGTCACCGTGTCGTGCTCGTCGTCGCGACCAGGGGGGAGGTCGGCGAGGTGCCGGACGGGTTCCTCGACGACGGAGAGGAGTTGTGGCAGCGCCGCGTGCAGGAGACGCACGCCTCCGCCGAGGTCCTGGGGGCCAAGCGGGTGGAGTTTCTGGGGTACACCGATTCCGGCATGATGGGCGAGCCGCGCAACGACGTGCCCGGCACGTTCTGGCAGGCCGACGTCGAGGAGGCCGCGCGGCGGCTGGCCGAGATCCTGCGCGAGGAGCAGGCCGACGTCCTGACCGTCTACGACGACAACGGCGGCTACGGGCATCCGGACCACATCCAGGTGCATCGCGTCGGCATGCGCGCGGCCGAACTGGCGGGCACGCCGCGGGTCTACGAGGCGACGAGCAACAGTGACGAGATGCGCCGCGGCATGGAGGAGGCGGTGCGGACCGGGCAGATGAAGGCCGAGGACCTCCCCGATTTCGACGACGGTTCGGAGTTCGGCAAGCCCGAAGCGATCTTGACCGCGAGGGTCGACGTCACCGCGTATCTGCCCTACAAGCGGGCGGCGATGCGCGCGCACGCCAGTCAGATCAGTGAGGAGTCGTTCTTCCTCGCGATGCCGGACGAGGCTTTCGCGGGGGCGTTCGGCGTCGAGTGGTTCATCCGTGCCGGACAGGGTCCTGGCATCACCGAGACCGACCTCATGGCCGGTCTCTGACCGATGGGCATGTGCGGCGCGTATCCGCGGGTCACGCCTGGGGAACTGCGTGAACTGATCGAGAAACCCGAGCGGTACTGGGAGTACGCCGAGAAGGCCGTCGGCACCGAACGGGCGGTGGACCTCGACAAGGCGTGGCACGCGCTGTGGTTCCTGGCGGGCCGTGCCGGGTTCGAGGTCGACTTCGTGCTGGGCGGGACACCGCTGGGGGAAGCCGACAGTGACGGGCCGCCGCGGCAGCTCACCGCGGACGAGGTGCGGACGATCTCGGCGGAGATGACGCGGACCGGGTTCGATCGGCTCTCGCGAGGCGCCGAGCTGTCGGACCTCGAGTCCGAGGGGATCTACCCGTCGATCTGGGACGAGCCCGACGCGCTGGACTACGTACGCGGCTACTACGACGAGCTGGTGACCTTCTTCGCGGGGGCCGCGAAGGCCGAGGAGCCGGTCGTCACGATCATCACCTGACGAGGGCGGGCCCCGAAGAAGTCATGATGGCCCCCTTCCCTACCCGCCGAGCACGATCCTGAAGTCCGTGAAGGCCTCCTTGAGGGACCCTGGGTCCTTCAAGGAGGCCTTCACGGACCGCCGCAGAGGCGGCAGGAGATCAGGCCGTGGCGGCGGTGACGTCGAGCTCGACGAGCTGCCCGGGGTAGCCGAGCTGCGCGACGCCGAGCAGCGTGCTCGCGGTCGTGAAGGCCTCCCCGATCTCCGACTCGACGAACCGGTCCCACACGGCCGAAAGCACGTCGGCGTCCGGCGTCACCACGTAGACCACCGTGCGGACCACGTCGGCCGGGGTCGCCTTGGCGAAGGCGAGCGCGGCGGCGGTGTTCGCGATGACCTGGTCGACCTGGGCGAGCACGTCACCATCGACGACCTTGCCGTCTTCGGCCAGCGGGCATTGGCCGGCGAGGTGGATGTCCCGTCGTCCTTCGACGATGGTCACGTGGTGGTAGGTGGGCGTGGGGTGCAACCCGGGCGGATGGTGGCGTTGAATGGTCACGAGCCGCATCCTCACCGAGGCGGTCGCGACGGGACAACCGGTTTTCACGGGGGAGCCATGCGCAGGACGATCGACTGGACCGGCGACGCGGTCACGATCATCGACCAGACCGCCCTGCCCGCCGAGTATCGCGTGCTCGAATTGCGCACGGTCGGCGAACTCGTCGGCGCCGTCCAGCGGCTCGCGGTCCGCGGGGCACCGGCGCTCGGCGCGGCGGGGGCGCTCGGCGTGGTGCTCGCGACCCGCGCGAAAGGCGACGTCGAGGTCGAGGCGCGCCGCGTCGCCGGCGCCCGGCCGACAGCGATCAACCTGAGCTGGGGTGTCTCCCGCGCGCTCGCGAAGCTCCCGGAGGGGCCGGAAGCCGTGCTCGCCGAGGCGCTGGCGATCCTCGACGAGGACGAGCGGATCAACCACGAGGCCTCCCGGCTGGCGACCGAAGTGGTGCTCGCACATTGCGAGCGGCGGCCGTTGCGGCTGCTCAGCCACTGCAACGCGGGAAATCTCGCCACGGTCGGCTGGGGCAGCGCGCTCGGCGTGGTCTGGCATCTGCAGGCCCGCGGCCTGGTCGAATCCGTGCTGGTCGACGAGACCCGCCCGTTGTTGCAGGGTGCCCGCCTGACCGCGTGGGAGCTGGCCCAGGCCGGTGTTCCGTACCGGATCCAGCCCGACGGCGCGGCCGCCGCCGCGATGAGCCGCGGCCTGGTCGACTGCGTGCTCGTCGGCGCCGACCGGATCGCCGCCAACGGCGACGTCGCCAACAAGATCGGCACCTACGGCCTGGCGATCGCGGCGAAGCACCACGAAGTCCCGTTCGTGGTCGTCGCCCCATCGTCCACTGTGGACACCGCGATGCCGGACGGCGCCGGGATCGTGATCGAGGAACGCGATCCCGGCGAGGTCCTGAACTTCGGCGGCACGAAGGTCGCGCCCGAAGGCGCGGAGGTGTTCAACCCGGCCTTCGACGTCACATCGTTCGAACTGGTCACCGCGGTGGTCACCGAGCAGGGAGTGCTGAACCCGTGAGCAGCTTGCCGAACAGGGCGGCCATCTCCGCGTCGTCGTAACTCAGCGGGAGGGTGTCGAAGTAGTAGCGGATCATGCCGGGTCCGGTCCCGACGATGACCCCGAAGTCGATCGTGCGGCCTTTCGCCCGCACGGTCCCGCGATACTCCTGGAACTTCGTACGCGGGCCCGACGCCGACCGATCAGCCGCCAGCCGGACATCGGTCATCGCGCCCGCAAGCCTGCCGAGGTAAGCGAGATGGCAACCCGGGTCGGTCACCGGTGCCGTCAGCCCCGGTCCGGTGAAGGCCGGCCCTTGCCGAGGGCAGTCGTCGGCGACACCGGCGAACAGTTCCCGAAGCGCGTCCTGTTCGATCGGGCGGAACCATTCCGTCCGATCGTGATAGCGCCGCCCCTGGGTGACCTCACCGCCCTTGAGCACCACCCGGTAGACGGCCGGGTAGCGCACGACCTGACCGCGGATGGTCATTTCGTTGTCCGCCTCGTAGAAGACGACGTCACCGTTCACCACGACCTTCACCGGGGTGAACCGGAACGTCGGAAAGGCGTCCAGCAGGGTCCGCAGACTGCTCGCGATCTTCGTCCTGCCCACGACCGGCGGCGCACTGCCCGATTCGGCCAGCGTCCCGTCGACGGCGAAAATGCCGCCGTACAAGCGGACACGCGCGTCCCGCGCTTCCGGCGTCTCCGAACGCATCGCTCCGAACTCGGTCTGTTTCGTGATGAACGCGCAGGCACTCGGGGAGACCTCACCTTCGACCCGGTCGCCCAGCCGCTCCAGGATCGAGCAACCCTCGTTCGTCTCCGCCATCGCCGTTCCGCTCCCCAGCACCGTCGCACTGACCAGAACCGCCGCCGCACCAAGGAATCTTTTGATTTTTCGCACCTGTTCACCTTGGCAAGGGAGACCGCGCGAAGTCGATTACCCGGCAGGTAATGCCGACCGGAAGAGTTCGAGACAGGACGGCTCGCGGTCGGAGGCGAAAGCCGCCGTCGCCCGCGAGCATCGCGGAGAACGCGGGCAGGTCGCCGGTGTTCGAGGTGCGGAGGGTCAAGCCGTCGTCGCTCACCCTGTCGTCCGACTCCTCGTCACCGACGACCGCCACGCGTCACTGAGCGGTCATCAGGGCCGCGGCCCGATCACCTCACCCTTTTCCGTCACCTCGATGGCCATCGCGGGACACGAATCCGCCGCGTCCAGCACCGTCTCGTCCGGATCCACCTCCCCCTTGACCACCGTCGCCGTGGCGCCTTCGAGTTCGAAGACCTCCGGCTTCAGCGCGGCACACATCCCCGAGCCGATGCACGTATCGCCATCGACGTCGACTTTCCAGCTCATGCTCACCATCCGATCGGCATGGAGCGGGGCCCCCGCACCAGCATCTGCGTCTTCCACACGATATCGCCGTCGAGGTGCAGTCCGGGGAGATCTCGCAGCAATGCCCGCAACGCCTCCTGCAGTTCGAGCCTGGCCAGCGGGGCACCGAGACAGTGGTGCACGCCGTGCCCGAAACCGAGGTGGGGATTGCTCTCCCGGCCGAATTCGAGGGTTTCCGCCGAGGTGAACTGGAGCGCGTCCCGGTTGGCGGCACCGATCGCGACCATCACCGGCTCACCCTCCTTCACCAGCACGTCACCCACGTGGATGTCTTCGGTGGCGTAACGGGCGAATCCGGCTCCGGCACCCAGCGGGACGAACCGCAGCAGTTCCTCGACCGCGGCCGGGATCAGGTCGAGGTCCGCGCGGAGGCGGGCGAGCTGGTCCGGCTGTTCGAGCAGGGCGTAGACGAAGTTGGGGATCTGGCTGGCGGTGGTCTCGTGCCCGGCGATCAGGATGCCGATGCACATGTCGACCAGTTCCAGCTCACTGAGCCTGTCACGGACGTCGCGCGCCTCGATCAACGCGGTCATCAGGTCGTCCTGCGGCCGGGCGCGGTGCTGCTCGACGAGCACGTGCATGTACGCCCGCAGCTCGTCCTGGTTGGCCATCATCTCTTCGGTGGTCAGCGGGCTGGTCGACAGCGCGGCGTCGCTCCACACGCGGAACTTCGGCCGGTCCTCGACGGGGACGCCGAGCAGTTCGCAGATCACCGCGACCGGGATCGGCAGCGCGTAGTCCTCGACCAGGTCGGCGGGCTGTCCCTTGGCCTTCATGTCCTCGATCAGCCCCGCCGCCAGCTCGGCGACGCGCGGTCGCAGCAGTTCGACGCGGCGCATGGTGAACGCCTTCGCGACCAGCGTGCGCAGCCGGGTGTGGTCGGGCGGGTCCATGCTGAGGATCCCGCCCGGCCGCCTGCCCGGTGCCATCCGCGGTTCGTCCTTCTCCTCGGCCATCGCCCGCGAGAACCGCCTGTCGCCCAGTACGAAGCGCGCGTCGGCGTATCGGGTGGCGAGCCAAGTCGGCTCTCCGTGCGGGAGACGGACGCGGAGCATGCCCTTGGTGGCGCGGGCCGCCGCGTACGCCTCGTTGAGCTCGAGACCGGCGTCTTCGTTGAAGGGATAGGCGACGAATTCGGTGTCGGTGGTGGTCATTTGTCCGGAAACCCCCTGGCTCGGCGGTTTGTAAGCAACTGCTTACAACGCTAGCCACGACCACGGTGAGCGTCAATGCGCCTACCGTGCGACGTCCGGCTAGCCTTTGCCCGATGACGGAAGAACCGCAGGTCCGCAAGCGTGACGCGGCCGCGACCCGGGCGTCCCTGCTCGACGCGGCGGCGGCGCTCTTCGCCGAGCGCGGCTTCGACCGGACGACCGTGCGGGACATCGCGAAACTCGCCGGGGTCAACCAGGCGCTGCTGTTCCGCTACTTCGGTTCCAAAGACGCGCTCTTCGAGGAAGTCCTGGCGCGCGGCGGGCGCGAGCAGATCGCCACCACGCCACCGGACGAACTGCTCGGGACGGCGTTGCGCAGCATGCTGGAGGCCGACACCGGCCGCGACCGCACGCTCGACGCCTATCTGCGCTCGACCGGCCACGACAGCGCCGCGGCGGCGGTCCGGCGGCAGCTCGGCGAGGAGTACGCGCAGGTCCTCGCCACGCTGACCGACGCCGATGACGCGGACCTGCGGGCGGACCTCATCCTCGCCTGGCTGCTCGGGATCGGCCTGGTCCGCGACATCACCGGCAAGGAACCGCTGGCCAGCGCGGATCCCGACGACATCTGCCGCCTGGTGCTCGGTGCCGCGCGGACGCTCCTGGAGCGCAGCGGGTAAATGCGTCGCCGTCCGCGCCCCGCTGCTCTACGGTCGGCTCCGTGATCTCGTTCCCACCCGCCGGCACCGAAGCCGAGTTCGACGCGCTGACCAGGCAAGACCTGCTTCCGGCGGTGACTTCGCTGGCCGATTCGCTCGCTCTCGGCGAAGTCGTCCCCTTCACCGAGGGCTCACTGCCGGTCTACGCCGTCGGCGAAAATCTGGTACTCAAGCTGTTCCCGCCGGTGCACCTCGGCGAACTCCCCACCGAGCGGACGATGCTCGAGGTCCTGCACGGGAAACTCCCGATCCCGACTCCCGCCGTGCACGGTGCCGGCGAGCGGGACGGCTGGGGGTACGTGCTCATGGAGCGCCTGCGCGGCGAAACACTGAAGGACGTGTGGCCGCGGCTGTCCACAGAGGACAAACACCGACTCGCTCCCGAACTCGGCGAGGCGCTGGCCGCCCTGCATTCGCTGCGCGACCCGCGCCTCGACGTCCTGGACCCGCCGGACTGGGCCACCTTCGTCGCCGGGCAACGGGAAAAGGTCGTCGACCATCATCGCCGGACCGGCCTCGACGAAAGCTGGATCGCGCGGATCCCGGCGTTCCTCGACTCGGTCGACCTGGGCGACCCGCCCGTCGTCGCACTGCACACCGAGTTCATGCGCGACCACCTCATGGTCGTCCACGACGGCGAACGTCCGCGACTGACCGGGCTCTTCGACTTCGAACCGGCGATGCGGGGCGCGGCCGAGTACGACTTCGTCGCCGTCGGCCTGTTCATATCCGGCGGGGACAAGGACTTCCTGCGGCGGCTGCTGGCCGGATACGGCGTCGAGCCGGACGAGGCGTTCTCCCGGCGCTGCCTGGCGTACGCGCTTTTGCACGTCTACAGCGATTTCACCTGGTACTTCAAGGTACTTCCGGCGCCGGAGGAACCGACGTTGGAGAGCCTCGGCCGCGCCTGGTGGTAGCCCACGTCACCGGCACCGCTTCGGGACCGCGGATCGAAAGCGGCGGACGCCAGACGATGGCCGACGCCGGGACGGCGAGATCCAGTTCCGGCAGGCCGTCGAGCAGGGCCCGGAACGCGATCTCCCCTTCGAGCCTGGCGAGCGCCGCACCGAGGCAGAAGTGGATGCCGTGCCCGAAACCGAGTTGCGGCGCGTTCCGGCGCCGGATGTCGAACCGTGACGCGCCGGGAAAAGCGGCCTCGTCACGGTTCGCCGCGCCGGTGTGCGCCAGCACGGCCTCACCGCGCCGGACCAGGCCGCCGCTCAGCTCGACGTCCTCCAGCGCGACCCGGAGCAGTGACGCGTCGGCAGGCCCGTCGAACCGCATGATCTCCTCGACGGCCCCCGCCGTCAGCCCGGGATCCGAGCGCAACGCCGCGAGCTGGTCCGGATTCCCCGCCAGCAGGATGATCCCGGTCGCGATCAGGCTGACCGTGGTCTCGTGCCCGGCGAGCAGGAGCTGCGTGGCCAGATCGATCAACTCGGCTTCGGTGAGCCGGTCACCGTCCTCGTCGCGAGCGTGCACGAGGGCGCTGAGCAGGTCTTCGCCCGGTTTCGCTCGTTTGACGGCGACGAGTGCCGCCATGTCCTCCGCCCCGTCACGCCGGGCCTGCGCCACTTCCGCCGGGGTGTACGCCATCGGCGTGACGATCACCCGTGACCATTGCCGGAACCGTTCCCTGCCCTCGAAAGGGACGCCGAGGATCTCGCACATGACCGCCGTGGGCAGCGGAAAGGCGAACATTTCCACCAGATCCACCGGCGGGCCGTGCTCGACCATCTCCCGCAGCAGCGTGTCGGCGATCTCCTGGATCCGCGGCCGCAGCCCGGCGATCCGGCGGACGGTGAAGGCTTGCGCCGTCAGCTTCCGCAAGCGCGTGTGATCCGGTGGATCCATGTTCAAGATGCTGTGCTCGCCGGTGGAGAAGTCACCCGGTTCGATGAGGCACGGCGCGTCCGGTGCGAGCAGGTTCCGGGAGAATCGGGTGTCCGAGAAGATCAGGCGGACGTCTTCGTATCGGGTCACCAGCCAGCCTTCGCAACCGCTGGGGAAGACGACCCGGGACATCGGCGGATACTCGGCGTAGATCGCGCCCATCGGGGTCGCGGAGTCGTCCTTCGCCGCGGGATACATGGCTGTCATGGAGCCGATGATGAGTGGCGTGAAGCACCACTGGAAGGCCCCGGCTGCTCACCCGCCCGAAGAGCCGAAGATCCTTATCACCCGGCGATAATCCCGCGCAGGAACTCCAGGTAGCCGGGCCGCTCGGCCGCGGACAGCAGCGTCCCGCCACTCGCGCGCTGCGCCTGGATCAAGCCGATGAAGGCGGTATAGGCCAGCCAACCGCGATGCCGGGCCTCGGTTTCCGGGCAGCCCATCTCCAGGAAGCAGCGGACGATGAAGTCGACGCGCCGCGCGGTGACGTCGGCGAGCAGCGGACCGATCACCGGGTCGCCGGCGTGGGCGAGCAACGCCAGTTCGGCCCGCTCGTCGTCCTTGCCCCCGAAGACGAGTTCGAAGAGCTCACGCAGCCTTCGTTCCGGGTCCGCGATGCCGTTCAGCAACGTGATCAGCGCTTCGGTGTCCTGCTCGGCCCACCGGCGCACGGCGGCTTCGACCAGCGCGTCCCGGTTCGCGAAATGCCAGTAAAAGCTGCCTTTCGTCGTCCCGAGCTTCGCCGCGAGGGGCTCGACGGCGATCGCGGCGACCCCGCCTTCGCACAGCGCTTCGAGGGCCGCGTCCGCCCAGTCCTCACGTGCGAGCTTCCGTTTCACGGCGCATACGCTACCGTATGGGGAACCATACGGCACCGTACGGAGGCGGCCATGCCCATCGGATCACCCGCGAACTGGGGCGCGACCCCGGAAGAGCGCCGCCGCCCGCAGCCGGCGGACACCCTGCTCGACGGCCCTGTCACCCGCTTCGACCGCGCGATCACCGTGCACGCGCCCGCCGCGCTCGCCTACCGCTGGCTCTGCCAGATCTCGGTCGCGCCCTACAGCTACGACCTGCTCGACAACCTGGGGCGCCGCAGTCCCGGCACGCTCACCCCCGGCGCCGACGAACTCGCTCCCGGCGACACGCTGATCGTCTTCGAGCTGACCGAGGTCGAACGAGGACACCACCTCACCGGCCGCACCTTCGCCAAGTCGGAGAACCTGTTCGGCCCGGTGGCCGCGACGTACTCGGTCGAACCGATCGACGAGCGGTCCTGCCGCATGCTGTGCCGCATCGTCGTGACCTCGAAAGGGTTCCGCGGGCGCCTCAAGGAGTTCCTGCTGGGCTGGGGTGACCTGATCATGATGCGGAAACAGTTGCTGACGTTGAAGAAGTACGCCGAACGCGACGCACGGCTCGCCGGACGGTCGTGAATGGCGTTTCGGGTTCTATCGAGGGGTAAGCAAAGGTGTCGTGAGGTCGGGCGACATGAGCAACGATCACCGGTCCGTGAAGGCCTCCTGCCTACCCTGAAGGTAGGGAAGGCAGGCCCGGCAAAGTCGCATAACCACTGGTCAAGTGGATGTTGCGGTGACAGAGGCGGGTTCGCCACAGTCGCCTGACATCTTTCTCGACTGTCCACACAGGACGCTTCCGGGGCTACAGTGCCCGATTAGGGCGTTTTTCGACCGGGTCGTGAGGGAAAAGAGGGTTCTAGCCCTAAATTTCGTTCACGACCCCAGTCGAAAAAAGTACATAAACGCATCAAATGGACATTCAGCGGCCGAATGATGTCCTTTGTGGACGCTTGACGCTCAAGACACTCTGTCATCCGCCCCCGTCGGAAGTCCGGTTCGAATCACCAAAGCGCCACCGACCAGTGGCTATGCGACTTTGCCGCTCGCGGCGGTGGGGTGATGGTGTCGCGAAAGCCACTTTCGGGACGTCAGGCGTCGCGAAAGTGGCTTTCGCGACGCATCCCGACCCTGGGTTCAGTGAGGACCACGGCGCCGGCGTAGCGAAGGCCCCCTTTCGCTACCACACCCTGCCCCGAGGTTGCGAAAGCCACTCAACACAACGTCGAAGGTTGTGAAAAGCGGCTTTCACAACCTGCCACCCGTGCCTTACCCCTCAATGGAACCCGAATCGCCACTCAAGAGCGTCTAAGGCAACGCACGCCTCAGCAGTTCCGCCAGGTGCACGGCCCGCCGACCGTCGAGTTGCTCGATCTGCGTCCGGCAGCTGAACCCGTCCGCGACCACCTCGGTGCCCTCGGCCGCGGCGCGGATCGCGGGTAGCATGCGGTCTTCGGCGCAGGCGACGGAAACGTCGTAGTGCCCGCGTTCGAAGCCGAAGTTTCCTGCCAGTCCACAGCAACCGGAGTCCATTGTGGAATTGTGGATACCCGCGGCGCGCATCGCGGCCTCGTCGGCGTCGAAGCCGAGCACGGCGTGCTGATGGCAGTGCACCTGGCTGAGGGCTTCGACCTCCAGTGACCGGAATTCGAGCGGCGAGTCCTCGACGAGTTCGGCGAACGTCCTGGTCCGTTCGGCGAGCAGTTCCGCCGCCGGGTCGTCGGGCAAGAGAGCCGGGAGGTCGCCGCGGAAGAGGGCCGTGCAACTCGGCTCCAGCCCGGCGACCAGATAGCCCGACCGCAGATACGGTTCGAGCACCGAAAGCGTGTGGCGCAAAACTTTCTTCGCCACGTCGAGCTGTCCGGTGGACACCCAGGTGAGTCCGCAGCAGACGCCACGATCGGGCAGGACGACGTCGTAGCCCGCGGCGGTGAGCACCTCGGCCGCGGCGTCGAGGACGTCGGGGGTGAGGTAGTTGTTGAAGGAGTCGGGCCACAGCACCACGGGCCGGGAGCCGATCGCCCAGCGCTTGAGATCGGCGCGGCGTCGCGTGAACGGCGCCGGGGCGAAGGTCGGCAGGTCCCGTTCCGGCGCGATCCCGCCGAGCTTCTTCAGCAGCCCGGAGAACCGGCGCGACATCGTGTTCGCCAGCCTGGGCGCCAGCGAAGCCGCGCGTAGCCACACCGGCAGCCAGCCCATCGAGTAGTGCGACGCCGGACGCAGCCGTCCCTTGTGGTGCTGATGCAGAAATTCCGCCTTGTAGGTCGCCATGTCGACGTCGACCGGGCAATCGGACAGACAGCCTTTGCAGGACAGGCAGAGATCCAGTGCCTCGGCGACCTCCTCCGAACGCCAGCCGTCGGTGATCAGTTCGCCGTTCACCATCTCCGCGAGCAGATGCGCGCGGCCCCGCGTCGAATGCTTCTCCTCGCGTGTGGCGCGGTAACTCGGGCACATTACGCCGGGTCCGGTGGTGTTGCGGCATTTCCCGACGCCGACACAACGCCGCATCGCCTGGCCGAAGTTCCCCCGGTCCTCCGGGTACACGAGCGCGGTGACGTCTTCGAGCTCCAGCGGCGCGCGCCGCACGCGGAGATCGGCGTCGACCGCCCTGGGATTCACCAGGATGCCGGGGTTCATCATGCCCGCCGGATCGAAGATCGCCTTGAACCGGGCGAAAAGCACGAGCATCTCGGGGGTGTACATCCGGGACAGCAGTTCCGAGCGAGCCTGGCCGTCACCGTGTTCCCCGGACAGCGAACCGCCGTGCGCGGCGACCAGGTCGGCCGCCTCTTCGAGGAACGACCGGAATCCCGCGATCCCTTGCGGGGACAGCAGATCGAAGTCCAGCCGGAGATGCAGACAGCCCTCGCCGTAATGGCCGTAGACCACACTCTTGCGGCCGTGCTCGCGCATGAGTCGCTTGAACTCCCGCAAGTAGGTGCCCAGACGCTCGGGCGGGACAGCCGCGTCCTCCCAGCCGGGCCAGGCTTCCTCGCCCCCGGCCAGCCGCGTCGCGAGACCGGCGCCCTCTTCCCGGATCCGCCACAGCCGCTTCTGCGCGGCCGCGTCGTCCAGCAGCGCGGATCCGGTCAACGCGCCACGCAGGTCCGCGATCAGCCCGCCTGCCTTGTCCGGATCGGCCATCTCGACGAACAGCCAGGCGCCGCCCGGCGGAAGCCCGTCGGCGCGGCCCGGTTCCAGCAGCGCGACGAGGTCCGCGTCGACACCCTCGACGGTCAGCGGCGACCACGGCAGGATCGCCGGGACGGCGTCGGCCGCGGCGATGTCGGATTCGAAACCGAGCACCGCGAGCACCTTGCGTTCCGGGACCTCGGCGAGCGAGACCGTCGCCTCCAGCACCGTAACGCAGGTGCCTTCGCTGCCGACCAGTGCCTTGGCGACGTCGAAACCGTTCTCCGGCAACAGGTGTTCCAAGCCGTATCCGGACACCCGCCTGCTGAAGGTGGACAGTTCGGTGCGCAGTAGCGCCAGGTTGTCGTGGACGAGCGCGCGCAACTCCGAGAAGACCCGGCCTTCCGTACCGGGCTCGGCCGCCCGCGCGTCCACTTCGGACGGTGAGGTCGGGCCGACGGTCAGCCGGGTACCGTCGTAGAGCAGCACGTCCAGCTCGCGGACGACGTCGACCGTGCGTCCATAAGCGACCGAATGCGAGCCGCAGGCGTTGTTGCCGATCATCCCGCCGATCGTGCACCGCGAATGCGTCGACGGATCGGGCCCGAACCGGAGACCGTGCGGCGCGGCGAGGCGCTGGAGGTCGTCGAGGACGGTTCCCGGGGCGACCCTCGCCGTGCGTGCCCCCGGATCGAGGTCGAGGACGCCGCCGAGGTGGCGCGAGGTGTCGATCACGACGCCCGGCCCGCACGAGTTGCCCGCGACGCTGGTGCCGCCGCCTCGGGCGATCACCGGCAGCCCGGCCTCACGGCAGGCGGCGACGGCCGCGATCACCTCGTCGACACTCCTCGGCAGCACCACACCCTTCGGCACGTGCCGGTAGTTGGAGGCATCGGTCGTGTACAGCGCCAGTGTCGCGGCGTCGGCCAGGATCTCCACGGGTCCATTCAAGACAACCGCGGGCGAGAACGCATCGGTGAACCTCTCCGGACGGGTGTGTCGGAAACCACGTCGGATGTGCGATCGTGAACGCGTGACGGCGAGACGGCACGCCACTGAAGACCTCGCCGCCGAGCACAGCGGGTGCTCGGCGGGCTTCTTCGCGAGCGCGAAGAGCTGCTCGCCACCCTCGACCGGGTCGCGGCGCTCGACGGCACCGCGCGGCTGATCCGCGAGTCCATCGGCACCCATTCCGGTTTCGTCGCCGAGCTGGCCGGGCCCGAACAGGCGGTGATCCGCTGGATGTCGGGCGCCCGCACGGACGCGCTGCAGGACCTCGCCGTGCCGATCGGCCAGGGCATCGGCGGGCGCGTGCTCGCACTGGGCAAGCCGGTGCGGGTCAACGACTACGTCAACTCGCCGAGCATCACCCACCAGTTCGACGCGCAGGTGCGCGGCGAGGGCCTCGCCGCCATGATCGCGGTCCCGATCGTCAACGGGAACGAGACCGTCGCCATCGCGTACGCCGCCATGCGCGAGCGCCGAGACTTCGGCGACGACGCGCGGTCCAGTCGCTCGGGAACATCGCCTACGAGGCGGGCCGGGCGCTGAAACCGGCGTCGGTCGCCGAGGCCGACCGCGAAACGGCGCTGTCCGCCGAACGGCTGCGGATGCAGAGCGCGCTGCACGATTCGGTTGGCGCGCTCCTGTTCTCCATCGGTGTCCAGGTCCGGAACCTGCACGAGGACATCAGCGACAATCCGGCGCTCGAATCGCGGCTGCGGCGGCTGGAAGGCGACGTCTCGGCCGCGTCGAGGGCGCTTCGGTGTGGTGCCGTTGGCCGAAGCGGCGTCGAGAATCCTCCGCGTGGTCACTTCGAGATCCACGTCGCCGCACAGGACGTCGATCGGCTCACGCATTCCTGGTGGATCGATTGGCGAAGTGGAAGAGGCGCAAGACCGAACTGGAACCGCTTCCGCGCCGAATACCGGATGAAAGCTTTAGGTGTTCACCCTCGAATACCCGACACACCACTCTTGAGTACGCCGAAATCCCAGACTTCGCATCGGAGAAGACGAAAACTGTCGGGGGTGTGGGTTTCACTGTTCAGAGCGGAACAGAAAGGAGGCACGCCATGGACGTTCGGACGGAACTGAACCATCGCGAGCGGGCCACCCTGAGAGCCGTGGCCGAGGGCCACGCCGAGATCAGTTGCAGCTGCGAGCCGGACCTGTTCGTCGACGGCCTCGCCTGCTGCGACCAGCACACGGCGCACCGCCTCGCCCACCTCGGGCTGGTGGCGCCCGCCAGGGGCGGCCGATGGGGCGAGCGCGTGCCCGCCCTGCTCACCGATGCCGGAGCCGTGGCACTGGGCGGCCTCACCCGTCCCGGAGTCGCCGCGTAAAACGGGTTGCCCGGGCGCGCCCTCGGCGCCACGCTTTGCCGATGCGTGTCTTTCTGGAGACCGAGCGGCTCCTGCTGCGGCAGTTCACCGACGCCGACGTCGACGACCTGTTCGCGCTCTACGACGACCCCGAAGTCATGCGGTACCTCAATGGGGGCGAACCCGCCGACAGGGCGGCGATCGAAACGCACGACCTTCCCGCGTTTCTCGGTTACTACGAGCGTTCCCCCGGTTACGGATTCTGGGCGGCGATCGAGAAAGCCGGTGGGGCTTTTCTGGGGTGGTTCCATTTCCGTCCGCTGCGTGGTCATCACCCGGACGATCCCGAACTGGGGTACCGGCTGAACCGGTCTTCCTGGGGCAAGGGGTATGCGACCGAAGGTTCGCTCGCACTCCTGGAGAAGGGGTTCGGCGAGCTGGGGGTCCAGCGGGTCTGGGCGGGGACCATGGCAGTGAACCTGGGGTCCCGGCGGGTCATGGAGAAGATCGGGATGCGGCACATCCGGACCTATCACGAACACTTCGACAACCCGATCCCCGGCACGGAGGAGGGCGAGGTCGAGTACGCCATCACGCTGGACGAGTGGCGGGCCCGCACCCCCACGTGACCGAACGGCGAACTCACGTGACCGAACGGCGAACTCACGTGATCAGAGAGCGAACTCGCGTGATCAGAGACGTAACACGCGTGATCAGACGGCGATTAGCGAGTTCGCCGTCTGATCACGGGGTGGGCAGCCAGGTCTCGCCGATCTCCTCAACGAGGGCCTCGCCGCCGGTGAGGTCCGCCAGCCAGGAGTGGAAGGTGTCCCCCTGATCCGGCGCGAGCCCGACGTCGAAGTGCGCGACGTCCTCGAAACGGGTCGCGTGCAGCAGGTACGGCGACGAGCGGATGTCGTTCTCCAGCCGTCCGGCCCGGTCGTAGTCGACGACGACCTCCACGAGCCGCAGCCGCCGGTACTCCCGGACGCCGATGACGTCGACAGCCTCCGAAACGGCCTGCCCGTACGCGCGGATCAGGCCGCCGGCACCGAGCAGCACCCCGCCGAAATACCGGGTCACGACCGCGACGGTGTCGGTCAGCTCCCGGCGGCGGAGTACCTCGAGCATGGGGGTACCCGCCGTCCCCGCCGGCTCGCCGTCGTCACTGGAGCGTTGGGCGGAGCCGTCGGCGCCTAACACGAACGCGTGACAGTGGTGCCGGGCCGCCGGATCGGCCTTCTTCCGGGCGGCGATCACCTCGCGGGCGGCCTCTTCCGAGGTGACCGGAGCGAGCGCGCAGAGGAAGCGCGACCGCCGGATTTCGATCTCGTGGACCCCGGTACCCGCCACGGTGAGATAACGATCCGCCATCGGCCAAGCCTCTCAAACCAGGCGGGTCACTCTGCCGTTCGGGCGATTCGACGATCACCCGGGGTCACGGCACCATCGGCGAAACCCACACTTCTGCGCGATCCAGGTCACACTATCGGCGGATGCGTGCAGTAGTTTACGCAGGTCAGAGCGCCGATGCCCCACTCAGTGGACATGTCATTCCAGCCAGTGGGCAGATGAGGGGTGAAGTCAACGCCGACGTGGCATTTCCCACCCCGATCAACCGACGTATGTCGATAACAGCGATTTCACACTATCGTCATAAGACCGGCGAACCCGGGAGTAACACGTGTACCCGTCAGCCGCCCACCACGGTGGCCAGACGGCATCCACGTGCACAGCAGTACCGATATGCGCATCGGCCGCCCAGTGCAGTGCGGCTCTACGAGGCCTGCCCCCGTTTCGGTGGGCGGGCTCGTTCCCTCTCGACTGACCATCGCGGTCCCGGACCACTCCGTTAACTGGTTCACGCACGAACCACCCGAACGGAGTGGTACCGGTCGCGCCGACGCCTTGGGAGGCGGCCAGCCGTGACCCACCATGCCAGCTACAAGGGCAGCAAGGCCCCCGAAGGCCTGTACGACCCGGAGTTCGAACATGACGCCTGCGGTGTCGCGTTCGTCGCCGATCTCTCCGGTAAACGCGATCACGGCATCGTCGCCAAAGCACTGATCGCGCTGCGGAACCTGGAACATCGCGGGGCCCGCGGCGCCGACCCGGAGACCGGCGACGGCGCCGGGATCCTCATCCAGGTCCCCGACGAGTTCTATCGCGAGGTCGTCGGCTTCGAACTTCCCGAGCCCGGCGCGTACGCCGTCGGCACGGCTTTCCTTCCGCAGGACGAAATCGCCCGTGGCCGGGCGATGACGACCATCGAGCGCGTCGCCGCCGAAGAGGGCATGCGCGTGCTCGGCTGGCGCGACCTTCCCGTCCACACCGAACACGTCGGCACCGGCGCGGCCGAGACCATGCCGCATTTCAGCCAGCTGTTCCTGGCCGGGCAGGACGCGCTGGCGGGCCTGGCCCTGGAACGCGCCGCGTTCGTGGTGCGCAAACGCGCCGAGCACGAACTGGTCGAGGACGGGGAGGGCACTGTCTACTTCCCGAGCCTGTCTTCGCGCACGATCGTCTACAAAGGAATGCTCACCGAGCCGCAGGTCGAGAAGTTCTTCGCCGACCTCACCGACGAGCGCGTCACCAGCGCCATCGGCCTGGTGCACTCCCGCTTCTCCACCAACACCTTCCCGTCGTGGCCGCTGGCGCACCCGTACCGGTATGTCGCCCACAACGGCGAGATCAACACCCTGCGCGGCAACCGGAACTGGATGGACGCGCGTGAGGCGCTGCTCGAATCCGACCTGATCCCCGGTGACCTCAAGCGGATCTACCCGGTCATCACCCGCGGCGCGAGCGACTCGGCGTCCTTCGACGAGGTGCTGGAGCTGCTCCACCTCGGCGGACGGCCGTTGCCGCACGCGGTGCTGATGATGATCCCCGAGGCCTGGGAGAACCATCAGGAGATGGACCCCGCGCGCCGCGCGTTCTACGAGTTCCACTCGACGCTGATGGAGCCGTGGGACGGTCCCGCGCTGGTCTCCTTCACCGACGGCACCCAGATCGGCGCCGTGCTCGACCGCAACGGCCTGCGCCCCGCCCGGTACTGGGTCACCGAAGACGGCCTCGTCGTCCTCGCCAGCGAGGTCGGCGTGCTGGAGCTGGAGCAGTCCACGATCGTCCGGAAAGGACGGTTGGAGCCGGGCCGCATGTTCCTCGTGGACACGGCCGCCGGCCGGATCGTCGAGGACGAGGAGATCAAGGACCGGCTCGCCACCGAACATCCGTACGACGAATGGGTCGAGGACGGGCTGCTCCCGCTCGACGGGCTTCCCGAGCGTGAGCGCGAGATTCCCCCGCACGCCGCGCTCGTGCGCCGTCAGCAGGCTTTCGGCTACACCGAAGAGGAACTCGACGTCCTGCTCGAACCGATGGCTCGCACCGGCGCGGAACCGATCGGCTCGATGGGCAACGACTCGCCCATCGCGTCGCTGTCCAGCCGCCCGCGGCTGATCTTCGACTACTTCATCCAGCTCTTCGCCCAGGTGACCAATCCCCCGCTGGACGCGATCCGCGAGGAACTCGTCACCTCGCTCGGCACCCAGCTCGGCGCGCAGCCCAACCTGCTGAAGGCCGACGCGAAGTCGTGCCGCCGGATCGTGCTCCCCTTCCCGGTGCTGGACAACGACGAGTTCGCGAAACTCGTGCACGTCAACGACGACGGTGACCTGCCAGAGTTCCAGGCGGTCACCGTGCACGGCACCTACGACGTCCACGGCGGCGGCGAGGCGCTCGTGCGACGGCTCGACGAGATCCGTGCCGAGGTGTCCGCGGCCATCGCCGAGGGCGCGCGGTTGATCGTGCTGTCCGACCGCGGGATCGACGAAGACCACGCGGGCATCCCGTCACTGCTGCTCACCGGTGCGGTGCACCACCACCTGGTGCGGGAGAAGACCCGCACGCGGGTCGGCCTCATCGTCGAGGCCGGTGACGCGCGCGAGGTCCACCACATCGCGCTGCTGATCGGCTACGGCGTCGCGGCGGTGAACCCGTACCTGGCGATGGCGACCGTCGAGGAGATGGCCGACCGTGGCCTGATCCCCGGTCTCACCGCCAAGCAGGCCACCGCGAACCTGATCAAGGCGCTGGGCAAGGGCGTCCGCAAGACGATGTCGAAGATGGGAGTGTCCACAGTGGCCTCCTACACCGGTGCGCAGATCTTCGAGGCGGTCGGGCTCGGCGACGAGGTCATTCAGAACTGCTTCACCGGCACCACTTCCCGGCTCGGCGGCGTCGGCTTCGACACGCTCGCGCTGGAGGTCGCCGAACGGCATCGCCGCGCGTTCCCGCGCGACGGGTTCCGCGCGAACCATCGCGAGCTGGAGACCGGCTCGGACTACCAGTGGCGCCGCGAGGGCGAGCCGCATCTGTTCAACCCGCAGACGGTGTTCAAGCTGCAGCACTCCACCCGTGCCGGGAAGTACGAGGTCTTCAAGGAGTACACGAAGGCCGTCGACGACCAGGCGCAGAAGCTGTACACGCTGCGCGGCCTGTTCGACTTCAAGGTCGGGCAGCGGCCCGCGGTGCCGATCGAGGAGGTCGAGCCGGTCGCCGAGATCGTCAAGCGGTTCGCCACCGGCGCGATCTCCTACGGATCGATTTCGGCGGAAATGCACGAAACCCTGGCCATCGCGATGAACCGGCTCGGCGGCAAGTCGAACACCGGTGAGGGTGGCGAGGATCCGGACCGGCTCTACGACCCTGAGCGCCGCAGCGCGGTCAAGCAGGTCGCGAGCGGCCGGTTCGGCGTCACGAGCGAGTATCTGGTCAACGCCGACGACATCCAGATCAAGATGGCGCAGGGCGCGAAGCCCGGCGAGGGCGGCCAGCTGCCCGGCGCGAAGGTGTACCCATGGATCGCGAAGACGCGGCATTCCACGGCCGGCGTCGGGCTGATCTCGCCGCCCCCGCACCACGACATCTACTCGATCGAGGATCTCGCCCAGCTGATCCACGACCTCAAGAACGCCAACCCGGCCGCGCGCATCCACGTGAAGCTCGTGTCCGAGGTCGGCGTCGGCACGGTCGCGGCCGGAGTGTCCAAGGCGCACGCGGACGTCGTGCTCATCTCCGGGCACGACGGCGGCACGGGTGCTTCCCCGCTGTCGTCGATCAAGCACGCGGGCGGCCCGTGGGAACTCGGGCTCGCCGAAACGCAGCAGACACTGCTGGCCAACCGGTTGCGCGACCGGATCGTCGTGCAGACCGACGGCCAGCTCAAGACCGGCCGGGACGTCGTCATCGCCGCGCTGCTCGGGGCCGAGGAGTTCGGTTTCGCGACCGCGCCACTGGTGGTGTCCGGCTGCATCATGATGCGGGTGTGTCACCTCGACACCTGTCCGGTCGGCGTCGCGACGCAGAACCCCAAGCTGCGGGAGAAGTTCAGCGGCAAGGCGGAGTACGTGGTGAACTTCTTCGAGTTCATCGCCCAGGAGGTCCGGGAGTACCTGGCGGAGCTGGGTTTCCGGTCCATCGCCGAGGCCGTCGGCCATGCGGAGATGCTCGACAAGCGCAAGGCGATCGATCACTGGAAGGCCGCCGGACTCGACCTGTCGCCGATCTTCCATGTGCCCGACATGGCCCCGGCCGGGCTGCGTCACCAGCAGACCGTGCAGGACCACGGGCTGGAGAAGGCGCTCGACAACACGCTGATCCAGCTCGCCGAGGGCGCGCTGTCCTCCGGGGACAAGGTGCGGCTGGAACTGCCGGTCCGCAACGTGAACCGGACCGTCGGCACCATGCTCGGCCACGAGCTCACCAAGCGCTGGGGCGGCGAGGGCCTGCCGGACAACACGATCGACGTCACCTTCACCGGGACCGCCGGTCAATCGTTCGGCGCGTTCGTGCCCAAGGGCATCACCCTGCGGCTCTACGGTGACGGCAACGACTACGTCGGCAAGGGTCTGTCGGGTGGGCGGCTCATCGTGCGGCCGCCGAAGGTGGCGCGGTACAACGCCGAAGAGCACATCATCGCGGGCAACGTCATCGGTTACGGCGCGACCAGCGGCGAGATCTTCATCCGCGGCAAGGTCGGCGAGCGGTTCTGCGTGCGCAACTCGGGCGCGCTGGCCGTCGTCGAGGGGGTCGGCGACCACGGCTGCGAGTACATGACCGGTGGCCGTGTCGTCGTGCTCGGCAACGTCGGCCGCAACTTCGCGGCGGGCATGTCGGGTGGCGTCGCCTACGTGCTGGACCTGCCCGCGCACCGGATCAACCCGGAGATGGTCGACGTCGACCCGCTGGATTCGTCCGATGTGGACTTCCTGCGCGAGGCACTCGAAAAGCATTACGACGAAACGGAATCCGCGGTCGCGCGTGCGTTGCTCGCCGATTGGGACACCGCCGTCGACCGATTCGGCAAGGTCATGCCGAAGGACTACAAGCGGGTGCTCGCGGCGCAGGCGAAGGCCGAGCGCGACGGGCGTGATGTGAACGAGGCGATCATGGAGGCAGCTCATGGCTGATCCCAAGGGCTTTCTGACCACCACTCGCGAGACGCCGAAGAGCCGTCCCGTCGACCTGCGCCTGATGGACTGGCGCGAGGTGTACGAGAACTTCGCGACGTCGAAGCTGCAGAAGCAGGCCGGCCGCTGCATGGACTGCGGCATCCCGTTCTGTCACCAGGGCTGCCCGCTCGGGAACCTCATCCCGGAGTGGAACACGCTGACCTGGCGTGATGATTGGCGCGAGGCGGCCGAGCGGCTGCACGCGACCAACAATTTCCCGGAGTTCACCGGGACCCTCTGCCCGGCGCCGTGCGAGACGGCGTGTGTGCTCGGGATCAACGACGATCCCGTCACCATCAAGCGGGTCGAGATCTCGATCATCGACCGGGCCTTCGAAGAAGGCTGGGTCACGCCGCGGAAACCGGTGGCGCTCACCGGCAAGAAGGTGGCGGTGGTCGGATCCGGCCCGTCGGGACTCGCCGCGGCGCAGCAGCTCACGCGCGCGGGCCACAGCGTCGTGGTCTTCGAGCGGGCCGACCGGATCGGCGGGCTGCTGCGCTACGGCATCCCCGAATTCAAGATGGAGAAGCACCGCCTCGACCGGCGTCTCGACCAGATGCGAGCCGAAGGCACGGAGTTCCGGACTTCGGTGAACGTCGGCGTCGACCTCACCGTCGAGGAACTGAAGTCGTCGTACGACGCCGTGGTCCTCGCCGGTGGCGCGACGGCGTGGCGCGACCTGCCGATCGACGGCCGCCAGCACAACGGCGTCCACCAGGCGATGGAGTTCCTCCCGCACGCCAACCGGGTCGCCGCCGGTGAGCTGGACGTCTCGCCGATCAGCGCCGAGGGCCTCGACGTCGTCGTCATCGGCGGTGGCGACACCGGCGCGGACTGTGTCGGGACCTCGCACCGCCAGGGCGCGAAATCGGTGACGCAGCTGGAGATCATGCCGAAGCCGCCGCTTTCGCGGTCCGACGTGCACCCGTGGCCGACGTACCCGATGATCTACCGCGTCTCGTCCGCGCACGAAGAGGGTGGCGAGCGACTGTACTCGGTCAACACCCAGGAGTTCCTGGCCGACGCCGACGGGCGCGTGCGGGCGCTGAAGCTCGTCGAGGTGCGCAACGAGGGCGGCAAGTTCGTCCCCGTGCCCGGTACGGAACGCGAACTCCCGGCGCAGCTGGTGCTGCTCGCGATGGGCTTCGTCGGCCCGGAGCGGGAAGGCCTGCTGGAGTCGCTCGACGTCGAACTGGACCAGCGCGGCAACGTCGCCCGCGACAAGTCCTTCAAGACCAGCGTCGACAACGTGTTCGTGGCGGGCGACATGGGCCGTGGCCAGTCGCTCATCGTATGGGCGATCGCCGAAGGCCGCTCCGCCGCGGCCGGGGTGGACGCTTTCCTCACCGGCCGGGACGTCCTGCCCGCGCCGATCGCGCCGACCGACCGTCCGCTCACCTAGGCGACTTCAAGTACCTGAAGGCCCCCTTCCTTGCGTCCAGCGCAAGGAAGGGGGCCTTCATGGTCGTATAACCGCTGGTCACCTCGACTGTCCATAGGGGACGCTTCCGGGTTGAAGGTGCCCGATTTGGGCGTTACGCGAAAGGGTCGTGAGTGAGAAAGAGGTCTGGGTTCCGACCGCTCCGCTGAACCAGGTGCTCGTCCCGGATCACGCGGCTCCCGATCCCGGAGTGCATTTCGGCAGCTACTTCGTTTTCCGCGAATTGGAACAGAATGTGCGGCGATTCAAGCAGTCGGAGGAGGTTCTGGCGGATCAGCTGGGTCTCGTCGGCGAAGACCGGGAACGGGCGGGGGCGATGATCGTCGGCCGGTTCGAGGACGGCACACCACTGACCGCGCAACGGGAAGAAGGCGCGGAAAGTCCGGTACCGAACAACTTCGACTACGAAAACGACGCCGCCGGCGCCAAGTGTCCCTTCCAAGTCCATATCCGGAAGACGAATCCGCGGGGCAGCGGAGGCGCGGAGGAGCCACCGCAGGAGCGTCCGCACCTGATGGCGCGGCGAGGCGTGCCGTACGGCGAACGGGCCGACGACCCGAATGCCGACCTGCCGCCGTCGGCCCGGCCGAGCGGCGGGTTCGGCCCGTTGTTCATGGCCTTCAATTCGGCACTGGGCGACCAGTTCGAGTTCACCCAGGCGAACTGGTCGAACAACCCCGGGTTCCCGATCCCGGGCGACGGGGTCAAGCCGCCGGGGCTCGATCCGGTGATCGGTCACGGCCCGCGCCCGGAATCCGTCTACATTACGGAATGGGCGGGCACGCGAACGGTGACCGCGGATCCGTTCCCGCAGGCGGTGACGTTGAAGGGTGGCGACTACTTCTTCATGCCGTCCCTCGCCTTCTTGCGCGGACTCGGCGGAAGGGCTGATTTTTCACCCCCCGTGGCCGGTTCCGGTGAGCGGATGGCGGGTCATCCGCTGGACGTCACCGGAACGGACGTAAATCGGATCTCAGTTCGGAGTCGGTGACGGCCGGCGAAAACGGGCCGGTCCTGGGCGTACCGGCCACCGAGCGGACGCCGGTCATACTGGGGGTGGCCGGCGCCCGCTCTCTTCGCTTTTTCTCCTCGATGTGCCAAACCTGCTGCTTCCCTCCGCCCGTTTCGCGACGCGTAGTACTTTGTCCGGTGCGGTAAGCGACATCGCGCTTCGGGGAGGGAGCTGGAGATGAATCGCCATGAACGGCTGACGGCTTTATTGGACATGGTGGGAGAGCGGGAAAAAGTCGACGTCGAGGTGTCGGCGGGCGAACTCGGTGTCTCTCCCGCGACGATTCGCCGGGACCTCGATCACTTGGCGGGCCGGAATCTCGTGGTCCGCACGCGGGGCGGTGCCGTCGCGAGCAACGTGGCCTACGACCTTCCGTTACGGCACAAGGCGGCGCGCAACGCGCCGGAACAGCAACGGATTTCCGCCGCCGCGGCCAAAATGGTCGACCCCGGCATGGTGGTCGGGCTCAACGGCGGCATCACGAGCACCGAGGTGGGCCGCGCGCTCGCGACCCGGCCGGATATGGGCGAGCCGACCGGCGGGCCATCGCTCACCGTGGTGACGAACGCGCTCAACATCGCCCACGAACTCGCCGTACGGCCCAATATCAAGATCGTGGTGACCGGCGGGGTCGCGCGACAGCAGTCGTTCGACCTGTCCGGGCCGCTGTCCCAGCTGTTCCTCGACCAGATCTCGCTGGATCTGGTGTTCCTCGGGGTGGACGCCTTCGACCCGGTGCACGGCGCGCAGGCGCACCACGAAGGCGACGCGAGCACGAACCGGCTGATGGCGGCCCGTGCCCGGCAGGTCGTCGTGCTCGCCGACAGCGGGAAACTCGGCGGTCACGCCTTCGCGAAGATCTGCGCGACGACCGATGTCGACGTGCTCGTCACCGACGGCCGCGCGGACCCCGAGCGAGTGCACGCCTTCGAGGAGGAAGGCGTGCGGGTGGTCAAGGCTTGAGCCGGTCGAGCGCCAGTAGCGCCGCGCCGAGCCTGCCCGCCTCGTCGCCGAGCTGCGCGATCCGCAGTTCGGGCATCCGCTGGAACTGCAGGTTCGCCGCCAGCCACGCCCGCACCGGCTCGAGGACGTAGTCGCCCGCGGTGAACAGGCCACCGCCGAGGACGACGACTTCGGGCGCGAGCAAGGTGACCAAGGTCTTGATGCCGTGGCCGAGCCCCTCGAGCGCGTCGTCGACCACGGAGATCGCGGCTTCGTCACCGTGCCGGGCGGCGTCGACCACCTGCTCGGCGCCTTCGGCCGGACGCCCGGTGTGCTCGCTGTAGCGGCGGGCGATGGCCGACGCGGAGGAGATCGCTTCGAGGCACCCGGTCGCCCCGCACCCGCACGGCAACCGGTGGCCGACGTCGATGTGCCCGATTTCGCCGCCTTGCCCGCCCGCGGCGTACAGCTTCCCGTCGAGCTGGAGCGCGGCCGCGATCCCGGTGCCGACCGGGATGAAGGCGGCGTCGGAGCAGCCCTTGCCCGCGCCGACACGGAACTCCGCGAGCCCGCCCGCGCGAACGTCGTGCCCGAACGCGAACGGCAGCCCCAGCCTGCTGTCGAGCATTTCGCCGAACGGCACGTTCCGGAAGTCGAGGTTCGCCGAGAACCGGGCCACCCGCTCGACGTCGTCGACGATGCCCGGGATGACCACGCCGACCGCGTCGGGCGTGCCGGTGCCCGCCTGCTTGCCGAGCGTTTCCACGATCCGTGCGACCTGATCGGCGAGCGCCTCGCCGTCCGCTCCGCGCGCCGTCGGCTCGCGCAGGCTGGCGAGGTCTTTCAGGTCCGCGTCGTACAGGGCCGCCTTGATGGACGTTCCGCCGACGTCGAGTGCCGCCACCGCAGGTGTCATAGCTGGATTTTGGCATGCGGCCCGCCGTGGACGGCAGGGCTTCCGCCAACGCCCTCGCCTCAGCCGCGGGGTGTCAGATATCCCTGGGAGAACGCGGTGGCCACGGCCGCCGCCCGGTCGTTGACGCCGAGTTTCGCGTACACGTGCAGCAGATGTGTCTTCACTGTCGCTTCGCTGATGAACAGCCTCTTCGCCGCCTCGCGGTTCGTCGAGCCCTGGGCGATCAATTCCAGTACTTCCCGTTCACGGTGTGAGAGCGGCCCCGAGGTCGGCCGCCGCATCTGCCCCATCAGCCGGGTCGCGACGGCGGGAGAAAGCGTCGCCTTTCCCTGCGCGGCCGCCTCCACCGCGCGGAACAGTTCCTCCCTCGGCGCGTCCTTCAGCAGGTAACCGGTGGCACCGGCCTGGATGGCGGGCAGCACGTCACTGTCCGTGTCGTACGTGGTGAGCACGAGGATCCGCGAAGTCACCCCGCGTTTCGCCAGCTCCTCGATGGCCGTGACGCCGTCGATCCGGGGCATCCGCAGATCCATGAGGATCACGTCGGGCCGGAGCTTCACCCCGGCGGTGATGGCCTCCTCGCCGTTCCCGGCCTCGCCGAGGACCTCGAAGCGCGGGTCGGCACTGAACATGCCCCGCAGCCCGTCCCGTACGACCGGGTGGTCGTCGACGATCAGCAGCGAGATCACCGCTCGGCTCCGGCCGGGATCGCCGGTACGGAGGCCGAGATCGCGGTGCCCCCACCCGGCTCCGACTCGATGTCGAGCCGGCCGGCGAGGCGCTGCACGCGCTGCCGCATACCGGCCAGCCCGAACCCGCCGTGGGCGGAACCGTTGGCGCGCTTGACGGTGGGCTCGAAGCCCACCCCGTCGTCGCGCACATCGAGGGTCACCAGATCCTCCATGTACGACAGGGTCAGGCCGACCCGGCCCGCCTTCGCGTGCTTGGCCACGTTGGCCAGTGCTTCCTGCGCGGCCCGGAGCAGCGTCACCTCGACATCGGCGTGCATCGGCCGTGGGTCGCCGGTGGTGGTCAGCACCGCGTCGACGTGGTTCACCTCCGACCAGCGTCTGGTCACATCGCCGATCGCGTCCTGGAGCCTGCCCTCGGCGAGCGGCTCCGGCTGCACCGCGTGCACCGTCCGGCGTGCCTCGGTCAGGCTTTCCCTCGCGAGGTTCATCGCGTTCGTCACGTGCCGGTGCAGCACCGGAGGCTCGCTCAAGGTCTGCTCGGCGGCCTGGAGCTGGGTGAGAATGCCGGCCAAGCCTTGGGCCAGGGTGTCATGGATGTCCCTGGCGATCCGCTGCCGCTCGTCGAGCACCCCGGCCTCACGGGCTTGGACCAGCAGCTGGGCGTGCAAGCCGGCGTTCTCCTCCAGCGCCGCTTCCAGTCTGGCGTTCGCCTCGTGCAGCTCGACGAGCGCCTGCTTCTGCTTGAGGTTGCGCTGGTCGGACTGCTCGGCGATATGGGAGAAGGCCCCGGCCAGCACGGTGATGATCACGCTGAGCGCCACCCACGCCACCCACATGTCCTCGTCCTGGATGCCGCTCAGCCCGCCCAGGTACGCCACCGCCGAGATCACGGACGTGGCCGCGACCCCCACGTACCGCCAGCGGCCTTTCAGGTAATGGAACGCCTGGGGGTAGCCGATGAACGCGAACAGGCCGTACCAAGGCGCTATGGCGACCACGGAGGCCGTCAGCACCATCAGCCCCGTGTAGTACAGGCCCATCAGCGGGCCGTTCCGGTGCCATTCCGGGTGAAGCGTGTGAAACCAGAAGGACCAGGCCAGGATCCCGGCCGAAAGCGCGAGCACCGCCGGCAGGAGCACCGGCACCCGCCAGATCGGCAGCAGCACCGAGATGAGGACGCCGATCGCCAGCAGGACGTACGGAAGGACTTTGAAGACCGCCGTCTCGACCCGTTCCCAGCGGTCGAACTCCGCACGCAGCTCCGCTTCGATGCCCACGACTCACTCCCAGCGGAAGTACCGGGCGGCCAGCCCGCCCGCCACGATCGTCCACCCCAGCAAGACCGCCACCTGCAGTGGTTGCGGCCAGTGACCGGCGGCGGCGTCCTGCAATGATTGCACGCCGGCGCCCAGCGGGGTGAAGTCGCTGATCTTCCGCAGGACGTCGTTCATCTCGGCGCGCGGCACCCAGAGACCGGCGAAGAACAGGATCGGGAAGAACAGCAGGGTCCCGATCGCGCCCGCGCTCTTGCCGGTCGGCGCGACGGAGGCGACGAGCAGGCCGATCGCGAACATCGCGAGCGCGGTCAGCAGGTAAGCGATCAGGTAGGCGGGCAGCTGCCGGGGCAGTCCCACGTCGAACAGCACCCTGCCGATGGCCAGCACGACCAGCGTCGTCGCGACGGACATGATCGTGGACATCAGCAGCTGCGCGCCGAGCAGGACGCGCGGTTCGACCGGGGTGGTCCGCATGCGCCGCAGCACACCTTTCTCCCGGTAGGTGGCGAGCAGCTGGGACACACTGTTGAGCGCGAACATGGCGAGGCCCATCGCGACGATGATCGGCAGATACAGGGTGATCGCCTTGGCGCCGCCGAGGTCTTCGCTGGGTTCTCGCAGCGCGGGGAACGCGCCGAGGACGACGAGCAGGAGCGGGGGGAACGCGAGCACGAAGAACACGAGCATCGGTTCGCGGAAGAACAGCTTGGTCTCGGTGACGGTGAGCCGGGCGAGGGCGGACACGGTGTTCTCCTCAGGAGTCGATGGTGCGGCCGGTGAGCGCGACGAACGCGTCGTCCAGCGACGCTTGCTCGACGCGCAAGCCGGCCGCGGTGACCTGGTTGCGGGCGAGGACGGTGGTGACGGCGAGCAGCAGGTTCCCGGTGCCGGTCACGACGAGCTGGTCGCCCGCGCGGTCGACCGAGGTGACCTCGGGCAGCGCGGTCAGCGTGGAGTGGTCCAGCGGGGCGGAAGGACGGAACCGGATGCGTTGCCGGTCGTCGACGCTGGAGACCAGCCCGGCCGGGGTGTCGAGCGCGACGACCCGGCCCGAGTCGATCACCGCGAGCCGGTCGCACAGTCGTTCCGCTTCCTCCATGAAGTGCGTGACCAGCAGGATCGTGACGCCGCGCTCGCGGACGCGCTCGATCAGGTCCCACGCGTCACGGCGGGCCTGCGGGTCCAGGCCGGTGGTGAGCTCGTCGAGCACCGCCACCTTCGGATCGCCGATCAGTGCGAGCGCGATCGACAGCCGTTGCTTCTGCCCGCCGGACAGTTTGCGGAACTGGGTGTCGACCTTGTCGGTCAGGTCGAGGGTGGCCAGCAGTTCCCGCCAGTCGGCCGGTTCACGGTAGAAGGAGCCGTACAACTCCATCGCCTCGCCGACCTTGAGCTTGTCCGGCAACTCGCTTTCCTGCAGTTGCGCGCCGAGCAGCTGCCGCAGCTCACCGGTTTCGCGTCGCGGATCGATCCCGCAGACCCGGATGGTCCCGCCGTCCGGGACGCGCAGTCCCTCGACGCACTCGACCGTCGTGGTCTTGCCCGCCCCGTTGGGGCCGAGAATGCCGAAGATCTCGCCCTGCTCGACGGCGAAACCGACCCCGTCCACCGCGGTGTGGTCGCCGTAGCGCTTGACGAGGTTTTCCACCTCGATGATTGCCATACGAAGACCCTGCCGCGCGGCAGGGGTGCGCCGAATCCACCGCGTGGCCACGGCTGAGGCGGAAGACGGTGGAGCCGTCATCAACCGATCGGTGGATGCCCGCCGCCTTGATCCCCGGCGTAACGAGCCTGCGCCGATTGGGTTCGGTCACATTGACCTGACACTTCGTGACGACCTACGCTCGACCGGCCAGACGACGGCACCCGGAACGCGGTGAGAATCCGCGCGGTCGCGCCACTGTGACCCCGAGCCATCGGGGAAGCCAGACCCGGAGCCGTCGTGTAACCCCTGAAGAGGCCGCGCTAGCCCGAGGAGGTCCCACCGCCATGTCCGAAGCGGTAGCAGCAGTACCCGTCCCCGTCCGGATCCCCGTCCGCGAGATCCTGCCCTGGGCGGTGCTCGTCATCCTCCTTTCGCTGATCACGCTGTACTTCATCAGCGCCGAACAGGGTGCGGTGTCGGTGTTCGCGAACTCGTACGTCCACGAGTTCGTCCACGACGGCCGGCACCTGCTGGCCTTCCCCTGCCACTAGGCGGGCACCCGACCCATGATGAGGACCTTGCTGGTCCGCGGCATGCTCGCGGGCCTGGTCGCCGGTGTCCTGGCGACCCTTTTCGCCTATTTCTTCGGTGAGCCTTCGGTCGATACCGCCATCGGTCTCGAAGGCGCCGCCGCGCATTCGCACAGTGCTCCGGGTGCCCACGAACACGCCCCCGCCGAGGCCGGGGCGGAGGAGGAAGAGCTCGTCACCCGTGGTGTGCAGAGCACGGTGGGCCTGCTGACCGGTGTCGGCCTGTACGGGGTCGCCGTCGGCGGGCTGTTCTCGCTCGCTTTCGCCTTCGTCTACGGACGGCTCGGCACCCTTCGGCCGCGGGTGACCGCGGCGCTCCTCGCGGGCGGCGCCTTCGTGGTCGTGTTCCTGGTGCCGTTCCTGAAGTATCCGGGGAATCCGCCCGCGGTCGGGCAGTCGGGCACGATCGGGAGCCGGACTTCGCTGTACTTCGGCTTCGTCGCGCTTTCGCTGCTGATCGGCATCCTCGCCGCGGCGTTCGGCCGGAAGCTGGCCGACAGGCTCGGCGCCTGGCGCGGTGGCCTGATCGCCGCGGGCGGGTACGTCGTGCTGATCGCGGTGGCGGCGGCGCTGTTGCCGTCGATCGACGAAGTTCCCACCGGGTTCCCCGGTTCCACGCTGTGGACCTTCCGGCTGGCCTCGGCGGGCACGCAGGTGGTGCTCTGGACCGCGCTCGGCCTGACCTTCGGTGCTTTGGCCGAGAAGGCGTTGAAGAGCAAGGCCGCTCTGGGCTCCTGAGTGGTGGGATGGCTCTAACCGTCCTCACGAGCCCGTAATGTGCGGTGCCGGTCGTTTCGCGTGACGGGATGGACGACACGCGTGAGCGACACCGCCGCCTGCGGCGTTCCTTCGCCTGATGCCAGTACAGGAAGGCCCCCTTCCTGTACCTGGGCGCCAGGAAGGGGGCCTTCATGTACTGGGAACAATGCGAAGGCCGAGGAAAGGTGCCGTCCTCACCACTCACGAGACCCCGGGCGGCACGAACGGAAGACCGCCGTCGGCACCGTCCTCGATCAGGCGCAGGAGCCGGGCGGTGTCGACGTGGTCTTCGACGGCGTCGGCGAGCCGGTCCAGCATGCTCTCCCGGAGCAGGCCGAAGCCGGGCGCGCCGTCGACCGGTGACCAGTCCGCCACCTCGCCCAGCCAGGCGCGGCGGAAACCGTCGTTCTCGAAGGCGCCGTGCCACATCGTGCCCCACACCGGGCCCTGCCGACATCCGTCCAAAAAGGACTCGGCGGGGCCGGTGGCGGTCACCGTGCCGTGGTGGATTTCGTACGCCTCCACGGGTTGGCCGTGCCACTCGCCCGATGGCCGGGCCAGCACCTTGTCTGCGCCGAACGAGACGCGCGTCGGCAGCAGCCCGAGACCGGGGACCGTTCCGGCGCCGGACTCGACGTCGTCCTCGATCTCGGCGGCCAGCATCTGGTAGCCGCCGCAGATGCCCAGTACCGGACGCCCCGCCTCGGCCCGGGCGCGGACGGCGTCCGCCAGGCCGCGCGCCCGCAGCCACGCCAGATCGTCCACGGTCGCGCGGGAACCCGGCAGGATCACCACGTCGGCGGAACGGACCGTGTCCGGGTCGGCCGTCAACGCGACCGAAACCCCGGGCTCGGCGGCGAGCGCGTCGACGTCGGTCGCGTTGGAGGCACGCGGAAACCGCACGACGGCGATCCGCAGAGACCCGCCCGAGGCGCCCCAGCCCGCGGCGGCCAGCGCGTCCTCCGAGTCGATCCACACCTGGTCGAGCCAGGGCAGCACGCCGAAGACCTCGCGGCCGGTGAGCTTCTCCAGTGTGTCCAGTCCCGGCCGCAGCAGGCCGACGTCACCGCGGAACTTGTTGACCAGCCAGCCCGAGACCAGTGCCTGGTCTTCGGCGGACAGCAGGGCGAGGGTGCCGAACATCGCGGCCATGACACCGCCGCGGTCGATGTCGCCGACGACGACAACGGGCAGGCCGAAGCGCCGTGCCAGCCCCATGTTGACGTAGTCGCCCTCCCGCAGGTTGATCTCGGCCGGGCTGCCCGCGCCTTCGCACAGCACGACGTCGAAGCGCTTTCGCAGTGAGGCGAAGGTGTCGAAGGCGATCTCGGCGAGACCGGCCCGGCCGGTCGCGTACTCCCCCGCTTCCAGCGTGCCGAACGGCTTCCCGAGCGCGACGACATGGCTGCGGCGATCGCTTCCGGGTTTCAGCAGCACCGGGTTCATCGCGGCTTCGGGTTCGACGCGGGCGGCCCGCGCCTGCAACCATTGCGCGCGGCCGATCTCGGCGCCGTCCGCGCACACCATCGAGTTGTTCGACATGTTCTGGGACTTGAACGGCGCGACCCGCACGCCCCGGCGCGCGAGCCAGCGGCACAACGCGGCGGTGACCAGGCTCTTGCCCGCGTCCGACGTCGTCCCCGCGATGAGCAGGCCGTTCATCGGGTGATCGCCACCGCGACGGCGAGCGCGGCCAGACCGACCGCCCGCGACAGCCGGACCGCGCGCCGCACGTCCACCGGTTCCGGCTCGCGGCCGTCGCCGAGGACGCCCCGGCGTTCGGTACGGCCGCCGTAACTGTTCGTCCCGCCAAGCCTGATCCCGAGCGCGCCGGCGAAAGCGGCCTCGACCTGGCCCGCGTTGGGGCTCGGATGGTGTTTCCCGTCGCGGCGCCAGATCCGGAACGCGGGTTTGGCGAAACCGCCCGCCAGCGGCGCCGACGCCGCCGTGAGCGCCGCGCCGACCCGGGACGGGACCAGGTTGACCAGGTCGTCCGTCCTGGCCGACGCCCAGCCGAAGTTCGCGTACTTCGGCGAGCGATAGCCGACCATCGCGTCGAGTGTGTTGAGCGCGCGATAGCCCAGCAGGCCGGGAATCCCGGCGACCGCTCCCCACAGCAGCGGCGCGACGACGGCGTCCGAGGTGTTCTCGGCGATGGACTCGGCGGTCGCGCGCGCGAGTTGGCCGGTGTCGAGGCCGGTGGCGTCGCGGGCGCAGAGATGCGAAAGCCGCTGCCGCGCGCCGGGCAGATCGCCGTCGTCGAGCAGCCTGGCCATGTGGGTGCCCTCGGCCGCGAGCCCGCGTCCACCGAGAACCACCCACGTGGACGCCGCCGTGAGCGCGAACCGGGCGAACGGCCGCTTACGGGTCAAGATCTGGGCCGCGACCCCCAATCCGGTGACGCTGCCCGCGCAGATCGCGGTGTACGCCGCGCCCCTCACCTTCGAATCGGCGTAAACCCGCTGTTCGAGGGCTTGCGCGGCGCGGCCGAAGCCGGCGACCGGATGCCTCTTCCGTGGATCTCCGAACACAACGTCGGCGACGTAACCGGTAACGAGTCCGGCCGCGGTGGCGGATTGTCGGAGTGGCACGTGGCGAACCGTAGCGCGTGCACGAGAATGCGGGGTATGACCAAGCTGACGCATCGCCTCGCGGGTGTCCTGGAGACTCTCGCGCGGGCACTTCGCCGCTATTCGCGCGACGACGGCAAGGTGCTGATACTGGGTGGCGTCCGCTCTGGGAAGTCACACCACGCCGAGCGGCTCGCGTCCCGCCACCCGCACCTGACCTACATCGCGCCAGGGCTGCCGCCGAGCGCCGCCGATCCGGAATGGGCCGCTCGCGTGGCCGCGCACCGGGCGCGGCGACCGGCCAACTGGAAGACGGTCGAGACCACCGACCTGGCCACGGTGCTGCGGACGGCGACGCAGCCGCTGCTCATCGACTGCCTCGGCACCTGGATCAGCCGGGTGCTCGACGAGGTCGGCGCCTGGGAGCAACGCGACGGCTGGGAGCGACGGCTCGACGACCGGCTGGAGGACTTCCTGGCGGCGTGGGCGCAGGCCGACGTGCCGGTGATCGCGGTGAGCAACGAGGTCGGCAGCGGTGTGGTGCCTCGGACGGTGTCCGGACGGGTGTTCCGTGATGTGCTGGGCGCGTTGAACAACCGGGTGTCCGCCGGGTCCGACCGGACCGTGCTGGTCGTCGCCGGACGGATGCTGGACCTGCCCTAGGAGATCAGTGGGCGGAGCCGAGGTTTTGTCCGGAAAGTAAACACACGCGTGAACCCGCGGCAACGATCGACGGAGGCAGGACGCTGCCTGGTCGTCCACCTCACGGTGGTCCTGCCACCTCGCTGAGGCGGGTCACCAGACACTCAGGAGTCGCCATGCGTATCGCCACCCCGGACGCCGCCGCCGAAGCCGCGGCTCGCGTCAGGCTGGACGGTCTGGTCAAGCCGCTGGGTTCGCTCGGGCGGCTCGAAGACCTGGCCGCCTGGCTCAGCGCGGCGCACGGCGTCGTCCCGCCGCGGCCGCTCGACGACGTCCGGGTGGTCGTGTTCGCCGGTGACCACGGCGTCTCCGGGATGTCGGCGTATCCGCGCGAGGTCACCGCGGCGATGGTCCGGGTGTTCCTGGCCGGGAAGAGCGGGGTCGGCGTGCTGGCCGGGCTGTCCGGAGCGACGGTGCGGGTGCTGGACATCGCGGTGGACTGGGACGGCGCGGACGTGCCCGCCCAGGTCACCGCGCACAAGGTCCGCCGGGGTTCCGGCGCGATCGACGCCGAGGACGCCCTCGCCGAGGGTGAGGCGCGCACGGCGTTCGAGCACGGGCTGGCGATCGCGGACGAGGAGATCGACGGCGGCGCGGATCTGCTCATCCCCGGCGACATGGGGATCGGCAACACGACGATCTGCGCGGCCGTGGTCGCCTCGCTGCTCGGCCTTTTCCCGGAAGACGTCGTCGGTACGGGCACCGGGATCGACGAGGACGGGCGGGCACGGAAGCTCGCGGTCGTCGAGGCCGCGTTGATCAGGGCCGGTGCGGTGAAAGACCCCTTCGCGGTGCTGACGTCACTCGGCAGCGCCTGTCTCGCCGCGACGGCGGGTTTCCTCGTGCAGGCCGCGGTCCGCGGGGTTCCGGTGCTGCTCGACGGCGTGTTCTCCGGGGCCGCGGCGCTCGTCGCCCGCGAGATCGCGCCGGGTGCCGAACAGTGGTGGCTGGCCGGGCACCGGTCGACCGAGCCGTCGCAGGCGTTCGCGTTGAGGGCGCTCGCGCTGGAGCCGATCCTCGACCTCGGGCTGCGGCTCGGCGAGGGCAGCGGGGCCGTGCAGGCGGTGCCGACACTGAGGGCGGCGCGGGCGATCCTCGCGGACATGGGTCTGCTGGCGGATCTGGCTTGATCGCCGACGCGCTGAAGATGGCCGTCGGCACCCTGACCACGGTCCGGGTGCCCGCGCCGGGCCTGATCGACCGGCGGGTGGCAGGCGGCGCGATGGTGCTCGGCCCGCTGGCCGTGCTGCCGCTCGCCGCCGTCGCTTCGGTGATCGTCTTCTTGGGTGAACTGGTCGGCCTGCCCGCTTTCGCTTCGGCAGCACTCGCGTTGGGTGCGGTGGCGCTGGGCAGCCGCGGGCTCCACCTCGACGGGCTCGCCGACACCGCCGACGGACTCGGCGCTTCGTACGACCGCGCACGCGCGCTGGAGGTCATGCGGCGCGGGGACTCCGGGCCGACCGGGATCGCGACCCTGGTGCTCACGCTGCTGGTGCAGGTCGGCGCGCTGGCCGGGGCGATCTCAGCCGGACACGGGATCGCGGCGGTCGCGATCGCGGTCGTCGCCGGCCGCGGGGTGCTGTCGCTGTGCTGCGCGCGCGGCGTCCCCTCGGCCCGGCCCGAGGGGCTGGGCGCGACCGTCGCCGGTTCGGTGCCGGTGTGGACGGCCGCGGTCGTGTTCGCCGTCCTAGCGGGCACGGCGGCACTGGTACTTCCGTGGTGGCAAGGGCTGGTCGCGGTGACGCTGGGATACCTGGCGGCGTCGGCGCTGCTGGCGCGGTGCGTTCAGCGGCTGGGCGGAGTCACCGGGGACGTGCTCGGTGGCTGCGTCGAAGTCGCCGTCGCCGGGGTCTTGCTGGGTTCGTCCTTCTGAGGAGCCACCAGCTTCTCGTCGATTTCCGGCAACCAGAAGCACAGCTCGAGGGTCTTCATCCCGGCCCAGAGCCCGAGCTTCCGGCTCTGCGAAACCAACGTGAGCGACGCGAACAGGAACAGCGCCGCGAGCCCGGCCGCGATGAACGGATGCTTCCCGGCGAAGATCTCGACGATCGCGGCGACCGCGCCGAACAGCAACGGCGGCGCGCAGTTGCGCACCATCAGCCCGGACGCGCGCAGCCGCGTGACGTCGGCCGCGACCTCCTTGTCGTGCAGTTGCAGCGCGCACAGCAGAAGATGCGTGTTCTCCTTCAGGAACGCGCGATCCTTGGCCGCGGGCATCCGGCGGAGGAACTCCTCGGCGGCGTTCCTGCTCCGCCTCCGCGGCACGATCCGCTCCATCGCTTCACCGAGCGGATAGGCCAAATAGCCCAGCAGGAAGCTCAGCACCACGATCACGACGACCAGTACCACGGTGGGCACGCCGCCGACGCTCGCCGCGGTCAGGATGTGGAGTTTCGCCCCGAGATACCCGAAGAACGCGACGTACAGCGCGCCGGGGATGGTGTAGGCGAAGAGATCGAAGACGCCGATCACGAAGTTCACTCGCTCATCCAACCAGAAGCCGCCATGGTCCTGGGTCGAGTTGGTCGTGGGGGGGGGGGGGGGGGGGGGGGGGGGGGGAGCGACCACAACCGCGCGCCGGGCCCACGCCCAAAAAACCAAAACACCCCCCCCCCCCC
>NZ_JBVJCE010000014.1:27993-126464 GCF_055588925.1 Amycolatopsis sp. NPDC041971 | reverse complement strand
CGACGCGGGAGGGTCTTGTTGGTGTGGGTTGGCTGCTGGGTTGTTCTCCTCCCCCCCCCCCCCCCCCCCCCCCCCCCCCCCCCCCCCCACCGCGGCCAGCGCGGCCAGGAAGCGATCCACCGTCTCCCGGTCCCGCACCGCGATCCGCAGGTACCGCGAGTCCAGCCCGGGGAAGGTGTCCCCCCGCCGGACGGCGAAACCCTTCTCCCGCAACCTTTCCCGGACGCCGTCAGCGGGAAGCCGGACGAGGACGAACGGTCCTCGCGGCTCACCCAGCACCTCGACGCCCAGCGCGGTCAAGCCTGAAACCAGGTACTCCCGGTCCGATTCCGCCGCCGCCGCCAGCTTCTCGGCTTCCTCCAGCGCCGCTGGACGGCAGCACGCGACCACGGCGACGGCGGCGAGCGACGATACCGACCACGGTGGCTGGACCGCGCGCAGTCTGTCCACAACGGACTCGTCCGCCAGTACGTATCCGGCGCGCAGCCCGGCGATCCCCCAGGTCTTCGTCAGGCTGCGGAGGACGGCGAAACCCGGTTGCCCCGCAACGCTTTCGGTTTCGCCGGGGACGGCGTCGAGGAACGCCTCGTCGACGACGACCAGTCTGCCCGGGCGGCCGAGGGCGAGCAGGTCCGCCGCCGGGTGCAGAACCGAAGTCGGATTCGTGGGGTTTCCGACGAAGACCAGGTCCGCTTCGTCCGGGACGCCACCCAACCGGAAACCGTCGTCGGGCGACAACAGGACCCGGCGCACTCGGTGTCCGGCCGCGCGCAAAGCGACTTCCGGTTCGGTGAACTGCGGGTGCACGACCACGGCGTGAGCGGGCCGCAACGCCGTGGCGAGCAACGTGAAGGCCTCGGCCGCGCCGGAGGTCACCAGCACTCGCGACTCCGGCAGCGAGTGCCGGGCGGCCACCGCGGCGGTCGCGGCGGTGACGTCCGGGTAGGCGGCCAAGTCGTCGAGAGCCGCGGCGAGTTCGCCGCGCAGCCAGGCGGGCGGCGCCGGGAGCCGGACGTTGACCGCCAGGTCGACGAGCCCCTCGCCGACCTCGCGATCGCCGTGGTGCCAGAGGTCGTAGTCAGCCATGGTCGTGCACCGCTGCGGCGAACCGTTCGGCGAGTTCGGGGTAGCCCGCCCAGTGAACGTGCAGGTAGGACGCGTGCAGCGACGCGGACGCGAAGCCGTCGGGCGTGCGGTCCCAGCCCCAGGCCGGGGCCGGACCGCTGCCGGGTTCGACGATCGTGCGGTGGAATTCGTGGCCGGTGACGCGTTGTCCCGCGACGGCCAGCACACTGTCCGCGGGCGAGAAAGCCTTGCGGTAGCCGAGTTTCCCGCGTTTGGTCATGGTGGCCGATGCGTCGAGGACACCGGTCATCGGCAGACCGTCGATGTCCTGGCACAGATACAACAGTCCCGCGCATTCCGCCACGACGGGCATGCCGTCGCCGACGGCCCTGGCCACCGCCGTCCGCAACGGGACGTTCGCCGACAGCTCTTCGGCGTGCACCTCGGGAAAACCGCCGCCGAAGTACAGCCCGGCGCAGCCTTCGGGAAGCTCCTTGTCCTGCAACGGATCCATCTCGACGACGTCGACGCCTGCCGCGGCCAGCAGTTCGACGGCCTCGGTGTAGCGGAAGGTGAACGCGGGACCGGCCGCGGCGGCGACGACCGAACGCCGTCCGTCGTGGGAAAGCGGCGGGCGCCAGGGCTCCCCGGAAAGGCGGGAAGCCGATCGCGCGACCCGCACGACAGCGCCGAGATCCACTCCCTCGCTGATCCATCCGGCCAGTTCCGGCAGCAGCCGCGCCGACTCGCTCGCCCGTTCCGCCGCCGGGACCAGGCCGAGGTGACGGCTGGGCGCGTGGATCTCTTCGTTGCGGTACAACTTTCCCAGCAGCGGGACGCCGGTCGCCTCCAGCGCGGTGACGATCTCGTCCGCGTGCCGCCGCGAGCCCAGCTTGTTGAGGATGACACCGGCGAGCCGGACGCGCGTGTCGTACTGCGCGAACCCGAGCACGGTCGCGGCGACACTGCGCGACGCGGCCGAGGCGTCGACGACGAGCACCACCGGAGCGTCCAGCAGCCGTGCGACATGCGCCGTCGACGCGTACCCCTCGGTGCCGAGCGCCCCGTCGAACAGGCCCATCACGCCTTCGATGATCGCGATGTCGGCACCGGCGGAACCATGCCGCAACAAGGGAATCAGCCGGTCCTCGCCCTGGAGGAACGGGTCGAGGTTGCGCGGCGGCCGTCCGGTGGCGAGGGCGTGGTAGCCCGGGTCGATGAAGTCGGGGCCGACCTTGTGCCCGGACACGTTCAGCCCCCGCGCCCGCAACGCCGCCATCAGCCCCGCGGCGATCGTGGTCTTGCCGTGCCCGGAACCGGGTGCGGCGATGACCACGCGATTCACCATTCGATGCCTCGCTGGCCTTTTTGCCCGGCGTCCATCGGATGCTTCACCTTCGTCATCTCGGTGACCAGGTCCGCCGCCTCGATCAGCTCCGGCAGCGCGTACCGGCCGGTGATCACCACGTGCTGGTGACCGGGGCGCGAGGTCAGCGCCGAGACGACGTCGTCCACTTCGAGCCAGCCCCATTTGAGCAGGTAGCTGAATTCGTCGAGCACGTAGAAGTCGTGGGTTTCGGCGGCGAGACGGCGTTTGATCTCGGCCCAGCCCTCACGGGCGTTGGCGGCGTGGTCCTCTTCGGAGCCGGATTTGCGGGCCCAGCTCCAGCCTTCGCCCATCTTGTGCCACTCGACCGGGCCGCCCTGTCCGGTGTCCTCGTGCAATTTGCCGAGCGCGCGGAACGCGGCTTCCTCGCCGACACGCCATTTCGCCGACTTGACGAACTGGAACACGCCGATCGACCAGCCCTGGTTCCACGCGCGCAATGCCATCCCGAAAGCGGCCGTGGACTTACCCTTCATCTCGCCGGTGTGCACGGCGAGCAGCGGGCGGTTACGGCGCTGACGGGTGGTAAGACCGTCGGCGGGTACGGTTTCCGGCTTGCCTTGTGGCATTACGCGGCCCTTCCGGAAATGCGGGTGCGGACGGCGCCCGCGAGGGTGTCCGCGGCGACCTCGGCGATCGGGACATGTTCCGCGCCAAGGTGTTCCGCCAGTTCCGCGGCGAGCCCGAGGCGCATTTTGCCGCTCTCGCAGTCCATCACGACCGAGGTCACGTTCCCGGCCAGCAGCCCGGCCGCCTGCTTCGCGCGCTGGACGGCGTCGGGGCCACTGGTCGCGCGGCCGTCGGTGACGACGACGAGCAGTGGACGGCGCAGTGGATCACGGACCGCTTCGATCCGCAGGACCCGGGCCGCCTCGAGGAGTCCCTCGGCCAGCGGCGTCCGGCCGCCGGTCGCGAGACCGGCCAAACGGGACGCCGCGGCGTCGACACTGATCGTCGGCGGGAGCGCGAGTTCGGCACCGGAGGCACGGAAAGTCACCAGGCCCACCTTGTCGCGTCGCTGGTAGGCGTCGAGCAACAGGGACAGCACGGCGGTCTTGACCTCGCGCATCCGCTGCCGCGCGCCCATCGAGCCGGAGGCGTCGACGCAGAACAGCACCAAGTTGCCCTCGCGCCCTTCCCGCCGGGAGAACCGCAGATCCCGGGGCCGCACCACGAGTCCGGCGCCGCTGCGTCCGCGAGACCGCTGGTGCGGGGCGGCCGCGCGTACGGTCGCGAGCAGATGCGGATGCCCGTCCTTGGTCCCGGCGGGCTGGACGCCGATGGTCCGGCCGTTGGTGGTGATCGCGCGGGACCGCCGTCCGGCGGCGCCCTCGCCGGTGCCCTTTACCTCGAAACGCCTGGCACGAAAGGCTTCCCCGGCGCCGACCGGCTTCTGCTCGCCAGCGCTCCGGCCGCCGCCCGAGGGCTCCTGACCGCCCTCCGACGGCGGCGGACCCGGAGTTTCGCCGCCCTCCGGCGGGGCCCCCGAACCGGGGCCGTCATCGTCAGGGCCCGGCCCTTCCGGCTCGGCGTCTTGCAACGCCTGCTCCAGCTGTTCCTCGGAGATCCCGGGCGCGTCGAAGGGATTCCGGCGACGGCGGTGCGGCAGCGCGAGCCGGGCCGCGACCCGGACGTCCTCGGTGGTCACCTCGGTGCGTCCGGCCCAGGCGGCGTGCGCGACGGCCGTCCGCGCGGTCACGATGTCCGCGCGCATCCCGTCGACCTCGAACGAGGCGCAGATCTCGGCGATCTGCCGCAGCGCGTCGTCCGGAAGCTTGACCGACGGCAGAAGTCGTTGCGCCGCCTCGATGTCCGCGGCGAGCTCGGCGTCGGCCGCGGCGTACTGGCCGGCGAAACCGTCGGGATCCGCCTCGTAGGCGAGCCGCCGCCGGACGACCTCGACCCGCAGTTCGGGATCCCGGCTGGACGCGACCTCGACGGTGAGGCCGAAACGGTCCAGCAACTGAGGCCGCAGTTCGCCCTCCTCGGGGTTCATCGTGCCGATGAGGACGAACCGGGCGGCGTGCGAGACCGAGACGCCCTCGCGCTCGACGGTCGCGCGGCCCATGGCGGCGGCGTCGAGCAGCGTGTCGACCAGGTGGTCGTGCAGGAGGTTGACCTCGTCCACGTACAGCAGCCCGCGATGCGCGGCCGCGAGCAGACCGGGCTGGAAATCGGTGACGCCGTCGGCCAGCGCGCGTTCCAGGTTCAGCGAGCCGATCACGCGGTCTTCGGCCGCGCCGACCGGCAGTTCCACCAGCCGTGCGGGACGGCGGTGCCCGGGCGAACCTTCGGCGTGCGGACCGTCGGGGCAGGCGGGATCGGGCTCGACGGGATCGCAGGAGAACCGGCACGCGTCCACGACGTCGACGCCGGGCAGCAGACCGGCCAGCGCGCGCACCATCGTCGACTTCGCCGTGCCTTTCTCCCCGCGCACCAGCACCCCGCCGACGGCGGGCGAGATGGAGGAAAGCACCAGCGCCAGGCGCAGATCCGGCATCCCCACAACGGCGGTGAACGGGTACGGCTTCACAGCACTCCTCGTCGTCGATGATCCGGTGCGATCATCGCATAGGAATTCGGTCATCTAACGTGACCGAGGTGCGCGAAAAATCACCCCTGACGGTCGTCGGGATCGGAGCCGACGGCTGGCCCGGGCTGTCCTCGCAGGCCAGGGAAGCGGTGCTGGACGCGGACGTGGTCGTCGGCGCTCCGCGTCAGCTCGCGTACTTGCCCGCCGGGATGAAAAGCGAACCCTGGCCGAGCCCGCTCCTGCCCGGACTGGACGAGTTCCTCGCCGGAAGAGAAGGCCGCGTCTGCGTGCTGGCCAGCGGCGATCCCCTGCTGTCCGGCATCGGCACGACGCTGGTCCAGCGCGGTTACGACGTCGAGATCCTGCCCGCGCTGTCCTCGGTGACGCTCGCCCGCGCGAGGCTCGGCTGGCCGGCGGAGGAGACCGAGGTGGTCACCGTCGTCGGCCGCGCGATCGGCCGGGTGAGCCGGGCCTTGGCGCCCGGCCGGAAGATCCTCGTTCTCGGCGCGAACGCCGAAGACCTGCTCGACCTGCTCAAAGCCCGCGATTACGGCAAGAGCCGCGTCACCGCGCTGTCCGACCTCGGCGGCCCCGGCGAGCGGATCGGCCCCGGCTCGCTGACGGTGTTCGCCATCGAGGCCGACGGGCCCGCCCTGCCACTGACCGGCCTCCCGGACGACGCCTTCGAGCACGACGGGCAGCTCACCAAACGCGACCTTCGCGCTTCCGCGCTGGCCAGGCTCGCGCCGTCACCCGGCGAACTGCTGTGGGACGTCGGCGCGGGCGCGGGCAGCGTCGGGATCGAGTGGTCCCGGGTGCATCCGCTGAACCGGGCGATCGCGATCGAGCGCCTCCCGGAGCGGGCCGCCCGGATCACCCGGAACGCGGACGCGCTCGGGGTCCCGGAACTCGACGTGGTGCTCGGCCCCGCGCCGGAAGCACTCGAAGGACTGGCCAGGCCACACGCGATCTTCGTCGGCGGCGGGCTGACCGTGCCCGGTGTCCTGGACGCCTGCCTGGCGACCGGCGCACGGATCGTCGCGCACGGCGTGACCCTCGAATCCGAACAGGCACTGGCCCGCGCGTACGGCGAACACGGTGGTGAGCTGATCCGTGTCGCCGTCGACCAGGCCACGCCGCTGGGCGGATTCACCGGCTGGACCCCGGGGCGGGTCGTCACACAGTGGAACTATCGGAGCAAACCTTGAGCGTGCACTTCATCGGAGCCGGACCCGGCGCGGCGGACCTCATCACCGTCCGGGGCCGTGACCTGCTCGGCCGCTGCGACACCTGCCTGTACCCCGGCAGCATGACGCCGACAGCGCTCTTGGCGTACTGCCCTCCGGAGGCAGCGCTCATCGACACCGCGAATCTCGACCTGCCCGCGATCGTCGAGCGCATGGTGGAGGCCCACGAGAACGGCCATGAGATCGCGCGGCTCTGTTCCGGCGATCCGTCGATCTACAGCGCCGTCGCCGAGCAGATGCGCCGTCTCGACGTCGCCGGCGTTCCGTACGACGTCACGCCGGGTGTTCCCGCGTTCGCCGCCGCGGCCGCGCTGCTCAAGCGCGAACTGACCGTGCCCGAGGTCGGCCAGAGCCTGGTCATCACGCGGGCCCAAGCCCGGTCCACCGCCATGCCACCGGGTGAAACGCTGGAGAATTTCGCGCGCACCGGCACCACCCTGGCGCTGCATCTGGCCGTCAACCGCATCGAGCAAGTAGTCGACGAATTGCGGCCCTTCTATCAAGAGAACTGCCCAGCGGCGGTGGTCGCGCTGGCGAGTCAGCCCGGTGAACAGGTGCTGCGTGGCACGCTCGGCACCATCGCCGCGCGGTCCCGTGAGGCCGGGATCAGCCGCGCGGCGATGATCTTCGTCGGGGAAGTCCTTGCCGCCGAAGGGTTTCCCGACAGCTTCCTGTATTCGGCCACCCGTGATCGCGCCAACCAACCGGAGTCGCTGTGAAGAACGTGCGCTGGGGCCTGCTGGCCGCCGGGACCATCGCCGCCGAGTTCGCGGCGGGCGTCGACGAGAGCAAGCACGGCGGGCTGGAGGCCGTCGCCGCGCGGTCCGGGGACCGGGCGGCCGAGTTCGCGGGCCGCTTCGAGATCCCGAAATGCTACAGCTCCTACGAAGACCTGCTCGCCGATCCCGACGTCGACGCGATCTACATCTCGACGCCGCATCCCCTGCACGGCGAATGGGCGATCCGCGCGGCCGAGGCCGGCAAGCACATCCTGTGCGAGAAGCCGCTGACCGTGTCCGTCGCCGAAGCCGAGAAGGTCATCGAGGCGGCCCGCGTCAACGACGTCTTCCTCATGGAGGCGTTCATGTACCGGCTGCATCCGCAGATCCGGCGGCTGGCCGAGCTGATCTCCTGCGGCGCCATCGGCGAGGTCCGTGCCGTGGACGTCGCCTTCAGCTACAACTTCGCGGTTCCCCGGCTCACCGACCCCGCGCTGGGCGGCGGCGGGATCTTCGACGTCGGCTGTTACTGCACGTCGCTCGCGCGGCTGGTCTCACAGGCGGCGACCGGGCAGGACGTCGTCGAGCCCGAAGAGGTGCTCGGGATGGCCAGGCTCGACGAGAACGGCGTCGACGAGGTCGCGTTCGGCTTGCTGCGGCTGCCCGGCGGAATCCTCGCCCAGTTGGCGTGCGGCTTCCAGCTGACACAGGACGACCACATCCGTGTCTACGGCTCGCAAGGACAGCTGTACGTGCCGAAACCGGCATGGATCCACGAAATGCGCGAGCCGAAGACCTCGCAGATCGTCCTCACGCCGGAAGGCGGCGAGCCCGAGGTGATCGAGGTCGAAGCGACTCAAGGCCTCTTTGCTCGCGAAGCCGACCACGTCGCCGCGCATCTCGAAGACCGGCAGGCGCCCGAACTCACCTGGGCGGAAACGCTCGCCAATCTGCGCACGCTCGAACGGTGGCGCGCGGCCGTGATGCGATGACCGGCGCGATGAAGCTGCTGATCCTGGGCGGCACCGGCGAAGCACGCGAACTCGCGAAGGAACTGGTGGCGCGCGGCGCGCATGTCGTGTCGTCGCTCGCGGGCCGAGTCGCGCGACCGAAACTGCCCGACGGTGAAGTCCGTGTCGGCGGCTTCGGCGGCCCGGAAGGTCTCGCGCGCTGGCTGACCGAGAACGACGTCGACGCGGTGATCGATGCCACTCATCCCTTCGCCCAGCGTATCGGCGCCAACGCGGCGGAAGCCGTCCGCGCGACGGGCACGCCGCTGCTCCGGCTCGCCAGGCCCGGCTGGACCGAACAGCCCGGCGACACGTGGCACTGGGCCGACGACCTCGGCCACGCCGCGCGGCTGCTCCCGGCTCTCGGCGAACACGTGTTCCTCACCAGCGGACGTCAAGGGCTCGCCGCCTTCGCCGGACTCGATCTCCGGTTCCTGATCCGCTGCGTCGACCCGCCCGAGGCGCCGCTCCCCCGTCGGCACGAAGTCCTGCTGGACCGAGGGCCGTACACGGTGGACGGGGAACGCGCGCTCATGGAACGGCACGGCATCGAAGTCCTCGTCACCAAGGACAGCGGCGGCGCGATGACCGCCGCGAAACTCACCGCGGCCCGCGGGCTCGGCCTCCCGGTGGTCGTCGTCCGTCGGCCGCCGCGACCCGGAACGGCCGGCGTGACGACAGTTCAGGACGCTGTTACCTGGATCGGTGACCAGGAGAAGGGCAGCCCTGCGTGAGCCGTTCGGACCAGACCCGTTAGCGTTGCGCCGATGCGTTCGATCGCTGTCACGCTGGGGTTGCTCTCCGCCTTGTGCGCGTTGGCTTTCCCCTTCCTGCCGGTGGTGCAGGACACAGCGGAGGTCGTCTGGCCAACGGGCGGCGACACCCGCTCCGTCAACGCGCCCTTGACCGGGTACTGGGCGCAGGATCTGCGCGTCGATCTGCCGTGCACGAGCGTCCGCTCGCTGGACGCGCGTTCGCAGGGCCAGGCCCTGCTGTTCTCCACCGTGCCCGACGGCCGCACCGACCCGCGCGCGGGCAAGGGCGTCGGCCTCCAGCTGCGCATCGACAACGGCGTGCTGCTCGCCGTCAGCCAGGGCCAGCAGATCGTGCAGCAGCCGCTGCCGGCGGACAACTGCGACGTCAAGCTGTCGGCGGACGCGAACAAGATGACGCTGAGCGTCGCCAAGACCGTGGTGTTCCACGCCGAGGGTGACGTCCGGCCGCGGCTGGTCGGAATCTACTCGTCGATCAACGCGGGCAAGGACCCGATCGCCGGCCTGCACGTCTCGGTGGTCCCCGACACCCGCTACCAGACCTCGCCGACGCTGTTGAAGTGGATCATCGGGGTGCTGGCGGCGCTGTCGTTCATCGGCTGCCTGATCGCGGTGTGGCGGATGGACTCCGGTTTCGCCCGCCGTGCGCCGCGCTGGGCGCCGGTCGGCTGGTGGCGGCTGACCGCCCGCGACGCGACGGTGATCGTCGCGCTCGGCGCGTGGGTGTTCATCGGCCCGGTCACCTCGGACGACGGCTACATCCTCACGATGTCGAGAGTGGCCGAAGAGACCGGCTACCTCACCAATTACCACCGCTGGTTCGGCGTCGCCGAGGCGCCGTTCGGCTGGTTCTACCACGTGTATCAGCTGATGGCGCACGTCAGCACGGTGCCGCCGTGGATCCGGCTCCCCTCGTTCCTGCTGGGCGTGCTGAGCTGGCTGCTGATCAGCCGCGAGGTCATGCCGCGTCTGGGCACCCAGGTCCGGACGAGCCGCGCGGCGGGCTGGGCCGCCGCCGCGGTCTTCCTGGTCTGGTGGATGCCGTACAACAACGGCGTCCGGCCGGAACCGGTCGCCGCGCTCGGCTCGCTGCTGGCGATCTGCGCGGTGGAGCGCGCGCTGGTGACGCGCCGCCTGCTGCCGCTCGCCCTCGGGCTCACCGCGGCCGGGTTCACCCTGGCCGCGACCCCGACCGGGCTGATCGCGGTCGCGCCGTTCCTCGTCGCCGCCCGCCCGTTGTTCAAACTGGTCCGCCAGCGCGCCGAGAACGGCTGGCTGCCGGTCCTCGCGCCGGTGCTGGCCGCGGGGCTGCTGGTGCTGATCGTGGTGTTCGCCGACCAGACCTTCGCCACCGTGCAGGAGGCGACCCGGATCCGCACCCAGGTCGGCCCGAACCTGTCCTGGTTCCAGGAACTCGCGCGCTACCAGTTGCTCTTCGAGAGCCTGCCGGACGGTTCCTTGCCGCGCCGGTTCCCCGTACTGCTGGTGCTGCTGTGCGTCGGGGCCTGCCTGGTGGTGCTGCTGCGCCGCGGCCGGATCCCCGGCGCCGCGCTCGGCCCCAGCCGCCGCCTGATCGGCACGGTCGCGCTGTTCTTCCTGCTGCTGGCGCTGACCCCGACCAAGTGGACACACCACTTCGGCGCGTTCGCCGCCGTCGGCGCGGCCATGGCGGCGCTCACCGCGCTGGCGACCAGCTCGACGGTGCTGCGGTCCAGGCGCAACCGGGCGGCGTTCCTCGCCGGGCTGCTCGTGGTCGGCGCGCTGGCCGCGACCGGACCGAACTCTTTCTGGTTCGTCTCGAAACTCGGCGTGCAGTGGACCGCGGTGGCGCCGTCGATCGGCGGGATCCCGCTGTCGACGATCCTGCTCGTCGCGGCCGCGATCTCCGGCGTGTACGCGTTCGTGGAGAACGTCCGCGCGCATCGGCCCGGGTTACCGGCCGGGCCGCAGGAAGGGCGGGGCCGGTCATTGCGGCTCGGGTCGCTTTCGCTGGTGGTCGTCTGCGGTCTGATGGCCACGGGCGAATTCGTCAGCATGGCGTGGGCGATCCACAACCAGGCGGGTTCCTACAGCCTCGGCGCCGCGAACTTCGGGCATCTGTCCGGCAAGAGCTGCAACCTCTCCGACCACGTGATGGTGGAACGGGACGCCGCCACCAGCATCCTGCGGGCCCAGCCCGAACAGCGGACGGTGCCGGTGAAGAAGGAGGAGCCGCCCGCCGGGCAGACTCCGCCGCCGCTGCCCGATCCGGAACAGGACAACGGGCGCGTGCAGACCGGGTTCCACACCCGCGCGATCGACGACAAGGACCCGCTCGCGGAACCGCCGCACGGCTTCAAACCCGACGAAGTGCCGATGTGGAGCAGCTTCCTCGACCCCGAGACGCGGGCCGGGCGGCTGCGCAGTGACTGGTACGCCCTCACCGAAAAGCCCGCGGACGGCCAGATCGTGGTGGCCACCGCCGGGGCGTCACGACGGCCGACGTCGGTCAGCCTCGACTACGGCATGAACACCAGTGAAGGCGTGAAGGTCGTCCGCAGCCAATTCGTGCTTCCGCCGGGCGCGGGGACCAACGGCTGGAACGACACCCGGATCAACCTGCGCGACCTCCCCGCCGAGACGACTTCGGTGCGGATCAACATCGTCGACAACGACCTCACCGAGGACGGCTGGATCGCCGCGTCGGCACCCCGCGTGCCGACGTTCACCACGCTGACCGAGAAGATCGCGGGCAAGCCGGTGTACGTCGACTGGCCCGCGTCGTTCGTCTACCCGTGCGTGCAGCCGGTGACCTCGCACGACGGCATCTCGAACCTGCCCGAATACCGGATCACCGCCGGCGCCGTCGCCGACGAGGCGAACTGGGCGTCCAGCACCAACGGCGGCCCGATCGGCTGGCTCGAAGAGGTCGCGGCCGAACCCGAGGTGCCCAGCTACCTGATCGGGCAGCCGAGCCAGTCGTGGGGCCAGCTGCTGCAGGTCGAACCGTTCACCGAGGGGATCGCGCCGACGATCGTCCACGGCGAGAAGGTCGTCCCCGGCTGGTGGTCGCCGGGTCCCGGGCCGCGGCAGCCGAACGGCAAGGACCCGACGCGCTAGGCGTCACTCACGTGACCGAACCCGTAACTCACGTGATTGAACCCGTAACTCGCGTGATTGGAGACGGAACTCGTGAGTTACGCCTCCAATCACGCGAGTGCGGTGTCTGATCACGCGAGTTACGGGTTCAGGGCTGCCAATGCGGGCGGCAATGAGCCTTCGTGCAGCACAGCGAGCCGCTGCGTAGCGCGCGTGAGCGCGACGTAGAGCTCGGCCGCGCCGCGCGGGCCGTCGGCGAGGATCCGCGCCGGGTCCACGACGAGGACGGCGTCGAACTCGAGCCCTTTCGTCTCCGAGGCCGGCACGGTGCCCGGCACGCCCGGCGGGCCGATCACGACGCTGGTGCCGTCACGACGAGCTTCGTCCTCGACGAACTCCTCGATGGCGCCCGCCAGCGAGTCCTCGGTGACCTGCCGCGCCCACGGCCGGACACCGTTGGACCGGACCGACTCCGGCGCCCGGACGTCGGGCGCGAACTCGGCGAGCACCGAGGCGGCGACGGCCATGATCTCCGCCGGGGTGCGGTAGTTCACCGTCAGCGACCGGTAGACCCAGCGGCCCGGCACGTACGGCTCCAGCATCGCGCCCCACGACCGCGCCCCGGCCTCGGACCGGCGCTGCGCCAGATCGCCGACGACGGTGAACGACCGGTTGGGGCAGCGCCGCATCAGCACCCGCCAGTCCATTTCGGACAGTTCCTGCGCCTCGTCGACGACGACGTGCCGGTACGTCCAGTCCCGGTCCGCGGAGGCGCGTTCGACGAGGCCGCGCGTGTCGTGCTCGACGAACCGATCGGCGAGTTCGTCGGCGAACAGGAGGTTCTCCGCGGACAGCATGACGTCCTCGTCCATCTCCTCGCGGTCCAGCTTCATCGTGTCGAGCACCCCTTCGGCGTACTCGGCCTCCGCCTTCTTTTCCCGCGCGAGCGCCTTTTCGGCCGCCTGCTCCGCCCGCTTGTCGCGGCCGAGCAGGTCGACGAGTTCGTCGAGCAGAGGCATGTCCGACACCGTCCAGGCTTCCCCGTCGGCACGAAGCAGCGCCTGGTCGCCACCGGCCGCGCGAAGCCGTTCCGACGACGAGAGAAGCGATCCCAGCAGGCTTTCGGGGGTCAGGATGGGCCAGAGTTCGTCGAGTGTGGTGGTGAACGTCTCGCTCTCCGCCAGTTCCTTGAGCAGGTCCTTCCGCAGCCGCTCCCATTCGTCGCGGTCGTCCCGGCTGAGCCAGCCGCGGCCGATCCGCGCGATCGCCCGCTCGGTCAGGACGTAGGTGACGATGTCGGTGAACGTCCCGCGCGCCTCGTTGTGCGGCAGGCCGCTCTTGCGTGCCTCGTCCCTGGCCCATTCCGCGGTCGCGGCGTCGACCCGGACGGTCACGTCGGCCAGGTCGATCAGCACCGGCTCCTCCGGCAGCCGCTGCCGGTCGGCGACCGCGGCCTTGAGGACGTCCAGCATCTTCAGCGAGCCCTTGAGCCGCGTCGCCTCCGGGCCGTCCTCGGCGGTGACATGCTTGCCCGGCACGAAATCGCCGGTGGTCATGAACACCACGTCGGTCTCGCCCAGCGACGGCAGCACCCGGCCGATGTGGTGCAGGAACGCCGGATTGGGGCCGACCACGAGCACGCCGTGGCGTTCCATCCGCTCGCGCTGGGTGTAGAGCAGATAGGCGACGCGGTGCAGCGCCACCACGGTCTTCCCGGTACCCGGCCCGCCCTCGATCACCAGCACCCCGGGGTGCTCGTGCCGGATGATCTCGTCCTGTTCGGCCTGGATCGTCGCGACGATGTCGCGCATCCCCTCACCCCGCGGCGCGTTGACCGCCGCGAGCAGCGCCGCGTCCCCTTCCGCGTCGCCGCCGGGACGGCCGAACACCTCGTCGGTGAAGCCGAGCACCTCACGCCCGTTTGTGTGGAACTGACGGCGACGGCGCATCTTTTCCGGCGTCGCGGCGGTCGCGGTGTAGAACGGCCGCGACGCCGGTGCCCGCCAGTCGAGCAGCACCGGTTCGTAGTCGTTCTCCTCGTCGAAGAGACCGATGCGGCCGATGTGGGAGGTCTCCCCCGCGACGCTGTCCAGCCTGCCGAAGCACAGACCGTTGTCGACGACCTCCAACCGGCGCGACTCCCTGGCCAGCGCGCGGACCTCGACGTCGCGTTCCATGGCCGTCCCGCCGGTTCCCCCGAGCGCCGCCCGGTACTCCCCCTTCACGCGCGCGCGTTCGGCGTCCAGGCGCGCGTAGAGCCCGGCGACGTATTCGCGTTCGGACCGCAGCTCTTCTTCATGACCCTGAGTTGACACAGACTCCCATTTCGCCAGGTTTCGGCTACGGCGAGTGAGTCTGAGGCATGACCGGGGTCTTGTGGCAAGTCCCCCTATGCGCTATATGTTTATTACGGAGGAAAGAATCTCCCTTTCACGCGTAGCTACGCGGCGTCCAGACGATCCCGTTCTCGGCGCGGGTCTTCGACGAACCCACGATCAGCAGGCAGCGCATGTCCACTTCCGACGGCTCCAGGGTGCCGAGGGTGACCACGCGGATGTCCTCCTCGGGCCCGCCGACGTCACGGGCGACGACCACCGGTGTCTCCGGCGCGCGGTGCCGGAGCAGGACTTCGCGGGCCTGCGCGAGTTGCGTGGTCCGCGTGCGCGACGCCGGGTTGTAGAGCGCGAGTACCAGATCCGCCGCGCCCGCCGCGTCGAGCCGTCGTTCGATGATCTCCCACGGTTTGAGCCGGTCGGACAGCGAAAGCACACAGTAGTCGTGGCCCAGCGGTGCGCCGACCCGGGACGCGGCCGCCTGCGCGGCGGTCACCCCCGGCACGATCCGCACCCGCGAACCCTTGCCGTGCCCGGCGGCGACCTGCTCCAGCACCGCCGACGCCATCGCGAACACGCCGGGATCACCTGACGAGACGACGGCGACCTTGGCGCCGTCCGCGGCCAGCTCCAGCGCTTCGACGGCGCGTTCGGCCTCGACGCGGTTACCCGACGCGTGCCGCTGCTGGCCCGCGCGCTGCGGCACCCGCGCGACGTACGGGCCATAGCCGACGATGTGCTCCGCCGCGGCCAGTTCCTCGGTCGCTTCGGGGGTCAGCCAGCCGGGACCCGCCGGGCCGAGGCCGACGACCACGACTTCACCGCCCTTATGCGTTTCCCGCTCCCTGGGGACTTCGGGTTCGTCGGCGAGCCGGGAGGCGTAGGCGGGGCTGGGCAGCAACGCCAGCGAGAAGTACGGCACCGACTCCGGGTCGACGTCGGCGAACGGCTCGACCCGCTGCGCCTGCCAGGTCGCTCGTTCGATGTAGAAGGCGTCGTCCAGTTTCCCGGCTTCGGCCAGCGCCTCGCGGACGTTGCCGAACGTGCGGCCGAGTTTGAGCACGGCCGCGGCCTGCGTGTCGGCCAGTCGTCGCGCGAGTTCCGGCGCGGGCAGCGTGCCGGGCAGGATGGTGAGGACCTCGTCGCGCTGCACCAACGGGCGGCCGAGCACCGAGGACGCCGCGCTGACCGACGTCACGCCGGGCACCACCGTCGCCTCGTAGCGGTCGGCGAGCCGTTCGTGCATGTACATGTAGGAGCCGTAGAAGAACGGGTCGCCTTCGCAGAGCACGACGACGTCGCGTCCGGCGTCGAGGTGCTCGGCGAGCCGTTTCGCGCTCAGCTCGTAGAAGTCGGCGATGGCGCCTTCGTAGCCGCCGGGGTGGTCGGTGGTCTCGGTGGTGACCGGGTAGACCAGCTTCTCCTCGACCTGACCGTCCCGCAGGTACGGCTCGGCGACCGAACGCGCGATGCTCCGGCCGTGCCGCGCGCTGTGATAGGCGATGACGTCGGCCTCGCCGATCAGCCGCGCGGCCTTGACCGTCATCAGTTCCGGGTCACCGGGCCCGAGCCCGACACCCCACAGTTTCCCGAGCCCGCTCATTCGACCTCACTCGCCATCGCGTTGATCGCAGCCACGGCCATCGCGCTGCCGCCGCGGCGACCGTGCACCACCAGATACGGCGCGGATGCCCGCTTCACGAGCTCCACTTTGGACTCGGCGGCACCGATGAAACCCACCGGGACGCCGATGATCGCCGCCGGGGCACCGACGCCCTCGTCGAGCAGTTCCAGCAGCCGGAACAACGCGGTGGGGGCGTTGCCGATCGCCACCACGGAACCGGGCAGCTTGTCGCGCCACAGCTCCAGCGCGGCCGCGGACCGGGTGGTGCCCATCCGCTCCGCCAGCCCCGGCACCTTGGGGTCGGACAGCGTGCACAGGACCTCATTGGCGGCAGGCAAACGTTTGCGCGTCACGCCGGAGGCGATCATGTTCGCGTCGCACAGGATCGGCGCGCCCGCCTCGAGCGCGGCGCGACCGGATTCCACCACGTCCAGGCTGTAGCGGAGGTCGTCGACCAGGTCGACCATCCCGCAGGCGTGGATCATCCGCACGGCCAGCACCGCGACGTCGTCGGGCAGGATCGCGAGATCCGCCTCCTCACGGATGGTGGCGAACGAATGCCGGTAGATCTCGGCCCCGTCCCGGATGTAGTCGATCACTGTGTTCCCTTCTCCGCCAGCACAGTCGCCAGCTCGTCAGCCGGGACGCGTTCCCCGTCGACCAGATAACCGTCCTCCGTCGCGAGCACGTCGACGTGCTCGCGCGCGGGCTTTCCGCATCGCCGTTCACAGCCGGCGAAATGGACCCTCGGCGTCCTGCCGACCCTCACCGCGTCCGCCCGGACGTCGGCGAGCGACTTCGCGCAACCCGGTCGTCCGACGCAGGCACTGATCCCGAGCGACGGTGCGCCCGGATCGGTGACCAGCCCTGTGCCCGCTTCGAGGGGGCCGCGGACCAGGATCGACCGCCACGGGGTGACCACGGCGTCCCCGGCCTTCGCGATCGCCCGAGCCTGAGCCGAGGTCAGCCTGCCGAAGACGGGGGCGACCACGATCGCTTCACCGATCGGTCCGATGGGGAGGCCGGGATTCACCGCGAACCTCCGCGGCTCCCCGGTTTCGCCAGGTAAGCCCTCGAGCAGCGGTGCCGCGTCGGACAGTTCGCTGACCCGCCAGGCGGTTCCTCGCGTCCGGAGGAACGCGCGGGCGACCGAGAGCAGCGCCTCGACGGCGTGCTCGGCGGCGACGCGCAGACCGGTGTCTTCGCCGGCGAGCAGCAACGCGCCGTCGCGCCAGCAGACATCGGCGCCTTCTCCAGCGACGTCACCCTGGCCGCCGTCGAGGGCGAAAAGGAAACGCCCCGGGAGTTCGGCCAGCTCGGGGACGGCACACAGGGCCTTGTCGAGCGCGGCGGCGAGTTCCTGGGCGACGCCGCTCACCGGCGAGGCGAGGATGTTGCGGACACGTTCGTGCGACGGCGAGGGCAGGAGTCCGGCCGCGGAAAGCCTGCCCGCGAGACCGGGACGAGTGACGCCGCGCAACTGCACGTTGCCGCGCGAGGTCAGATGCAGGGCGCCGTCGCCGAGGTCGTCGGCGGCGTCCGCGAGCGCCCCGAGCCGGGCCCGCGTGATGGCGCCGCCGGGCAGCCGGACCCGGGCGAGCGGACCGTCGGCGGCGTCGTGCGTGGCGAAAACACCAGGGCACGCGTCGGCTCGGACACGTGCGCTCGTGGACATGCGCTCACTGTAGATGGCCCGCTTTTGCATGAGCACTGCCGAGCGGGAGTATGTCTCAGATCATATGTAGTAGGTGTGCTACATTCGATCGCAGCACTGAGATGGGGGTGACCAATGAGAGATCCACACGACGTGATGATCACCGTCAAAGATCTCCGGATGCGCTACGGGACGAACGACGTCCTCCACGGCGTGGACTTCACCGCGCACCGTGGCGAGGTGATCTGCCTGCTGGGACCGAACGGGGCGGGCAAGACCACGACGATCGAAATCCTCGAAGGCTTCCGGATGCGCTCGGAGGGCGAGGTCAGCGTGCTGGGCACCGACCCGGCACACGCGGACGAGAACTGGAGGGCGCGGCTGGGGGTCGTCCTCCAAGCCTGGCGCGACCACGCGAAATGGCGGGTGCGGGAACTGCTGGAGCACCTCGGCGGCTACTACGCGCCGTACTCCACGGATCGCATCAAGCGGCCGTGGGATCCGGACGAACTGGTCGCCGCGGTCGGGTTGACCGAGCACGCGGACAAGAAGGTCCGGATGCTCTCGGGCGGGCAGCGACGCCGTCTCGACGTCGCGATCGGCATCGTCGGCCGTCCGGAACTGCTGTTCCTCGACGAGCCGACCGCCGGACTGGACCCGGAGGCCCGGCGCGAGTTCCACGAACTCGTGCACCGGCTTACCGACGACGACGACACGACGATCCTGCTGACCACCCACGACCTCGACGAGGCCGAGAAACTGGCCGACCGGATCCTGATCCTGAACCACGGCCGGATCGTCGCCGACGGTTCGGCCGACGCGCTGAGCAGGCAGATCGCCGGCGAGGCCGAGGTGCGCTGGACGCTGGACGGCCAGCGGTTCGTGCACTCCACGACCGAATCGACGAAGTACGTGCACGAACTGTTCAAGCAGCACGGGGACGCCATCGGTGACCTGGAGGTCCGGCGGGCGTCGCTGGAAGACACGTACATGACCCTGGTCCGCCAGGCCGAATCCCCGCTCGTGGAGGTGAGCGCGCCATGAACGCGATCCAGCACAGCGTCCGGCTCGGTATGACACGGGGCTGGCTCGAAACCCGTCAGACCCTGACCAACCGCGAAGACCTGTTCAACATCTTCATGTTCCCGGTCATCTTCGTGGTCGTCATGTTCTTCATGCGGGACTCGAAACTCCCCGGGACGGACTTCTCACTGGGCGCCGCCACCGTGCCGAGCGTGCTGGGTGCGTCGATCGTGTTCAGCGGCATGCTCGGGATGGCGGGCATCCTGGCGGTCGAACGCGAGGACGGAACCCTCCTTCGGGCCAAGGCCACCCCGAACGGCATGATCGGCTACCTGGTCGGCAAGGTCGTGTCGATCTCCTTCGGCACCGTCATCGGGTTACTCCTGGTGTTGATCCCCAGCCTGTTCCTCTTCGACGGCATCGCGCCGGGTGGCTGGTCGTCGTGGCTGAGCCTGCTGTGGGTCCTGGTGATCGGCTTGATCGCGACCATGCCGATCGGCGCCGTCTTCGGTTCACTGACCAGCAACGCCCGCAGCATCGGACTGATCATGCTGCCGGTGGCGGGACTCGGCGCGATCTCCGGGATCTTCTACCCGATCACCGCGCTGCCGGAATGGTTGCAGTACATCGCGCAGGTGTTCCCGATGTACTGGCTCGGCCTCGGCATGCGGTCGGCGCTGCTCCCGGACTCGACGGTGATCATCGAGATCGGACAGTCCTGGCGGCCATGGGAGACCCTCGGCGTGCTGACCGCGTGGGCCGTGATCGGATTGACACTGGCCCCGGTCGTCCTGCGGCGTATGGCGCGGCGCGAGTCCGGGTCCTCGGTGGCGGCACGACGGGAAAAGGCGATGCAGCGAATTGGCTAGTTCATGAGCGAGGTCGTTTACAACCGGATCGCGATGCTGCGCGCGGAACGAGGCATCTCCCGCCGCGAGCTCGCCGATGCGCTGGGCGTGCACTACCAGACCATCGGCTACCTCGAACGCGGCGAGTACAGCCCGAGTCTCTATCTCGCGTTGCGGATCGCGGAGTTCTTCGAGGTCGCGGTGGAGATCATCTTCTCCACCGCGCCTTTCCCGCGGATAGGCGACTCTTCGTCGGAGCGGTCGGCGTGAGCCTGCTGGAGCGGGCTCACGCCCACGCCGTCCGGTTGGGGCATGACCGAATCGGCGGCGAGGAATTGCTGCTCGCCGTGCTCGACGATGGCGTCGGGTATGCCCTGCCGGGCGCGTTGGGGATTTCCCGCGACGTCCTCGTATGGCAACTGGAGAAAGCGGCGCGCGCGGATTCGTCGCTTGCCGTCGAGACCGTGGATGGGCATCCCGTAACCGCTGAAGTCCGCGAAGTGTTGCGGTTATCCGGTTTGGGGGAGCTGGTCACCGGACTGCTGTCGGCAGGCGGTGGACCGGCCCGCGTCCTGGGCGAACACGGCGTGACGGAGGAACGGACGCGGGAGGCTTACGCTCGGATCTGGGCCCCCTTTCTCGACGAGAACGCCGTCTGGAGCGGTTCCGGCCCCGGGACCCCGGTACGCGGACCCGCGGACCCGCCTCTTGAGATCGACCTGCTGACTTCGCAGATCGCCGAGCACCGGCGACGCAAGGAAGCGGCCGTCGACGCCCAGGAGTACACCCAGGCGGCCATCGTGCGCGACGCGGAGAAACAGGTCGTTCGCTGGCGGTCCGAGCTCATCCGCGAATGGGCCGCGACCGTCGATCCGATGGATCTCGCCGAAGCGGTCGTTTCGCTGCGAGAGCAGGTCGCTTCGGCTGCCGCGCGGTCGGCCGAGTGATCGCGGGCGGCTTGCTTGTCTCGATGCCGGAAAGTGGTGGAGCCATCCCGACCGAATCACCTTCCTTCCCGAGTTGCCGCAGGAACAGTGGCGCGCCGGCAAGTGGCGCCCGCCACGCCGGACCCCGCCAACTCGCGGACGCCGAGAGAAGCTGCCGCCCTGGCTCGACCCCGACGGCCACGAGCCCAAAGACCCGAACCCGCTCATCCGCGCCGCGGCCCTCGTCATGCCCGGCAGGCCGGCGGCACCGGATCTTGCCCCGTGTGAAGTACATGAAGGCCCCCTTCCTTGCGCCTAGGTACAGGAAGGGGGCCATCACGTACTCGCAAAGGTGTGAAGGCCGAGTTTCTCCGGCCGAGCCGAGGGGAGGGGCCCTCCACGCGCCCCGTGATGACTGGTGGTGCCGCTGAGACTCGGGGGCCTGATCGACTCGTCATGGCCCGTGACCGGACCATTCACGCGCGACCGTGTGGATTTCGGGTCATCCAACGCACCAAAACCCACACAGTCCGCGCAGTGAGAGGACTGAATGCGCAGCCATAACGACACCCAGAAGCCCACATAGCCCGACCTCCTCACCTGCCCTTGACGGACATTTCGGGAGCGCGCCGCAGTCTGGCCATCGTGACCGGCTACAGCCGCACGACCCCGCCCGGCGCCAAACCCAGAGCGATCCACCATCCGAGCCTGGCTGATCGCGGCTTTCGTGCCGGCCGCCGGGCGGTTCATGGCTGTGCTGCCGGCGTGGGCGCGGCCGCACAGGTGCTCCAGCACGCCCTCGGCAACTCGTCCTCGTCACGCACGCCCCTTCCCCGGGAGCCGTCCATCCGCCACCAGGGCCAGCTGCTCACCGTGCGCAGATCCTCGCCACATGCGGGTCAAGACTCCGACCCCGGCTGCACATCACCTTGACTCCCGCCGGACCGCACCGGAGAGTGAACTGAAGAACCCACGCGTCGGCAGGTGGAGGAACCCGGTGAGAGTCCGGGGCGGTCCCGCCACTGTCACCCCTCCAGGGCAAAGAGGGGAAGCCAGGAACTCCGGCCGGCGCGACCGCACGACCCGGGGCGCGGACACCCCGAGTGAGGACTGCTGTGATCCTGCTTCTGTCCACTTCGGACACCGACCTGCTCAGCGCCCGTTCCAGCGAGGCCGATTACCGGCTGGCGAACCCGGCCCGGCTCGATCTGGCCGAGCTGCCTGCCCTGCTCGACGGCGCCCCGATCGTCGTCGTCCGGATCCTCGGCTCCGAACGCAGCTGGTCCGACGGGCTCGACGCGGTCCGCGCGAGTGGCGCGCACGTGGTGGTCCTCGGCGGTGAGCAGACGCCGGACGCGCAGCTCATGAAGCTGTCCACGGTCCCGGCGGGCACGGCGGCGGAGGCGCACGCGTACCTCGCGCAGGGCGGGCCGGAGAACCTCACCCAGCTGCATCGCTTCCTGAGCGACACGCTCCTTCTGACCGGTGACGGCTTCGAGCCGCCCGCGGTGCAGCCGCTGTGGGGTGTCCTCGAGCGCACGCCCAAGACCACCGAGGGTCCGGTCATCGCGATCCTTTACTACCGGGCGCATCACCTGTCCGGCAACACCGAGTTCGTCCACGCCCTCTCCGACGCCGTCGAGGACGCCGGGGGCCGCGCGCTCCCGATCCATTGCGCGTCCCTGCGCACCCGCGAGCCGGAGATGATGGCCGAGCTGGCCAAGGCCGACGCGCTCCTGGTCACCGTGCTGGCGGCCGGGGGCACCCGGCCCTCCGAAGTCGGCGCGGGCGGCGACGACGAGGCGTGGGACGTCGCCGAGATGGCCGCGCTCGACATCCCGATCCTCCAGGCCCTGTGCCTCACCAGCGACCGCGAGACCTGGTCGGCCAACGACGACGGCCTCTCCCCGCTCGACGCGGGCAACCAGATGGCCGTCCCCGAATTCGACGGCCGCCTCATCACCGTCCCGTTCTCGTTCAAGGAGATCGACGACGACGGTCTCCCCAAGTACGTGCCGGACGCCGAGCGCGCTTCCCGCGTCGCCAAGATCGCGCTCGCCCACGCCCGGTTGCGCCACACTCCCCCGCCGGAACGGCGTATCGCGCTGATGCTCTCCGCGTACCCGACGAAGCACTCCCGCGTCGGCAACGCCGTCGGCCTCGACACGCCCGCGTCCGCGATCGAACTGCTGCGCCGCATGCGCGAACGGGGTTATGACCTCGGCGAGTACCCGTTCCCCGGCGTCGAGCCCACGGGCACCGACCAGCCCGACGGAGACGCGCTGATCCACGCGCTCATCGCCGCGGGCGGTCAGGATCCGGAGTGGCTCACCGAGGAACAGCTGTCCGGCAACCCGATCCGCGTTCCGGCCGACAAGTACCGCGAGTGGTTCGCCAAGCTGCCCGCGGAACTGCGCGAAGGCATGGAGGAGCACTGGGGCCCCGCGCCCGGTGAGCTCTACGTCGACAACGGCGACATCGTCCTGGCGTCCCTGCAATCCGGCAACGTCATCCTGATGATCCAGCCGCCGCGCGGCTTCGGCGAGAACCCGGTGGCGATCTATCACAACCCGGACCTCCCGCCGAGTCACCATTATCTGGCCGCGTACCGCTGGCTGGAAGAGGAATTCGGCGCGCACGCCGTCGTCCACCTCGGCAAACACGGTTCGCTGGAGTGGCTTCCCGGTAAGACCGCGGGCCTCTCGGACTCCTGCGCGCCGGACGCCGTCCTCGGCAACCTGCCGCTGATCTACCCGTTCCTGATCAACGACCCGGGTGAGGGCGCGCAGGCGAAACGACGCGCGCACGCCACGATCGTCGACCACCTCATCCCGCCGATGGCCCGTGCCGAGAGCTACGGCGACATGGCCCGTCTGGAGCAACTCCTCGACGAGCACGCCAACATCGCCGCGATGGACCCGGCGAAGCTGCCCGCGGTCCGCGCGCAGATCTGGACGCTCATCCAGGCCGCCAAACTGGACCACGACCTCGGTGTCGAGGAACGCCCGCACGACGCCGAGTTCGACGACTTCCTGCTGCACATCGACGGCTGGCTGTGCGAGGTCAAGGACGCGCAGATCCGCGACGGCCTGCACATCCTCGGCGCCGCGCCGGAAGGTGAGGCGCGGATCAACCTCGTGCTCGCGATGCTGCGTGCCCAGCAGATGTGGGGCGGCAAACAGGGCGCGGTCCCCGGCTTGCGTTCCGCTTTGGGGCTCAAGGAGAACAGCGACGCACCACTGTCCGAAGTGGACGCGATCGAGCAGAAGGCCCGCTCACTCGTCGAGGCGATGGAGGCCAGGGAGTGGTCCCCGGCCGCGGTCGCCGAGGTCGTCGCCGACGTCCCTGAACACCAGGAGGTCGCCCGCGTGCTGACCTTCGCCGCCACCGAGATCGTGCCGCGGCTGGCGGGCACCGGCGCCGAGATCGACGCCGTGCTCCACGCGCTCGACGGCGGCTACATCCCGGCCGGCCCCAGCGGCTCTCCCCTGCGCGGCCTGATCAACGTGCTGCCGACCGGCCGCAACTTCTACACCGTCGACCCGAAGGCCATCCCGAGCCGTCTCGCCTGGGAGACCGGGCAGGCGCTCGCGGACTCGCTCCTCCGCCGCTACAAAGAGGACACGGGCGACTGGCCGCGTTCGGTCGGCCTCTCGGTGTGGGGCACGTCGGCCATGCGCACGTCGGGCGACGACGCGGCGGAAGTCCTCGCCCTGCTGGGTGTCCAGCCGGTCTGGGACGAGGCCTCGCGACGGGTCACCGGGATCGAAGCCATCCCGCTCGCCGAACTCGGCCGCCCGCGGATCGACGTCACCGTGCGGATCAGCGGGTTCTTCCGCGACGCCTTCCCGCATGTGATCACCCTGCTGGACGACGCCGTCCGCCTGGTGGCGAACCTCGACGAACCGGACGAGCAGAACTTCGTCCGCGCCCACACCCGCGCGGATCTGGCCGCGCACGGCGACGAACGCCGTGCCACCACGAGGATCTTCGGCTCCAAGCCCGGCGCGTACGGCGCGGGCCTGCTGCCGCTGATGGATTCCGGGAACTGGCGCGACGACAAGGATCTCGCCGAGGTCTACGCGGTGTGGGGCGGCTTCGCCTACGGCCGTGACCTCGACGGCAAACCCGCGCGCGAGGACATGGAGAACTCCTACAAGCGGATCGTGGTCGCGGCCAAGAACACCGACACCCGCGAGCACGACATCGCCGACTCCGACGACTACTTCCAGTACCACGGCGGGATGATCGCGACCGTCCGCGCGCTCACCGGGACCGCGCCCGCGTCCTACGTCGGCGACAGCACCACCCCGGACGCGGTCCGCACGCGCACCCTCGGCGAGGAGACCGCTCGCGTCTTCCGCGCCCGTGTGGTCAACCCACGCTGGCTGGCCGCGATGCGCAAGCACGGCTACAAGGGTGCTTTCGAGCTGGCGGCGACGGTCGATTACCTCTTCGGTTTCGACGCCACCGCCGGGGTGGTCGGCGACTGGATGTACGAGAAGCTCACCGAGTCCTACGTGCTCGACGAGGTCAACCAGGAGTTCCTGCGCCAGGCCAACCCGTGGGCGTTGCGCGGCATCATCGAGCGGCTGAACGAGGCGGCCGACCGGGGGCTCTGGGCGGAGCCGGACGCCGACCTTCTGGCACAGCTGCGCGAGGTCTACCTTTCGCTGGAAGGTGACCTCGAATCCTGACTTCACCCGCTGGAGCGGCGCCATGGCCCTCCCGGCGGTACCACTGTCGTATGCGCAGAACTTAGCGTGACAAGGGCGGTGGGACGTCAATGATCGAGAGGACAGCGATGATCAAGCGTCTGTTGAAGGTCGTGCTTCGCCACGGTTGCTGCTCGGCGTGCACCGGTCTGGGCTGCGGCTGCTGCGGCGCCTGCAAGTAGTTCACAGGTGGACACCCGGGAGATGGGTGTTCGCGCGGCGGACGTCGGCGGCGAGGGCGGGTACCTCGATCACCCGGCGTCCGGCCGCTTCCAGCGTTTCGGCGCCGACGCAGTCGACGAACACCGACGGCTCGCGCCAGGCGAAAACGACGCGCGGGAGGCCGGCGTCGAGGATGAGCCGGGTGCAGCTTCGCGGATGTGACGTCCGCGAGCTGCACGGCTCCAGCGAGGTGTATATCGTCGCCCCCGCCAGTCTCGGATCTCCAGGTTCGAGCTTGGCGAGGGCGGCTTCTTCCGCGTGGTTGGCGGGGTCGCCGTCGCCCGAGTAGCCGGTGGAGATGACTTCGCCGTCGGCGGCGGTGATGACGGCGCCGACGCGGAAGGTACGCGGTGGGCAAAGCTCCGCCAGCGCGATGGCCTCACGCAGCCGCAGTATGTCCACTTCGGACGGTTCCGGTGTCGCGTGGTACTCCAGTACGGCGATGTCACCCAGCCTCGTCGTGCCGGTCAGTGTCAGCCCCCGTGGGAACGCGCCGGGCCCGGCGAACCGGGGTGCCCGCGGATCGCCGACGAAGAACGGCGCGATCGCCAGGTGCAGTTCGTCGACCAGGCCTTCGGTGAGGAACTGGGTGTGGATCGCGCCCCCGCCTTCGACCATCAGCCGCCGGACGCCCCGCGCGTGCAGGTCGGCCAGCATCGCCCGCAGATCCACCAGTTCGACAACGGTCGCCTTCACTCCCGTGACGACGCCCGGCGGGGCGTAGACCAGTTTCTCGGCGTCACCGACGGTGAAGAACTGTACCGCCGGATCGAGTGACCCGCTCCGCGTGAGGGTGACCTTGACCGGCTGTCCGGGACGACCCGTCGCGACCCGTTCCGCCACCAGCTCCGGCGAGCGGATCAGCAGGCGCGGGTTGTCGGCGCGGACCGTGTTCGCGCCGACGAGGATCGCGTCCGACGCCGCGCGCAGCCCGTCCACCCTGGCCCAGTCTTCCTGATTCGACAGCACCAGCCGGGTGTCGGTCGCGTCGTCGAGGTATCCGTCCAGCGAAACCGCGGCGGACAGCAGGACGTGGGGGCGTTCGATCACCTCGTCAGTATGCCCCCCGCCAGTCGCGAAGGGGTGGCTCTGGTCCCCGAGGTGGCAGACCGCGTCTCGGGGCGGTGGGGCTTGTGCCAGGTCCTCCGTTGCCGGATTTCGGCAACGGCTGCTCGCGGCACCTCTGGATGCGGTACTTGCGTGCGCAACTACCGCATTCAGAGGACGAAATGCGCGGGGATCAGACGTCGAAGTCCACGGTGACGGCGTCCGAAATCGGCACCGACTGGCAGGTGAGCACGAACCCGGCGTCGACTTCGGCCTTCTCCAGCGCGAAGTTGCGCCGCATGTCCACCTTGCCGTCGCAGATCTTCGCCCGGCAGGTTCCGCATACCCCGCCCTTGCAGGCGAACGGCAGATCCGGTCGGTACTTCTGCGCACCGTCGAGCAGGGAGGAGTTGCGCGGCAGCGTCATCGTCGTCGACCGGCCGTCGAGCACCAGCGTGACCTCGCTGGACGAACCCACGACGGCCGGATCGATGTGGTGCACCGGCTCCGGCGGAGTGTCCACATAGAACAATTCCTGATGGACACGCTCCTCGGGGACGTCCAGCGAACGCAGCAGCTCCTGCGCGCCGGTCACCATCTCGAACGGCCCGCACAGCCACCAATGCGCGACGTCCTCGACCGGGATCAGCACGGTGCACAGGCGCCGCAGCTTCTCCACGTCGAGCCGTCCGGTGAACAGCTCGGCCTCGCGTGGTTCGCGGGAGAGGACGTGGACGAGTTCGAGCCGCGCGGGGTGGCGATCCTTCAGATCCGCGAGGTCGTCGGCGAACATGACGGTGTCGGTGCGGCGGTTGCCGTAGAGCACGGTCACCGTCGCGTCGGAGTCGCTGAGCAGCGAGGACGCGATCGACAGCACCGGCGTGATCCCGGATCCGGCCGCGATCAGCACGTGGTGCCCAGCGGCTGCCAGGTCGGGGCTGAAGTTGCCGGTCGGCGGCGCGACTTCGATCTCGTCACCGGGCTTCACGTCGTGCACCAGCCACGACGAGAACAGCCCGCCCGGCACTTCCCGGACACCGACGCGCGGCGCCGCGCCGGCGGGCGCACAGATCGAGTACGAACGGCGCTCGTCGCGGCCGTCGATCTCGCGGCGCAGGGTCAGCGACTGGCCCGGCTTGAAGCGAAAGGTGTCCGCGAGGTCTTCGGGCACGTCGAAGGTCACCGCGACGGCGTCATCGCACAGGCGCTGCACGTCGGACACCTTGAGGGAATGGAAACCCGTGCGGCGCGGCGTTGTGACAAGAGATGTGGCGGTCACGCTAGATCTCCTTGACGTGTTCGAACGGCTCGAGGCAGAACCGGCAGCGGCGCAAGGCTTTGCACGCCGTCGCGCTGAACCGGGACTGCTCTTCGGTGTCGGCGGAGCCGCAGTGCGGGCAGCGGACCGATGACACCGGCGGGCTCAGCGTGAGCGGGATCGGGCCGGTCCGCCGCGGCGCCGCTCCGGGCGGCGCGATGCCCGCTTCGGCCAGCTTCCGCTTGCCGTCCTCGGTGATCCAGTCCGTGGACCAGGCGGGCCGCAGCACCGTACGGACCTCGACCTCGCCGTAGCCCGCGCCGGTGAGCGCGTGCACGAGGTCGTCGCGCATGGTGTCCATCGCCGGGCAGCCGGTGTAGGTCGGGGTGATCGCGACGACCACCCGACCATCCGATTCGGACACTTCACGCAGCACACCGAGATCGGCGAGGGTGAGCATCGGCAGTTCCGGATCGGTGACCGTGGCCGCCACGGCGTACGCGGTCACCATGTCGCGTCCGGGTGTTCTCTGGCGACGCTCTGCAACTCCGCCAGCAGGAAGCCCATCCGCTCGGTGTGCACCCCGTCGCGGCCCATCCGCCCCGACACCCCGGCGAGCGCGCCGACATCGGGTCGTGTCAGGGTCGCGGCGGCGAGAACCTGGTCGAGGACCGCGTCGAACTCCGGCCGCAGCGACGGCGACTCGACGAACTCGGCCTCGTGCGCCACGAACAGCTCGTCGACGTACGGCCAGACCTCGTCGAGGCCTTCCTGCATGCGCTCGTGCGACAGCTCGGTGCCGTCGCCGAGGCGCACGGCCCACTGGGCGGCATAGTCGCGGTGGTACGCGACTTCTTTGACACCCTTGTCCGCGATGGCCGCGAGCACCGGGTCCACAGAGGACTGCAGGCGCTGCAACAAAGCGAGCCGCCAGATCGAGAACACCAGCAGCCGCGCGATCAACCGCCCGAAGTGCCCGCCGTCGAGTTCGGCGAGCCGGACGTTGCGGTACTCCTGCTCGCTCCGGAAGAAGGCGTACGAGTCCTCGGTGCGGCCGCTGCCGTCGGCCTTGCCCGCGCGGGCGAGCAGCAACCGTGCCTGTCCGAGCAGGTCGAGCGCGATGTTGGCGATCGCGACCTCGTCCTCGAGTTCGGGCGCGTTCGTGCACCACTCCTGCAACCGGTGCGAGAAGATCAGCGCGTCGTCTCCGAGCATCAGGCAGTACGCGGCCAGCCTGGTACCGTCCACACCGGACGGAACTCCTGTGTCCACACCGGACAGTGGGTCTTCGAACCCGGTGCCGAAGGCCCAGCGCGAGTCGTTTTCCTCGGTGATCGCCTCGTAGGCGTTGTCGAAGCTCATGTCAGATGTGCGGAACGTTGTCGGGGATGTCGTAGAACGTCGGGTGCCGGTACACCTTGTCGCCGCTGGGCGCGAAGAACGGATCCTTCTCGTCCGGCGAGGACGCCGTGATGTCCGACGCGCGCACCACCCAGATCGACACGCCCTCGTTGCGGCGGGTGTACAGATCCCGCGCGTGGTGCAGCGCCATGTCGTCGTCGGCGGCGTGCAGCGAACCCACGTGCACGTGGTTCAGGCCGCGCTTGCCCCGGACGAACACCTCGTACAACGGCCAGTCGTGCTTCATCACGATCCCTTCTTCGCCGCGTGCGCCGAGGCCGCTTCCCGCACCCACGCGCCGTCTTCCTGGGCCCGCCGCCGGTGCGCGACGCGCTGGGCGTTGCAGGGACCGTTGCCCTTCAACACGTTCTTGAACTCTTCCCAGTCGACAGCGCCGAAGTCGTAGTGCCCGCGTCCGGCGTTCCACTTCAGGTCCGGATCCGGGAAGGTGACGCCCAGCGCCTCCGCCTGAGGGATGGACATGTCGACAAAACGCTGGCGCAGTTCGTCGTTGGTGTGCCGTTTGACCTTCCACGCCATCGACTGCGCCGTGTTCGGCGAATCCGCGTCCGGCGGGCCGAACATCATCAGTGAAGGCCACCACCAGCGGTTCACCGCCTCCTGCACCATTTCCCGCTGCTTCTCGGTGCCGCGCATCATCGTCATCAGCAGCTCGAAGCCCTGCCGCTGATGGAAGGACTCCTCCTTGCAGATGCGGATCATGGCGCGCGCGTACGGCCCGTACGAGCTGCGACACAAGGGAACCTGGTTGCAGATCGCCGCACCGTCGACCAGCCAGCCGATCACGCCGACGTCGGCGAAGGTCAGCGTCGGGTAATTGAAGATCGACGAGTACTTCTGCTTGCCGTTGATCAGCTTGTCGGTCAGGTCCGCGCGGTCGGCGCCGAGCGTGGCCGCCGCGGAGTACAGGTACAACCCGTGCCCGGCCTCGTCCTGCACCTTCGCGAGCAGGATCGCCTTTCTCCGCAAGGAAGGCGCGCGGGTGATCCAGTTGCCCTCCGGCTGCATGCCGATGATCTCCGAATGCGCGTGCTGCGCGATCTGTCGAATCATCGTCTTGCGGTAGCCCTCGGGCACCCAGTCGCGCGGCTCGATCCGCTGATCACGCGCGATGGTCGCTTCGAAATGCTGTTCCAGGTCTTCCTCAGGGAGAGTGGCGGTCATGACTGCTCCTTCGCCACCAGGGTCAGCACGTCGTACTTGGCGACCGAATCGCCATCTGCGTTGGTGACGTCGGCGTCCCAGCGGACTTCGCCGTACTCCTGGTCGATACGCGGGGTGATCTGCTTGGCGGTCAGGGTCACGGTCAACGAGTCGCCGACCTTGACCGGGGTGAGGAACCGCAGGTTCTCGAGGCCGTAGTTGGCCAGCACCGGGCCGGGCTCCGGCGAGACGAACAGGCCCGCGGCGAACGAGACCACGAGGTACCCGTGCGCCACGATCCCGCCGAACAGCGGGTTCGCCGCCGCGGCCTCGGGATCGGTGTGGGCGTAGAAGGTGTCGCCGGTGAACTCGGCGAAATGGTCGACGTCCTCCTGGGTGACAGTGCGCGGGCCTGCGACGACCGAGTCGCCGATCTTCAGCTCCGCCAAGGACTTCCGGAACGGGTGGACGTCGCCTTCGATGCGCGGGGCGCCGGTGACCCAGCGGCCGGTGACCGTGCTGAGCACCTTCGGGCTGCCCTGGACGGCTGTGCGCTGCATGTGGTGCAGCACGCCGCGAATCCCGCCCATCTCCTCGCCGCCACCGGCACGGCCGGGACCGCCGTGCACCAGCTGCGGCATCGGCGAACCGTGCCCCGTCGATTCCTTGGCGTCGTCCGCGTCCAGCACCAGCAGCCGGCCGTGGAACGGCGCGACGCCGAGGACGACCTCGCGCACGAACTCCTGGTCCGCGGAAACGACGGAACCCACGAGACTGCCGCCGCCGCGGGCGGCGAGCTCGATGACCTGGTCGGTGGAGGTGTACGGCAGCAGCGTCGACACCGGGCCGAACGCCTCGACCTCGTGCGGCTCGGAACGCTCCGGGTCCGCCTTGAGCAGTACCGGCGAGATGAACGCGCCACGTTCGGCGTCCGCGCCGACGACCTCGACCTGCTCCGGGTCGCCGAAGACGACCGTGCCGACGTCCAGCAGCGCCTTGAGCGACCGCCGGACCTCCTCACGCTGCTCCAGACTCGCGAGCGCGCCCATCCGGACACCCTCGGCGGTGGGGTTGCCGATGGTCACCTTCGCCAGCCGCGCGCTCGCGGCCTCGGCGACGTCGTCCAGCAGGTCGGCGGGGACGAAGGCGCGGCGGATGGCGGTACACTTCTGGCCCGCCTTGACCGTCATCTCGGTGGTCAGCTGCTTGACGAAGAGATCGAACTCGGTGGTGCCGGGTTTGGCGTCCGGGCCGAGGATCGACAGGTTCAGCGAGTCGGCCTCGGCGTTGAACCGGACGGAGTTGCGCACGACCGCGGGGTGCGCGCGCAGCTTCTGCGCCGTCGACGCGGAGCCGGTGAACGAGACGAGGTCCTGCGCGGTGACGTGGTCGAGCAGGTCGCCGACGCTGCCCGCGACGAACTGCAGCGTGCCCTCGGGCAGGATGCCGGAGTCGACGATGATCTCGACCAGCCGCGCGGTCAGGTACGCGGTCTGGCTGGCGGGTTTGATCAGGCTCGGCACCCCGGCGAGGAACGCGGGCGCGAACTTCTCCAGCGGTCCCCAGACCGGGAAGTTGAAGGCGTTGATCTGGACGGCGACCCCGCGCAACGGCACGGCGATGTGCTGGGCGACGAAGGTGCCGCCCTTGCTCAGCTGCTCGACGTTGCCGTCGACATAGACGGTGTCGTTCGGCAGTTCGCGCTTGCCCTTGCTGGAGTAGGCGAACAGGACGCCGATGCCGCCGTCGATGTCGACCATCGAGTCGGTCTTGGTCGCGCCCGTCCTCGCCGAGAGCGCGTACAGCTCGTCGCGGTGTTCGCGCAGGTGGGAGGCCAGTGCCTTCAGCAGCGCGGCGCGCTGGTGGAAGGTCAGTTCACGCAGCGCGGGGCCGCCGACCCGGCGGCCGTGTTCCAGCGCGGCGGCGAAGTCGATGCCCTCGGACGAGACCCGGGCGACCTCCTCGCCGGTCGAAGCGTCGTGCAGTGGTACGCCGACAGTGTCACCGTTCTCCGCCGTGTGCCACCCGCCGGAGACGTAGCTGCGCAGCAATGCCATGGGGCCGGACCCTTCGATGGTGGATTAACAGACCGTCCGTTCAGTAATTCACTGTAGCTCGCGTCCGGAGTCTTGCAAACCCCCGGTCGGCGGCGGATCCTTGACATCGGCCCGGAAGCGCGCCTTTACTGGCGGCTACCTTTAGCAACCGTCCATTCGGTCAGTAATCAGGTGGTGTGATGACGACCAACGCGGCGCACGCGATGTTCGCCGACGACCTGGCGTCGAGCGCGCTGGGCATCGAGCTGGCCGAGGCCGCCGACGGGCACGCCGTCGCCACCATGCGGATCACCGAGACGATGGTCAACGGGCACGGCATCGCGCACGGCGGCTACGTCTTTCTGCTCGCCGACACGACTTTCGCCTGCGCCTGCAACTCCGTTCACGCACCCTCGGCGGGAGAACGTACCTCGGGACGGCATGGCCCGGTCACCGTCGCGTCCGGCGCGGAGATCTCCTTCGTCGCGGCCGGCAAACTCGGCGACCATCTCATCGCCACCGCCACCGAGCGGACCCGCTACGGCCGCAACGGCATCTACGACGTCACCGTGCACCGGGAGACCCCCGACGGGCCGGAGGTCGTCGCCGAATTCCGCGGCCGGAGCCGCACCATCCAGGCTGTGACAGCGAAAGAAAGCCTTCTCTGATGAGCTTCAGCGACGAGGCCGAGAACCTGACCATCGACGAACTCCAGGCGCTGCAACTGAAGCGCCTCCGGTGGACACTGCGGCACGCCTACGACAACGTGCCGTTCTACAAACGGAAGTTCGACGAGTCAGGCGTCCACCCGGACGATTGCAAGGCGCTGGGAGACCTGGCGAAGTTCCCCTTCACCACCAAGCAGGACCTGCGCGACAACTACCCGTTCGGCCTGTTCGCCGTGCCGGAAGCGCAGGTCAGCCGCATCCACGCGTCCAGCGGGACCACCGGGAAACCGACCGTCGTCGGCTACACCGCCGAAGACATCGACACCTGGGCGACGGTGATGGCGCGCTCGATCCGCGCGGCGGGCGGGCGGGCGGGCGACAAGGTCCACGTCGCCTACGGATACGGCCTGTTCACCGGCGGCCTCGGCGCGCACTACGGCGCCGAGAAACTCGGCTGCACGGTGATCCCGGCGTCCGGCGGCATGACCGCGCGTCAGGTGCAGATCATCACCGACTTCAAGCCCGAGATCATCATGGTCACCCCGTCGTACATGCTCACGCTGCTCGACGAGTTCGAACGGCAGGGCATCGACCCGCGGACGAGCTCGCTCAAGGTCGGCATCTTCGGCGCGGAGCCGTGGACCGAGCAGATGCGCGCGGAGATCGAGGAACGCGTCGGCATCGACGCCGTCGACATCTACGGCCTGTCCGAGGTGATGGGCCCCGGTGTCGCGCAGGAATGCGTCGAGACCAAGGACGGGTTGCACATTTGGGAGGACCACTTCTTCCCCGAGGTGATCGACTCGTTCACCGAGAAGCCCATCGAGGCCGAAGGTGAACTGCTGTTCACCTCGCTCACCAAACAGGCGCTGCCGATCATCCGGTACCGCACGCGCGACCTCACCCGGCTGCTGCCGGGTACAGCGCGGCCGGCGTACCGGCGGATGGAGAAGGTGACCGGACGCAGCGATGACATGATCATCCTGCGTGGCGTCAACGTCTTCCCCACGCAGATCGAGGAAGTCGTGCTGGTGACCCCCGCGCTCGCGCCGCATTTCCAGCTGATCCGGTCCACGCAGGGCCGGATGGACCACCTGACCGTCCGCGTCGAGGCCCGCCCGGACGCGACCGCCGAGCAGCGCGCCGAAGCCGCCGCCCGGCTGATCGCCAGGGTCAAGGACGGGGTCGGCGTGAGCGTCGGCGTCGAGGTCGTCGACCCGGACACCCTGGAACGGTCGCTGGGCAAAATGCGCCGCGTACTCGACGAACGGGACCGCGGTTGAGCACCCCCGCCCGCCGGGGACGCCCCGGCTACGACCTCGAGTCGCTGCTGCAGGTCGCGGTCAAACTGTTCAACGAACGCGGCTACGACGGCACCAGCATGGAGGACCTCTCCCGCAAACTCGGCATCACGAAATCCGCGATCTACCATCACGTGCCGAGCAAGGAGGAACTGCTGCGGCTCGCCGTCGACCGCGCGCTGAACGGCCTGTTCGCCGTCGCCGCCGAGACGGAGTCCTTCGAGGGCAAGGCGATCGAGAAGCTGGAGCACCTGGTGCGGGGCAGTGTCCTCGTGCTGGTCGAGCAGCTGCCGTTCGTGACCCTGCTGCTGCGGGTGCGCGGCAACACCAAGATCGAGCGCGCGGCGCTGGCGCGGCGGCGCGAGTTCGACCGGCTGGTCACAGAACTGGTCAAGCAGGCCGAAACCGAGGGCGACGTGCGACCCGACATCGATCCCGCGGTGACCGCGCGGCTGCTGTACGGCATGGTGAACTCGCTCATCGAGTGGTACCGGCCGCGGCGGGGTTCGGCCGGAACGGAACTGGCGGACGCGGTGTGCAAGATCGCCTTCGACGGCCTTCGGACCCAGTAGACAGATCTCGCGTACCTGGAGCCGTATCTCGCGTGCCTGGAGCCGTAACTCGCGTGTCTGGAGCTGTTCCGGCTCCAATCACGTGAGATCCGGCTTCAATCACGCGAGTTACGGCTTCAATCGCGTGAGTTCCGGCTTCGGTTACTCCCCCGCGGCCTGGGGCGGCCGTCGCGCCTGCCAGATCAGCGCGTCACGCAACTGCTGGATGAGCTGTTCGTCGTCGGCCTCCGACGGATCGACCCCGAGCGGGATCCAGCGCTCGCCGACCTCGGCACCGTTCTCGAAACTGGTGATCACGATCCCCGCGTAGGAGACGGATTCCTCCGCGCTGTCACCTTGAATCCGGACGTCACGATGCTGCAGCCGCACACTGACCCACCGGCCGGTACGGCAAACCGGCTCACGTTCGGCACTGGCCATTCGTCCCTACCCATGACACCCGGTACCCCCGCCCCGAACGTCGCCGCGAGGGCCCCTGGGGTTACCGGCGGGTTGTTCCGAATGAGTAACGGCAGGCGGTCACGTGAAACGGTTACGCTCGGTCCATGAGCACCGATCCGGAGATCCGGCGGCGCCGCCTCGAACCGGCCGCCCGGCGTGCCGAGATCCTGACCGCGGCCCGGCGGTTGTTCGGCGCGGGCACGTACGCCTCGGTTTCGACGTCGGACATCGCGAAGGCCGCGGGGGTGGCCAGGCCGCTGATCAACCACTACTTCGGCGGCAAGCGGGAGCTGTACCTGGAGGTCGTCCGGCAGATGATGATCGTGCCGGCGCCGGTGATCGAGAACCTGCCCGACACGACGGCCGAAGAGCGGCTCGCCATCAGCGTGCGGCACTGGATCGAGGTCGTCGAACGCAACGAACAGGCGTGGCTGACGGCGATCGGTCCGGAGGCGGTGGGCCGCGATCCGGAGATCGAGCGGATCATGCTGGAGGCCGACGAGATCGCCGCCGATCGCGTGCTCGCGGCCGCGCTGATGAGCGACGTCACCGAGGGTCGCGAGGAACTGCGCGCCATGATCCGTTCCTACGGCGGGATGCTGCGGGCCGCGTCCCGCGAATGGTTGAGCCGCGGCACCCTCGACCGGGAGGAGTTGCGGGTCTTCCTCACCGAGTCGATCCTGCACCTGCTGCGGGTCACCTACCCGGCCGTGCTCGCAACGCGTTCCGCCGGGCGTACGCCGCCGGCGTCATCCCCTTCCAGCGTTTGAACGCGTAGATGAAACTCGACGCCTCGGCGTAACCCAGCCGCAGCGCGACGTCCTCCACGCTGAGCGCGCCGGTGTCGAGCATTTCCTCCGCCAGGGTCTGACGGACCTCGTCCAGCAGCGCGCGGTAGCCGGTCCCCGCCTCGAACAGCCGCCGACGCAGCGTGCGCGGGCTGAGCGCGAGCTGCCGCGCGACCTCCTCCATCCCCGCGTCGACGCCACCGAGCCGCACCAGCCGTTCCCGGACCTGCTGCGCGATCCCGGATCGTGCGCGTTTCCGCGATACCAGCGAGTCGCATTGCGCGGCGCACACCGCGACCGTCTGATCGTTGGCCTGCGGCAGCGGTTTGTCGAGGAAGAGCGGGTCCAGGGTGGCGAGGTGTGACGGCGCGGCGAACGACGGCGCCAGACCGAAGGTCCGCACGTATTCGTCCACTGTGGAGGTTTTTTCATGCCGGAAAGCCAAGGAGCGCAGGGAGATGTCCGGCAGGATGTCGCGCATGACGGTGTGGATGGCGCCGAGGTCGCGCAGCACCAGGAAGCGGGCGACGTCGCCCGGTACGCGGCTGTCGTCCATGGCCAGCGCGAGCCGCCCTGCCTCGACGGTCACATGCGGGATGCAGAAGGTGAAACTCAAGTCCAGGTATCGCAGGGCGAAGCGCATCGCGTCTCCCAGCGTCGGGCTGCTGATGCACGCGAAGCCGAAGATGCCGAACGCGCTGACGCGGTACCGCCTGCTCAGCCGCAGCGCGACGTCGTCCCCGCCGCCGAGCCCGCGGACCAGGGCACGGACCACCGCGAGTTCCTGACGTGCGTCGACCTGACCGTCCACCGGGGCGTGCTCGTAGGACTCCAGCCCAGTGACGCCGTTCTCGGCGGCGAAACGGGCCATGAGCACGATGCTCGCCGTGCCGCGCGGGTAGTCCCAGTCCCGGATCACCGGCGGCGGTAGTTCCATGGCCGGGATTATGGATCGCGGCGGCGATCGGCGCATCGAGGACCGTAACTGTCCTTGATCACGTTTAGGGTGAGCGGCATGTCCGACACGTTGAGCAGGCGCGCGCTGAACCGCGCCATGCTGGACCGGCAACTGCTGCTCCGGCGTTCGAAGATGACCGTGCTCGAAGCGGTCGAGCAGCTGGCCGGGTTGCAGGCGCAGGCGCCGAATCCGCCGTACTTCGCGCTGTGGACGCGGCTGCACGGCTTCCGCCAGGAAGACCTGGCGAACCTGCTGCTGGACAAGAGTGTCGTGCGGATCGCGCTCATGCGCGGCACGGTGCACCTGGTGAAACCGGCGGACGCGCTGGCGTGGCGGCCGATCGTGCAGCCCCTCTACGACCGTTCGATGGACAACACCCAGTTCACCCCGGAGATCAAGGGCCTCGACCACCAGGAGATCGCCCGCACCGCCCGCGAACTGCTCGGCGAGCGGCCGCTGTCGTCCGCCGAACTCGGCGCGGAACTGGCGAAACGCTGGGAAGGCGCGGGACCGTCGGCGCTGGTGCACGTCGCGCGGGCGCTACTGCCGCTGGTGCAGATCCCGCCACGCGGCGTCTGGGGCAAGTCCGGACAGCCGACCTATCAGACCACCGCGGACTGGCTGGGCGCCGAACCGGACGCGACGCCGTCGCCGGAAGCGATGTTCCGGCGCTACCTGGCCGCGTTCGGGCCCGCCGGCGTGCAGGACGCGCAGGCGTGGGCCGGCATCACGAAGCTCGGCGAGGTCGCCGAACGGCTGCGGCCGGAACTGCGGACGTTCCGCGACGAGAACGGACGCGAACTCTTCGACCTCGAAAACGCCTCGCGCCCGGACCCGGACACCCCCGCGCCCGCCAGGCTGCTGGGGCCGTTCGATCAGACCGTCCTGTCTTACGCCGACCGCACCCGCGTGATCAGCGACGAGCACCGCAAGGTCGTCATCACACAGAACGGCCTGGTCAAGGGCACCATTCTGGTCGACGGGTTCGTGAAGGGCCGCTGGGAGATCAAGGCGGCGAAGAAGGCCGCCTCGGTGGTGATCACGCCGTTCGAGCGCGTCCCGAAGCGCGATATGGACGCCCTCGAAAGCTCAGCTCACCGCCTCCTGGCCTGGGCCCACCCGAAGGCGGAGTCCCACTCGGTGCATTTCGTCCTCTGAATGCGGTAGTTCGAACTACCAACTACCGCATTCAGAGGACGAAATGCGGGCAGGGGGGTGGCCGAAAATGTCGATTGAGTGGCCGGTCATGCACTTCCACCTGGGGTGACCGGTGCGTAGCTTCGGTCGGCATGGGCAAGACGAGCGTGCTGATCGTAGGGACGGGCTTCGGCGGGGTCGGGACGGCGATCGAGCTCAAACGCGCCGGATTCGACGACTTCACCATCTTGGAGAGCGCCGCCGAACCGGGCGGCGTCTGGCGGGAGAATACCTACCCCGGCGCCGGCTGCGACGTCCCGTCGCCGCTGTACTCGTTCTCCTACGAGCCCAATCCCGAGTGGTCGAAGCGGTTCTCGCTGCAACCGGACATCCACTCGTACCTCAAACGCGTGGTGCGCCGCTACGGGCTCGAACCGCACATCCGCTTCGACACGCGGGTCACCGCCGCGGCCTTCGACGAGGAACGCGGGCTTTGGCGGGTGGAGACCGCGGGTGGCGAGACGTTCGAGGCCACCGTGTTCGTCCCCGCCGTCGGCCAGCTCTCGCGGCCCGTCCAGCCGGACATCCCCGGCCAGGAGACCTTCGAGGGCGCCAGTTTCCACTCCGCGCGCTGGGACCACGACGTCGACCTGCGCGGTAAGAAGGTCGCGGTGATCGGCACCGGCGCGAGCGCGATCCAGTTCGTGCCGGAGGTCCAGCGGCGGGCGGGTGAACTGACGGTGTTCCAGCGCACCGCGCCCTACATCATGGCCAAACGGGACGCCGGCTACCGGCGCTGGCAGCAACGGCTGTTCCGGCACCTGCCCGCCACCCAGCTGCTCGGCAGGCTCCGGATCTTCCTCCTCGCCGAGTACGCGACCTACGCGATGACCAAACATCCGTTGCTGGCCAAGGTTTTCGTACTGCGGACGGCCCAGCTGCGCCGCCGACACATCAAGGACCCGGCGCTGCGCGAGAGACTCACCCCGGACTATCCGCTGGGCTGCAAGCGGATCCTGTTCACCAACGAGTACCTGCCCGCGCTGGCGCAGCACAACGTCGCCGTCGAGACGCGGCGCATCAGCGCGATCATGCCGTCCGGGGTGCTCACCGAGGACGGTGTCGAACACGAGGCCGACGTCATCATCTACGGGACCGGTTTCGCGGCGACCGACTTCCTCGGTGAGCTCAAGGTGGAGGGTCTCGGCGGGCGGGCGCTGTCCGACGCGTGGAAGGGCGGCGCGCGGGCGTACCTCGGCATGACCGTGCCGGGTTTCCCGAACCTGTTCTGCGTCTACGGGCCCAACACGAACCTCGGCGCGGGCTCCATCATCTACATGATCGAACGGCAGGCCCACTACATCCGCCAGGCCGTGGAACATCTCGCCAAGCCCGGCGTGTCCTATATGGACGTCGTGCCGGAGGTCGAGCAGCGGTACGACGACGAGATCCAACGACGGCTCGGGCGCAGTGCCTGGACGACCTGTGCCAGCTGGTACCGCCAGGAGAACGGCCGCGTGAGCACGAACTGGCCGGGTCTGGTCACCGAGTACGACCGGCGGACGAAGAAGCTCGACCTCGGCGACTACCGGACGGCGGGAGCGCGATGAACTAAGACGTGCTGGTGATCGGCTTCGGCGGCAGCGTGACCGCGTTGCGGCTCACCGAGAAGGGCTATCGCGTCGGCGTGCTGGAGACCGGCCGACGGTTCGCCGACGACGAGTTTCGCGAAGACGTCGTGGCGGCTGCGGAAATACCTGTGGGCCCCGAAACTGGGCTGCTACGGCATTGGCATGTCCCCGCCCTGCTCAAGAACACCTTCGTGCTGAGCGGCGCGGGCGTCGGCGGTGGCTCGCTCGTCTACGCGAATACGCTCTACGAACCCCCGGACACCTTCTACGAAGATCCGCAGTGGGCGCACCTCACCGACTGGAAGGCCGAACTCGCCCCGCATTACGACCAGGCGAAACGGATGCTGGGCGTGGTGGAGAACCCACTGGTCACCCCGGCCGACCGCGTGCTGCGCGAGGTCGCCGAGGACATGGGCATCGCGGACACCTACCGGTCCACGCCGGTCGGCGTCCACTTCAGCAAGCGCGACGTCGACCCGTTCTTCGGCGGGGAAGGACCGCCGCGGAAGCCGTGCACGCACTGCGGCGAGTGCATGACCGGCTGCCGGGTCGGCGCGAAGAACACGACCGTCAAGAACTACCTGTACCTGGCGGAAAAAGCGGGCGCGGAGGTCCATCCGCTGACCACCGCCGTGTCGGTCCGGCCGGTCGACGGCGGATACGCGGTCGAAACCGTCCGAACAGGACGGTGGGCGCGCAAACGCAAGCGGACCTTCACCGCCTCAGCGGTCGTCTTCGCCGCCGCTTCCCTGGGCACACAGCGACTTCTGCACTCGCTGAAGGAGTCGGGCACGCTGCCGGACCTGTCACCACGCTTGGGGTTGCTCCCAGGACGAGTTCCGAGGCCGTGCTCGCCGCGCGGTCCCTTCGGCAGGACACGGACTTCACCCGCGGCATCGCGATCACGTCGTCGATCCATCCCGACGCCGTCACGCACGTCGAACCGGTGGGCTACGGCAAGGGCAGCAACTTCATGGGCCTGCTGACGACGGTGCTCGTCGACGCCGAGCGGGGCAAACGCCGGTGGGCGCTGGGCGTGCGGGAACTGTGGCGAAACCGGCGGAATCTGGTGCGGCTGCACAGTCCCGCTATGAAACCCTCTGCATTTCGTCCTCTGAATGCGGTGGTTGGTAGTGCGAACTACCGCATCCAGAGGACGAAATGCGGGTCATCACGGGAGGCCGGCCAGTCCCGCGCTCACCGTGTTCGACCACGCGTAGCCCTGAGAGGCGTCCCAGTTGATCGACCAGGTCATCGCGCCCCGGATCGTCGGGTACGTCGTCGAAGGCTTGAACGAACCACAGTTCGTGCCCTTCGCGAGGCAGTTCAGCGCGTTGACCGTGTTGCCGGGCGCCTGGTAGCCACCACCGGCCGCCGAGCCCGACGCGGGCAGGCCGAGCCCGACCTGGTCGGCCCGCAGCCCGCTCTGCAACTGGATGCAGGCCAGCGCGGTGAGGAAGTCGACCGTGCCCTGCGAGTAGACCTTCTGGTCGCAGCCGAGCATCGAACCGCTGTTGTAGTACTGCATGTTGACGATCGTCAGGATGTCCTTGACGTTCAGCGCCAGCTTGAAGTACTCGGCCGCCGGGCTCTGCATGTCGATCGTCTGCGGCGCCATGGTGATGATCGAGCCGCCCGCCGCGTGGATGCTGCGCAGCGCCTGCGCCATGTAGGTCGCGTTGACGCCGTTCTCGAGGTCGATGTCGACGCCGTCGAAGCCGTAGGTCGCGATGAGCGACTTCATGCTGTTGGAGAAGTTCGTGGCCGCGGCCGCGGAGTCGACACGGATCGTGCCCTTCTCACCGCCGACGGACAGGATGACCTTCTGCCCGCGTGCCTGCGCCGTCTTGATGTCGGCCTTGAACTGCGCGTCGGTGTAGCCGCCGAGCTGGCTCGACAGACCGGAGTCGAGGGTGAAGGTGACCGCGCCCGGCGTGGCCGTCGCGTCGGCGAAGGACACCGCGATGATGTTGTACTTCGTCGGGACGTCGGCGAGCTTGAGTGCCTTCGCGCCGTTGTAGAAGTTCTGCCAGTAGCCGGTGATCACGTGCTTCGGCAGGTTCCCGGTCGGCGGGGTGCTCGTCGTGGTCGTCGGCGGGTTGCTGGTGGTGGTCGTCGGGCTCGTGGACGTCGTCGGGGTGGTCGGGGTCGTCGTCGGCGAGCCGCCGGGGCCGTCGAGGTTCACGTCGTCGGCGAAGTACGCGGGCTGGCCGTACCAGCCGTGCAGGTAGATCTGGACGCTGGTGGTGGACGCGCCGGTGGTGAAGCTCAGCGAGAGCTGCGACCAGCTGGCCCCGCCCTGAGTCCAGGTGTTCTTGTCACCCGTCCCGGTGCCGGTGACGCCGAGGTAGGTGTAGCTGCCCTGCACCCACGCCGAAAGCGTGTACGCGGTGTTGGCCTTCACCGCCACGCTCTGCGAGCAACGGGCGTTGTCCTGCCCCGCCGGGGTGGCGCTGAGCGCGCGAGTGCCCGAATGGACCGGCGTGGTGACCACCGCGTTCGCGCCGGAGCAGGTCCAGCCGCTCGTGGTCCCGAGTTCGAAGCCCGGGTTGGTCAGGATGTTGGCGGCCGAGGCACTGCCCGACACCGCGAAGGTCACCCCCAGGCACACGGCCAGTGACGACAGCAGGGCGAGGAACGCGTGTTTCGGCTTGACTTTCACAGCTGACCTCCACGAACGGGTGACGTCGGCCACCTCAAAATGGACTAGACCAATACAGCTGTCAAGGGTTCGGTTAGGGGAGGCCATACGAAAGTCGGCTCGGCACGAGCGGCAGAATGCAGGGTCCGAGAGCACCCGAGGGCGGATTCAGGAGCGTGGGAGTGAGCGTGCAGGGCCTGCAGACAGTCGAGCAGAAGATCGCCGAAGAACTCGGTGTGCGCGAAGGGCAGGTCAAGGCGGCCGTCGACCTGCTGGACGGTGGATCGACCGTGCCGTTCATCGCCCGGTACCGCAAAGAGGTCACCGGGATGCTGGACGACGCCCAGCTGCGCACCCTCGAAGAACGCCTCCGTTACCTGCGGGAACTCGGCGAGCGCCGGGTCGCGGTGCTGGAGTCCATCCGCGGCCAGGGCAAGCTGGACGAGGCGCTCGAAGCGTCGATCATGGCGGCGGACACCAAGTCCCGCCTCGAGGACATCTACCTGCCGTTCAAGCCCAAGCGGCGGACGAAGGCGATGATCGCCCGCGAGGCCGGCTTGGAGCCGCTCGCCGACGGGCTGCTGAGCGACCCGAACACCGACCCGCAGGCCGCCGCCGCGGTGTTCGTCGACGCCGACAAGGGAGTCGCGGACGCGCAGGTCGCGCTCGACGGCGCCCGCGCGATCCTCGTGGAACGCTTCGCCGAGGACGCCGACCTGATCGGCGAGCTGCGCGAGAAGATGTGGTCGCAGGGCCGCCTCGCGTCGAAGGTCCGCGACGGCAAGGCCGAAGAAGGCGCGAAGTTCTCCGACTACTTCGAGTTCTCCGAGCCCTACGCGAAGCTCCCCTCGCACCGGATCCTCGCGATGTTCCGCGGTGAGAAGGAAGAGATCCTCGACCTCACGATGGAGTCGGAGGAGCCGTCCGAAGAACCGCGCACCGGGCCGACCGACTACGAGACCCGCATCGCGCACAAGTTCGGCATCTCCAACGAGGGCCGCCCGGCCGACAAATGGCTCGGCGACACCGTCCGCTGGGCGTGGCGGACGAAGATCCTGCTGCACCTGGGCATCGACCTGCGGATGCGGCTGCGCCAGTCGGCCGAGGACGACGCCGTCCGCGTGTTCGCCGCGAACCTGCGCGACCTGCTGCTCGCCGCCCCGGCGGGCACTCGCGCCACGATGGGCCTCGACCCGGGTTTCCGTACCGGCGTCAAGGTCGCCGTCGTCGACGCGACCGGCAAGGTCGTCGGCACGCACGTGATCTACCCGCACCAGCCCGCCAACAAGTGGGACCAGTCCATCGCCGAACTCGCCGCGCTCTGCGCCCGGCACAAGGTGGACCTGATCTCGATCGGCAACGGCACCGCGTCCCGCGAGACCGACAAACTCGCCGGTGAGCTGATCAAGAAGCACCCGGAACTGAAGCTGACCAAGGCCGTCGTCTCCGAGGCCGGCGCGTCGGTCTACTCGGCGTCGGCGTTCGCCTCGCAGGAACTGCCGGGTATGGACGTCTCGCTGCGCGGCGCGGTCTCCATCGCGCGGCGGCTGCAGGACCCGCTGGCGGAACTGGTGAAGATCGACCCGAAGTCGATCGGCGTCGGACAGTACCAGCACGACCTGTCGGAGATCTCGCTGTCGCGGTCACTCGACGCGGTGGTCGAAGACTGTGTGAACGCCGTCGGCGTGGACGTCAACACGGCGTCGGCGCCGCTGCTGACCCGCGTCTCGGGCATCACGACGACGCTGGCGGAGAACATCGTTTCGCACCGCGACGAGAACGGTCCGTTCAAGACGCGCAGCGGGCTCAAGGAGGTCGCGCGGCTCGGCCCCAAGGCCTTCGAGCAGTGCGCGGGCTTCCTCCGGATCCCGGACGGCGACGACCCGCTCGACTCGTCCTCGGTGCACCCCGAGGCCTACCCGGTGGTGCGGCGGATCCTGTCGTCGACCGGCACGGACATCCGCGCGCTGATCGGCAACTCCCGGACGCTGCAGGCGCTGAAGCCCACGGAGTTCGTCGACGACACCTTCGGTCTCCCGACGGTGACCGACATCCTCGCCGAACTCGAAAAGCCGGGCCGCGACCCGCGTCCGGCGTTCAAGACCGCGACCTTCGCCGACGGGGTCGAGAAGATCGGCGACCTCAAGCCGGGAATGCGGCTGGAAGGTGTCGTGACGAACGTCGCCGCGTTCGGCGCGTTCATCGACGTCGGCGTGCACCAGGACGGGCTCGCGCACGTCTCGGCGCTGTCGAAGAACTTCGTCAAGGACCCGCGTGAGGTCGTGAAGCCCGGCGACATCGTCAAGGTGAAGGTCCTGGAGGTCGACGTGCCGCGCAAGCGGATCTCGCTGACCCTGCGGCTGGACGACGAGCCCGGCTCGGGTGGACAGCAGGAGCGCCGCGGCGGTGGCGGCGGTCGGGACCGCGGCCAGGGCGGCGGCCAGCGTCAAGGTGGGCAGCGCCAAGGCGGTCAGGGCCAAGGCGGTCAGGGCGGCCGTGGCGGTGGCGGCGGCGGCCGGGACCGCGGCGGCAACTCCGGCGGCGGCTCGCTGGCGGACGCCCTCCGCAAGGCCGGCTACGGCAAGTAGGGCTCAGAAGTCCGTGAAGGCCTCCTTGAGGGACTCTGGGTCCCTCAAGGAGGCCTTCACGGAACTTCACGGGTTCATGGCGTAGGCGCCCGAGAGGTCCCGCACCAGCGACCACACGTGGTCGAAGCGGGCCGCGTCGACGACCGGCTTCCGGATCGAAGCCAGCGCGAGCACCTGCTGTGCCTCGGTCGAGGAAGACTTCCCGTGCAGATCGATCGCGGTAACGCTGAAGTCCTGCACCAGGATGGCGAAGATCTGGTCGACGACCTCGGTCTCGATGCCGGTGATCTCCGCCTGCTCCAGCACCAGCTGCCCGTAGACGACCAGCGTGAACAGCTCGGTCAGCGCGAGGCCGAAATCGATGTCCTGCTGCTGCGCCTCGTCCGGCGCGGCTTCGGTGAACAGCTTCACCAGCGCCTCGGCCTGCTCGGTGAACCGCGCGACGTTCGGGATCGCGGACGCCTTGGCGTAGGCCTCACGCCAGTCGTGGAACCGCACCTTGGACAGGCCGCGCGCGGGCCCCTGGCGGAACAGGAACTCGTCGTCGGCCGCGTCGGAACGGGTCGGCACCGGCTCGTAGGCCTGCGGCGCGAACAGGTACGCGGGCACGAACTTCGCGATCAGCGCGAGGTTCACCGCCACCGTGCCTTCCAGCTTCGGCAGGCCGTCGATGTCGTTCTTAGACATCGCGAGATAGGTGTCGGCCTCGAAACCCTTGGCCGCCACCACGTCCGCGACCAGGCCGATGACCTTCTGCGCCTCGGTGGTCACCTTCATCTTGGTGATCGGGTTGAACAGCAGGTACCGGCGGTCGTCCGCGTTCGCGCCGCGGAAGTAGTCCACGGCACGGTCGGAGAACAGCTTCATCGCGACGAGCCGCGCGTACGCCTCGACGAATTCCCGGCGCACGTGCGGGAAATCGGTGACCTTCTTGCCGTAGAGCACCCGGTTGTGCGCGTGCGTGATCGCCTCGTACAGCGAGTGCGTCGACATCCCGATGCCGCCGAAGCACAGGTTGAACTTGCCGATGTTGACCGTGTTCAGCGCCGCGGAGAACGCGTCGGCGCCGACGTGCAGAATGTCCTCTTCGGACACCGGGTAGTCGTTGAGCTCGAACTCGGCGACGTACATCTGCGACGGGACGACGTTCTTCACCACGTGGTAGTTCGGGTGCTCCGAGTCCGCGTAGAAGAACACGTACTGGTCCGGTCCCTCGACGCCGTCGATGCGGCCGAACACGGACACGGTCCGCGCGCAGTTGCCGTTGCCGATGTAGTACTTCGACCCGTTCGCGCGGTAGCCGCCCCTGCCGTCCGGAGTGAGCACGAGGTCCGACGAGTAGATGTCGGCGCCATGCTCCTTTTCGGACAGTCCGAACGCGGCGACGCCACCGGCGGCGAGCGAGTCCGCCGCGCGTTTGCGGGCGGCCTCGTTCGCGCTCTGCCACACCGGGCCGAGGCCGAGGATCGTGACCTGCCACGGGTACCAGTAGTTCAGGCCGTAGAAGCCGAGGATTTCCGACAGGGCCGCGACCCGCGCGGTGTCCCAGCGCTTGTCGGGGTTCCCCTCGGCGTTGGCGCCGGGAGTGAGGAACGTCGAAAAGAGCCCTTCCTTGCCCGCGAACTCGAGGAAGTCCGCGTAGAAGGTCCGGTCGTGGTAGTCCTCGACGAGCTTGCGTTTGCCGCGCTGTTCGAACCACTCGATGGTGGCACGCAGCAGGCGACGCGTCTCCGGGTCGAACTGCCGTGGGTCGTACCCACCCGGGTTCAGCAACAACGCGGTCGCCTTTTCGCTCATGGTCACTCCTGATCAGCCGAAGTTACTACTCGGTAACCGTAGCGCCCCGCTTCGCCGTCCGGCCACCGAACTCGATCGAAGTCACCTCCCCGTGGTCGTTCCGCAGGAAACGCGCGGTGGGCTTGCGGGTGTCCGCCGCCGGGGCGATCGCGTCGCCGGCCACGAAGACGGCCTGGAACGGCGGCGGCGAGGGGAAGCCCTCGACGTCGGCGACCAGCTGAGCCCACAGCGCGCCGTCACGGTCGCTGACCACGAAGGCCAGGTCACCGGTCTGGTAGCGGCCGAGGTACTCGGCGAGGTCCGGCTGGGCTACCGGCGGCGGACTCGCGAGCGGAGGCAGCCCGACCAGCGTCTCCAAGCACCAGTCGACGATCTTCGCACCCAGCGCGGACCCGCCCGCGCTGTTGGTCAGCACCGTGACGGCGAAGTCCTCGTCCGGGAGGGTCACGAACTCCGACAGCTGCAGATTGCTCACGTTGCCGCCGTGCCGGACCAGCCGGGCGGCGCCGTGGGTCGTGTGCAGCCAGCTCAGCCCGACCTCTTCGAACCGCAACGCGGCCTTGCGCTGCGGCGCGCGCATGAGGTCGCGGGCGGCTTCGCTGAGCGGCGGCTTGCCTTCGGCCTCACCGGTCAGGAAGAACCGGGCCCATTTCAGCTGGTCGCCCGCCGTCGACCACAGTCCGCCGCTCGCGCTGTCCGCACGGGTGAGGCCCACGGTGTGCTCGACCGCCGGTTCGCCGTCGCGCAGCACGTGCCCGACGGCGTGACGCCGCGTGAGCACCTCCCACGGCAGGTAATACGACTCGGTCATGCCCAGCGGCTCGAGCAGCCGGGCGCGGACCACGTCCTCGAAGGATTCGCCCGCCACCACCTCGACGACCCGTCCGGCCAGCTGGAATCCGGCGTTGCAGTAGGAGAACACCTCGCCGGGCGGGAAGTTCTGCGGCAGGTCGCCGAACTTCGCGATCGCGAGAGCCAACGCGTCGTCACCCCACCCGGTGGTGAAGTCCACGTCGCCGAGGAACCCGGCCGAGTGGGTGAGCAGATGCCGCAGGGTCACCGTCCGCCGCGCCACCGGATCCGCCAGCGAGAGATCGGGAAGGTACTCGACGACCGGCCTGTCCAGGTCCAGCGCACCGTCTTCGACCAGGGCCAGCACGGCGGCCGCGGCGAAGGTCTTGCTGGTGGAGCCGATCATGAACAGGGTGCCGGGATCGACCGGAAGCCCGGTGTCCACACTGGACACTCCGGTGGCGAACACCGACTCCTCGCCGCGGTGCGTCACCCCCACCACGGCTCCCGGGACACCCGCCCCGCGCGCCTCCTCGTCGAGCACGCCTCGCAGATCCTGGACGTTCGACACCCGTGTCCCCTTTCGTCCGGTCGGACCAGCGTTTCACCGCGGCACCGCGCCCGGCTCGTACGAACCGACGAACATCACCGGACCGGTGCGGGCGATATCACGTAGCCGGAGAGATCACGACCCAGTACACTGGACAGCGCGGTCCGCTCAGTTCTGCCTCGGGCCGCGTTTCGTTGTCGAGGACCACGCGCCGCGGCCCCCCGAGGTCTGCGCCGGGCAGGACAACCCTTCCTATCCTTACGGAGATACCAGGGCGCACCTGTGCCCACACGCTTATGAGCACACCTACTTTCACCGAACTCGGCCTGCCCAAGACCCTCGTGGACTCGCTCGCCGAACAGGGCGTCACCAGCCCGTTCCCCATCCAGGCCGCCACGCTGCCGCATTCGCTGGCAGGCCGCGACGTCCTCGGCCGCGGCCGCACCGGCTCCGGCAAGACGTACGGCTTCGTGCTGCCCGTCCTCGCCCGGCTCGCCGCCGGCCCGACCCGGCGCCGCCCCGGCCGCCCGCGCGCGCTGGTCCTGGCGCCGACCCGCGAACTGGCCACCCAGATCGAGGCGTCGTTCCTGCCGCTGGCCAAGCCGCTCGGCCTCAAGGTCACCACCATCTTCGGCGGCGTCAGCCCCAACCCGCAGATCACCCGGCTGCGTGACGGCGTCGACATCGTCGTCGCCTGCCCCGGCCGGCTCGCCGACCACATGCGTTCGGGCGAGGTGAAGCTCGACAACATCGAGGTCACCGTCCTGGACGAGGCCGACCACATGGCCGACCTCGGCTTCCTGCCCGACGTCCGGCGCATCATGGCCGAGACCCCGGAGCGCGGCCAGCGGCTGCTGTTCTCCGCGACCCTCGACGCGGGCGTCGACGTGCTGGTGAAGCGCTTCATGCACAACCCGGTCACGCACAGCGTCGACTCGGCGCAGTCGCCGGTCTCGACCATGCAGCACCACGTGCTGCACCTGGAGGAGACCCACCGGCTGCAGGTGCTGATCGACCTCACCGCCGCGCCCGGCCGCACGCTGGTGTTCACCCGGACGAAGCACCGCGCCAAGCAGCTGACGCGCAAGCTCATGGCCTCCGGCGTGCCGGCGGTCGAACTGCACGGCAACCTCGGCCAGACCGCGCGGACACGCAACCTGGAGGCGTTCTCTTCGGGCGCCGCGAAGACGCTGGTCGCGACCGACATCGCCGCCCGCGGTATCCACGTCGACGACGTCACACTGGTCATCCACGCCGACCCGCCGGTCGAGCACAAGGCGTACCTGCACCGGTCCGGCCGGACCGCGCGGGCCGGGGCGTCCGGCACCGTCGTCACCCTCATGACCGACGAGCAGGTCCGTGACGTCCGCGACCTCACGCGCAAGGCGGGCATCAAGCCGACCACGACGCAGCTCGGCCCCGGCCACCCGCTGCTGTCGGAGCTGGCGCCCGGCGAGCGTTCGTTCACCGCGTCACCGCGGCGGCCGATCGTGGACACGCGCCCGAAGAAGGTCAGCGCCAGCGGTCAGGCCATCGGGGGCGAGGACGAAGACCGTCCGGCAGGCCATGGCCGTGGTAGCCGCGCCGGTCGCGGCCGGGGCCCCTCCGCCGGTGGCAGGGGTGCTTCCGGTGGCGGCCGGGGTGCTTCCGGTGGCGGCGCGCGTCGCGGTGGCTCGTCGGAAGGCCGTTCGCGTCAGCCGCGCGTTGAGGGCGATCGCCGTGGCGGCGCCCCCGCCGGTCAGGGCGGCCGTCGCGCGGCCGAGCCCACCGGACGTCGCGAAGGCGCGCCCAAGGGCGGCCAGGCTCGTCGCGGTGCCGCCGACTCCCAGCCGCGCCGGGCTTCCGGCGCGGGTAAGGCCCAGTCCGGTGGGGCTCCGGCTCGCCGGGGCGGTGCCGCCGCGTTCTCCTCGGGAACCCGCGCCGGCTCGCGCCGCTCGCGCTAGTTCTCCCCGACGGCCGTCACGCGTGATCCGGCGGCCGTCACGCGAGTTCCGCCTTCCATCACGCGAGTTCCGCCTGCAATCACGCGAGTTCCGCCTTCCGTCACGCGAGTTCCGGCTTCCATCCCGGCATCGGCGAGTCCGACTTGGCGTGACCGGAGGCGGAACTCGCGTGATTAGGGACGGAACTCGCGTGATTAGGGACGGAACTCGCGTGACCGGAGGCGGAGCTCGCGTGATTAGGGGCGGATCACGTGCGTCGGGCGGCGGCGCGGGCTTCTGAGGCGGCGCGACGCTCTTCGAAGCGCGAGGCCTGGGTGTCGAGGGCCTTCAGGAACTGGTCGAGTTCGTCCCGCGCCTTCTCCCCCACCTCGCCGAGCCCTTCGAGCTCGAAGATCTTCCACTGCCGCAGCAACGGCCAGATCACCTCGTCGTGGTGGATCCGCAGGTCGTAGATGCCCGCCTTCGCGATCAACGCGGCCTTCCGCACGAAGCTCGGGATCACCGCGCCCGGCATCTGGAACTGGACGACCTCGTCGGTGATGGCGCGCATCATCGCGTCGGGTGAAAGCTCCAGCGAGGCCTGCACCAGATTCCGGTAGAAGACCATGTGCAGGTTCTCGTCCATCGCGACCCGCGAGAGCAGCTTCTCGCACAACGGATCCTGCGTGTACTTCCCGGTGTTGCGATGGGAAAGCCGCGTCGCCAGTTCCTGGAACGACACGTACGCGAAGACGTTCAGCAATGCCTTGTCGCCGCTGTCGTATCCCGCCTGCATGGTCTGCATCCTCGCCCGCTCCAGCTCGACCGGGTCCACCGCGCGCGTCACCAGCAGGTAGTCACGGATGCAGATGCCGTGGCGGCCCTCCTCGGCCGTCCAGCGATGCACCCACGTGCCCCACGCGCCGTCGCGGCCGAACGCCCGCTCGATCTCGCGGTGGTAGCTCGGCAGGTTGTCCTCGGTGAGGAGGTTGACCTCCAGCGAGGTCCGCGCGATGGGCGACACCCGTGACTGCTCGGGATCCCACGGCTCGCCGCCCAGTTCGGCGAAGTTCTTGCCTTCGCTCCACGGCACGTACTCGTGCGGCATCCATTCCTTGGCGACCGAGAGGTGCCGGTTGAGGTTTTCCTCGACCGTTCCCTCCAGCTCGAGCATCAGCCGGGTGCTTTCGGGGACCGTCATGCGTCTCGTCCTTCCAGGGTACGGAAAACGCCTACCTACGACACCGTAACTTACGGTGCCGTAGGTTTGCCACCGCCGGCAGGTGAACGCTCGGGAGCCGGGGACGGCCGCGAGCTTCGGCGGCCGCGCGGCGATCTTCTCGAGGTTGTAGTCATCGCGTTCGCCGACGATCGCCGGCCGCTTGTCACCCCACCGCGCCCGCGTCCACTTCCCGTACGGCCGCTCCGCATCCGAGCCTGACCAAAGTCCTAAAGGGACGCGGTGAGACCACGAGCACGCAGGACCGAACGCTCCAGCGGCCGGAACACGATCAATTCGATGCCGACGCCGACCAGCAGGATCAGGAAGATCGCCGAGATCACGCCTTCCATGCTGTTGAAGGACGAGCCTTCGTTGAGGTACGCGCCGAGCCCCTTGCCCAGCGCCGGGGACAGCGCGATCAGCTCGGCGGCCATCAGCGAACGCCACGAGAACGCCCAGCCCTGTTTGAGCCCGGCCAGGAAACCGGGCAGCGCGGCGGGCAGCAGGATGTACCGGGCCGACGAGAGCCGGTTCGCCCCCATCACCTGGCCGACGCGCGGGAGGATCGGCGGGATCTGGTCGATGCCGGCGACGAGGCCGTTGGCGATCGAAGGGACCGAACCCAGCAGGACGACGAAGTAGATCGAGGCGTCGTTCAGCCCGAACCACAGGATCGCCGCGGGTACCCAGGCCACCGACGGAAGGCTTTGCAGCCCGGTCAGGAACGGCCCGACGGCGGCGCGGACGAGACGGACCTTCGCCACCAGCAGGCCGAGCGGGGTCCCGATGACCACGCCGATCAGGAAGCCCAGCGCGGCGCGGTGCACCGACGTCCAGACGAATTCGAAGATCTCACCGTCGACGGTGATGCCGGCGAGTTCGTCCCAGACCGCGAGCGGCGCGGGCAGCATCGACTCCGGCCAGAACGCGGCCGCCCACAGCGCCTGCCACAGCACGACCAGCAACGCCAGGAAGACCAACGGCGGCACGAAGCCTCGCAGGAACCGCTTTCCCCGGCTTTCCCGGCGCTCCCCGGTGGGGGTGTCGAGCGAGTCGAGTCCCGCGCCGACGGCCTCGTCCGCCTCCTCCGCCGCTGTGTCAGGGCGGTCAAGCCGCGGCATGGGTACTGATCACCTCCCGGAGGTGACCGGTGATCTCCAAGGTCAGCTCTTCGGCGTCGGAGGCCTGGACGTCGCGCCATTCGCGCACGACCCGGCCCGGCCGCGACGAGAGCAGCACGACCCGCTGGCCGAGCCGGACGGCCTCTCGGACATCGTGGGTCACGAACAGCACCGACGTGCCGGTGCTGCGGTAGACGCGGAGCAGTTCACCCTGGAGGACGTCGCGGGTGATGGCGTCGAGCGCGGCGAACGGCTCGTCCATCAGCAGCAGTGACTGCTCCGGGTCGCCGCCGACACGCAGGGTCGCGGCCAGTGCCCTGGCGAGCGCGACGCGCTGCCGCATCCCACCGGACAACTCGTGCGGCCGCTTGTCGCCCGCGCCGCCGAGGCGGACGAGTTCGAGCAGTTCGGCCGCCTTCGCGCGGCGCTCGGACCGGCCGAAACCGGCGAGCCGCAGCGGCAGTTCCACGTTGCGGGCCGCGGTCAGCCACGGCATCAGCGCGGCCTCCTGGAACATGACCGCGGGCCGGGAGGTCTCGAGGGTGATCGAGCCCGACGTCGGCCGGTCGAGGCCGGCGACCAGGTTCAGCAGCGTGCTCTTGCCGCAGCCGGAGGCGCCGAGGAGGCAGACGAACTCGCCGGGGGCGACCGTCAGGTCCATCCCGTCGAGGGCGACGACGGCGCGACCGGTCGGCCCGAAAGCCTTCCGGACCCCGTCGAGCCGCACGGCGACACCGGTGGACAGGCCGGGCTCCAAGGTGGTCGTCATCGCTGATCCCCTCCGGTCACTTCGTCAGCCCTGGCGCGTTCACGCCGGGCTTGCCCTGCTCTTCGAGCACGGCGTTGAGCGGGCCGAAATCGGCGAACCCCTTGAGGTCCACCGCGGACTTCACCACGCCCGCGGTCACCGAGTCCCGCGCGAGCTGGGTGAAGGTCGACGCCACCGGATCGATGCCCAGTTCGATGCCGGAGAACGCACGGTCGAGAACGGCCTCGCTCAGTGTGCTGCCCGCGAGCGTCTTGAGTTCTCCGTTGACCACCTTCTTCGCCTCGGCGGGGTTGGTCTTCGCCCAGTCGATGGCGGCGAGTTCACCCTTGAGGACGGCGGTGACGGTCTCCGGATGCCGCTGCAGGAACTCACTGCGGACGATCACGACCGTGGTGGGGAACTTGCCTTCCGGCCACAGGGTCTTCTCGTCCAGGAGGACCTTCGCGCCCGCGTCCAGCACGAGCCGCGAGGACCACGGCTCCGGCAGCCAGCCGCCGTCGAGTTCGCCCTTCTTGAAGGCGTCGAACGTCTTCGGGTTGTCGAGGTTGGTGACCTTGACTCCCGCCAGCTTCTTCTCGGCGACGAACTTCTTGAGCGCGACGTCCTGGGTGTTCGCCAGCGACGGAGTCGCGATGTTCTTGCCGGTGAGCTGCTCCGGCGCGGCGATCTCCGGCTTCACCACCAGCTGCGCGCCACCGCTGACCGCGCCGGCGACCAGCTGGATGGCGCCCTTGGACTTGGTGAAGGCGTTGATGGCCGGGCCGGAGCCGATGAAGGCGATGTCGAGCGAGTCGCCGAGCAGCGCGTTGACCTCTTCGGGGCCGGCGTTGAACGTCTGGGTGGTGAGCTTCGTCGAACCGAGTTCCTTGGCGAAGAAGCCGTTCTTGGCCCCGATCAGCGCGGGCGCGTGCGTCACGTTGGGGAAGTACCCGACGCGCACCTCGGCCGCGGCGCCCTGGCTCTTCTGCTCCACTTCGGTGCCCCGATCGGCACGCGAACATCCCACGACCCCGCCGGCCAAGGTCAAGGCGGCGAAGGCCGCGGCCAGCAAGCGGGGTCTGTGGTGGGTGCGCACGGAAGGTCGCCTTTCGGGGATACGACTCGGCTCGGGTGGTGGCGCGAGAGTCGCATGTCCACCCACATGCCTGCATCGCCATCCGAATGACGGGAAAGATGCCGAGAATCCTTGACACCAGGCGGAACACCTGTTCCACATTTCAGGACCGGTGTAACGGTTCGGCCCGAACGGGCGAATCACGCTTAGTGGTGAAGCACCCTCGAACCGTCGCGATGGCGGGCGTGCTGACCGCCGGTATCGGCATGGGTGTCGTGGCGACGACGCTCAAGATCGCCGACGGCACGCACACCGTGCTCGACACCACCCTCTCTTCCACGACCGGGTTCCTCTTCCTCCTCGCCGGCGCCGTCGCGCACGTGCGCCGCGCTTCGAACCCCATCGGCCTGCTGATCGCACTCGCCGGGCTCGCGTTGTTCGCCGAGGACCTGCAGTTCGCCGACGAACCGCTCGCGCACACCGTCGGCTTGGCGCTGACCGCCGCGTCCAGTCCGGTGATCGCCCATCTCGTGGTCGTCTTCCCGCACGGGAAGCTCCGGTCCCGCTGGGAACGCGTGCTCGTCCTTTCCGCGTACGCCATGGTCTTCGGCGCGGCGGTGCTCGGCCTGCTGGTCAACGACGATCCGAAGAACCTCGCCGCGGTCGCCGCCTCACCAGAGGCCGAGCAGCTGGTCAAACGGCTGCTGGAACTGGTCGGCGCGCTGATCGGCGCCGGGGTGCTGGCGGTGCTGCTCTACCGCTGGCTCGCCGGACGGCTTCCGCAGCGACGGTTGCTCTCCCCCGTCGTCGCGATCGCGGTGGTCGGCGCGGTGAGCACCACGGTCGGCAGCGCGCTCGGCTCCGCGCATCCGTTCTCCGAACCGTTGCTGGACGTCTACCGGATCTCGTTCTGCCTGTGGCCGTTGACCTTCCTGATCGGGGTGCTGCGGGCGCGGGTCGGCAACGCGGAGATGATCCGGCTCCTGCTGGAACGCGACGGTTCCGGCCTGGCCGCGCTCGTGCAGGACGACGAGGTGTGGAAGGACAGCCGGTCGATCGACGCGCTCAACGCCGCCGCCGGGCTGGTGCTGGACAACCAGCGGCTCGCCGCGGAACTGGAGGAGCGTCTCGTCGAAGTCCAGGCGTCCCGTGCTCGCATCGTGGCCGCCGCCGACGACGAGCGGCGACGTCTCGAACGGGACCTGCACGACGGGGCCCAGCAACGGCTGGTCAGTGTCGTGCTGCTGCTGAGAATGGCGGGACGGCGGCTCGGGAGCGACCTCACCCCGCCGGTCTCGGCCCTGCTGACCGGCACGATCGACGAACTCCAGGCCACCATCACCGAACTGCGTGAACTCGCGCGCGGACTCCGGCCCGCGATTCTCACCGAGGCCGGGTTGATCCCCGCGGTCCGGTCACTGCTGGACCGGGTGCCGCTCGCCGTCGACCTCGACGGGGCGGACGTGCCGCGGCTCAGCGGCGCCGTCGAGGCGACGGCGTACTTCGTCGTCTCGGAAGCGGTCACCAACGCCTTGAAACACGCGCAAGCGCGCGAGGTCCGCGTGTGCATCCGGGTCGAGGAGGACGGCCTGCGCGTGGACGTCCACGACGACGGCACCGGCGCGGCCGACATCGACGGCGGCTCCGGACTGCACGGCCTCCGCGACCGGGTCCGGGCGCTCGGCGGCGAGCTGACCGTCGCGAGCGAACCCGGCTCGGGCACCACGGTTTCGGCCGCCATCCCGTTGGACGGCTGACGCGTGTGCCCGGCCGGAAGACGCGTGCCTCCAGCCGGAACTCACGTGATTGAAGCCGGAACTCACGTGATTGAAGCCGGATCTCACGTGATTGAAGCCGGAACTCGCGTGTGCGCTCTCCAAACACGCGAGTTCCGGCTTCGATCACGCGTGTCCCGTGTCCGGACACGCGAATGTCGCCATTCGCCGGAGTCAGGCCAGCCCGCGGATCGCGCGCGCGGGCGGGCGCACCCCCTGGATCGACGCGACCATCTCCAGCACCTGCCGGGTACGCCTGACCTCGTGCACCCGGAACACCTTCGCCCCCTCGGCCGCCGCCCAGGCCGTCGCGGCGAGGGTCCCGTCGACCCGCTCGGCGAGCTCGACGCCGAGCGTCTCCCCGACGAAGTCCTTATTGGACAGTGCCATCAGCACCGGCCAGCCCGTATCGGCCAGTTCCCGCGCGTGCCGCAGCAGCGCCAGGCTGTGCCACGTGTTCTTGCCGAAGTCGTGGGTCGGGTCGATCAGCACCCCCTCACGCGGGACACCGAGCGCCACGACCGCCGCGGCGTGCGCCGTCGTCTCCGCGACGACGTCCGCGACGACGTCCGGATAGTGCACCCGGAACGGGCGGGTGCGCGGGACGGCGTTACCGGTGTGCGAGCAGACGTAACCGGTGCCGAACTCCGCGGCGACCTCGGCCAGTTCCGGATCCGCTCCCGCCCAGGTGTCGTTGATCAGGTCAGCGCCGGCCTCCGCCGAACGCCTGCCCACCTCGTGGCGCCAGGTGTCGACGCTGATCACCAGGTCGGGGTGCAGTTCGCGGATCCGCTCGACGAACGGGACCACCCGTCGGATCTCTTCCTCGACGTCGACCGCCGCACCGGGTCCGGCCTTGACCCCGCCGATGTCGACGATGTCGGCGCCGTCCTCCACCGCCCTGGCGACGGCCGCGAGCGCGTCCGGATCCGAGAAGGTCGCACCCTTGTCGTAGAAGGAATCGGGGGTACGGTTGACGATCGCCATGACCAGGGCTCGGTCTCGGGCGACGCGGCGCCCGCGGAAGGTCAGCTCGTTCACGCACCGATCGTAGGCGAGCGGAAGGTTTCGCGAAGGGTGCCGCCCAGCGGGACCGTCCCGGACACCGGGAGCGCCCGTTCGAGTGACGTATCTGATATATGACGTAAGAGATCGGATCTCTCTTGACTCACCGACGAACACGCGAGTAGACGTTGTCCCGCAAGGAAGTTCAGCCCGGCGACCCGGTCGCCCCCCGCGGCTGGTCGGGATGCCGTCGGACGGCGGATCGGCCTCCCGGCCACTCATTCCCCGGTCCCTGGTGCAGGAAGGACCTCGAATGTCATCGGATCCTCTTCACGCGGCACGACTTTCCCGGCGCGCGGTACTGGCGGGGACCGCGGGCGCCCTCGGCGCGTTCGCCCTGCCCGGCGTGGCCACCGCGGCGCCGGTGGACTGGTCGCGGGCGATCGTCGACTCGACGATGGAACGCTTCACCCCGGCCACCCTCGGCGGTTGGGGCTACACCCGCGGCCTCTACCTCTACGGCCAGTATTTGGTGTACCGGCGCACCCGCGAGAAGTCCTATCTCGACTACATCCTCGCCTGGTACGACCGGTTCGTCACCGAGAGCGGGATATCCAACGGCTTCACCAACCTGGACGCGATGCGCTCCGGGCAGATGTTCCCCTTGCTGTACAACGAAACCGGGCAGGAAAAGTACAAGACCGCGGCGGACCAGCTGCGTAGTCGGTTCCCGTCCTATCCGCGGACGTCCGACGGCGGGATGTTCCACGCCACGAGCAAGGTCGGGCAGTTGTGGGCGGACGGCGTGTACATGGCACAGCCGTTCCTCGCCCTGTACGGCAAGACCTTCGGCGACACGGCCTACTGCTACGAAGAGGCCGCGAAGAACGTCAGCGTCTACTTCGACCGGCTCAAGGAGCCCGCCAAGGGCCTGCTCTACCACGCCTACGACGAGGACGGCTCCGAACCGTGGGCGTCGGGCGCCGGACGGCATTCGAAGTACCACTGGGGCCGCGCGATCGGCTGGCTCGGGATGACGGCCATCGATCTGCTCGAGATCCTGCCCCGCGACCATCCGCGACGAAAGCGGCTCGTCGACGTCGTCAAGTTCCTCGCGGCGGGCTACACCCGCTGGCAGGACCGGACCTCCGGGCGCTGGTTCCAGGTCGTCGACCGCGGCGGTGACAAGGACAACTGGCTGGAGACCTCGGCTTCGGCGATGTACACCTTCCTGCTCTCCCGAGCGGTGGAGCGCCGCTACATCGGCGCGGAGTACGGACCCGTGGCGGCGAAAGGTCATCGCGGGGTCCTGTCCCAGGTTTCGACCGGAGCCGACGGCTTGACCGATATCCGGAACATCTCCGAAGGCACCAATGTCGGCGACACCGCGTATTACTACGCGCGCAAACGCAATACCAACGATTTCCACGGTCTCGGCGCGTTCCTCATCATGAATGAGCAATGGGGTTTCCGGGACAGTGCCGGGTATTGACCGGAGGCGCTAACATCGCGTGCTGCGACGCCCACTCCCAGGAGGGACGACCGGATGCGCGAGACGCCGCCCCCGGCTTCTTATACCCGGCTCGAACTCGGTGACACCAGCACGATCCCGATCGGGGTGACGGTTTCCCCGCACGTTTCGCTGATTTCGATGCTCGTCGAGGTCGTCGGCGGGTACGACCGAGGACTGCCCGCCGCCTGGCGCCGTCAGGTGGGTTCGGCGATCCCCGAACAGGGATACCTCGCGGCGAGCGCGCTCGCCCGCCGGGGCACCTCGGTCCAGCCGGATTTCATCGTCCCGATCAGCCCCGGCGAGGACTCTTCCGCCGCCGCCCAGGCGGAAATGCTGCGCGACCTGACGGAAACCGACGTCCTGAAAGGCCTCGAAGAGGTCTTCGGCGATCGGTTGCCCGCGCAGTGGCGGCAGGCCGCCGACCATCCGAGACGCTGGGTCGCCTCGCTCGCGGACGCCTTCACCGCGACCAGAGTGGCGACGGAAAGCCTCTGGACCAAGGCCCGTCCCCTGCTCGACCGCGAAATCGAACGTATCGGCGTCGCCTCCGTCCGAGGCGGGACCGACGCGGTGATCGGCCTGCTGCGGCCCCATTTCCGGTTCGGCAACGGCTGTCTGCTGCTGCCCGACGCCGAGCCGGCGCGGTACACCACGCGTGGCCGCAAACTGATCCTCGTCCCGATGCTCGCGGGCGCCCGCTCGGTGGTGTCCAACTTCGACGAAGAGGACGCCATCTGGATCGGCTACCCGCTGCCGGGGCTGGACGGCCTGCTCGGCAACGGCAGGCCCGAACCGGCGCCCGGTGTCGAAGGGCTCGACCTCGTGGTCGGCGCCCACCGCGCGAAACTGTTGCGGTATCTGGGAAAACCCGCCCGGATGGGCGAGATCGCGAATCTGCTGTCATGCGCCGCCAGCACCGCGACCTACCACTGCGAACAGCTCGTCTCGGCCGGGCTGATCCAGCGGCACCGCGAGGGTCAGGTCGTCCTCGTCGTCCGGACACCTCGCGGTGACGCGCTGGTGGACCTGCTCTCCTGACGCCTAGACCCGCCGCAACCCCGGCTTCCCGGCCTCGACGACATAGGACCGATCCGCGGCCAGGGTCACCTTCGAGAAGTCGTACTCGGTGGTGTCCGAAACCGTCATGAAGTCGGCTCGCATCTGCGTTTGCGACGCCGTCACCCGGACATAGCCGCGCTTTCCCCGGGAGTACTTGACGTGCGGGTTGTTCGAGAGCCAGGTCGACGACGGGTCGGTCGCGGTGTCGCTGTTGCTCGTGACCGAGGTCGTCACCAGTTCCGAACCGAACACCGGGTCGCTGTGGTTGAAGTAATCGCGGCGCAGGTCGGCCGCCCAGTGCCGGTGGACGTCGCCGGTCAGCACGATCGGGTTCGGCACCTTGCGGTCCACGATGCCCTTCGCGATCCGGTCGCGGGAGGCCTCGTAGCCCTGCCAGGAATCGGGGCTCTCGCAGGTCGCCTTGTTGCCGTCGCCGTCACGGGTGGCGAAGAAGACCTGCTGGCCGAGGAAGTCCCACTTCGCCGGATGCGTCTCCAGCGCCTTCAGCAGCCACGCCTCCTGCGTCGTGCCCAGGATGCTGCGCGACGTCGACCGCATGTCGGTGCACGACGGTCCCGCCGAGCCGGAGGGGTCGGGCACCTGCGCGTTGCGGTACTGGCGGGTGTCGAGCAGGTGGAACCGGGCGAGGTCGCCCCAGCCGAACTGCCGGTACAGCCGGATCGACGCACCGCTCGGCTTGGCCGTGGACCGGATCGGCATGTTCTCGTAGAACGCCTGGAAACCGGCGGCCTTGCGGTCCGCGGTGGCCGGGCTGGTGGTGCCGTTCCAGTTGTTCATCACCTCGTGGTCGTCGAAGACCACGACCCACGGCGCCATCGCGTGCGCGTTCTGCAGATCGGCGTCGGTCTTGTGCTGGGCGTGCCGCGCCCGGTATTGGGCCAGCGTCGTCACGTCCTCGGTGAAAGCCAGTCTGCGCGGGTTCCGTTCGGCGGCGACGCGGCCGGACTTCCGCTCGTACATGTAATCGCCGAGGAACAGCACCAGATCCGGGTTGTCGGCGAGCATGCCCTTGTACGAGTGGTACCAGCCCTCCTCCCAATGCTGACAGGAGGAGAAGCAGTACTTCAGCTGATTCACCGCGGCACCGGCGGCGGGGGCGGTCCGCGTCCGGCCGACCGGCGAGAGGTGGCCGCTGGTCTTGAACCGGTAGAAGTACTCCCGTCCCGGTGCGAGCCCGGCAGGCTCGATGTGCACGCTGTGCCCGGAGGCCCGGGCCGCGGTCGCGGTGCCCTTCTGCACGACCGAGGAGAACGCCTGGTCGTTCGCGATCTCCCAGTCCACTGGATACGAAGCGTCCGGCATACCGCCGAAACCGTCGGGGTTCAGCGGCGCGGGCGCGAGCCGCGTCCACAGCACGACGCTGTCCGGCAGCGGATCACCCGAGGCGACCCCGAGCTGGAACGGGTCGTGGATGGCGGGCGCCGCCGCCATCGTTCTGGCGTTCGCCCAGGAAGGCACCGTCGACGGCAACGCCGCCGCGGAAACCGCCGCGGCTCCACCGAGGAGTACCGCCCGCCGGTTCACCTGACCCATGAGAATTCAACCTTTCGAAGTGGGGAAAGAACGGGGAGGGATTTCACGCGGCGTAATCGGTGATGCCGCCACTACAGGCTTCGAGGGTCGGATTCGCGGCGGCGTTGGCGACGCAGACCTTGTAATAGACCCACGATCCCTTCGCGACCGGCACGGCCTTGTCGACGTGGGTGCCGTTACCGCCGGAGGCCCATACGTAGAACGGGCCGGCGCCACCCTTCAGCCAGTAGGCGACCACGGCGGACTTGCCGTCGGCGTCCTTGTCGTAGACGAGGAAATGAGCATCCGATGAACGGAACCTCCCCTCGCCCGCGCAGACGCCGGTGGAACATTCGGCGCTGCCGGAACCGACCCCGCAGTCGGGCGCGATCCGCTGGTCGGAGCCGGTGTGGACATAACCGTCCGAAATGTAACCGCCGAGCGCGGGGACGTAGTCCCACAACGTCGTCGTGCCCAGCGGACCGGTGACCGAGGTCCCGATCGTCTGGCAGTCGATGGTCACCGTGGCCCCGTTGTCCACCGTGCGCACCGCGGTCGAAGAGGTACTCGGGGCACGGCGCACGTTCAGTGGATCGCCCGCCGTCTTCACCGTCCCGGTGGCCGCGGCCAGTGCGGGAGTGGCTCCGGCGAGGCCCAAGGCGCCCGCCGTCACCAGCACGAGAAAGAAACCGGCGAGCCGCCGGACACTTGAACGCTTCATGGCTTCAGCGTCGACCGGCGTCATACACATCACGTACAAACGACGACCAGGTGTCTGCACATGCATGCGAATGGATCTAGCCAACGATGGCGGGACGGCAATATTATCGGCGGATATGGGGCTCCTGCCGTATTGGCGGTTTAGGTGACTATTCTCGGGTTTCGCGTTCTCGGGCCGCTCGAAGTGGCGGTGGACGGACAGGTGGTGCCGCTCGGCGGCCCCAAACCGCGTCTGCTGCTGGCCGCTCTCCTGCTCCAGCCCAACGTCGTCGTCTCCACCGAACTGCTGATCGAGGTCCTGTGGCCTTCGTCGGCGCCTCGTTCGGCGGCGGCGAACATCCGCACCTACGTCCATTCACTCCGCAAACGCCTCGCCGACCACGACCCCGAACTCGGGGAACGCATCGGGAGCCGGGCCTCCGGGTACATCCTCAAAGCCGCACCCGGGGAGATCGACCACGTCCGCTTCGGTGAATTGGCCGCCCACGCCCAGTCCGCACTCGGCCGCGGAGAGGCCGAATCCGCTCTCGACCTGCTGGACCAGGCCGAGGCGCTGTGGCGCGGAGAAGTCCTCGAAGGCCTCCCCCACGACCACGGCTGGGGCGCGACCGTGGCCAGGCTGACGGAATTGCGGCTCGCGGTCCAGGAACAGCGGTTGCGGGCCAGGATCGAACTCGGCCGGACCGCCGAAGCCGTCGCCGAACTGCGTGGCCTGGTCACCGAACACCCGCTGCGCGAGGAACTCTGGCAGCAGCTGATCGTCGCGTTGCGGGCCGACGGCCGCACGGCCGACGCGATCGAGGCCTACGAGACGGCCGAGCAGGTCCTGGCCGACGAACTCGGCACCGAACCGGGCCCGCGGCTGAGGGAACTGCGGGCTTCGCTGATCGCGGCACCGTCCGTGAGCCCGGACGCCATGGCCGTCGCCCTCCCCCGGCCGATGGCGCCGGTCTGCCAGCTGCCGCTGGACCTGCCGGACTTCACCGGCCGCGACGGAGTGGTCAGTGAACTCGTCAGCCTCTTCCGCGATCGCCGCGACCAGGGGAAACCCGCGATCGCGGTGCTTTCGGGCGCGCCGGGGATCGGCAAGTCCTCGGTCGCGATCCGGGTGGCGCACGCGGTCCGTGACGATTTCCCGGACGGTCAGCTGCACGTCGACCTCGCCGGGACGTCGTCCTCGCCCCGGCCCCCGATGACCGTGCTCGCCGAGTTGCTCCGCGCGTTGGGCGTCCCCGACGCGGGACTGCCGCGTGAGCTTCCCGAACGCGCGGCGTTGCTGCGGTCCCGGCTGACGATCCTGCGGATGTGCGTCGTCCTCGACGACGCCGGCAGCGCGGCACAGCTCCGGCCGCTGCTGCCCGGCGCGGGCTCCTGCGTGGTCCTGATCACCAGCCGGGTGCGGATGCCGGATCTGGCGGGCGCCACCCCGATCGACGTCGAACTCCTGCCCGAAGCCGAGGCCGCGCGACTGCTCGAGGGCATCGTCGGCACCGAAAGGGTCGCCGCCGAACCGGAGTGCGCGGCCGCGATCCTGCGCCACTGCGGGTACCTGCCGCTGGCGATCCGGGTCGCCGGGGCGAAGCTGACCCATCGGCCCGGCTGGACGTTGCGGGTGCTGGCCGACAGGCTGCGGGACGAGAGACGAAGATTGGACGAGCTCCGCGTCGGTGATCTCGCCGTCCGGGCCAGTGTCACCCTCAGCTACGACCTCCTGCCGATGTCGGCGGCGACCGCGTTCCGCGGCCTGGGCGGCCTCGGCTCGGTCCAGTTCCCCGGCTGGGTGGTCGCGGCTCTGCTCGGCCGCACGCACGGTGAAGACGTCCTCGATGTGCTGGTGGACGCCCATCTGGTCGAGCTCAGCGGCTCGGACGGCACCGGCGAGCCCCGCTACCGCCTGCATGACCTGTTGCGGTGTTACGCCCTCGAACTGCGCGCGCAGGACATCCCGGCGAAAGCGCACGACGCCACGAAACGGGTGCTGGAGGGCTATCTCGCGCTCGCGCTCGAAGCCGCGGACCGGATGCCGATCCACTTCTTCGGGCTCTACCGGGACGACACGGCCGTCCAGCCCGCTCTCCCGCCGGGGACCGCACCGCTGATCGAGGATCCGGCCGCGTGGTTCGCCGCCGAGCGGCACACCTGTGTCGCGGCCGTCTCGCTGGCCGCGGACCTCGGCTTCGACGCGCTGGCCTGGCGGCTCGCCGCGGCGCTGGCGCCGTACTTCGACCAGCGCGGGCACCAGGACGACTGGCTGCACACGCACGCCGTCGCGCTGGCCGCCGCACGCCGGTCCGGCGAGGTCCGCGGTGAGGCGATCATCCAGCGCAACCTCGGGCAGATCCAGCTCTACCAGGACAGTTACGCCGAAGCCCTGGTCGCGTTCGAGCAGTCGCAACTGCTGTTCGACAAGATCGGTGACGCGCGGGGCGCGGCGATCGCACTGGCCGGGCTCGGGACCGTGCTGCGGATCAAGGGCGAGGACACCGTCGCGCTGGAGCATTGTCACGCGGCGCTCGACCAGTTCGCGGCGGCCGGTGATCCGCACGGCGAGGCGGTCGCGCGGATCGCGATCGGCGCGGTGTGGCTGGCGCGGCGCCGGTTCTCCGACGCGGAACGCTGGTTCACCGAGGCGCTCGAGCACTCCGCGCGCATCGGCGACCGGCATCGGGAGGCGCACGCGCTGAAGCGGCTCGCGATGCTGCGCCAGCATCAGGGCAACCTCGCGGGCGCGCGGGAGCGGGTCGACCGGGCGATCGCGATCTTCAACGAACTCGGCGACGACCATTGCGTCGGCTACGCGAACCAGAACCTCGGCGAGCTGTACCTGCACAGCGGCGATCTGGCCCACGCGCAACTGCTGCTGGTCAATTCGCTGAGCGTGCACCGGCGCAACGGGGACCGCCGGTCCGAGGCCGAGGTGTCGCAGTTGCTCGGGGAACTGCACGAGGCGCTGAGCCAGCCCGAACGGTCACGGACGTATTCGGAACGCGCGCTGGCGTTGTGGCGGGAACTCTCCGCGCGGCCGCAGGAATCCGCGCTCGCTTCGCGTCTGCAGGAATCGGCCGAAGCCTCTTACGGCGACTCAGCGAGCGCCTGACCTTTTCTCCCACCGGCACCTGATCGAGGTACACACCGCGATCAGGTGCCGGTTCGCGTTTGTATCGATCGTGTACACGCCCCGGCGAAGCTCCCTTCATGGCAACCGAGAGTGCTCGAAGGGAGACCGGAATGGTCCGGACCGTGAAGGCCCGCCGGGTGATGGCGGCCGTGCTGACTGTGCTGGCCTCGGGGGCGGGCACCGCGCTGGCCGCCGGCCCAGCGAACGCGGCGCCAGAGGGAAGCTGGCGCGCCGACCTGTCCACTGTAGACGGCGACGATGTCAACGTCCGCAGCGATGGTGGCGTGCTGAGCCTCGAAAACGCCGCCTGGCACCGGAAACCCGACTCCATCGGCAGCCAGGGTTACCTGCTGTCGGCCGAGCAGAAGCTCGGCAAGCCGGTGAACCGGGTCACCGCCCAGGTGACCGCAGACACCCCGAAGGGCACCGAGGTCGAGGTCGCCGTCCGCGGCAAGCTCAACGGCAACGACTGGACCGAATGGACGCCCGCCGAGGGTGGCGCCGCCCGGCTGTCCACTTCGGCCTCCACGGTCCAGGTCCGCATCGGACTGCGCACGGTGAACGACGGCGTGACCGCGAAGGTCAGCGACGTCACCCTCCAGGGTGAGCTCGGCCCGCAGGTCAACGCGATCGGCGCGGCCGCCGCCCCGCTGACGTACCGGGTCTTCGCCACCCGCGAAGGCCTCGTCGGCGGCACCACCGCCAACGGGCACGTGATCAAGTCCCGCGACCACTTCGTCGCCCTCCCGTCGGGCCGAGGCCTGGCGCCGAAGAACACCGGCAACTACACCGTGCGCATCTGCCGCACCGACAACAGCCGCTGCGAATACGCGCCGGTGTGGGACGTCGGCCCGTGGAACACCAAGGACGACTACTGGAACCCGTCGGCCACCCGGCAGATGTGGAAGAACCTGCCGCAGGGCAAGCCCGAAGCGCAAGCCGCGTACCAGGACGGTTACAACGGCGGCAAGGACGAGTTCGGCCGCAAGGTGGCCAACCCGGCGGGTATCGACCTCGCGGACGGCACCTTCTGGGACGGTCTGAAGATGACCGACAACGGCTGGGTCAACGTCTCCTACCTGTGGACCGGCTCCGGTCCGACCGGCGTCGTCAGCACGGCGGGCGACCCGATGAACATCCGGGCCTCCGCGAGCACCAGCGCGGCGATCAAGGGCCTCGCGGCGAACTACGCGAAGGTCAACATCGAATGCTACGTCGAGGGTGAGACCGTCACCGGCAAGTTCGGTACCAGCAACATCTGGGACCGGATCGGCCCGGGACACTACATCTCGGACACCTACCTGCGGACCGGATCGGACCTGCCGGTGGCGCCCAAGTGCTCGTAAGGCACTGAACCCTGAACGTGAAGGCCCGGCGCACCCCATAGCGCCGGGCCTTCGCCCTTTAGGCCGCCCCGATCAAGGCGGGCACGACCCGGAAAACGTGTTCCGGCACAATGCGAACATCAGTCCCACTGAGTGACGCAGTTATTCACAACCTTGAATGCTCTTCACAAGCCCGTAATCGTCGTGCGAAACTTCCGTGACGCATTCCCACTGACGAATGGCGGGCATTGTGAGCGTTTCCCGGCGAACCCTGTTGACCACCGCCGCCGTCGCGACCACCGCGATCACTCCGAACGCCGCCGGGGCCGAGCAAGAAGCCGCCGGGCTAAGGACTTTCCGCCGTACGGCCGACTACGCGGTGACCAAGCTGCGGACCGTCGCCCCGGCGTGCCGGCCTTTCCGGAGATCACCCGATTCGAGAAATGGACCTATTCGCAGAACGGCGGCTGGATCGGCGGATTCTGGCCGGGCACTTTGTGGCTCGCCTCGATCTACAGCGGTGATCCACAATTCCGCACGCTCGCCATGGCGTCGGCGGAAAAACTCGCGCCGCGCCAGCACGAGACGCGGGACCACGACCTCGGATTCCTGTTCTACCCGTCGTGGGTGACCGGCTGGCGGCTCACCGGCGACGAGAAATGGCGCACCGGGGCACTCAACGCCGCCGCGTCGCTCATCCAGCGCTACAACGAAAAAGGAAAGTTCATCCGGGCATGGGGCGCGCTCGCCGCCCCCGGCAACGCCGGCCGGGTCATCGTCGACACGATGATGAACCTCGACCTGCTGGCCTTCGCGAGCAAACAGACCGGTGACCGCAAGTACCTCGACATCGCCGTCTCACACGCGAAGACCACCGAACGGGTTTTCCCGCGCCCGGACGGTTCGACCCCGCACGTGTTCGACTTCGATCCGGTCACGGGCGCCGCGATCGGCCCCGACACCGTGCAGGGCTACAGCCCGGCGTCCTGCTGGTCGCGCAGTCAGGCGTGGGCGATCTACGGCTTCACCACGATGTACCGGCGCTCCGGCGACCCGCTGTTCCTGCGAACCGCGCGACGCCTTGCCGACTTCGCGCTGCGCGCCCTGACTCCGGACAACGTGCCGGGGTGGGACTACCTCGCGCCGCAGGCACCGCACGACATCAAGGACTCCTCCGCCGGTGCCGTGCTGGCTGGCGTGCGGCCTGCTCGACCTCGCGAAGGTCGCGAACCGGCCGCAGTACCGCGAGGCCGCGATCCGGATCCTCACCGCGTTGTGCGACACCTGCCTGACCACGAAATCCACCCGTGCCGAGGCGATCATGGCGCGGGGCACGCGCCACCGCCCGGCCGAGGACGGCGTCGAGGTTTCGTTACCCTACGGCGACTACTACCTGCTGGAGGGCATCCTGCGGGTGCTCATGCCGGCGGAGATCGACAAGGCGATCGACCTGTCGAGCGGCTGATCCTCGGCTGGCTGCCTGGTCCCCAATGTCGCATTGGAGACTGCTGATTTATTGACCTACTGTCGTTGGCATGGGTGACGACGACAAGGTTAGCGCTGGTCAGGCCGGTGGACGATGCGATGGAAACCCGCACTGAACGCTTCCTCGATCACTTTCAGTGACCGCTGGCAGGACGTTGAGACCTACTGACAACCACGGCCAGATCTTATCTCCTCAAAGCTCAGCCGCAGCGATCTCGATCCCCACAGTCTCGTACCGCTGTTGGCCGGCCTGAACGAGCTCGCGCCGTGGCTGAGTCAGTGGCACCCTGACGCAGCGCGTGATTACGCCGCGTTCCTCCGCGATTGCATGCATGCAGCGCTTGGCGTTGACCGACTCCGATCTCACCACGTGGCGACCGCCACAACCTCGGCGAGGGCGCCCCCGGAAGAGCGACATCACCCCTCCTTGATGGGTAAGCATGAGGACGACGTCCGCAGTACGGATGATGCGCCGTCAGTGCTGGATATGGTCCGGCTCCTCCGGTTCCCGGTTCGTCGTGTTCGGCCTGCTCGCAGTTGTCACCGAGCACCTCCTGGCGAGTTCGGACGCCGCCGTGGAGTACGTCGGGCGTTTCGCCGCACCGCGCCAGGTTGTCTGCTACTCGAGTTCAACGGCGTTGGCGTCACTCCGAGTATCTCGGACGCGAGAGCAAACCAAGCTTGTGCGTCGGCGCCGTTGCGGTCGTCGGTCCACATGAGCGTGCCATTCTGCCCGCCGCCCTCATCGTGCGGAAAAATGCCGTTGTCCGCGTACCAGATTTTCTTGAGCTCCCACTTCCTTGCGTAGTCGGGGAGGTCTAGCAATCCGGCGTGTTCCCAGTAGATAGTGCGACCATCACTGGCAGCGATCGTGAAGTCCGGAAGGATAACCCTGCCGTCCTCCCCGGTTAGCGACTGCTCGTAGTACCACTGCCCTGGAACCAGCTGTTCGAGCAGTCCAGCGATGATCACCTCGTTCTTCGACGCCATCGGTACACCGCCCGCCGACACGTGCAGTAGCTTTCGGTCGAAGCGCCGGGTAGTTCCACGAATCTCAAGCGTTGTGGGGTGCGGTGGAGAGAAAAGGTCGGTGAGGCGCCGAGCAGTTTCGGAGTGCCAAGGCTGGGCAAGGTCACGCAGCTCGGCGAGCGTGCCCTCGTGCAGGATGACTACTTTGTCTTTTTGCCTGGTGAGAGCGGTGTACATGAGTTCGCGCGACACCTTGGCACGAGCCGGCAGAATCAGGAAAGTCGTGCCGAACTCCGATCCCTGCGCCTTATGAACAGTGACGGCCCAGGCCAGCTCCAGCAGCGCGTCATCCGAGTCCGTTGGCCAGTAGGGGTATTCGAATCCGGGTTGCGAAGAGAACTCGACACCGAGACGGAGCTTGTTCTTCGGTGCCTTCTTCGCCGGTGTGACGAATCCGATCGCGACGCCGATCTCCCCGTTGGCCACGTAGTTCATCGCGCCCTGTTTGGGGAACGCAGTCAATCGCTTGTTGGTGGTCTGCATGACCTTGTCACCGCGAACGATCAGCTCTGGTCCGATCGGCCTCGGGATGTTGCCGCCGCGGCTGTCTCTTTGCGCCCACGCCGTATCACCGACACGGTAGGTCCGTTTGATGTGACGGTTCAGTTCGACTGTGCCGAACGCGCGAGACCTCGTCGGGGCGAGAACCTGCCAATCCTCAGCACGTTGGCCGGCGCCAATCTGCCAGTTGAGGTATTCACCGTTCACCACGCCGCCGTAGGTGAGAGCGAAGGCGCGTGCCGGATCAGTGTGACCACCGAGAGGAAGATTGTGTTCGAGTTCGTCGGTCAATGCCTCGACAGCGGTCCGGTCGCTCCATGACACGTACCGCAGAGTGGGCAAGTTTGGGTTGGTCGCGAGCTCGTTCCAGATCACCTCGTCGCCAGCGCCCCGGGTGTCACTACCGAACCACGCCGCCAGCTCGAGGTCATGGCGGATGCCGTGACTGCCGTCCGCCAGCTGGCGCCGGGGTACCTGCAACTCGACGTAGCCCGGCGCGACCCGCATCCAGTCTCTGAACTTGTCCGGCCGCAGCTCACTGACGAGGTCGACAAACGGACGTCCCGCCCCGATCGGCGGAAGCTGCCGAGGGTCACCGACCAGGACAAGTCGTTTGACTCCGGACAACGCGTCAAGTGTCGCGGCTAACATGTCTTCGGTGAGCATCGAGGCTTCGTCGATGACGACAAGAGCGTAGTTCTGACGTGGCTGCTGGTCACCCCAAACGAGGTACCGGCCCGTTTCACCGTCGTAACGCTGCGTGGCGCTGAGGTAGGACGCGAGAGTCTTGGCAGGGAAGCCGACCTTTGTTTCGAGCTGGACCTTGGCCTTGCCCGTCGGCGCGAGCAACAAGATGTTGCCGTTGGCCACGCCGGGATACGCTACTAGCGCGCGGAGCAGCGTCGTCTTCCCAGTGCCGGCCGGGCCGATCAACACGGAAAGCGGGGCATCATGCAAGGCTGAAAGGCCCACGGCTTTCTCAGCGCGAGCACGCTCTTCCCGTTCGTCCAAGGCTCCCGTCACATCTTCGTTCTGGCTCAGCGCACGATCCAGAACTTGCCGGGAATCCGAAACAGTGCCGAGGTTGGGACGGCTCCGCTGTGCCGCGACCCAATCCCGGATCATGACAGCTGTGTCTTCGAAGCGAGATAGCTTATACGCAGGAGTCCCGTCGCTGAGCGCCACACTGGTCAACGGCGACCACTCGTCCCATTCGTGGATGCCGTCATGGTCGAGGTCGAGGCCGGCGAGGATCATCTTGGTCAGGTTGGGCGGCTGAGCGAGCGGCATCTCGTTGGCCAATGCGATCGCCTCACCTTCCGGCACAACGGTGTCTCCCTGCTGACCCTGCCGTTCGAGCACGTCGGTCAGCAGTGCTTCCACCCGGCGCCTATCGAGGTGTCCTTCCAGTTCCACCTCGTCGGGAACCGGCGGCTTCCAGGACACATGCGCCGCCGGGAACAAGGCCCGATCCACGGTCGTAACGGCACGTGCTCAGGAATGCCATACGTGCAAGTGACCGCGAGGTAGGGGTTCTCGAGGAGGTCCTCGGCGGCGATTTCGACCTCGGTGGCACCGCTCAGCAACATATGTACTTGTGCCGGGGAGATGTCGAAACCGGAGAGTAAGCGCAGCACAGCCTGGCGTGCGGACGGGACCCTGTTCCAAACCCGGCTCTGGATCGCGCCGATATGGGAGCGGATCGATGCTGGCGTTTCCGACGGCTTGGCAAATACGGCGTCGAGAAGGTCCCAAGGACCCGCGTCGCCGGCTTCCTCGAACACCGTGCGCGCTGCAACGTAGGGCTGCTGGACGCCGATCATCTTCAGCACGCCTGGCAAGCCCGGCGTGGGACCTCGCAGTTGCCAGAGCCGGTCGATCTGCGCTTGCAGCCATGCTCGCCCGGCAGCGGGAACATCGATACCCAGCTCCCGCATCCCGTCCGCCGCCGCCTGCAACGCGCTCAGCGCTTCGATCGCCGCATCGTCCGACATATGTTCCGTGACATAGGAGAACTCGACGTCACGTCCCTCCGGCGCCCATGCCAGCGCCTTCTCGACCTCGACGTCGTCGTCCATCAGCCCGATGAGCTGCTGATATGGCAAGAGGATCCCGTCCATCATGTCGGCTCGCAGAGAGTGCTCGATGATCGTCTCCCACATGGAGGACAGGAACGGCGGGTTCCCGGACTGCTTCCACATCGGCGGTGGAGTGATCCGGGTGATTCGAGCGGCTCCGACCAACAGGCGATCCACGCGTTGCTCCTGCAATGGCGAATGCTTCAGGTACGCGAAGACCAGAGAATCATCTGGAGAGACTGGTTCGAAGAAAGCATCCATGATCGCGCGCTGGTTCGCGCTGTCCATCGTCCACACCGGCGAGTAATTCAATGCCGCGTCCGCTGTCTCCTCTGCCCTTGGGTCGAACAGCGGAACCCGGTCATGACCGATCTCCTCCGCGAAGGACTCGCGGTTCATCCAGCGGAACGGGATGGCTTCGAACGCGTACCCCGGGACGGTGACCGCGGTGTCGTAGAGCTTGCCGCGCAGCGCGGAATTGTTACGGTACGGGTGTTGTTTAACTATAGTGTAGCCGAGCGCTGACATGAACGTCGCCCGCTCGCCGAGACAGGGCAACCGGTTCTGATCAAGCGTGTCGATGGACGCCCCGGCGCTCTCAGCCTCGAACAAATCGTCCCGGCGCTTACCCACAGTGGCGAGCAACGTGCAGGATGAGTTTCCCAGCGGGTCGTCGCAAACGAAGCTGTCCCAGGGACGGTCCCGCCACGGAACCCTCATCGACAAATGCTGAATACCGGCCACTCACCAGGTTTAGCACCTCCGGCCGCGGTACGGAAATCAACACGACGGTTCGTCGGCATGTGACATACACAGCGCCTCACCCGCCTCTACCTCACAGCCGTCCATCTTGTCGTGAGCCGTGAACAGCAGAGGGGGACCAAGCGTGCAGCGGCGGGCCGACGAGTCGGCGAAGTCGCTGGGCATTTCACGCCACCGCGTATAGGAGCTGTCAACCTCCACCATTCCGGGGACCGCCCTGACCTCAGCGAAATCCGTCAGAGAATCTCGCACCGGCGTGCCCGAGACGAGCCCGAGAGGTCCGAAACAGTCCGACACCCGGTGGCACATCTAGACACCTCGGACACCTCGCGGCCAGAGAAAGGTTTCGCCCGGCACTACTCGACACCGTCGACACGCCCAAGTGCCGACTCTTAACCAGCGGGTTCGGGGTTTGAGTCCCTGATGGCGCACAGCAGTAAACCGAAGCCCACCGACGGTTTCATTCACGATTTCCGGGCGGCCTGCGCGAAACCCGGCCGGCACACCTGCTCGAACCTGAGGTCGGACACCAGCACCGGGGCACCGGTGGCGAACGCCTCCCCGTCCTGCCCCTCGCCGACGGTGTCCTGCGCTTCCGCCAGATCGGCGGCCCATGGGTCGCCGGCGCCCAGCACCGCCTCGGCGTGCGGGCCACCCCGCAACGCCAGAATGGCCGCGTCCACCTGGTCGAAAGCCTCCACACAGACGAGACAGACGGTCTGTGCCCAGCTGTCACGGCGACCCGCCACATCCTCGGCGGAGGCGATGGCCCGCATAACGGTCCCCGATGCCGCCCATCCACCGCCGCGCTCCCTTGTCCGCCGTGGGCCAGAACCATCAACCCTACGTAGATGCCGCCGAGGACGGGAGCTTCGTCCTGGCGGCGGGGTTCAGCGCCGGGCGAGGACGCGCTTCGCCAGCCAACCGGCGTAGACGGCCAGTCCGGCGACCCCGGCCTTCCTGGTGGGACCGGCCGCGATCGCCAGACCGATGGCGAGTTCGGTGGCGCCGTTGCGATAGGTCCAGTTACGGACGTCGTCGGCGAACGCCATCCGCGTGACGGGTTCGAAGGCCGCCGGAGCGGCGAAGTGGGCGAGTCCGGTCGCGGCGATGCCGAGGCCGAGGACCTGGCCGGTGCGTGAGGACATGGATTGCCTTCCTTGTTCAGTCGAGGACGCCGGCGCGGCGCCAGAGCCGTCGGCTCGGGCCGCCGATGAGGCCGATCTCGGTGAAGTATTCGACGGCCTTGGCCGCCCACGACGCCTTGGTCCGGCGCCAGTGCGGGTTCGCGTCGGCGACCTGGCGGGCTTCACGCGGATCGAGTCCGACAGCGGTGTATGCCTTGGGGTGCAACAGCTCCGACGTCGCGACGTAGGCCATGACGGCGATCGTCCAGCGGATCAGTTCGCGGCCGACGCGGCCGTGCCGGGCCCACGCCCGGCCCAATTCGTCCTTGGCGAAGCCGATGTGGCGTGCCTCTTCGATGACGTGGATCCGGGAGATCATCCGGATCATCGGTTGCAGGCCGGGGTCGCGCATCATCTCACGTTGCATGCCATCGGCGAGTTCTTCGACGTAGATGGCGCCGGCGAACAGCAGCGCCGGACCGCAGATCGCGCCGAACACCTTGCCCGCGCGGTGCGCCGAGCGGCTCGGGCGCCGGACGACGCCGCCGGTCTTCGCGATCGAGCGGGCGAACATGGTGCTGTGACGGCATTCGTCGGCGATCTCGGTGAGCGCGTACTGGGCGTTGTGGGTCGTCGGGTCGCTGTTGTAGACGTGCCGGACGAGGCCCTGCATGAGGATCAGCTCGAACCAGATACCCGACGCCGCCGCGGCCGCGGCCTCTTGACGGCTCAGCTCGGCGCGCTGCTCTTCGTCGAGACGCTCCCACAATTCGGTGCCGTACAGGGAACATCGTTCCGGCGCCTTGCCGTACGCCCCGTCGACCAGCGGTGCCAGCCAGTCGACGTCGACGTCCGGGTCGTAGGAAAGCCGTGCGGAGGAGCGCTGCAGGCGCTCGGCGACACGTTCGCTTTCGGCGTTCGCGGTCATGACGACCTCCTTGGGTTCGTGTGCTCCGGCAGCGGTCCGCCGCCGTCCGGGATGACCTGTCCGGAATCGCGGTAGGCCACCGCCTCGTGGAAACCATCGCGTTCGGCGAATTCGCGGAACCAGCGGCCTTCCGGGGTGTGCCGGGTGATGCCGTCGAAAAGCGTCGCGAGCGTCTGCGTGCCGGAGAGGCCCATGTTGTCGTAGGCCTGGTTGATCATCAGCTTCTGCATCACCAGCTGGTTCGTCGGCACGCCCGCCATCCGGTCCGCCAGTTCCTCGACGGCGGCTTCGAGCCGTCCGGGGTCCACCGCTTCGAGCGCGAGTCCCCAGTCCGCCGCGGTGGTGCCGTCGATGGTGTCGCCGGTGAGCAGCATCCGTTTCGCGCGCTGAGCACCGACGCGGTAGACCCACATCCCGGTCGTCGGGCAGCCCCACACCCGTGCGGGCGGATAGCCGATACGCGCGTCGGCCGCCATGATCAGCACGTCGCACGACAGCGCGATATCGCTGCCGCCGGCGATCGCGTGTCCCTGCACCTGGCAGATGGTGGGTTTCAGCGACCGCCACAGGCTGAAGAAGTCGTCGGTGTTGCGCTTCATCACCCGGTAGTCCTTGACCGGATCCCAGACCGGTCCCTGGTTCCAGCGGCCCTCGGCGTCTTCCTCCGCGAACTGTTCGAGGTCGTATCCGGCACAGAAGGAGCGGCCTTCGCCACGCACCACGATCACGCGGGCCGCGTCGTCCTCGTTCGCCCGTTCCACGGCCTGCCGGATCTCGCCGGGCATGACGTCGTTGATCGCGTTGAGCCGCTCGGGGCGGTTCAACGTCAGGTAGGCCTTCCGGTCTTCGACGCGGTAAGTGAGCGTCTCAAACTCCATCGGAGCCGCCCAGCGCCCGAAGGGTGAACGTGACCAGATGCGGGATCGTGTCCGGTCCGCTTTCCCCGGCCAGGGGTCCGACCAGCATTTCCGCGCCCGCGCCGACGAGCGCCGCCGCGGTCGCTTCCGCGTCCTGCGGGGGCAGCAGTCCTTTTCGGACGCCGTCGGCGATGTTCCTGGCGATGATCTCGCGGAACGCGCGGCGGAAGACCAGCCGTTCGGCCTCCACCACGGCGTCGACCGGTTCGGCCAGCAACGCGTACGCCAGCCTCGGCGCCTTCAACGCCCGGCCGGCGAAGGTCTCGATCACCGCGACCACCCGCTCCCGGACGTCACCTTCGGCCGCGGCGGCCTCGACGGCGTCGACCTCCCGGGAGACCACCTCGCGGAAGACCTCGACCACGAGGTCGGCCTTCGACGGGAACTGCCGGTACACGCTGCCGGTGCCGACTCCCGCCCGTGCCGCGACCGCGGCCATGGAGCAGCCCGCGTAGCCGGTCTCGGCCAGCAGCGCGATGGCCGCGACCAGGATCTCCCGTCGCTGGGAGTCCAGTCTTGCCTGGGTCTTCGGGGTCCGTCGGTACGGCACGTCAAAGAGTGAAGCACGGATTCCGCACTTCAGCAACGCCCGGCGCGAAGATCCGCGGAGGACCGTTTCAGTCCGTCACCCCCATTTCTTCCATGAACAGTTCGTGATCCACCGCGGTGGCCGCCACGAAACCCATGGCGGCCGCGGTCACCACGAACGTCATGCCCGAGGGACTCGATTCCCGCCGCGCCAGGTCGCCGACCGCCTGGACACCCGGCACACCGGTGAAACCGGCGTCGTCGACCCGCACGGTCCCGTCGTCCTGAATGACACAGCCCAGCTTCTCGGCCAGCGGGTCGGCCTGCCGCGTGGCGGCGTGCAGGAAGACCGCAGCGCACTCCACCGGGTCGCCGTCGCGGAACGTGACCCGTTCGACGGCGTCATCGGGTCCCTCCACACTTCGCACCGGCTCCGTGCGCACACGGACGGCACGTTTGCCCAGGATGTCCTCGTCCTCGGCGGACAACGGGATACCGTTGGTGCACAAAGTGACCTCCGAACCCCATCCGGTCAGCTGAGCGGCGAACAACACGTCCTGCCGCCCCTCGATGGCCAAGACGGCCAACGGCCGATCCCGGACCTCCCAGGCGTGGCAGTACGGGCAGCCGAGCACACTCTTTCCCCAGCGTTCGGCCAGCCCCGCGATCCCAGGCAGGTCTTCGACCACTCCGGTGGCCAGCACGATCCGACGCGCGTGCACCGAGTCGCCGTCCTCCAACCGGACGGTGAATTCGCCGCTGTCGCCTTCGACGGCCTGAACCCGGCCTTCGCGCAGGCTGACCGTCGGGTACTCCCGCAGTTGCTCGCGGCCGGCCGTCCGCAGCGCGTCCGGGGTCATCCCGTCGCAGGCCAAGAGACCGTGCACCCCCATGGCCGAGGAGTTACGGCCCGGCCCGCCGTCGATCACCAGCGCGCTGCGCCGGGATCGGCCGAGCACCAGCGCGGCGCTCAGCCCGGCGGGCCCGGCACCGATGATCACCGCGTCATATTCGGCATCGCGCACGACATGCCTCTCTGTTCGGGAAGTCGGGGCAGCACCCACATACCCATTGCCGTCACGTTCACACCGGTTCGGCGGGATGCCCCGAAACGCGCTGCCGACCTCGGGGTCGGCACGGGATCACGGAGAAGCGGAACCCGTACTTCGCGACGCTTGGGCTGCGGGTCGGCTCGCACCGGGCAGCCCTGCCCACGGGAGAGGTCACCAGGTTCGAACAGCCGACGCCGGAACTCACCCGCGGCGAAGGTCTGATGACCACCGAACCGGCGGGCCACCGGCCAAGGGTTACCCCGAATCGGCCAATGCCACGCCAGCCGGAACGAGTACGTTCTGGTGGTCGGCGAAATCCGCCGTCCGAGGGAAAGGGCCATGATGGATCAGTTTCGCGACACCGCTTCGGCGTTGCGGGAGCTCACGGAGTCGATGCGGCTCGACGAGCCCCGTGACGAGTTGCTGGAACGGGTGGCGAAGAAGGTGGTCGGCCTGCTGCCGGGCGCGGACGCGGCGACGGTCACGCTGTACTCCGGCGACGAGCCCAGCACCGTCGCCGGCACCGACGATTCGCTGCTGCCCCTGGACAAGGCGCAGTACAGCTCGGACGAGGGCCCCTGCCTGAAAGCCGCCGAAAGCGGTGCGATCGTCCGGACCCGGCTGGACGGCGAGACGGCCGAACGCTGGCCGGATTTCACGGTCGCCGCCGAACAGCTCGGCGTGCGGACCGTGCTGGCCTGTCCGCTGTTCGTCCCCGACGAATCCCACCTCAGGCGGCGCGAGACCGAGTCGCTGGCCGGCGCCCTCAATGTCTGGAGCTTTCAGGAGAACGCCTTCGACCCGGTCGAGGCGGCCCTGGTCGCGATGTTCACCTCGGCGATCTCGGCGATCATTTTGACCGCGTCCCGCTGGGCCGCCGCCGAACGGCAGGCGGACACCCTGGTCGCCGCGTTGGAGACCAGGGACGCCATCGCCACCGCGAAGGGCATCGTGATGGCACGTCTGGAGCTGAACGCCGAGGAAGCCTTCCGCTGGCTCACCGAGGCGTCGCAGCACACGAACCGCAAGATCCGGGAGATCTCCGTGTTGATCGCCGAGGACCCGAGAGCGGTCTTCGGCCGTTAGCCCAGCGAGATCCGGCGGTTCTCGCGGGACGACTCGAGGCCGGCTTCCGCGAGCCGGATGCCACGCACCCCTGCCATGAAGTCGTAGGGATGCGGCGCGTCCTCCACGACGTGGCGGACGAACTGCTCCCACTGGGCGCGGAAACCGTTGCCGAAGTCCTCGTTGTCCGGCACTTCCTGCCACTGCGAACGGTACGACCGCGTCTCGGCGAGGTCGGGGTTCCAGACCGGCTTCGGGGTGGCCTCCCTCGGCTGGATGACACATCTGTGCAGCCCCGCGACCGCGCTGCCCTTGGTGCCGTCGACCTGGAACTCGACCAGTTCGTCGCGGTGGACCCGCACGCACCAGGACGAGTTGAGCTGGGCGATGATCCCGCCTTCCAGCTCGAAGATCGCGTACGCGGAGTCGTCGGCCGTCGCGGCGTACCGGTCCCCCTTCTCGTCGACGCGCTCCGGGATGTGCGTGACGGCCTTCGCGGTCACGGCGTTGACGGCACCGAAGAGGTTCTCCAGCACGTAGTTCCAGTGGCAGAACATGTCGACGACGATGCCGCCGCCGTCTTCGGCGCGATAGTTCCAGCTGGGCCGCTGCGCCGCCTGCCAGTCGCCCTCGAAGACCCAGTACCCGAACTCGCCGCGCACGGAGAGGATCTGGCCGAAGAAGCCGCTGTCGATCAGGCGCTTCAACTTGAGGAGGCCGGGCAGGTACAGCTTGTCGTGGACGACGCCGTTCTTGACCCCGGCCGTTTCGGCGTGCCGTGCCAGGGCGAGCGCGCCTTCGACCGACTCGGCCACCGGCTTCTCGGTGTAGATGTGCTTGCCCGCGTCGATGGCGCGGATGATCGACTTCTCGCGGACCGCGGTCAGCTGCGCGTCGAAGTAGAGCGGGAGGTCGTCGTCGCCGAGCGCCGCGTCGAGATCGGTGGTCCAGCGGGTGAGCCCGTGCCGGGTGGCGATCTCCTCGAGTTTGTCCGCGTTGCGCCCCACCAGGACCGGCTCCAGCTGGACCCGTGACCCGTCGGCCAGCCCGACCCCGCCCGCCTCCCTGATCGCCAGGACCGAGCGCACCAGGTGCTGCCGATAGCCCATCCGCCCGGTGACGCCGTTCAGCACGACGCCGATTTTCCGCGTGGTCATCCGTTCTCCTTTGAAAGCGCTTTCCTGACCACATCCTGAAAGCGCTTTCTCATACTGTCAAGACCGATGCGAGGAAAGTCCCTCCGGCTCAGGACGCCGGGTCGTAGGCGCGGACGGCGTCGAGGTACTCGGTGATGGCGTCCCGGTTGCGCAGCAGACATTCGGCACGCCGGGTCATCCGGTCGCGTTCGGCCTCCAGGGTCTCGAGCATCTCCCTGGTCGCGTCCGGGAAGTAGATCTGCCGGGGTTTGTCCAGGCACGGCAGGATCTGCTTGATGATCCGGGTCGGCAGCCCGGCGTCGAGCAGGCCGCGGACCTGGATGACCCGGTCGACCGAAGGCTCGTCGTAGTCGCGGTAGCCGTTGGCCTGCCGCTCCGAGATGATGAGACCCTGCTCTTCGTAGTACCGCAGCAGACGGCGCGACGTCCCCGTCCGCTCCGAAAGCTCTCCGATCCGCATGTGCGCCACCTCACCTCGTCCGACTTGACCTTCACATCTATGTGATGGTTCGAGCATACGGATCATGACTCCGAAACTCCCACTCGGCGCCTTGCTCGCGCTGACCACGGCGGCGTTCGTCACCGTCCTCACCGAAGCTTTGCCCGCGGGCGTGCTGCCCGCGATGAGCCTCGGCCTCGGCGTCGGCGAAGCGGCGACAGGGCAGCTGGTGACGGTGTACGCGATCGGCACCGCGCTCACCGCGATCCCCCTGTCCGCCGCGACGGCGGGCTGGCGCCGCAAACGCTTGCTCCTGGCCGGAGTGGCCGGTTTCGCCGTCGCCAACACGGTCACGGCCCTGTCCACGAACTATCCCCTGACCCTCGGCGCGCGGTTCGTCGCCGGAATCGCGGCGGGCGTGGTCTGGGCGCTGCTGACCGGTTACGCCCGGCGGCTGGCGCCGGAATCGATGCGGGGCAAGGCGATCGCCATCGTGATGACCGGCATCCCGCTCGCGCTCTCCCTCGGCATCCCCGCCGGCACCTTCCTGGGCGGCCTCTTCGGCTGGCAGGTGACGTTCTCGCTCATGTCGGCGCTCGCGCTCGTCCTGCTCGGCTGGATCACGCTGGCCGTGCCCGATTTCCCGGGGCAGGACAAGGGCGGCAGGCTCCCGGTGCGCAAGACCCTCGCCGTCCCCGGCGTGGCCGCGGTCCTGTTCGTGACGCTGACGTTCGTGCTGGCGCACAACATCCTCTACACCTACATCGCCACCTTCCTCGAGCACGTGTCGATGGGCGGCTCGATCGATCGGATCCTGCTGGTGTTCGGGCTGGCGTCGATGGTCAGCATCTGGTTCGTCGGCCTCCAGATCGACCGGCGACTGCGTCCGCTGACCGTCGCGGGCACCCTCCTCGTGGCACTCGGAGCGACGATTTTGGCTCTGCTGGGCGAAAGCCCGGCGCTCGTCTACGTCGCCGTGACGCTGTGGGGACTCGGCTGGGGCGGGATCCCGACGCTGCTGCAGACCGCGGCCGCGCAAGCGGGTGACAAGGGCGGCGCGGCGGACATCGCGCAGGCCATGCTGGTCACCCTGTGGAACGCGGCGATGGCGGGCGGCGGGATCGCCGGTGGTGTCCTCCTCGACGGCTTCGGCGCCGGTTCGTTCCCGTGGAGCGTCCTGGTGCTGCTCGTGCCGACGCTGGCCGTGGTGCTGGTGGCGCGACGGCACGGGTTCACAGCGGCAGTTCCGGATGACTCCGGATCGCCTCGAGAACCAGGTCGACAGCGGCGCGAGGCGCGGACCCGCGCCTGATCGCCGCGGTGATGGCGCGGTCGACCGGCGTCGCGAGCTCACGGGTGGTGACGCGGTAGCGCCTGTCGACGGCGAGGCCGGGCAGGAGAGCGATCGAAAGCCCGGCCTCGACGTGCTGCAACGTCATCATGTAGTTGCTGAACCGGGCGATCACGCGCGGCTCGAAACCGGCTTCGCGGCAGAGCCGGGTGGCGAGGTTCGCCATGTACGACCGGGGGATGTCGAACGCCCAGGGCTCGCTCGCGTAGGCGGCTAGGTCGGCGGGGCCCCGGCCCGCGGCCGGATGACCGGGCGGGACGACGAGCACGATCGGATCGGTCGCGAGCGGTACGAGCTCGATGTCGGAGCCCAGCGGCTGCTCGACGAAGTCCGTGGTGGTGATGATGACGTCGGCGTCACCGACGCGGAGCGCGGGCATGCTCACGTGCGGTTCGAGTTCGAGCAGTTCGATCTGCAAGCGCGGATGCGAGCGCGCCAGCCGGTTCACCGCGGGGACGGCGATGGTGTGGATCGAACTCTGGAAGGCGCCGAGGCGGACGAGCCCCGCCGGTCCCTCACCGAGACCGCGCAACTCGGCCTCGACGGTGTCCATGTGGTCGAGGATCTCCCTAGCGCGGCGGGCCAGCATCCGCCCCGCCGGGGTCAGCCGGACGCGGCGGCCGGTGCGTTCCAGCAGCTGGGTACGCGTCTCGGCCTCGAGGACCGCGAGCTGCTGGGACACGCTCGACGCGCTCAGGTTCGCCGCCTTCGCGACCGCGCGGACGGTGCCGAGCGTGTCCAGCCTGCTCAGCAGGCCGAGCCTCCAGGGGTTGAGCATGGACGCCATTGTTGTACGGACCAGCCGAACAGCACAGCCGGAATCGTGAGCTGGACGTGTCGCTCCGATCGGCTTTACCGTCGGGGCATGGCTGCTCCGATCACCGACCCGTCCACCGCCGACCGTTTCTGGGCCGACGCCGACCGGCACCTCGTGCGCTACGCCGGGGCCGGCGACTTCACCCGCGAGATCATCGACCACGCCGCCGGGAGCTACCTGTTCACCGAGTCCGGGCGGCGGATCCTCGACTTCACCTCCGGGCAGATGAGCGCGATCCTCGGGCATTCGCATCCCGAGATCGTCGAGACCGTGCGACGGCAGATCGGCTCGCTCGACCACCTGTTCAGCGGGATGCTGAGCCGCCCCGTCGTCGACCTCGCGCGACGGCTGGCCGAGACCTTGCCGTCACCGCTGGAAAAGGCGTTGCTGCTGACCACCGGGGCGGAGTCGAACGAGGCCGCGATCCGGATGGCGAAACTGGTGACGGGCAAGCACGAGATCGTGTCGTTCGCCAGGTCGTGGCACGGGATGACGCAGGCGGCGGCGAGCGCGACCTACAGCGCGGGCCGCAAGGGCTACGGCCCGTCCGCGCCCGGCAACTTCGCCATCCCCGCGCCGAATTCTTACCGACCGGACTTCCTCACCCCTGACGGGGAACTGGACTGGAAGCGGCAGCTGGACTTCGGATTCGAGATGATCGACGCCCAGTCCGTCGGCAGCCTCGCGGCGTGCGTCGTCGAGCCGATCCTCAGCTCGGGCGGGATCATCGAGCCGCCTGTGGGTTACTTCGCCGCCCTTCGAGAGAAGTGCCGCGAACGCGGGATGCTGCTGATCCTCGACGAAGCACAGACCGGCTTGTGCCGCACGGGAAACTGGTACGCCTTCGAACGCGATGGCGTCGTCCCCGACATTCTCACGCTGTCCAAAACGCTCGGCGCGGGACTCCCCCTCGCGGCGGTGATCACGAGCGCGGAAATCGAGCAGGAGGCCCACGACCGCGGCTACCTGTTCTTCACCACGCACGTCGCGGACCCGCTGGTGGCGGCCGTCGGGAACACCGTGCTCGACGTCCTCACCCGTGACCGCCTCGACGAACGCGCCACCGAACTGGGCGCCTTCCTCCGCCGCGGCCTCGACGACCTCGCCACCCGCCACCCTGTCATCGGCGACATCCGCGGGCGGGGCCTGCTGGTCGGCGTGGAACTCGTCGTGGACCGTGCCACGAAACACAGCTCCGACGAACTGGGCGCCCTGGTCACGCGGCGCTGCCTCGAACTGGGGCTGCACATGAACATCGTTCAGCTGCCGGGAATGGGCGGAGTCTTCCGGATCGCTCCCCCGTTGACCGCGACGGAGGACGAACTGGCGGAAGGGCTGGGGATCCTGGACGAGGCGATCGGTGACGCCGGCGCGCTGAGCGGGTCGTGAGTGTTCGGGTCGTGCTGGCGAGCCCTCCTTGAGGTACGCCCCGACGTACCTCAGCGGACCGGCGCACTCTCCCGGCTGCGGGACAACAGGAAGGCCGCGATCCCGGCGGGAAAGAACATGAGCACGCCATAGATTCCGGCCGGTACGGCCATCGCCTTGTCGCCGAGCACGGAGATCGCCACGGCGATGGCGAGGGTGGCATTGTGGACACCGATCTCCATGGCGGAGGCGATCGACTGCCCGCGGTCCACCCGGAACAGCCGCGGCACGTAGTACCCGATGGCGAGACTCAGCACGGAAAGCGCCAGCGCCACCGGCCCGAGCGTCCAGATGTTGTCCACCAGCGTCCGGAACTCCTGCGCGATCGCCGCCGCGATCACCAGGACGAGCACCACGGCGGAGCCGATCTTGACCGGTTTGCGCATGCGCTCCGCCCAGTCGGCGAACCGGTGCCGCACCGCCATCCCGATCACGACCGGGATCAGCACGATGGCGAACACCTGCACGAACTTCGCGGGCTGGAGCCCGACCGAGGCACTGCCGTCGAGGAATGCGGCCATCGACAGGCCGACGACCAGCGGCAGAGTGAACACGGCCAGCACGGAGTTGATCGCCGTGAGGGTGACGTTGAGGGCGACGTCGCCGCCGGCGAGGTGACTGAACAGGTTCGCCGACGTCCCGCCGGGTGACGCGACGAGCAGCATCATGCCGACCGCGAGCACACCGCCGAGCCCGAACAGCACGATGAGGCCGACGCAGATCGCGGGCAGCACGATCATCTGGCACACCAGTGCGATCACGGCGGCCTTCGGGTACTTCAGCACGCGCGTGAAGTCGCCGACGGTCAGGGTCAACCCCAGCCCGAACATGACCAGCGCCAGCGCTACCGGCAGGAGGATGGAAAACATCGCCGAACCCATCGAGGGGCCTCCGTCCGATATGCCCTTTTCAGATCGGCAATCGTGTCAAGCGGCGTGATCCGGGTCAAGGCACCGAAACCCAGCCGTGACCCCGCCCAGCCGGACGAGAGCAGTGCTCTCCATGAGCGTCGTAAGAGATCGGTAACCAGGCGAACCGGGCGTTCCGGACGGTTCGCGCGCTTGAATGGCCCCCATGAAACGCAAGCGGGTGCTCGCCGTACTGGCGGTCGGGCTGGTGGTGGCGGTGGCCGCGGGCCTTTACTGGTTCCAGCCGTGGAAGCTCTGGGTGAACGAAACGGTCCAGGAGGCCCTGCCCGTCGCGGCCCAGCCATCGACTCAGCCGTCGATTCAGCCCTCGGCGCAGACCTCCGAAAGTGCCGCGCCCGCCTCGAAAGAGCCCACGGTCCTGGCCTCCGGCGCACTGATCAGCCACGAGCACACGACCAGCGGAGACGTCCGGATCCTGCGCGCGGCCGACGGATCCCTGGTGCTGCGCCTGGAGAACCTCGACACGAGCAATGGGCCCGATCTGCGGGTCTGGCTCACCGACGCGCCGGTCATCCCCGGCAAGGACGGCTGGTTCGTGTTCGACGACGGCGCGTACGTCAGTGCCGGGAAACTCAAGGGCAACAAGGGAAGCCAGAACTACACACTGCCCGCCGGCACCGATCTGGCGCGGTATTCGAGTGTGACCATCTGGTGCGAACGGTTCAGTGTCTCCTTCGGCGCGGCCGAGCTGATCAAAACGGTGTAGCGAGCCTGTCCACGGCGTACTCCATCTCCGCGCGGACGGCGCGCAGATCGATGCCGCCGGGATCGATGATCGCGGCCACGGCGATCCCGCGTAGCTGCCCCACGAGTGCCGCCGCGTACGCGTCCGGATCGCGGACGCCGCTGATGGAGCCGTCCGCGAGCCCGGCGGCGACGGTCTGTGCGATGGCGAACCGGTACCGGCGATCGGCTTCGGTCATCGCCGACCGGACCGCCGGATCGCCGACGGTCGCATCCGTCCACAGCACCACGAACGCCCGGTTCAGCGGCGGCATGTCGGTGAGCAGTTCGAAGAAGATGTCCAGCAGGGCGCGCAGCATGTCCATCGGACTCGGGGCCAGCCCACCGGTCCGGGTGGCGACGGCGGCGCCGAAGACGTCGGCGAACTTCTCCGCGGCGAACTCGACGAGCCGCTGGACCAGCGTCTCCTTCGAGCCGAACAACTGGTAGACGACGCCGCTGGGATAGCCGGTCCTGGCGCAGATCATGCCGATCTTGAGCCGGGCGAAACCGGCCTCGCCGATGAGGCGGGCGACGGTGTCGAGAATCCGTGTCCGTACGATCTCCTGGTCACGCTGGACCTGGCGCTCCTCCGCAGACGAGTCCACGCCGCGATCTTCCCATGACTTCCGGTTCGTCACCTGTCGACGCGGCGTTACGATCCGGACATGAGGATCGCCTTCGCCGCGGACGACCGCAACGCCACCACGGACGCCGTCCAGGCGTATCTCGCCGAGACGGGCCACGAGGTGCTCCGCCCGGCGACGTCGGACGTCTGGCCGGAACTCGGCGCGGCGGTGGGCAGGGCGGTCGCGGACGGCGAGGCCGAGTTCGGCGTGGTGATGTGCTGGACCGGGACGGGTACGGCCATCGCGGCCAACAAGGTTCCCGGGGTCCGCGCGGCATTGGCCTGGGACACCTGGATCGCCGCGGGCGCGCGCAAGTGGAACGACGCCAATGTGCTGGCACTGAGCCTCAAGCGGCTGGCCCCCGACGTGGCCGTCGAAATCACCGAGGTGTTCCTTTCCGGCGTCCTGCCCGACCCCGACGAATCCGCGAATATCGCCAGGCTCGGCGAAATGGACGAATTCCGTCGCTGACCGGCACCGAACCAGTGAACGGTTAACGCTGTCGAACGTATTAGGCCGTTCGCAGGAAAATCACCACGCTACGTAGTGACGCTTCCCATATTGGTCCAGACCACGTACCGTCTCCCGCAACAAAGGGTTCTCCCGTGGAGGTGGTCGATGAAGACGCATCCCCGCCTGCCCGGCTCCGGCCGCGGCAACGCGATGCCGCCGATTTCCCTTTGACGAAATCATCTCCAAGATCATTTCCCTGCACCGGGTTGTAAGGAGTGAAATGTCAAGAAAAAGATGGCATCTGGTCGGCCTGTTCACGGCCGTGGCGGCGCTGGCCGTCGGTCTGGTGACCGTGCCGGCGAACGCGGCCGGTGGCGTCGGAGCCACCCTGACCAAGGGTTCGGACTGGGGTGCCGGCTGGGAAGGCAAGTACACGATCACGAACAACTCGGGATCGAACCTCACCAACTGGACCCTCGAGTTCGATCTCGCCGCGGGACACTCGATCGCTTCGCTGTGGGACGGCAGCTACACCGTCTCCGGCCAGCACGTGACCGTCAAGAACACCTGGAACGGCAACCTTTCCAACGGCGGTTCCACCAGTTTCGGCTTCAACGTCAAGTACTCCGGCGCCTACACCGCGCCCGCCAACTGCAAGATCAACGGCGGCTCCTGTGACCCGGGTGGCGGCAACCCGACCACGACGCCGACCACACCGACCACCACGACGTCCAATCCCCCGACGTCGACCAGCACGAGCAACCCGCCGACCACGACGACTTCGAACCCGAACCCGGGCGCGAAGAAGAACCTCGGCTACTTCGTCCAGTGGGGCGTCTACGGCCGCAACTATCACGTGAAGAACATTCACACTTCCGGTTCGGCGGCCAAGCTGACGCATATCAACTACGCGTTCGGCAACGTCACCAACGGTTCCTGCACGGCGAACGACGACACCTATGCAGACTACGACAAGTACTACGACGCGGCGTCCAGTGTGGACGGTGTCGCGGACTCGTGGGACGCGGGATCGCTGCGCGGTAACTTCAACCAGCTGCGCAAGCTGAAGAAGATGTACCCGGGCCTGAAGGTGCTGTGGTCGTTCGGCGGCTGGACCTGGTCCGGCGGCTTCGGCCAGGCTTCGAAGAACCCGGCCGCGTTCGCGGAATCCTGCTACAAGCTGCTCAAGGACCCGCGGTGGGCCGACGTCTTCGACGGCATCGACATCGACTGGGAGTACCCGAACGCCTGCGGTCTCACCTGTGACACGAGCGGCCCCGCCGCGATCAAGAACGTGGCTCAGGCACTGCGCACCAAGTTCGGCTCCTCGTTCCTGGTCACCGCCGCGATCACCGCGGACGCCAGCAGCGGCGGCAAGCTCGACGTCGCCGACTACGGCCCCGCGTCGGCGTACTTCGACTGGTACAACGTCATGACGTACGACTTCTTCGGCGCTTGGGCGGCGAAGGGTCCGACGGCCCCGCACTCGCCGCTGACCTCGTACCCGGGCATCCCACAGCAGGGCTTCACCTCCGATGACGCCATCCAGAAGCTCAAGGCCAAGGGCGTCCCGGCGAACAAACTGTTGCTGGGTATCGGTTTCTACGGCCGAGGCTGGACCGGTGTCACGCAGGACGCGCCGGGCGGCACCGCGACCGGAGCGGCACCGGGCACCTACGAGGCGGGCATCGAGGACTACAAGATCCTGAAGAACAGCTGCCCGTCGACCGGCACGATCGCGGGCACCGCGTACGCGAAGTGCGGCAACAACTGGTGGAGCTACGACACTCCCGCGACCATCAACGGAAAGATGGGCTGGACCAAGAACCAGGGTCTCGGCGGCGCGTTCTTCTGGGAACTCAGTGGTGACACCTCCAACGGCGAGCTCGTCACGGCCATGCGCAACGGCCTGAACTGAGAGGTTGACCGTGGCTAAGCGGATTTGGATCCAGGCCGTCGGCCTGGCCGCCGCTGCCGCAACGGCCGGCGCGGTCCTCGTGATCGCGCCGGCCTCCGCGGCCGGCGGCGTCGGTGCCGCCTTCGGCAAGGGCTCCGATTGGGGCTCCGGCTGGGAAGGCAAGTACACGATCAGCAACAACTCGGGATCGAGCCTGCCCGCGTGGACGGTCGAATTCGACCTTCCCGCGGGGCACTCGATCGCTTCGCTGTGGGACGGCAGTTATTCGGTCTCCGGACAGCACGTGACCGTCAAGAACACCTGGAACGGCAACCTTTCCAACGGCGGTTCCACCAGTTTCGGCTTCAACGTCAAGTACTCCGGCGCCTACACCGCGCCCGCCAACTGCAAGATCAACGGCGGCTCCTGCGATCCGGGCGGCGGCGGCCCGACCACCACGCCGACCACGCCCACCACCACGACCTCTCCGACCACGACCTCTCCGACGACGACCACGAGCAACCCGCCGCTGCCCGGCGGCCGTGGCGCGCCGTATCTGTACATGGGCTGGGGCAGCCCGCCGAACCCGCAGACGGTCATGAACGCGACCGGGATCAAATGGTTCACGATGGCGTTCATCCTGTCCTCCGGTGGGTGCAATCCCGCTTGGGACGGCAGCCGCCCGCTACAGGGTGGGGTCGACGCGAACGCCATCGCGCAGATCAAGGCCGCGGGCGGGCAGATCGTGCCGTCCTTCGGCGGGTGGAGCGGCAACAAACTCGGGCCGAACTGCTCGACGCCGGAAGCGCTCGCCGGGGCCTACCAGAAGGTGATCGACGCCTACGCTCTGAAGGCGATCGACATCGACATCGAGAACACCGACGAGTTCGAGAACGCGGTGGTGCAGGACCGCGTCCTGAACGCGCTGAAAATCGTGAAGGCGAACAACCCCGGTATCCAGACCATCCTCACCTTCGGCACGACGACCAGCGGCCCGAACTCCTGGGGACAACGGCTGATCGACCAGTCGAAGGCGCTGAACGCCGGGATCGACGTCTACACGATCATGCCGTTCGACTTCGGTGGTGGCGCGGACATGTACGGGAACACCATCAAGGCGGCGAACGGCCTGCGGGACAAGCTGAAGTCGACCTTCGGGTGGAACGACGCCACGGCGTACAGTCACCTGGGCATCAGCGGGATGAACGGTCTTTCGGACCAGCGGGAACTGACGAGTCTCGACACCTGGACCCGGATCACCGACTGGTCCAAGACCAACAAGATCGCCAGGCTCGCGTTCTGGTCGACCAACCGTGACCGGGGCTGCGCGGGCGGCGGGGTCGCCGAGAACTGCAGTGGCATCGCACAGAACGACTGGGACTTCACGCGAATCACCGCGGCCTTCTGACGTCCCCTTGAACCGCGGGCCCGCACCGATGCTGCACGGTGCGGGCCCGCTCCTTACGTGCGCATCCATCGCATTCAGAGGACTAATCGCACGGGAGGCGTTTAGTCCTCTGAATGCTTCCTTGCCTACTTTTGAGGGTAGGGAAAGAGGCCTTCACGACGTCACGGTCATCAGGTGCCGGACGGGTCGCGACCTCCGGCGCACCCGTCGGTCCGTGAAGGCCTCCTTGAGGGACCCTGGGTCCCTCAAGGAGGCCTTCACGGACTTGGAGCAACGCCTCCCGAGGAAAGCGTTTAGTCCTCTGAATGCGATCAGGGCAGGGCGTTCAGGAACGGTTCGTGGGCGTTCTGGAACTCCCAGCCGTAGTACCGGTCCCAGTTGATCGACCACGTCATCAGCCCGCGCAACGCAGGCGAAGCGCCGCCGCGCAGGGAATACGAACCACAGCCGGAATTCTTCACCAGGCAGTTCAGCGCCGAATGCACCGCGGCGGGCGCGGTGTGCCCGTTGCCCGCGCTCACCGCGGCCGGCAGGCCGAACGCGATCTGGTCCTCGCGCAGCCCCGGGAACCGGAATCCGGTCGAGGACACGGTGAAGCCCGCCTTGACCATGTCGGTCATCGCGATGTGGAAGTCCGCGCCGCCCATGAAGTGGTACTGGTTGTCCAGGCCCATCACCGGTCCCGAGTTGTAGTCCTGGACGTGCAGTACGGTCAGCGCGTCCCGCATCGCGTGGATCACCGGCAGGTACGAACCCGTCCGGTTGTCGGCGCCGCCGAGGCCGCCGTAGTACTGGTATCCGGTCTGCACGAAGAACGTCTCCGGTGCCATCGTGAGCACGAATCCCGCTCCATAGCGTGCTTTCAGCGTCTTCAGCGCCGAAATGAGATTGACGATCACCGGCGTGGTCGGGTTGCGGAAGTCGGTGTCACCGGAGTTGAGGTACAGCGAGTGGCCCTCGAAGTCGATGTCGAGCCCGTTCAGCCCGTACCGGTCGATGATCGCGGACACCGAACTGACGAAAGCGTCGCGCGCGGCGGTCGTGGTCAGCTGGACCTGGCCGTTCTGCCCACCGATGGAGATCAGCACCTTCTTGCCCTGCGCCTGCTTCGCGCGGATCGCGGCGATGAAATCCGCGTCGCTTTCCACAGTCGGGCATTCCGCCACCGGGCACCGCGTGAAGCGGATGTCGCCGGAGGTCACCGACGTCGGTTCACCGAAGGCCAGGTTGACGATGTCCCACGCCGCCGGGACGTCGGCCATCCGCGTGTAGCCGGAACCGTTGGCGAAACTCGCGTGCAGGTAGCCGATCAGCGCGTGTTTCGGCAGGCCGGTGTCGACGCAGCCCGAAGTCGTGGCACCCGCTTCCGTGGTCTTCGGCGATTCGCCCGCGCTGTTGTACGCGGCCACCGAGTAGTTGTGCGAAGAACAGGCCGTCAACCCCGAGATCGTCGCCGAAGTCCCGGTCACCGTCGCGACGACGGTCCCGCCCTCGTACACGCGGTAACCGGTCACCGTGCCCGCCGAGGCGCCCCACGACAGCGCGATCGACGAGTTCGTCACCGTGCCCACGGCCGGATTTCCCGGTGTCGGCGGCGCGCCGGGAGTGCCACCGCCAGGCCCGTCGAGGCTGATGTCGTCCGCGTAGAAGGTGCCCGACCCGTACCAGCCGTGGACGTACACCTCGGCCGTCGTCTGCGTGGCCGACGTCGTGAACGAAAGCGACAGCTGCGTGTACGAGGTCGCCGCCGTCCAGGTCGACGGCCCGCCCGTGACCCCGAGGTACACCGGGTTCCCGTTCACCCAGGCCGAAACCGCGTAGGTCGTGTTCGGCCGGACGGATACCGTTTGTGCGCATTTCCCGGTCGTCGAGCCGGGCGTGACCGAAACGGCGTAACCGCCCGAACGGACCGGCGTGCTCACGGCCGCGCCCGCCGCGCAGGACCAGCCGGACGTCGAGCCCGTCTCGAAGCCGGGGTTGAGGAGCAGGTTGGCCGCGTTCGCGGTGCCGCCACCCGTTGTCAGACCGGTGAAGGTGAGCACCAAAACGGCCAGAAAGGCCAGGGATCTGGAACGCCTCATCGCGATTCCTCCGTGAAAGGGCGGCCTGCCGCCGCGCTGCGTTAATTGTCTAGACCAATCCGGCGAAAGTCCATACCCCGCGGACACCAGGGCCTAAAGACCCGACCACTCCGGGCTGCTGTACCGGTGTGACGCGCGAACGCGCTCCGTAATGTCGAAAGGGCCAAAGAGGGCTGGGGGCTTTCGAGAGGTGGGGACGATGGGAACGCACAGGCACCTGCCGAGAACGGCCCATCCGTCGTGATGACCGTGTCCGAGAGCGTGACAGCCGTACGCCCGGCATATCAGCCCCGGCCGGGAGAGCCGGACGGCGAAATGGTCCGGGCGGCGATCAGTGGTGACCGGCGGGCCATGGGAAGCCTGCTGACGCTTCTCCGGCCGATCGTGTTCCGGTACTGCGCGGGCAGGCTGGGCGGGGCGACGCGCGGTGTCTCCAACGCCGAAGACTGCGCACAAGAGGTCCTCATGGCCGTCCTCGTCGCCTTGCCGCGCTACCACTACCAGAACAACAGCTTCCTGCCGTACGTCTTCGGGATCGCCTCGCACAAGGTCGCCGACGTCCGGCGGAACCTCGCGCGGGACCCGTCCGCGCCGGTGCCCGATCCGGAGCCCGGACAGGACGGTCCTTGGAACCCGACATTCGAAGAGGTCGAGAAGGCGGATCTCGGCCGCCGGTTGTCGCGGCTGTTCAAGGTCCTTTCGGCGAAGCAGCGCGACGTGCTGGTGCTGCGCGTGCTCCACGGGTTCAGCGCCGAAGAGACCGCCGGCGCGCTGGGCATGGCGAGCGCGGGCGCCGTCCGCGTCACCCAGCACAGGGCACTCAACGAACTTCGCCGGGTGCTGCGCGAGGATCCCGAATTCGCCGGTGAGTTCACGTTCTTCTAGACGGTGGGCTTACGGCGTCGGGTGGCGTAGACGGCCGCGGCGGTACGACGTTCGAAACCGAGCTTGTGCAGCAAGGACGACACGTAATTCTTGACCGTTTTCTCCGCCAGGTAGAGCTTTTCCGCGATCTGGCGGTTGGTCAGCCCGTCGGCGATGTGGTCGAGCACCCGCCGCTCCTGCGGGCTCAGCTGTTCGTAACGCGGGTCCGGAGCGTCACTCTCGCCGCGCAGCCGGTTCATCACCGACGCCGTCAGCGTGCTGTCCAGGAGCGATCCTCCCGCGGCGACCGTGCGGACGGCCTTGACGAGCGCACCGCCGGAGACCTGCTTGAGCATGTACCCCGCCGCGCCCGCCATGATCGCGCCGAACAACGCGTCGTCGTCCGAGTAGGACGTCAGCATCAGGCAGGCGGGCGGCGGGTCGACGGACGCCCGGATCTCCCGGCAGACGCTGACCCCCTCACCGTCCGGCAGCCGGACGTCGAGCACCGCGACCTGCGGTTTGACCGCGGGGATCCGCACGTAGGCCTCCGCGGCCGTGGACGCCTCGCCGACCACCGTGAGATCGTCTTCCGCCTCGAAGACGGTCTTCAGCCCGGTGCGGACGAGTTCGTGATCGTCCAGCAGGAACACCGAAATCGTCATCCCACACTCCCCTGCCGGGCCGGCAGTTCCACCGACCAGTCGAGCCTCGTCCCGCCTTCCGGCCTCGCTTCGACGGCGAAGGCGCCGTTCCAGCGGGCCGCGCGTTCGGAGAGGTTCGCCACCCCGCTGCGATGGCCGGGTTCGGCAGGTATGCCGACGCCGTCGTCCACCACCGAAAGTTCCAGCCGCCGCCCATCGCGGTCGACCGAGACGTCGACCGACACCACCGTCGCCGCCGCGTGTCTGACCACATTGGACAGTGCCTCACGCAAGGTCGCGACGAGGTCCGAGCGGACCGTGTCCGGCACGGCCGAGTCGAGCGGCCCGTCGAACCCGACCCTGGGTTCGGACGCGCAGCCCGCGTCGAGCGCGACGCGCAGCAACTCCGACCGGAGGCTGCCCTGTGCCTCGGCCGGTTCCTGCAGCGAAAAGATGCTGTTGCGGATCTCGCGGATCGTGCGGTCGATCTCGTGCGCGAAGCCTGCCACGCGACCGGAGACGGCGGGCTCGCCCGTCAGCCTGCTGAGCCCCTCCAGGCCGAGCCCGATCGCGAACAACCGCTGGATCACCAGGTCGTGCAGGTCGCGGGCGATCCGGTCGCGGTCCTCGAAGACGGCGAGCCGCTGCCTGTCCTGTTGCGCGCGGGCGAATTCGACCGCGAGCGCGGCGTGCGCGGCGAAGGTCTCGGCGAGCTGGACGTCGTAGGCGGAGAACGGGGTCTTGTCGCGGAACTTCGCCACCAGCAGGACGCCGAGTTTCTCCTCGCCGACGATCAACGGGACGGCGACCGTGGAATCCAGGTCCTTGATCATCGCGGGCATCGTGACGCCGCGTCCGCCCTGGTGCTCGATCACCTTGTCGCCGTACTCCCGGACCACGACGGGTTTGCCGCTCGTGTACGCCAGCCCGGTCGCGGTGCCCTCGGTCGGCACGGTGACCCCGGCGATCCGGTCGGCGTCCGGCCCCGGCGGCTCGACGATCTCGAAGACCAGCATCCCGTCACCACGCGGACGGGCGACCGCGCCCGCGGTCCCGCCGGCGACGACACGGGCGCGCTCGGCGATCAGGTGCAGGGTCGCGGTCAGATCCTGGTCGGCCAGTAGCGCGCCGGTGACGTGATAGGAGGCTTCGAGCCAGCGTTCGCGCCGCTGGACCTGCTCGAACAGCGCGGCGTTCTCGATCACCACACCGGCCGCCGCGGTGAGCGCGACCAGCAGATCCTCTTCGGCTTCGGTGAACTCCTCGCCGTCCGGTTTGCGGGCGAGGTACAGCATCCCGAAGATGCGGCCGCGCATGCGGATCGGCACCACCCGGGACTCGTCCTCGGACGGCGGCCGTTCCCAGGCGTCACCGAAACGGATGAACTCGCGGGAATCGAGCACGCTCAGCGCGCCGTACGGCGCACCGGTCAGCTCGCAGGCGGATTCGACCAGACGCCGCAGGACGTCGGAGAGACTGAGATCGTGGGCGATCCCGGCCACCGCGTCCAGAATCCTGGGCGCCTTGGCGTCGCTCGCCGCACTCACCCGCCGCACTGGCGTCACCGTCCCGGAGTAACTCCCCGGGCAGTGGGGTCAGGAATGACAAACGCGCCCGGATCGCTCATCTGGTGCGTCGATCACGGACAGTGCTTCGTTACCGCGATCACCGAGGATCCTCCGACCGGTGACCGATTCGACCGGGATGCGGAGATGGCGGGCGTCCGTCTGACCAGTCCAGCAGCCCAGCGGCAAGGTCTCGAGCTCGGCGATCACGATCGGATCACGCACCTCGGAGGCACGGCCCAGCACGGTGACGAACCAGCCCGTCCCGAAATCCGCGGAGAACTCGTCGACCGCGAACGCCACCACACTGTCGAGAATCCCGGCGAACAACGCGCTCTGTGACGGCGTCCGGACCACGATCGCGCCGTGGTGGAGCGCGAACCGCGCGGGCTGGATCGCCGGCAGGGCACGGGAGGTGAACACCACCCGCCCCAGCCCGGCGCCCGCGAGCAGTGACAGGCACTGCTCGCGATCGAGCACCTCGAGACCCAAGGAGTCGGACATCGGCATCCCCGCGTTCTCGTCGTGTACCACGTCGAGATCCACGGTCCCCGGCTGAACGACTCGCCGGTAGGGCCGATGGACCCGGCCCGCGCGGGGAATGCGGGCCGAAAAGGGCGAGTGAACGGGAGCAGCGGGTGGCCGTTCGGTACAGGTGGTCGTGAGTGGCGTTTCGGGTTCTAGCCCGAATCGCCACTCACGGGAATCCGGCCTTGCCCCGCTGCCGTTCGGGTTCGTGCTGGGTGGTGTGAGCGGGGAGGGTTCCGGGCGAGACCGGAACGCCCTCTCGACGATGGAGGAATCGGGACACTCAACGCCCCACGCGACCCACCGGGCACCCCTGTTGCGACGGGTCGCACCCCGCCCGACATCGGCCGCGCCACCCAGCGCCTACGCCTTCGGCGACAGCAGGACGACGGGGATCTCCCGTTCGGTCTTGGTCTGGTACTGCGCGTAGTTCTTGTAGTCCGCGGTGATCTTGGGCCACAAGCGGACGCGCTGCTCGGCGTCGGCCACGGTCGCGACCATCGGCTGCGGGCTTTCGCCCTTCAGGGTGACCTGGACGTCCGGGTTGTCGCGGAGGTTGAGGAACCACGCCGGGTGCTGGTCGTCGCCACCGCGGGACGCCACGATGACGTACGCGTCGCCCTCCCGCAGCGGCGAGGTCAGCAGCACGGTGCGCGGCTGGCCGGATTTCCGGCCGATCGTGGTCAGTTCCAGCACGGTCATCCCGGCGACCTGCCAGCCGGCGCGGCCGCCGCTGACCTTCTGGATGACGCGGTGGACGGCGTTCATGGTCTTCAAGGCGAAATCACTGGGCATGTGGAGAAGGCTACTCCGCTTTCGTCGCGACTTCGATCCCGTCAAGGAGAACGGTCAGCGAGAACTCGAAGGCCTCCCTCGCTTCCTGCTCCAGATAGGACACCGTCTCGTCCTCCATCCGGAACGCCTGCTCGTTCTCCATCCAGGTCAGCGTCGGGAACCGCTCGGCGAAGTCCGGGGAAACCTCCCGCAGACGCGCGGACCGCGCGTACCACCACTCGTCGTCGGACTGTCCTGTCACCTTCTCGGCCAGGCGTGACTCCGAAGCCGTCCTGGCGGGCTCGCGCACGCACGAGTACAACGCGCTGATCAGCCGCCGCAACGCCGCCGGGCGCAAACCGGTCCGGCGCAGGATCTTCACCAGCGCCTCCAATACGACGTACTCGTTCGGCCCCAGCACCGGCCGCGCCTGCGAGACCTGAAGCACCCAGGGATGCCGCAGGTAGAAGTTCCACAGATCCTCGGCCCAGCGCGCGGCGTCGGCCCGCCAGTCCTCCCCGTCGTAGGAAGCCGGCAGTTCGGCGAGCGCCTTGTCGTACATGAGATCGAGCAGTTCGCTCTTGCTGGGGACATAGGTGTAGAGCGCCATGGCCGTGCGGCCGAGCCTGTCCCCGACGGCACGCATCGAAAGGCCCGCCATACCTTCGGCGTCCGCGATGATGATGGCGGTTTCGACGATCAGCTCCACCGAAAGCCCTGGCTTGGGGCCAGGCCGCTCGGCCTCCGGTGACTCGGTGCGCCACAGCAGTGCCATCGACCGCCAGGGGTCTCCCTGCGCCGCGTAGACGACCACTTGCCAACTCCTTACAGCATAAACTAACCTCTGCTACCCTCACTTTACAGGCTAAAGAGTTCCAACCAGGGGAGAGCCATGCCTTCGGCCGCCGACAGCCACGACATGATCCAGGTGCGCGGAGCCAGAGAGAACAACCTCGCCGACGTCTCGGTCGACATCCCCAAACGCCGTCTCACCGTCTTCACCGGTGTCTCGGGCTCGGGGAAGTCGTCCTTGGTGTTCGGCACCATCGCCGCGGAGTCACAGCGGCTGATCAACGAGACCTACACCGCGTTCATCCAGTCCTTCATGACCCCGGTCGGACGGCCGGACGTGGACGCGCTGCGGAACCTGAGCGCCGCGATCGTCGTCGACCAGGAGCGGATGGGGGCCAACTCCCGGTCCACGGTCGGCACCGCGACCGACGCGCACACGATGCTGCGGATCGTCTTCAGCAGGCTGGGACAGCCGCACATCGGGACTTCGGGAATGTTCAGCTTCAACCTTCCCGAGGGGATGTGCCCCGAATGCGAGGGGTTGGGGAAGGTCTCCACCATCGACCTCGACCAGCTCGTCGACAAGGAGCTTTCGCTCGACGAAGGGGCGATCACCGTCCCGAACTTCGCGCCCGGCAGCTGGTACTGGAAGGGGCTGGCGGAAGCCGGGTTCGTCGATCCGGCCGTCAAGCTGAAGGACTACTCCCCACAGCAGTGGGAAGACTTCATGCACAAACCCGCCACCAAGATGAAGCTCGGCGGGATGAACACCACCTACGAAGGCCTGCTGGTGAAGGTCCAGCGGCTGTTCCTGTCGAAGGACAAGGAAGCGACGCAGCCGCACATCCGCGCCTTCGTGGACAGGGCGATCACCTTCCGGCTGTGCCCGGCCTGTGACGGCGCCCGGCTCAACCAGGCGGCGCTTTCGTCGAAGATCGAGGGACTGAACATCGCCGACTGCTCGTCGATGCAGATCAGCGACCTGGCCGATTTCATCCGCAAGATCGACGACCCGTCGGTCGGCCCGCTGATGCAGACGTTGCGCGGCACCCTCGACTCGCTCGTGGAGATCGGCCTCGGGTACCTGAGCCTCGACCGCGAATCCGGGACGCTGTCCGGTGGCGAGGCGCAGCGCGTGAAGATGGTGCGGCATCTGGGCTCCAGCCTCACCGACGTCACCTACGTCTTCGACGAACCGACCGTCGGGCTGCACCCGCACGACATCCAGCGCATGAACGGGCTGCTGCTCCTGCTGAAGGACAAGGGGAACACGGTGCTCGTCGTGGAGCACAAACCGGAGACGATCGAGATCGCCGACCACGTCGTCGACCTCGGACCCGGCGCCGGGCCGAACGGCGGCCAGATCTGCTACACCGGTGACGTCGCCGGGCTGCGCGCGTCCGGCACGCTGACCGGACGGCATCTCGGCCACCGGGCGCGGCTGCGCACCGACGTCCGCGTGGCAGGCGGGCAGATCCCGATCCGGAACGCGACCAGGCACAACCTGCGCGGTGTCGACGTCGACATCCCGCTGGGCGTGCTGACCGTGGTCACCGGGGTCGCCGGTTCGGGCAAGAGTTCGCTCATCCACGGATCACTGTCCACAAGGGACGACGTGGTGGTGCTCGACCAGTCGGCCATCCGCGGCTCGCGGCGGAGCAATCCGGCGACCTACACCGGCCTGCTCGACCCGATCCGCACCGCTTTCGCCAAGGCCAACGGCGTCAAGGCGGCCCTGTTCAGTGCGAACTCCGAAGGGGCCTGCCCGAAGTGCAAGGGCATCGGGCTGATCTACACCGACCTGGCGATGATGGCCGGGGTGGCGACGGTCTGCGAGGAATGCGAGGGCAAGCGGTTCACCGCGGAGGTGCTGACGTACAAGCTGCGGGGCAAGGACATCAGCGAGGTCCTCGCGATGCCGGTCGCCGAGGCGCGCGAATTCTTCACCTCGGGTCAAGCGCGGACGATCCTGGACCGGCTTTCCGACGTCGGTCTCGGCTACCTCGGGCTAGGGCAGCCGCTCACGACGCTGTCCGGCGGCGAACGGCAGCGGATCAAACTGGCCATCCGGATGGCGGAGAAGTCCGCGACCTACGTCCTCGACGAGCCGACCACCGGCCTGCACCTCGCCGACGTCGACCAGTTGCTGGGGCTGCTCGACCGGCTCGTCGACGACGGGAACACGGTGGTGGTCATCGAGCACCATCAGGCGGTGATGGCGCACGCGGACTGGATCGTCGACCTGGGGCCGGGCGCCGGTTCGGACGGGGGTCAGGTGGTGTTCACGGGGACTCCCGCCGATCTGGTCGCTTCCGGCGACACGCTCACGGCGCAGCACCTTCGCGCTTACGTGGGCCAGTAGCGCGCGCTGGTGGGGGGGGGGGGGGGGGGGGGGGGGGGGGGGAAAGAGAACAAAAAAACAACACAGAGGAAGCACCCAAAACAAAAAGGAGGAAA